>NZ_CP115160.1:3592500-4204290 GCF_027594545.1 Algoriphagus sp. TR-M9 | reverse complement strand
CCATCTCCAGAGAGTTGGCTTGGGTAATCGAAAAATTGAATTAAAATGAAAAAGACAGTCGTCTTAGATATAGTAGCACTTTCCCCTCGAGTAATTGGAGAGCATACACCATTTTTGAAAAAGTGGATAGAAAAAGGTAAACGAGCAGTAGTAGAACCTGTTTTGCCTGCAGTGACTTGCTCTGCTCAATCTGTGTATTTGACCGGAAAGTGGCCCGGTGATAATGGGATCGTAGGGAACGGTTGGTATTTCCAAGACGAATGTGAAATCAAGTTTTGGAGGCAGTCCAACAAGCTGGTTCAATCTCCCAAAGTATGGGAAAGGTTAAAACAAGAGAACGCTGATTTCACTGTAGCCAATATGTTTTGGTGGTACAATATGTACTCCTCTGTGGATTTTGCCGTTACGCCTAGACCTTTGTACCTAGCTGATGGCCGAAAGGAGCCCGATTGCCATAGCCAGCCAATGGACCTGCGGGATCGACTTCAGAAAGAATTAGGACAATTTCCCCTATTCTCTTTCTGGGGACCAAATGCCAACATAGCTTCAAGCAAGTGGATCGCTGAAGCTTCCAAAAAAGTAGATGAATGGCACAATCCAACATTGAACCTAATCTACATCCCGCATTTGGATTACTCACTTCAGAAGTATGGGATTGATTTTGACAAAATCGGAAAGTATTTGAAAGAGGTGGATGAGTTGGCAGAGGATTTAATTACTTATTTCGAAAGGCAGGGAACTCAGGTAATATTGCTGTCAGAGTACGCGATCACCACGGTGAGTAAACCAGTTCATTTGAATAGAATTTTCAGAAATCAGGGTTGGATTCAGGTAAAAGATGAGCAGGGGTTAGAGACATTAGATGCAGGAACCTCGAAAGTCTTCGCAGTGGCTGATCACCAAGTAGCACATGTGCATGTGAATGAGCTAAGCTTATTGCCTCAGGTGAAAAAGCTGCTGGAGGAAACACCTGGAGTGGAGTTAGTTCTGGATGAAGAAGGCAAAAAGAAGCATCATATAGCTCATGAGCGTTCTGGAGATTTAGTGGTGATGGCAGATAAAGAGTCTTGGTTTACTTACTATTTCTGGTTGGACGATGCAAAAGCTCCGGATTACGCCAGATGCGTGGATATCCACAAAAAACCGGGTTATGATCCCGTTGAGCTATTTTTGAATCCGGACATTAAAATTCCTATGCTCGCAGTTGGGTCAAAGGTTCTGAAGAAAAAGCTAGGATTCAGATACCTGATGGATGTGATTCCGCTGGATGCGACTTTGGTAAAAGGTGCTCACGGACGATTGAGCGAGGATGATTTGGATAAGCCGCTCTTGGTAGCCGATGGAGATCTGCTGGGGCAAGATTCCATGCAGCCTACAGAGGTATTTGATTTGATTTTGAAAGCAGTGAGAGGGGAATAATGTGAAATTAGAGGTTCGAAATTTGAGATTTTCAAAAATTTGGGCTTTGGACTTATCTTTTTCAGAGATAATTTTAGGTTCCGGAATTTATTTATTGCAGAGTTGGCAGTGAAAGCAATCAATTCATTTTCATATATTTAGTTTCTAATTAACACTAGGATGACGACCGTTAAAGAAGAGTTTCATAAGCTAATTGAAGAAATAGAAGATGAGAATCTAATTGCCTCGTACTTCGAGTTATTTCTTCATTTGACCAAGAAGAAAGATGGGAGTTTGATGCAAGGACTAACTAACCATGAAAAATCAGAACTTTTACTTAGCTATATTGAAAGTCATAATAATGACAATTTGGTTAAACACGAGCAGCTCTATAATGAATACTCCAAATGGCTCGAGAAATAGTATGGACGAAAAGAGCAAGTAATAGCTTTAGAAGAATTACTAATTATCTAGAGTATGAATTTGGGGAAAAGACAACTAGAAATTTTATTTTAAGAACTTTCAATGTAATAGACCTTCTCAAGGCCAACCCTGAAATGGGGACGATTGAAAGCTATGAATTAGGAATTTTTGGCTATTTGATCACCAAACATAATCGCCTTTTTTATAGATTTAGCCAATCAGAACTAATTCTTTTAAACTTTTTTGACACTAGATCTCAGCGCCCAAAATTTTAGGTTTACTTCTCAAATATATGAATGCAAGACTTCGTTGAGCCTGTTACCATTTCTATTCCTATTTTTACAAAAAAATCATTCATGCGCATTTACAGCTCTCGATACTTATACTTTTCATTTTTACTGATTTTAGCTTTCGCCTGCGGCAAAAAGGAAGAAAGCTGTGAATTGTCGGACGATATTCTTGGCCAGGATCTGACCCTCAAAATCGATAGGTTGGAACAGGATTTTTTTAGTGCCAAATCCGTGGAGGAGTTTAATTATTTGCTTGAGGCCCATCCTGAATTTGCCAAGGAATACCTACAAATGGACCTCTATCCAAGCCAGGATTCCTTAGCTTCCGAGCTTCTTGCCATTCATCAGGATTCGGCTATGCAGATTTTAGCCGATTCTGTAGCAGGTAGTTTTCCGGATATTTCGGATGTAGAGCACGAATTAGAAAATGCATTTAAAGCCATTAAATACTACTTTCCTGAATTTCAGGTTCCAAAGGTCTATACCTTTGTTTCGGGCTTTAATTCTGACCTGGTGGTGACAGATGAGTTGATCGTAATCGGTTTGGATTATTTTCTGCCTCCCACGCATTCATTTCAGCCAGAACTCCCACGATATATGGCTGAGCGCTATGACAAACCATATATAGTTCCCATGATCGTTTTGGCAGTTTCGGCACGATTCAATGAAACCAACCCTGCCGATAATACCCTTCTGGCTGAGATGATCTATTATGGTAAATCGTATCATTTTACAAAGGCGATCATGCCTTGTACTTCAGATCAATTTATCATAGGTTATACCCCAGAGGCTATAGCAGAAAGCTTTGCCAATGAGGAGTTTATTTGGTCACATTTCATTGAAAATGAGCTGCTTTATGAGACCAATCCCTTTGAAATCCGAAAGTACATAGGGGAAGCACCTTTTACCGATGCGATCAGCACCAAAGCTCCGGGTAGAATGGGAAGATGGCTGGGCTGGAATATAGTCGATGACTATCAGTTCAATCAAGATGTTCCCTTGGATGTACTGATGGCGGAGCCGGATGCTGAGAAAATTTTTAGAGAATCGGGTTATAGACCTAGAAAGCCAAATCAGTAGGTAGCTAATGAAGAGTTGATAAAAAAAAGCGAGTCCATTGTTAGACTCGCTTTTTTACACTAAACCCCTTCCTAATTATTTACTCCGGAATAATTACTTGATCTATGACGTGAATCACACCATTTGTAGCGTGTATGTTCAGCATGCTTGGTACTAGATTGCTATCATTAATCATCAACCCAGGAAGGTCTACACTTAGATTTTCACCTTCCAAAAGTGTTGGAAGACTGGCTCCATCTCTGAGGTCTTGGGAGAATGCTCTTGCAGGAACCACATGATAAGTCAATACATCGGTCAACAAATCCAGATCGATGTCATCGACTCCATCAACTCCCAGTGCGTCATATAGTGCTTCAAAAGCAGCATCAGTGGGTGCAAATACGGTCAAGTTATCCTCAAATCCACCGCTAACTGCATCTACCAAACCTGCTCTAGTGAGAGCAGCCACCAGTTGGGTGAACTCAGGAGTGGAAGCCTGTGTGCTTGCAACAGCGATTTCTGCAATGCTCTGGGTAGGAGCAGTAATCACATAATCCAAGGTGTGGATTACACCATTACTCGCCATCTTATCAGTAGCGATCACCTGGGTGTTACCATTGATCCACACTCCATTATTTGGGTCTATGCTTACGTAAAAGGGATCTTCCGTCAGTGAAGTCACTGGACCTGCACTTACATCTGCAGCCATTACGCTACCAGCTGCTACGTGATAACTTAGAATATCTGCCAAACTTGCATTTCCTAAAATATCATCTGCACTTAATCCATTATCGCTCAAGAAATCTCCAAAAGCATCATCATTAGGCGCAAATACTGTAAATGGACCAGTTCCGCTCAAAGCCCCTTCTAATCCCGCTACTTCTATAGCTGCTGATAGCGTAGTAAAACTAGGATCATCCTCTAGTACATCTACGATATCATCCGGATCTGGCATCATGTCATCGTCATCATCATCATCGCAGGAGCTAAAGCCTACTGTAACGGCGAGCGCTAATAACAGCGAAAAATATCGCCAAGCATTCAATTTAAGATTTTTCATGTCAGTTGGTTTATGGTTAAATATTAAGTTGGATCAATGAAACCAGCTAACTGAGGAAATGTTTAAAAATGAAGTTGATCAGGAAAAAAATAGTTAGTTAACCATCTGAAAATCAATGCGTATATACTTAAAATAAAAGTTGATTGACCTAATCTATGCGCTCAGAGTATCCTTTTCGTCTGAGTAACTTTGAGGGATTTGTTTAGGGTTTATGCATTGGATCAATCTGGAAACAGCCAGCTCTTTGGTGAAATATTTTTCCGCCAATTTTCTGGCATTTTGGCCCATTCTCACAAGTTCTTCTGGGGTCTGATCCAGTTCTTCCAGCTTCTCAAAACTCTTTTCGATCTTGGCAGGTAGGCAGGGAATCCCCAGCTCATGAGTCTTCACCAGGTCATACACCCATCCTTTGTGATTGACCAAAATAGCTTTCCCGGCTGCCAAAGCATCAAAAAATTTATTCGGACTATTTGTTTTCAAAACAGGCAAGTGAGCAAAAGATATCCAGGCAAAATCCGCCAGACCCAGCACTTCATTTACTTTATCCTTCGGCCCAAAGGGCAAAAAACGCACATTCGAGAGTAACTTTTCGCTAGCAAAACCCTGGAGCTTTGACTTGTAACTTCCTTCTCCCATAATGAGAAATTGCCAATTTTTACCCCGGAGTTTGGCCAATTCCGCAAGCGTCAACAGTTCATCCACGGCATTTACTTTACCCAATGCTCCGGTATAGGCAATGGTCAAGGAGTTCTGCAATCCATATTTTTGAAGGGAAAATTGGCTTTTCTCTATAGGGAAAAACCTATCCAAATCTGAGAAATTTGGAATTAAATGAATTTTCTGGTTTGGAGTGACCTTCCTCAGGTGATCTGCGATTCCCGGAGAAAGTGCCACCAAACTCATGGCACGCTGGTATATCTTTTTCTCCAAGCTTTTCAAACTGCTTTTCAACAGCGGATTCTTAATCACCCCAACTTCTATCGGTGCCTGCGGCCAGAGATCACGAACTTCAAAAATATAAGGAATAGCCAAGCGCTCTTTTGCCCATAGCACAAGCAAACCGGTAGTAAGCGGCGTAGAAGTCACATAAAGCAAATCTGGCCTTGGAAGTTTTTTGATCAGTTTTTTGGCTTGGCGTACATAGTTTAGAAAGGCCCAGGCTCTTTTAAAAAAACCGAATTTCTGATCGTAAGCCACAGGCAAGTAATGCACTTTGATCCCATCTATCCAGCGCTGATCGTAGCCGATTCTTGAGCCGCCAGTGATCATTTCCACTTCGTGCCCGGCATCCACCAATCCCTTCCCCAAGTGATAAGAGCGCACGGCTCCACCTTCGGTCGGGGTTTTGAAATACTGATGGATGTAGATTATCCTCATAGCTTCTGCAATTTCACCCATTCTGCGAGAAGAAACAGATTGTAAAGCGTTAAGAAATGGTGTTTGGTGCCAAGATCTGGCCTTGAGCAAAGTGTACGCATTTCGGGAGGGAAGTGCTCTCCATGGGTCTTCTCGAAATTCTTGAGAGAAGAAAATATACGCTTCGCAAATTCTCCATTTTCCGCAAACCATTCCTGAAGTGGCAGTCCAAAGCCTAGTTTTTTGCGCTGAGCTACCCAAGTCAAATCCAGTTCTTCTAGGTATTTCTTGATCCATAGTTTGCCTCGCAAAAGACTTTCATCCTGCACCTGCTCCCAAAGTGCCAGCATACTTGCATCCAAATATGGAGATCGACCTTCTAAGCTATGTGCCATGAGTGCATTGTCCTGGATTTTCAGCACATCCTGCACCAGATAAACCTGTCGGTCAAAGTCCAGCATCTGCTTGTATTCATGTAGATTTGCATTGAAAATCCGCTCATAGTCCTGTGCTAGATCTGCCGGGATATCCCGCAATCCAGAGAAATTCAAGAAAGTTTTGCGTGGATCTGTTTCTATGGCGGAAAAAAACTTCTGGTAGCTCCTACCCAGGGGTAGTTTTCCCAAAATCCCCCGAAACCGGAGTAAAGGATTTTTATAATTCTGATAAAGGGCAAAAGCCTGATGTCTTTGATATCCACCCCAGAGCTCATCCGCTCCTGCACCGGAAACCAAAACTTTGACAGTGTTTTTGGCTTCTTTGCCTATCATCCAGTAAAGAAAACCTGCTGAATCACCAATAGGCTGATCCACAGATTTCAGGTAATCTTCCCAGTTTTCCCAGAAAGTCCTCTGATCAATTTCTACCAAATGATGACTGCTCAGGTATTGCTTGGTAAACCTGCTGGCGGAGTCTCCATCAGCGTATTTCTTTCTGTACTTGGATTCGACCTGAATGGTGTATGAAGGCAAGTGCGAACCGGTTTCCCGCTGCCAAATCGCGTAAATCAGGGAGCTGTCTGAACCCCCGCTCAACAGCATGCCTACGGGTACATCAGCATGGAATTGATTGAGAATGGAGTCGGTCAGGGTTTCTTTGAAATTGGGGTAAGTGACCCCGGTATTATGTTTAGATGCTGAAGAAATATTATCCCATCGAAATGCCGAGTGATTGGATAATTTACTGTATCGCTGGGGTTTCCATTCATGGATTCCCTTGTAAAATGAATTTCCCAATACTGGAGCCCGGAGGTAAAAATAGGACTCAAATTGACGGGTGTCCAAGGGGCTCGATTTCAGATTATGAATGGAGCGGGATTCGGAAGAAACCATAAGCGTATCTGGATTTTGAGCGTAGAATAGAGGTTTTTCTCCATTTCTATCCCTCGCGATAAGCACAGATTTCTCGGTCAAATCCACATAAATAAAAGCAAACATGCCCTGGAGTTTTTCCAGTGCCTTTGTGCCAAACACCCGGATCATGTGCAGTACCACTTCTGTATCGGAATGCGTGGAAAGGGTAATTCCCATCTGAACAAGCAGATTTCTGTGCTCCTGAAAATTATAAAGCTCACCATTCCATAAAAGCAAAGACCTGCTGTCGGGTGACCAAAATGGCTGATCGGCTTCGGATCCCGTGTGCAGAATTTTCAGGCGATTTACTCCAATCCAAAGCCCTGGCCAGGGACTTAGGCTTTCCTGCTGGTCAGGTCCGCGATGCTTGCTATTCTGAAGCATGCTCTCCATTGCCTCTCTATTGGCCTCTTTGCCCCAGATCAGGTGAATCCCGCACATTAATTTCCAGTTTGAACTTTGGTGACTTTCCCGTTTTGCTTCTCAAAGTACCTACACAAATGCGTGAGGGTACATTCTTCGCATTTAGGTTTTCGTGCTAGGCACACATACCGGCCATGCAAAATCAGCCAGTGATGTGCGATGTGTACATATTCCTTGGGAATGTGCCTGATGAGTTGCTTTTCCACTTCCAACGGAGTTTTGGCAGTCTGGGAGACTAAGCCCAGTCTTTTTGAAACTCGAAATACGTGAGTATCCACAGCCATATTCGGTTGATTCCACACCACTGAAGTAATTACATTCGCAGTTTTTCGGCCTACTCCGGGCAGTTTGATCAACTCAGGGACGGTAGCGGGAACCTCTCCGCCAAAGTCTTCGATCAGCATTTTGCCTAAGCCCAACAAATGCTTGGTCTTATTATTCGGATATGAAACGGTCTTGATGTATGGAAATAGCTCATCAAAATTCGAAGCTGCCAGAAACTCAGGTCCAGGAAACTTTTCGAAAAGTGCCGGTGTCACCATATTGATGCGCTTATCGGTGCATTGTGCTGAAAGTACCACTGCGACTAAGAGCTGAAAGGGATTTTCATACTGAAGCTCAGTTTCAGCAATTGGCATATTTTCCCTGAAATGTTTGATGACCGCTTCGTATCGTTCTTTTTTAAGCATAATGATTTTTTTAACCGCAGATAAGGCACTGAGATTAACACAGAGGACACTACAAAGTATGTGTCCTTCCAGACTACATTAAAATTCAATCTCATACAAAGAATGTGAGATCAGAAGCGCTGTCAGACTGCGCGAAGTCTAAATCTCAACTATCCTCTGAGCGAAATGCTAATTTATAAGATGCTCGGATCAATCCCATTTTTGCATACAAATAGGTATAATAATATTCTCAAAAAGCCAGAATAAACCCTAAAAAGCAGTTTTCCTGTGATTGATAGCCTCGGTTATTTTTTGGTGAAGACATAAAGTTTAAATTCGGGAAACTACCGGCTATGCAACACCTCAAAACCTTATTTGTACTTTGCTTTTTCCTCACTTCTTCCGCATTTTCCCAAGAAAGACCACGGGAAAAAGGGATAATTTTTGGCATTTTGCCCACGGGCAATCTGAATGCCATCACCGATGTGCCGGGAGTGAAAGTGGGGCATTTCACCAAAATCGAAGGAGAAAATATCCGTACCGGAGTAACAGCCATTTTACCGCATGGCGGGAATCTCTTTCAGCAAAAAGTGCCTGCAGCGGTTTATGTGGGAAATGGTTTTGGAAAGCTGGCTGGCGTCACCCAAGTGCAGGAACTGGGAAATATTGAAACCCCCATTATTTTGACCAATACGCTAAGTGTGGCTGCTGGAATCGAAGGAGCCGTTCGGTATTCTTTGGAACAAAATCAAACCGCCCAGTCCGTAAACGCCGTGGTGGGCGAAACGAATGATGGCTATCTCAATGATATCCGCGGAATGCATATTTCTCCTGAGGAAGTCATCCAAACGATCCGGTCAGCAGAATCTGGCAAAGTCGAGGAAGGAAATGTGGGAGCTGGAACTGGGACAGTTTGCTTTGGCTGGAAAGGCGGAATAGGAACGGCTTCTCGTAAACTCCCTGAAAGTCTGGGTGGCTACACGGTCGGGATCTTAGTCCAGACTAATTTCGGAGGAAATCTGCAAATCGATGGAGTTGCTGTGGGCGAGAAAATGGGAAAATATCCATTTCGGGATGCTATGGAAAAATCAGACGGAAGCTGCATGATAGTAGTGGCTACTGATGCTCCTGTGTTAGAAAGGAATTTGGAACGAATGGCAAAACGCGCCATGATGGGCTTGGCTAAAACCGGTGGTATTGCATCCAACGGATCAGGTGATTATGTGATCGCATTCAGCACTGCTGAGGGCCTTCGAATTCCATACGTATTGCCTTCTCAAACTTTAGAAAAAGCTGAATTTATTCAAAATGACGATATGAGCTCACTTTTTATGGCTGTGATTGAAGCCACGGAAGAAGCGATTATTAATTCCTTGTTTGCCGCAGAAACTATGGAAGGAAAGGACGGACATGTGGTTCAAGAGTTGCCAATCAACGAGGTAATGAAGTTGATTAATCAAAACTAAACGAAGAGCATTCGTGGATTTAAAAAATAAAGATTGCTGCTGTACAGAGGATGAAAACCTTGATCCTAAAAGTCACTCTCCCGAGGATGGACATGACCATGACCATGCTGCGCCTGAAGGCGAAAGCATGCTGAGATTCTTTGCGCCAGCTATTTTTTCATTTGTTGTGATGTCGATTGGATTGGGGTTTGATTACCTTTTTCCACAGGATTGGTTCCAGGGATGGATTCGCTTTGGATGGTATTTAGTAGCCTATTTACCTGTTGGTTTTCCTGTGTTGAAGGAAGCTTGGGGCAGCATTCTGAAAGGTGATATTTTCTCTGAATTTCTACTGATGGGAATCGCCACAGTTGGCGCTTTTGCGATTGGAGAATATCCAGAAGGTGTGGCAGTGATGCTGTTTTATTCTGTTGGGGAGGTTTTTCAAGCCATGGCAGTCACGCGTGCCAAAACCAACATCAAGACTTTGCTTGATCAGCGACCTGATGAAGTGACGATTTTGGAAGGGAATTCTACCAAAACAATCAAAGCGGCCAGCGCAAAAATCGGCGATATCATTCAGCTAAAAGCTGGGGAAAAACTTGGCTTGGATGGCGAACTCTTGTCGGAAAAAGCTTCATTCAACACCTCTGCTTTGACCGGTGAAAGCAAGCCGGATTCCAAGCAAAAAGGCGCAGTTGTCCTCGCAGGGATGGTGAATCTGAATACGGTATCCCAAGTGCAAGTGACCACAGCTTACACGGATAGCAAGCTTTCGAGGATCTTGGAATTGGTGCAAAATGCAACTGCTCAAAAGGCTCCTACGGAACTTTTCATCCGAAAATTTGCCAAAATCTATACGCCAATTGTGGTCTTTCTAGCGATTGGAATTTGCTTTTTGCCTTTCCTGTTTGTGGACAATTATGAGTTTAGCGATTGGCTTTATCGCGCACTGATTTTCTTGGTCATTTCTTGTCCCTGTGGCTTGGTGATCAGTATTCCGCTAGGGTATTTTGGAGGAATTGGAGCAGCGAGTAAAAACGGCATTTTGTTTAAAGGAAGTAATTTCCTGGATAGCATCGCTGAGATCAAAAATGTGGTGATGGACAAGACAGGTACAATGACTGAAGGCGTTTTCAATGTTCAGGAAGTGCATTTGGAGCCTGATTTTGAAAATTCCAGGATACTTCATTTTGCCAATGCGCTGGAAAGTAAAAGTTCCCATCCAATTGCCACAGCGATTAAAAATCACGTGGGTGAGATTGATTCAAGCATTGTCTTGGAAAATGTCGAGGAAATTTCTGGACATGGTTTGAGAGCTCAGGTTGAAGGCAAGGAATTGCTTGTAGGTAATTTCAAGCTGATGGATAGGTATTCGATTCCCCACTCCATCGATCCTTCCAACATTGTTTACACGGTGGTGGCGATAGCCTATGGTGGGAAATTTGCAGGCTTTTTGACCATTGCAGATAGCATTAAAGATGATGCTCAGCACACCATAGCTCAACTGAAATCTATTGGCGTTGGGATCACCATGCTAAGTGGAGATAAAAGCAATGTGGTCAAGTTTGTGGCTGACAAACTGGGTATTCCTAATTCTTTTGGAGACCTACTTCCTGAGGACAAAGTAGAAAAAGTCAAGGAGATCAAAGCTCAAAAAGGTACAGTTGCATTTATCGGAGATGGAGTAAATGATGCTCCTGTAGTTGCTATCTCTGATGTAGGAATTGCCATGGGTGGCTTGGGGAGCGATGCTACGATTGAAACCGCTGATGTGGTGATTCAGGACGATAACCCGAGCAAGATTCCGATGGCTATTTCTATCGGGAAAAAGACCAAGCAAATCGTCTGGCAGAATATTGGATTTGCCTTTGGGATCAAAGTGCTGGTCTTGGTATTGGGAGCTTTGGGTATGGCGACCATGTGGGCTGCCGTTTTCGCTGATGTAGGAGTGGCTTTGCTGGCGATTTTGAATGCGATTAGAATTCAGAGGATGAAGTTTGATTGATGGATTTATCAATGATTTGATTAATCTTTAACGTAGTGAGACAGGGTAAAGACTAACTCTTTACATATTTCCACCCAGAGCCAAATAAAGATCGATTCGTTGTGAAATCTTTTGACTACGGATCCTTAGCAGATTGATTTGTGTGGAATACAGATCCATTTGCTGGCGAATCACATCCCGCATATCTGTTTTCCCGACTTCGAATAGTTGTTGCTCCAGCTCAAAGGCCTTTTCATTACTTGCCACTGCATTCACGAGAAACTGCTCCCTTCCATCTACTGTTTCGACTGCATCTAAGGCATTTTCCACATCTCCTATCGCATTTAGCACCGTTCTGCCATAGATCTCTGCGGCTTCTTTTTGCTGGGAATTTCTGATTTCCACATTTGCCTTCAACGCTCCACCCTGGTAGGTCGGTGCAAACAATTCGCCTCCTATACTTCTGATGGGATTGGAAAATTCTGGTCGTAAAGTTACCACCTGGCTAGTGATAGCCCCAAATCCTCCAGTTAAGGAAAGTCTTGGCAATCGAGCTGCCTTCGCTTCGCCCACACGATAAAATGCAGAATTAAATCGCTGCAGTGCTGCCAACACATCCGGTCGCCGTTCCAAAATCTGAAAGGGTATTCCAGCAGGAATAGCATTGGACATTTCGATCAACTCTTCATTTATCTGGATTTCTGCAGCGGGGTATCTTCCGAGAAGAATCTCCATTGCACGTAATTGATTGGCATAGGCAAGTTCAAGTTGTAGTAGACCATCTTTGAGGTTATTTAAATTCGCCTCAGATACCACCAAATCTATTTCTGTCCCGATTCCGATTTCAAATCTTTTAGTGGCAACATCTACCATCATTTCGGAGATTCGTATCATCTCCTTTGCCAATTCAGTTTCCAGATGAATTTCTGTAGCCAAATAGTATGACTTCGCTAGCAGTGCTGCTAGCGATAAATGAGCAAAAGAGACTTCGCTCTCCAAAGCCAGCAAATTTGCCTCCTCAGCATTTCTGGCATTTCTTAGCTTTCCCCAGAGATCAATTTCCCAGGAAGCGGAAAGAATAGCACCGTTTAGCCCACCACCCAGATCACCACCCAGTTTGGTGTTTTGTCGGCCTAAGATTGAAAAGGCAGGTCTCAGGGCTGCTTTGGCCATTTCCACGTATCCCATAGCCTGATCGATACGAATACAACTGATTTTCAAATCGTAATTGTAAATCAATGCTTCCTGTACCAAAGAATCCAATTGAGGGTCGTTGAAATCACTTAGCCAGTTGCTCGTGATGGTGGAGTCAGCACTATTTAATGCAGTGGATTGCCAGGTGGAAGGCAGGATAAAATTGGCAAAAACCTGTTCCTGCAGCTCTTCGCTTGAGGTTGGGGCTTTTACGGCACAAGTGGTCTGCAAAACTGCAGCAGTTGCAAAAATTAGAAAAGTTTTGAGTTGTTTGGATAATGCTCGCATGGTTTAATGGAGTTTGAGTACTAGCCAATCCATTTTAGTGCCTACTCTCAGGATTACTTTTCTAACCAGATGGATGATTTTGCCACGCTCGGTATAAATTGCTCCTTGTCCTACCGCTCCAGACGCTAGAAAAAGATCCTTATCCTCTTCAGCTATCTTCAGGCGAACTGCAAATCTACCTTCGTGAAATTCTGTCTGCTGTGTATCAGGAATCATCCCGCTTGCGGTCAATTGCCCCTGGGCATTTGCCCAGACAATATGCTCCACTTCACATTTAATGATCCGGTTTGGATAGGTTTTAAGTGCGATTTCTGCCTCGTTTCCATCCTCCACATAGCGTAGTTCATTTTGGTGGAAAAGCGCGGTGACCCACTGCTCATCTTCTACAAAACTCATCACAGGCTTAATCGGAAACTGTACTGCCATAGCTCCGGGACGTAGCTGCAAATTGATGACACGTCCATCTGCCGGTGCATAAAAAGTGGTTTGGCTCAGATCCCATTCCGCCTGGGCTATTTGTGCCTTGGCTTCCTCCAATGCGGATCTGGCTTGGGCTATTTCTGAAAGTTCTCCGTCTGATGACTGAGCAGACATTTTTTGCAAAACCTGTGATTTATTCGCTTCTGCAACCGCTATTTGTCCTTGAAAATTTGCCAGATTAGTTTGTGCTTGTTCATAGTCAAATTTGGATCCAGCACCTGATTCTGCCAGTGCTTTAGTCTGTTCCAATCGTTTGATAGCCAGGTCGAGTTGGGATTGGATGACACGGATTTGGCTATTTGCGGAGGTCAGCTGAGATTCCAACTCCCTATCATAAGCACGGGCGCTGACTACTTTGGCTTCCAGCATGGGTATTTTAGCCTCCAGATTTTTGATTTTAAGTTCAAAAGGCTCAGGATTGATTTTGAATAGTACATCTCCTTTTTTCACATGTTCATTGGGCTCAACTGGGACTTCTACTACTTGCCCGGTAACTGTAGGCACGATCTCTACTGTGTAGTTCATGACACGGACATCGTGTGAGCTGGGCGCATAAATGTTCAGAAGCAAGATCAGCATAGCGATGGCTACTACTGGAATTGTAATTACAATTACCTGAGAAATAGTGTTCCAAGGAAGCAGTTTGTATTTGAAGAAAATCAGCCAGACAATCCCGCTGTATATCAGAAACAATAATATTTCCATGACTTACTAGGTTCTGAGAAGAAAATTGATTAAAAATATTAGGATTTTGGAGATCGTTCACTGCTTGCTTTGAGAGCTTTATCCTGCTTCAAATCTTCCATGGTTTCTTCATGATAATCGCCTTTATCCGTTCCATATGCCATTTTATAAAAGACGGGTTTAGAATAAGTCCAAAGCCAAGCTAAAGGCCATAGAAGGCCACCAAAAAACAGGGAAAGAATACAGAGTGTTTTGATGGCTTCTGCCTGAGGATGATTCCTTTTTTCTGCGATTTTTTCAGGTAGAACATGAACCATGAGAAAAACAGTAATCAGTACAATTGGTGCTACTATCAGGGCAATCCAACTGACCACCTCAGCGATCTTATCTTCAAAAGTGTTGGCAAATGCTGTCTCTGGGATGAGAATGAAACTTACCAGAAAAAGGAAAAGAGAAGATTTGTGATTGAGTTTGGGAAGAAATTTTGAGGTTTTCATAGCCAACAATTTATTCTATTAATTCTAAAAATGACTTGACTAAATATAACTTATTTTCCAATAAAATATCTGATTTGTAGACTTAGACCTATATTAAATACTAAATATTGAATAATTACAGCTAATAATATTGTCGGAAGTAATGCATGAAAATGAGCCTTCTCCGCTTTCTCAATAGAATTAATTTGCTGTTACATAATTTTCGACTATCTGTCCTCCATATTTTTTGAACTTTTTGAAGAAAGAGAAATATATTGAGTGTTAATCATCATTATTCCTATGAAACCAACCTTCACAACTTTACAGATTGCCTTTCTCTTTTTATTTATTTCATTTAAGTCCTTTTCCCAGACCTACGCTGAAAATGGTATGGTCGTCTCGGACCACGTCATAGCTTCCCAAGTTGGAGTTGATATTTTGAAAAAGGGTGGAAATGCCATCGATGCTGCTGTAGCAACAGCTTTTGCCCTGGAAGTAACTCATCCTGAAGCCGGGAATATCGGCGGCGGCGGATTTATAGTTTTTATGAAATCTGATGGAAATGTGACCACCTTTGATTTTCGTGAAAAAGCACCATTGGCAGCTAGCCCAACCATGTTTTTGGATGAAAACGGTAAAATCAAAGACAACTCAAACCATCAAGGACTTTTGGCAGTGGGCGTTCCTGGAACGGTAGCCGGACTGTACCAAGCGCACCAGAAGTATGGTAAGTTACCTTGGGCTGATTTGGTGAAACCGGCTGTAGAATTAGCCAAAAAAGGATTTACCATGTCTTGGGGGCTTTACAATGCGGCTGTGAGAATGACGGATCGTGACCCATCTGAAGATATCATGCAGAATTATTTCAAAGGAAAAGATGGAAAAATCGTCAAACCCGGGGAAACTTGGAAGCAGCCGGCTTTGGCAAAAACATTAAAAGAGATCCAGAAACATGGCAGAAATGGCTTTTACAAAGGCTGGGTAGCTCAGGAGATCGAAGATTACATGAAGGCAAACGGCGGAATTATCACCAAAGCCGATTTGGAGAAATATGAAGCCGTGGAGCGTGAGCCCGTAAAAGGTACCTTCAATGGCTATGAGATTTACTCCATGCCTCCACCAAGTTCTGGCGGAGTCGCACTGATCGAGATGATGAATCTGATGGAGCAAGCGAACATCGCTAAAGTGGAGTTCAACTCCACAGCCTATGTTCATCTAGTTGCTGAAGCAATGCGAAGAGCTTTCGCTGATCGAGCTGAACATCTGGGGGATCCGGATTTTAACCCTGATATGCCTTTGGATAGATTGCTTTCAAAGGAATTTGCAAAAAAGCGATTCGAAACGCTTGATATGACCAAAGCTTCGATCTCTGATCCTGCGCAATTTGGCCACCCCTATGGAGGTGATAATACCACCCATTTCTCTGTAGTCGATAAAGACGGAAATGCCATTTCCATGACTTACACCCTAGAAAACTCTTATGGAGTAAAGATGGGATCAGATAAGTTGGGCTTTATCTTCAACAATGAAATGGGCGACTTTAATCCTGTACCTGGCGAAACCACCGCCACAGGACAAATCGGCTCTAATCCGAATTTGGTAGCTCCAGAAAAGAGAATGCTCTCCAGCATGACTCCGACTATTGTGGCAAAAGACGGAAAACCCTACTTAGTCATTGGCAGTCCGGGAGGAAGAACGATTATCAATACTGTTTTCCAGACAGTATTGAATGTGCTAGCTTACGATATGAGAGTGGATCGTGCTATTGAGGCAATGAAAATCCATCATCAATGGTTGCCAGATCGCATTTTGTATGAGCGAAATTTGCTTTCACCAGACACCAGAGAAGCATTGGAGAAAATGGGACATACACTTACCCCAACTACGAACCTTGGTGTGCTGATGGGAATCACCTACGATGCTTCCAAAAAACTTTACACCGGAGCTGCTGATTCTTCGAGCGAAGATGGTGGGGCAAGAGGCTATTGAGACCTTACTAATTGCTTATTTAGATGCTGTTTTTATTGACTTATTCAATAAGAGCAGCATTTTTTTTGGATGAGTCTAAGTGTTTCAAGTGCATAAAGTACGGTTTATAAAACATTTTTTACTTGATAAAATTTCTTAGTGTCAATTTTATTGCCGTATTTTTAAGTAAAATTGATTGTGTTTTAGCTGGTTTATACATCACTATATTTCAATTTTTCCTAATAATATTTAACTGAATTGATAGGTGTTGGACAATTAGAAGGGGAGTGCCGATTATCTCAGTAAAGACAGGATCAACGAATCCTATTACTCGCAAATGCTTATGTTCATTAAGGTCATTCTTCTTCTATTACTGTTCGTATTTGCAGTATTTTCCATACGCTTTATTATTAAGAATAGGCGGATTAAGAAACGGGCTTTGGCTAAGCTCAATCAGCTCAATATCACAGAAACCACCGATTGGAATGATGGCAGATTAGGAAGAAAGCGACACATTATGGATCCCTTGGCCGATCAGACAGTGGCAGCCATCATGGCTAAAAAGGAAGTAAACACCATCAATCACCTTTTTGAATCCATTGTATTGGACAAAATTGCCTTGCCAGAAAGTGCCCCCATTGAACTGAGAACGTATTTTGAGCAATCTGCAATTTTTCCCGAATGGGCCGACCCAGATTTAATCGCCTTGGGGCAGCAGATCTACCTGCGTCATGGTATTTGGATAGGGTTACTACTCTGCTATAAATCACTCCCAGAGTGCTATGCCTGTGCCAATGGTGCTGAAGTTTTGCACCGAACGGCCAGGCTGAATGAGGATCATGGTTCACTGAAGGTGTTTTCTAGGAGAATAGCAGAGACTGCTCAATTTGTGGTTTTTGCCATGTCTCCCGATGGTCTGGAGGCAAAGGGAAAAGGTCTCCGGGCGGCTCAGAAAGTCCGCTTGATCCATGCCGTCATCCGTTATTACCTGAAGCAGAACCATTGGGATGCCGAGAAGTATGGCGAGCCTATCAATCAGGAGGATTTAGCAGGCACCTTGATGTCATTTTCAGCATTGATTATAGAAGGATTAGAAATCATCGGGATTCAATTTGAACCGGTGGAACTGGAGGCCTACATGCATTGCTGGAGGGTGATAGGTCATGTGATGGGGCTGGATGAAGATATGATCCCTCAGAATTCCGCTGACGCTTTTAAACTAGGTCACGCTATTCTGGACAAGGAAATTGCTCCCAGCAAAAATGCTCAGGAATTGGTAAAAGCACTTCGTGACTTTCAAAATGAAAAGTCAAAACCGATTTTGGGAGCAGACTCAAATACTGCGCTCTTGAGGTTGATGATGGGAAAAGAGGTATCTGATCTGCTTGCTGTACCTCCTATTTCCTCTAAGAAAATCAATAAGATGAAATGGAAAATGACCTTTATCGGGAATATAGGAGAGGTGCTGGACAAGAGCTTGGTGTTTTCTATGCTGCTCCAGTTTTTTACCAAAATGGGTTTAACGCTGATGCTGAGAAGGATGTCCAATTCCTCTATTATCAACTTCTACTTGCCAAAATCACTTACTCAAGACTGGGGCAATAAAAAAGTAAGATTATGAACCAACCATTAATCAATTTTGAAGATTACCCATTGACAGGTTTGATTTTTAATGGACTGGGCTGTCTTTTTTGGGTGGTGGCCTATGTCGTATTGGTGTTGGAAATTCGCAAGAAAAAGTTTGTAGAAATGCCTGCATTTGTGGCAGGAGCTAATATAGGCTGGGAGTTTGTTTGGAGTTGGATTTATCATCCCAATACAGGTTTACTATTTGCCCTTAGCTACATAGCTGCTTTCCTGTTGGATTGTTTTATTTTTTATGCTGTATTGAAGTATGGGACCAAACAGCCTATGAATCCGGAAACAAAGAAGCATTTTCGGCTCTTTTGTTTCATCAACTTTTTCTTCTGGATACTTTTCAGCTATTTCTATAGAAATGAAGGATATGACACGCTCATTGGGGCCAACTCGGGTTACATTATCAATGTAATTCTGTCGATCCAGTGTGTAATTCTTTTGATGCAAACCCAGGATACCGGAAAATTTTCCATGCTTTTGGCTTGGTCTCGAATGTTGGGAACAGGATTGATCTCAGTATCGATGTTTTTCTTTTATCCTGACAACCATTTTGTTCAGTTATTGGGGGTCACTTGCTTTTTGCTCGATTGTACTTTCATATACGTACTATGGAAAAGACATGGTACTCTCCTTGGTTTATTAAGTAAAACTGAACATGTTTAAAAAAATCACCGAATACTTTATTCCCAAAGCGAGGCGTGAGCTCGATGCTGAATTGAGGTCCGAGAGAATATTTGTTGCGGTGCTTTTGATCTCAGCATTATCCAACTTTCTGGGTATCAATCTGGCTGTAGAAATTGGTGCAAAACTGAATGGGCAGCTATTATTGCTCAATGGCATTATCAACCTGATAATTTTATTCGCCTACCGTTTTGGATTACCAAAATTCACCGCAGCCAGCATTTTTCTTACTCAGTATGCGATAAGCTTTCCGCTTCAAGCCTGGCTACAGGGAGGACTTTTGTCACCCGCATCCGCAGCTTTCTTTCTGCTCCCCTCGGTGGCCATGCTCATCTTAGGTAAGAAACCTGCTGTTTTTTGGATGATTGTGTCAGCATTGCTAAGTGTTACACTTCTAGTTTTGGAGTTAAATGTAGGTTCCCCGGAGCCTGAGTATGATTTAGAAAAGAAACAGCTGTTTTATTTTTCATCCATTCTGGGGACCAATCTCACCATATTTTTGATTCTCCTGGTTTATGAATTGGGAAAATCCAGAGCCTTACAAAATCTTCATGAAAAGCATAAGGCATTAAAGGATACTCAGACACAATTGATCCAGCAAGAGAAACTGGCATCATTAGGTGAACTGACCGCAGGGATAGCGCATGAAATCCAGAATCCACTGAATTTTGTTAATAATTTTTCGGAATTAGGAAATGAACTCATAGATGAGCTTATCGAAGAAAGGTTGAAGAGCAGGGAATCCAGAGATGAATTGATGATATCAGAAATCTTGGAGGATCTGAGAAAAAACCTGGTCAAAATCAATTATCATGGGAAGCGGGCCGATTCTATTGTCAAAGGGATGCTGGATCATAGTCGTGCCAATACGGGAGAAAAGAAGCCAACCAATATAAATTTACTAGCAGAAGAGTTCATTAGGCTTTCTTATCATGGGCTACGGGCTAAGGATAAGACTTTTCAAGCAAATTTTGATATGGAATTGGCCCAAGATCTACCTTCAGTCAAAGCCGTGAGCCAGGACATTGGTAGGGTGATATTGAATCTGGTAAATAATGCTTTCGATGCTGTACATGAAAAGTCCAAATCTGCAGGAGAGGAATACCAACCCCATGTTAAAGTCAGTACCCAACTGCTGATTGCCCCTGGAGGATATCATTCGCAAGAGGAAAATCCTAAGTCTTACATTCAGCTGACTATAGCAGATAATGGTGGGGGTATTCCCAAGTCTATTCAAGACAAGATCTTCCAGCCCTTTTTCACTACCAAGCCGACCGGATCAGGAACGGGACTGGGATTGAGTATCAGCTATGATATAGTGAAAGCGCATGGGGGTGAGCTCAGACTCAATAAGAGCGGGAGCAAATTGTCCACAGGTACTGAATTTATGCTTATTTTGCCAGTTGCTTAATCTTTTTTCCTACAGCGCTGTATTTTATGGATTTTATACTTCTGATTATTGCATTTAGATTTCTTCAGACTCACGATCAAACCAAGAATGTCTTTCCTGAGTGGCAGGGCATTTTTTTCAAAGGGCTGGTTGCGGCTAGTTGCTTGTTGGCCATTCAGATAATCTTTGACAGAACAGATCCATTTTTGCGCTGGGTAGCGCATATTATTAATCTATCCGTCGTCTATGCGACTTATAACAAGGAGGAGTTCTTTCCGCTGAAGCCTTATGTATATGCCTTTTTTCCGGTAATAGTGGTTCATGTGGCAGAGGATTTTGTCCGAATGATAGCCCCGGGTTTTTATGAGAGCTGGCATGAGCTGTTCAATACCGCAGCGATCTTTGCCTGGATATGGTTAGTAGCCCAGTTTATCATCAATAGAAAGCAACGAAAGGAGCTGGAAAGGGAGCGGATCCTGGCTGCCCAGAAGGAACTGGAGTACAAGCAATCCCAGAAACTAAAAGATGCCCTGGAGATACAGGTAGCCGAAAGAACTGCTGAAATCACCGCTCAAAAAGAAGAATTGCTGAATACGCTGAATGAACTTAAATCCATGCAATCCCAACTGATTCAGTCTGAAAAAATGGCTTCATTGGGAGAATTGACAGCGGGAATCGCACATGAAATCCAAAATCCTCTGAATTTTGTCACCAATTTTTCTGAACTGAACAATGAGCTTTTGCAAGAGCTAAAAGTGGAACTGGAAAATGGAGATCTGGACGAGGTCAAGCTGATTCTCAGTGATCTTCAGGCTAATGAGGAAAAAATCATCCACCATGGTAAACGTGCCGATGCCATAGTCAAAGGCATGCTCCAGCATAGCCGGAGCAGCACCGGGGTGAAGGAGCCCACTGATATCAATGAGCTAGCAGATGAATACTTAAGGCTTTCCTATCACGGGCTTAGGGCCAAGGACAAAACTTTTAACGCAACCATGGAAACAGACTTCGATCAAAGCCTGGGCCGGGTAGAGGTAGTGTCTCAGGAAATAGGCAGAGTGATCCTGAATCTGGTAAATAATGCATTCTATGCTGTAGCGGCAAGGAAGGAATTGCATGAGAAAAATAAGATAGAAGAACCATACCAACCCACAGTTTGGGTTAGTACCCTCCATGAGAAGGGCCGTTTAATAATCAAGGTCCGGGACAATGGAACAGGGATTCCCCAGCAGGTAAAAGAGAAGATTTTCCAGCCATTTTTCACTACCAAACCCACGGGGCATGGTACCGGCTTGGGGCTTTCCCTCAGCTATGATATCATCAAAGCACATGGAGGAGAATTGCAGGTGCATTCTGTAGCTTATTCTGAGCAGTCAAATACCCAATCCGGAACGGAATTCGTCATTGATATTCCTTATCTGAAAGCGGACTGAAAGCCTGGTCACAAGCGCCAGAATTTTCCGTAAACAGGCTGCGTCAATCATTGCTCCTGGGTTTTGACAATACCTTTAGACTTACCCTGCTATTGGAATTGATTGTAATCTTAATTATTCGAAGGTCAATTGTATTTTTCAAATTGCCTATTTATCCAAAAAATTGAGATACAGCGAGAAGGATCACTTTTTGGATTTTTGGTTTTTTCGCATAAATATTGAAAAAATACAAAAATACTTTTTTGAAAAGCGTTTTATATGGTTCAAAATATAATTAACTTTTAGGGTAGCTTTCGGATTTGGGTGCTTGCTTTTTCCCAATAATTCAATCTTGATATGAAGACTTTATTCCTATTTTTAGGATGTGCATTTCTTTTTTTTTCCTGTTCGAAAGACAGTGATTTGACTCCTGCACCAGATTCCACAGGTATGGTTATGTCTGTACCAGACATAAGAGTACTTTCAGAACTACCAGACAGTCTTCAGCCTGCAGTGATAGCGCTGAGTGAGCGACCCAGTCCTCCTTTCTTCCCCGTTTCCTACCATTCTGATCAGGTGGTGAGTGTTTTAGATGAATCGGGGAATATGGGGACTAGAACATTGTATCAGCCAGAAGTGCAGCATTTACCTTACCTGATGGATGAAAATGGATCGCCGATAGTAGATTCCGATGGCCGCCCTTTTATTGCTGGTGACGGAGGGGTTTCTCAGTTCAAAAACTTTTCTACGGACCAAGGGTTGGCTTTGGATGCAGTAAACTGTGCCGTGCTGGATAGTAGGGGCCAACTATGGTTTGGGACCAATGGCGGGGGAATCAGCCGATTTGATGGAGTGGAGTTTACCAGTTTCACTACCACACTGGGCCTGTCCAGCAATACCGTGCGTAGCATGCTCGAAGATAGCCGGGGTGTCCTTTGGGTAGGCACCGTAGGAGGAGGAGTGAGTAGCTATGATGGTAATGTTTTCACCAATTATACCGTAGAAAATGGGTTGGCAGACGATGTGATCCTTAGCATTCTGGAGGATGAAGAAGGGAATCTTTGGTTCGGAACTTACGGCTCTGGAGTGAGCAAATACAATAGAAGTGAATTCACCACATTTAATACAGAAAATGGCCTTCCGGATGATGTCATCGTGAGTATGGCTCAGGATCAGCTGGGCAATATTTGGTTTGGGACCAATGGCGGAGGAGTGGCCAAATTTGATGGATCCCAGTTTATCACCTTTACAATGGCTGATGGGCTACCTTCTAATCGAATCCGAAGTATCTACGCTGCCGAAGATGGCCAAATTTGGTTTGGTACTATAGGCGGGGGAGTCAGTCGTTATGATGGGAAAAGCTTTCATAATTACGGCTTAAAGCACGGCCTGCCTTCAGTCATCGTAAGAGCCATCGTAGAAGATGAAGAGCATGACATCTGGTTGGCCACCGAAAATGGCGTAAGTAGATTTGACGGTGGGCATTTCACTTCTTATACCCGGGAGCAAGGCTTGCCCAGCAATAGCATATTGGATGTGGTCAAGGACGGAAATGGCAAATTATGGTTCTGTACGGATGGAGGTGGGGTAAGCCGCTTTGGAGGCAGGAGCTTTACTAATTTCACAACAGCACAAGGTTTGGCAGATAATATTGTGTTGAGTTCTGTGCAGGATCAGCAGGGCAGCATCTGGTTTGGGACAGCCTCAGGTGGGGTTAGCAAGTTTGATGGCAAGGCTTTTACGAGCTTCGGATCTACACAGGGATTGGCCGGAGAAATAGTCAGCAGCAGTTTACTAGATAGACATGGAGAACTTTGGTTTGGAACCAATGGAGGAGGAGTCAGCCATTTTAATGGAGAGGGTTTCAGGAATTACACCGTATCGCAAGGCCTTCCGGTCAATGAGATTTATCACGTAGCGGAGGACTCCAAAGGCAACCTTTGGTTTGGTACGGATGGAGGAGGGGTGAGTAAATTTGACGGAGCAGGTTTTACCAACTATACCGCTGAAAATGGACTCGCTGGAGATGTGATTCTGAATGTGGTAGAAGATAGTTTTCATAAAATCTGGTTTGGGGCAGCTGATGGCGGACTTTCCCGCTTTGATGGCTTGTCATTTGTTAATTTTTCACCCGCGCAAGGTTTGGCAGATTATGCAGTCATCAGGCTGGTGGAGGATAGTAAGGGAAACCTCTGGATAGGCACTGAAAACGGACTCAGTTTTTTGAGCCATCATAGTTTGAGGAAAATGGAAAGCATCTCCGACCCGGATGAGTATAGAACTGCTTTTGGGGCGAAATTATTTGAGACATTTACCCTAGAAGATGGACTTCCGGACAATGTCATTCTGCAGATTGCGGAATTGCCAAATGGTAAAATGGCCGTAGGAAGCAATCAGGGAATCGTATTATTTGACTCCCCGGCAGATAGCTTGGAAACATTGGATTCATTGCGAAATCTAGAAATCTTTAATACTGAAACCGGGTTTCCTGTGAAGGATTTGGTAGATGGGCAAAATGGAATGTTCGTGGATAAATCAGGGGTGATTTGGGCAGGAACTGGGAATACACGCACAGCTTTGGTCAGGTTTGATCCTAGAGAACTGAAGCGTAATACCCAAAAGCCTGAGCTGATTTTCAAAGAACTTAGAATAAACGAAGAAGTGATTTCCTGGCATAGTCTGAGCAGTAGCTATACTATAGATGAGCAGGGAGAGAGTGTCAACACCTTTGCGCGGACATCTGATGAGCTGATCGTTTATGGCAAAAAGCTTCAGGACTCGGAGCGCCAGCAGTTGCAGGACAATTTCAAGGGAGTTGATTTTGATAGTATATCGAGTTTCTATCCTATTCCGCAAGAGCTCGTGCTGCCCTATTCGCATAATAACATCAATATTGACTTTGGTACCAATGAGCTGGCCAAGCCAAGTTTAGTAGAATATCAATTCATGCTGGATGGGTACGATGATAAGTGGAGCCCCATACTGAAAAGAACTACGGCGAATTATGGCAATATTCCCGAAGGGAGCTATACCCTAAATGTGCGGGCAAGATTCACAGGACCTGTAGAAGGAGATGCCGGAGCGTGGACAGCGCCTATTCAGTTTTCATTTGAGGTGCTTCCTCCCTGGTACCGCACTTGGTGGGCATTTTTGATTTATTCTCTAGCTATAGTTTTCCTGATTTTCAGATTGTACATCTATCAGCGAAATAAGCTCATCAAACAAGAGAATGAGAAAGCCAAAGAACGGGAACTGGAGCATGCGAAAGCCATAGAGGTAGCCTATACTGAGCTGGCAGCTACCCACGAGAATCTCAAAGGAGCCCAGGCTCAGCTGGTCCATTCGGAGAAAATGGCCTCACTCGGTGAACTAATGGCGGGGATCGCGCATGAGATTCAGAATCCTTTGAACTTTGTCAATAACTTTTCGGAAGTCACCAATGAGCTGGTGAAGGAGATCAAGGAGGAAGTCGCAAAACCAGCAGAAATCAGAGATGTAGAGCTGGAGGCAGAAATCCTCGATGACATTGAAAGCAACCTGGAAAAGATCAATAAGCATGGCAAGCGGGCAGGAGCAATAGTGAAAGGAATGCTGCAGCATAGCCGAAGCGGAAAAGGAATAAAGGAACTGACGAATCTAAATGCCTTGTCAGAAGAGTACATGAAACTTGCATTTCACGGGCTTAAGGCAAAGGAGAGTGACTTCAATGCGGACTTTGAGACGCAGCTTGATGATGATGCCCCCAAAATCGAAGTGGTCGTTCAGGATATAGGCCGGGTGCTGCTGAATGTCTTCAACAATGCCTTCTATGCTTGTGCGGAGCGAGCCAAAGCTTTGTTACCCAGTCAACATGTTTCGCTTGCCGAAGGGGCGGGCCAGGTGGAGGATTTTCAACCGAAAGTCACTTTGATGACCAAGAAAATAGGGTTTGGAGATGAAAGAAAGGGGATTCAAATCCTGATTTCGGACAATGGCAAAGGCATTCCAAAATCAGTGATTGACAAGATTTTTCAGCCATTTTTTACGACTAAGCCCACGGGACAAGGTACCGGCCTGGGCCTCTCGCTGAGCTATGATATCATCAAAGCTCACGGAGGAGAGATCAGCGTAAAATCCACCGAAAACGAAGGAACCACCTTTACCATCAATTTATATGCATCACCCCTTGCACTCTGAGTTATGAAAAATCCATTGCCTCAGTTGATCAATTTCATGCCTATCTTACTCTTAGTGTGGGTGAGCTCCTGTCAGCAGTCGGCAAATGTACCCTTTCCAGAAAATCCCTCTGCCTACCAGCAGCCGGTAGTCCATCCTTTTGAACTACCAGAGCCTGATTCTCTGGGCTGGAAGGAGATCACTGCGGACCTTTTGCCTAGCCATGTGGCCGTTCCTTTGGATTTTGATAAAATTCCATCCCAACCCTTTTCGATCCATGATTTCAAGCCCCTGAATTCCCCGCTGTCAAAGATTCCATTTGATTGGAATGAATTGCAGGATATTTCCTACCATCTGGACAGTGCAGCAAGTGAGCAGATTTCTGTCCGGCTTCAGCTGCTGGAGGAGCCCGTGATCAGCAAACTCGGAGCGTTGGGAAAGTCGGAACTCAGCACAGCAGGCATTCTCCGAATAGCACAGACGGAGGGGCTGCTGGGCAATCGAATTTACTCCATGGTCCAAGATCAGAATGATATGATCTGGATAGCTACAGATCGGGGGCTGGCGAGATTTACGGGTGATCAGTTTGAAAACTACAATGTGTTGCCCAGAAACCCTGATGGACTCATTGATTTCATAGGAGATATGGAAATAACCCCTGAAGGACATATTCTTCTACTTTCCAATCTGTCAGGATTATATGAGCTGGATGCTAAGAAAGGCGTCATTCAAAATTACCAGATTGGAGGGCAATTTGCTCGCACCTATGCAGATGGAAAGGGATTAATCTGGTTGGGAAAGTTGGGTGACGCTCCACATGTTTTGGATAGAAAAACCAAAACACTTCGCAGACTTGACTTACCTGAAGAAATCATTGCAGGAGGTAGCGCAGGTGTATTTGTAGATTCCAAAGACAACGTTTGGTTTGGCATGAATGGGAAGGTAGGCATTTACAACCCGGGAAGAACTCATATTAAAATCATCAGGGATGGACTGGAGCAGGGACCAAACGAATTCTTTTATGATTTCACCGAAAACTCAAATGGGGAAATCTGGTTTTCCTCGGTCACCAAAGGAGCAAAAGGAGTGTCACTGCGTGAAAAGCACGTGCTGAATTTGGGTGAGGAGCAAGGTTTTGATGGGGTAGCACGAGGGATTACTTTTGATTTACATGATAGGATGTGGATCGCGGATAATGATGTGGTCAGGATTTACGACCCGCAGAAAAACAGCATCAAGAAAATCCTCACCAACGCTAATTTCAATACTTTAGGCTTCCCGGCACAGACCATCACAGATCGAAAAGGCAACATTTGGGTGGGAACAGAATTAGTGGGGGCATTATTGATCGATCCGGATGGGATGATGTCCGAGCATTTCAGCGTCACAGATGGTTTGGCCAGTAATGAGGTCTGGGGTGTAGAAGAAGATCCTGACGGAAAAATTTGGATGGCTACCTACGAAGGCATCAATATTTATGATCCTGTGGAAGAAAGGATTTACCGCTGGACTTTTCCGGATGCCGTTTCCACTAATAATCATCGGTCTATTTCCAAGATTTCTGATTATGAATTATTAATCGGAAGCCTGGATGGATTTGTCATTGTGGATTTTGACCGCATGGTAGGAGATGTTTATAGTTTGAAGCCAGCTGTGGCCAGGATAGCCTGGAAGTCTATCAGGGATGGTCGGGGCAATATTTGGATAGGTACCAATGACGGGGTGCTACAGTTTAATCCAGAACAGAATAAACTGTTTAAAGCCGATCAATTTTCCGGGCTTTCATCAAGTAGAGTCTGGCTGCTGGAGCGAGATGCTCAGGACAGAATCTGGCTGGGGAATGAGATCGGTGTGGATGTACTCGATGCGTCTAGGGAAAAGGTTTACTACTTGAGTAGAAGTAATGGGTTGACCAGTGATTATACAGCTATTTTGCTTCAGACCAGCAAAGGCGAAATGGTAGTAGGTTCCGATGCAGGGATGTCCCTCATTGATCTGGCTCAGGAAACCATCACTAACCTCACCCCGGAGCAAGGGCTAGAGCCACCCGTGATGTATGATATGGTAGAGGTGGGAGAAGACTTACATATTGGCTCCGAAAATGGAATCATAGTGGCCCGTCGGCCTAATCCTGATCATCCAAATGATCAATGGAGGTTTTTTAATTATGGCAAAAGAGAGGGTTTCCCGTTCAATGATTACAATCAGGCCACAGCGGTCTATACCAGTACTGGGAATATTTGGTGGGGAGCCGCTCCGGTTTTGACGGTGAACATACAGGTGCCAAAAACCGATACCGTTCCCCCAAAAGTAGTTTTGACTCAGGTGAATATAATGGATCAAAACCCCGATTTTTTGGGCAATGATTACCTTAAATCCAATCTGACAGCAGAAGACACCATTTGGAATACGGACCACACAGACTATTACTTCAAAAGTGACATCCCTAATGACAGTAGCTATTTGATGCAGAATAAAATTGTGTGGGACAGTGTGAACTTGGTGACCAAATTACCCATTGGCCTGGTCCTGCCGCATCACCAGAATTCCATGAATTTTTCCTTCATCAATCCCAATGTGCAGGGGAGGGATAAAATAGTGTATCGCTATATCCTAGAAGGTGCTGATGATGCCTGGTCAGAGATTAGCCCTAGAAGCACCACTCAGAACTATTACAACTTGGTGCCCGGAGCTTATACCTTCAAAGTAGCCACAAGAGGCTTTAACGGATCCTGGAGTGAGCCTGCAAGTATTCATTTTACGATTTCACCACCCTGGTGGCAGACTTGGGCAGCTTACCTTACCTTTTCCTTGATTTTTGGAGGCTTTGTATATGGGGTAGTCCAGCTGAGATCACAGTATTTACAAAAGGAAAATAGGATCCTGGAAGAGCGGGTTTCCCATCGTACTGCTCAGCTAAAGAAGAGCATAGATAACCTAAAAAATGCCCAAAGTCAGCTGGTTCAATCTGAGAAGATGGCTTCTCTGGGAGAGCTGACAGCTGGAATCGCACATGAGATTCAAAATCCCTTAAACTTTGTCAATAATTTTTCTGAAGTGAGTAGCGAGCTTTTGGAAGAAATGAAGGAGGAACTTGAAAAGGGAGACTTCGAAGAGGCCAAGGCCATCAGCATAGATGTCCAGAGTAATCTGGAAAAAATCAACCAACATGGGAAGCGTGCAGATGCGATTGTCAAAGCCATGCTGCAGCACAGTAGAAGCAGTGCCGGCACCCGGTCCATGACCAATATTAATTTGCTGGCGGACGAGTACCTCAAACTGGCATACCATGGACTGCGAGCCAAGGAAAAATCCTTCAATGCCCAGCTTAAAACTGATTTTGACCCAGAAGTAGGGGAAATTAATGTGGTGGCTCAGGAAATCGGAAGGGTTTTGCTTAATTTGATCAATAACGCATTCTACGCTTGCGCAGAGCGAAAGCAGCTGGCGCAAGAGCAGGATTATGAACCTAGCGTGGAGGTACACACCCAGCGTAAGGGGAAGTGGGTGGAGGTGAAAATCAAAGACAATGGAAGCGGAATGCCGGCCGCAGTAAAGGAAAAGATTTTCCAGCCTTTTTTCACCACTAAACCTTCAGGGAAGGGTACAGGTTTAGGTTTGTCTATAAGTTACGATATTGTCAAGGCCCATGGCGGTGAGATGTCTGTAGAAAGTAAAGAAGGGATTGGAACAGAGTTTTATTTTCGGTTACCCCTAGAAACCCAAAAAAATGGATAAAGTGCAAGAAGATTGGGAGCAAAAAGCTTCAGAACTTAGAGCTAAGCTGGATCAAAGGACCTTGGAACTGGAGAAGGCTATCAAAGATTACCAAGAGTTACAGCAGCAGCTATTGCTTCAGGAGAAGCTTGCAAGCCTAGGGCAACTGGCCGCAGGCATTGCCCATGAGATCAAGAATCCCATCAACTTTATCAATAATTTCTCCGAGTTGAGCATGGAGTATGTAGATGAAATCAACACAGAACTCAGTAATCTAGGAGTGGATACGAAGGATTCCGAGCTTCCTGACTTATTGAATGATATCAAAGCTAATCTGGAGAAAATCCTTCAGCACGGAAAACGAACCGAAGGCATAGTCAAATCCATGCTGATGCACTCCAGAGGAGGAAAAGGGGAGCCAGAGCCTACCGATATCAACAGTCTATTGAAGGAGTTTGTGAACCTTGCATTTCATGGGATGCGAGCTGGCAAAAACCCGATCAATGTCAGTTTCGAGTGGCAGCTCAGTGAAGATTTACCCAAGGTCGCTGTGATTCCTGAAGACTTTAGCCGGGTGATTGTGAACCTTTGCAACAATGCCTTTGACGCCATGAGAAGCAAGCTTTCCACTTTGGCAGAGCCAGAGCGATCTGTAGATTATCAACCTGTGCTTGCGATCAGAACTGCCGCTGACCGGAATCAGGTCAAGATCAACATAGAAGACAATGGTTCGGGGATTCCGGATCATATCATCAGCAGGATTTTGGAGCCATTTTTCACCACCAAAAAAGGGAAAGATGGCACAGGCCTAGGGCTCTCAATCAGTCATGATATAGTCAAAACCCATGGAGGAACAATGTCTATTTCATCTAAAGAGGGGGAATCCACCGAATTTGAAATTAAATTACCAGCACTAATAGAAAACAGATGACCAAGATATTAATAGTGGATGATGAGCGCGATGTCGAGCTGTTGTTTAGACAGAAATTTCGCAAGGAAGTAAGATCAGGATTACTGGAGCTGGCTTTTGCTTTTTCCGGCGATGAGGCATTGAAATTATTGGATAGCGAACACCCCCCGGAGGTGGTGTATGTTTTTTCGGATATTAATATGCCCGGCATGACTGGATTGGAGCTTTTGGAAAAAGTGAAAAAGCAATTTCCAACGATCAGCGTAAGTATGATTTCAGCTTATGGAGATACAGAAAATTACAAAAAGGCAATGGATTCGGGAGCGAAAGAGTTTTTTACCAAACCCATTGATTTTGAGTCTTTGAGAAAGGAAATTTCCACGATTATCAATCAGTAAGAAAACTTTAGCGAAATGGCGAAAATATTGGTGGTAGATGATGAGGCAGATTTAGAAGTTCTGATCACTCAAAAGTTCCGTAGAAAGATCCGTTCAGGCGAATATGAGTTCGTATTCGCTTTTAACGGCCGTGAAGCACTGCAGAAGCTCAGTGAACAGGCGGACATAGATATGGTCTTGAGCGACATCAATATGCCCGAAATGGACGGACTTACCCTACTGACCAAAATCAAGGAGTCCAATCCACTGCTGAAAGCTGTGATCATATCTGCCTATGGAGATCTGGATAACATCCGCACGGCAATGAACAGAGGCGCATTTGATTTCATCACCAAGCCGGTGGATTTTCAGGATCTGGAGATTACCATAGAGAAAACCCTCCAATACATCAATCAGATCAAAGGGACCCTCACTGCAATGCGGGAAAATAACATCCTCAAAATGTACGTGGATGAAACCGTACTCAATTTTATGGTGGGAAAAGAGTCAGAAACTTCTCTAATGGAAAATGAAACCGTGGAGGCCACAGTGGCTTTTGTGGACCTATGTGGCTTTACCAAAATCTCTGAGAATGAGGAGCCAAATGTGGTGGTACCCTTACTCAATGAATACTTTGACCTGATGGTGCGAGAGATCATTGATCAAAAGGGCGCCGTGGATAAGTTTATCGGAGATGCGGTCATGGCTGTATTCAAAGGCCCAGATCATCTGGAGAGGTCGGTTCGCGCCTGCATTGCCATTCGGGACAAGATGAACGCCATGCCCATGTATTCGGTAAAATCCAATTTTAGCCCAAAGGTCTCCATAGGACTGAACTCGGGGGAAATGGTTTCTGGGAATATTGGTTCCCAATCCTTAAAAAGACTGGATTACACGGTGATAGGAGATGCGGTAAATGTGGCTTCGCGACTTCAAAATGCTGCAAACCCAGGACAAATCCTGATTTTGGAGCATTGCAAGGATCAAATTTCAGACGCCTTTACATTCGAGAATTTGGGTGAAATTACTTTGAAAAATAAGGCCAAGGCCGTTTCAGTTTTTGAAGTCGTCAAATAATACTTTGGGAAATGCATCCCCTATGCCTTTATTGCTCCTGTGAATCATCGGTGGATTACAGCTATTAGTTTTTTAAAGCAACTTACTTTCCTGAAAGTCGGGAACTACTTGCTGCTGGCAACCTCATTTCAGCTTTCCAAAATCCTGCGCAAACCTATGCTCTGGGGAAAACCCACCACCTTGTCTATCGAGCCAACCACTAGCTGTAATCTCCGCTGCCCGGAATGCCCCTCAGGACTCCGGTCCTTTACCCGCCCTACGGGAATGCTCCAAGACGGGCTCTTCGAAAAAATCATTGATGAATCCAAAAATCACCTCACTTGGCTTCATCTTTACTTTCAGGGCGAACCCTTCTTGAACCCGCGTTTTCTGGAAATGGTGAACCATGCACACCAAAATGGGTTATTCACTTCCACTTCTACCAATGCACATTATCTGGATGAAACTCGAGTAAAAGCAATCCTCCAAAGTGGGCTGGACCAGTTGATTGTGTCTATGGATGGCATCACACAGGAGGTGTACCAGCAGTATAGAGTAGGCGGGAATCTGGAAAAGGTCAAAGCGGGTTTACAGCTGCTACTTGCCGAAAGAAGCAAGTCCAAGCAGCATTTACCCCGAGTAATCCTTCAGTTTCTCGTGACCGGACAGAATGAACAGCAGATTCCGGAGTTGAAGAAATGGGCCAAAGAAATGGGTGTAGATGAGTTGCAATTGAAAACTACCCAGATTTATGATTTCGAAAATGGATCTGAACTGATCCCTTCAGACTTGGGGTATTCCAGGTATGTGCCCGTAGGAGATGGAAGCTGGAAACTGAAGAGAAAGCTGGAAAACAAATGCTGGAGAATGTGGCAGGGTGCAGTAGTGACCTGGGATGGAAAGGTAGTTCCCTGCTGCTTTGACAAGGATGCCAAGTACGTCATGGGGGAATTGAAAAGCCAAAGCCTGGCATCCGTCTGGTCCTCCCTTACTTACCGGCAGTTCCGCCATCAATTGCTGAAGGATAGAAATCAGCTCGATATCTGTAGGAATTGTACGGAGTGAAACAGACTTCAGCCAGGCTGAAAGTAGGTTTTTGGAACTAAATTTGGTAGAATTAAGAAATTCATGGATTTTTAATCCCCATATTTGTTCTTGATTCACCTGGGACTCCCTTTTCTGTATGAATAATTATAAACGATTTTGGTACTTTTTTGTCTTTACGGCTTGCTTAACACTGGGTATAGCCCAGGCTATGGCTCAAGAAATAGATGAAGCAAGCACCATCAAAGTAGACGAGCTGTCGGATGAGGAAGTGCAAAACCTGCTGGACAGAGCTTATGACGCAGGTCTGGACAAAGCTGAGTTTCTCAAAGCCCTAGAAGTACAGGGCATGCCTCCTGAGGAAGTGGCCAAAATGCGCAAGAGAATTAATATGGACGGAACTGAGGATACCGGCAGAATGACCAAGAATTCGAAGCGGGAACCCAGAAAGCAGAATGACCTGTCGAAAATAAACAATGGCATGTTTTCGCCCAGTGCGAATTCCAGTCAACTACCCAAAGAGGATCAAATATTTGGGGCTAGTCTTTTTTACCAGGCAAGCAGAAACCTGAGTTTTGAGCCTAGCTTGAGTCAGGCTACGCCCAAAAGCTACGTGCTGGGCTCCGGCGACCTGATTTATGTGGATATCTATGGGCAGTCTGAGCAGTATTATGAAGCGACCGTGAGCCCAGATGGATTTGTATTGTTGGATAATATTGGCCCGGTGAATGTAGCAGGTAAAACAATAGAAGAAGCCACAGGAATCTTAAAAAACAGAATTGGAAGATATTACACGGGTTTGCTGGGAAGTAACCCCAATACCTTTCTTCAGGTGACACTGGGAAATGTAGGGACCATACAGGTGAATATTCTGGGAGAGGTTCGATTGCCGGGCACTTTTACGTTAAGCGCATTTTCCACGGTATTCAATGCCTTATATGCAGCAGGTGGTCCCAATGAAAACGGCACCATGCGCAAAATCAAACTGGTACGTAATAATCAGCAATTAGCAGAAATTGACGTGTATGACCTGCTGTTAAATGGTACTGCCCAACTGGATCTGAAACTTCAGGATCAAGACGTGATCTTGGTTCCTCCCTTTGAATCCCATGTGAAAATCAAAGGTGAAGTGAAGCGTCCCATGACTTTCGAGATCGCTGAGGATGATGCTTTTTCTGACCTGCTTCGCTATGCAGGTGGTTTTACGGATGAAGCGTTTAAGGACAGGGTGGCGATCTCCAGGATCACCGGTAATCAGCGTTCTGTCTCAGATGTTTACCAGAATCAGTTTGATATGTTCATTCTGAAAGGTGGGGATCAGATTACGGTGCAGCGTATCCTGGACCGCTATTCCAATCGGGTTCAGATCAAAGGCGCAGTGTACAGAGAAGGCACTTTTGCGCTTACAGAAGGGCTTACACTGGCTCAGCTAGTGAAAAATGCAGAAGGATTACGCGGGGATGCCTATACCACCCAGGCGAGTATTTTGCGTACTAAATCAGATCTGAGCACAGAAATGATCCAGGTGAATCTTCAGGAAGTCATGAATGGAACTGCGCCTGATATCCCGCTTCAGCGTGAAGACGTGGTACGGGTGGCCAGCATTTATGATATCGATAATGAAGCCTACGTGCAGATCCTAGGTGAGGTAAAAAGACCAGGAGTTTATCCTTTTTCAGCAGAAATGAAGGTGGAGGATTTGATCGTGATGGCAGGAGGTTTCCAGGAATCTGCCAATGCCCAGGACATAGAAATTGCCAGGAGATTGGAAGATTCGGATCTGGGTACCTTAGCGGACATCATCCCTACTTCTGTAAATCCAGACTTAAGTTATCAGGCAGACTCACCTTCTTTGGTTCCATTTGATCAAGTGATCGTGAGAAAGCGGGCCAGTTTTACCATGCAAAAGTTAATAGCCGTAGAAGGACAGGTGAATTCTCCGGGGATTTTTGCAATACAAAGTAGCTCGGAGAGAATCTCAGACCTCATCCAGAGGGCCGGGGGACTCAATCAGTTTGCTTATGCCAAAGGCGCTACGCTGATCCGGAGAACTGAATTTTTCAATACAGAATCAGAGCAGATTCGTCGCCAGCGTAATTTGGAGGAACTCAAAATCAAACTAGCTGAGGATCCTTCAAACTCTGAGGCGCAAGAGGAGCTGTTGCGGAGATTGCTTTCGGACTTTCCCCAAGCAGAATCACCAGTGGATAATCAGCTGGCGCAAACTAAAAAAGAATCGCTGGACCAGATTGCTTCCGAAACGCCTGGCTTTGCTGTAAAGCTGAAAGAAACGGAAGCTGTGGCTATCAATTTGGAAGAAATACTAAATAATCCTGGTTCGGAAGATGACCTGCTACTGGAGGAGGGCGATATTCTTTCGGTCCCAAAACTCTTGCAAACCGTGAGAATGCGAGGCGATGTGGTGTATCCAACTACACTGCGGCATGAGTCCGGCAGGGGGCTGAAGCACTACATCAATGCTTCTGGGGGTTTTGAACGCAGAGCAAATAGGAAACAAACCTATGTAGTCTATGCCAATGGTGCAGTGAAGCGGACCAAGGGATTTTTAGGAATTAGAAATTATCCACCGGTGGAGCCCGGTGCAGAGGTGATTGTCCCTACCAAAGGACCAAAAGTACCGCTTCGATTGGGAGAAATCGTGGGGATTACCACTGGTTTGGCTACTTTGGGCTTGGTCATTTCTCAAATCAACTGGTAATGTCAGGATCTCAGCATTTTACAGACAATCAATTTACCCTCAAGGAAGTAGTCCAGAATATTTCCAGCTGGCTATCTTTTTTCATTTCAAAGTGGAAAATCATAGTACTTGCAGGCGTAATAGGCCTGGGACTAGGAGCTTTGGTTTCAGTTTTGAAAAAGCCGGTGTATATCGCCAGCACCACCTTTGTACTAGAGGATGGTGATGGAAGCGGAATGGGACAAATGTCCGGCCTGGCCTCTCTGGTAGGAGTGAATTTAGGGTCTATAGGCGGTACAAGCGGGCTTTTCCAAGGGGATAACATCATGGAGCTTTACCGCTCGGAGCGCATGCTGGATGAGGCTTTGTTGAGTGATTTTGATGAAGACGAATTGCTGATCGATAGATTCATTGCCTTTGAGGAGATAGACCGTAAGTGGAAAAACAAAGTGGATATTTCCAATATGGATTTCTCCATACCTCGTGAGCAGTTCACTGTAAGTCAAGATTCTGTAGTCAAGGAAGTGGGGCAGCTCATCCGGGAAAATCAGCTTTCGGTAGCCAAGCCAGACCGTAAACTTTCCATCATTCAGGTGAGTATCTCTTCCAAAGATCAGGCTTACGCCAAAGTTTTTAACGAGCGACTGGTGGAAAATGTCAATGAGTTTTACAGAGAGACCAAGACCAAAAAAACCAGTGAGAACCTGGCCATTTTGCAGTCCCAGGCAGATAGCGTACGCAAGATCCTGGATGAAAGCATAGGTGCTTACGCGGCTGCCACGGATAGGGTGCCCAACGCAAATCCACTGCTTTCGTCAGCCACCACAGATACCCGGAAGCGGCAGATCGACGTGCAGGCCACAGGAGCAGTATATGAGGAGATCGTGAAGAATCTGGAGATTGCCAAGGTTAATCATAGAAACAATTCCCCGTTGATCCAGATCATAGACTCCCCTAGGTTTCCCTTAGAGCGCTCAGAGATTAGACTGGTGAAAGGAATGGTTTTGGGGGGGATTATTGTGGCATTGCTGACCTTGTTTTACCTTTTCTTTCAGAGGCTGTACCGGAGGCATGTGCAGGAAAGTTAAATCCTGATCTGGCATGTTGGAAAAACTCAATCAGCTCATTCCCATTGGAAATATCTTCCGAAACAAGTCTCTTCAGAATTTTCTGTTTTTGGCGATTATCCAGTCCTCCAATGTTTTGATTTCCATTATCTCTATGCCTTTGCTGATCCAAAACATAGGGGTAGATCAATTTGGCTTGGTCAGCCTCTCCTTATCCGTCATTATTCTATTGAACATTATGGTGGGTTTTGGGTATAACCTGAGCGCTCCCCGCGAGGTGGCCATTCACCAGCAGGATAAAGAGGCACTCTCCCATCTACTGTCCAATGTCTTCTCAGGCAAGTTTTTGCTGGCAAGCTTCTCGGCATTACTGATCCTAATCGGGGCTTTCGGATTCAACTTGTTCAAAGAGTACCAAATGATCCTGGTGTTTTCCAGCATGCTTTTGTTTTCAGAAGCTACGCTGCCACTTTGGTTTTTTCAGGGCATGGAAAAAATGAAGCTGGTCAGTATTGCAAATGTTTTCTCCAAGCTCTTGTACCTGATGGGTATTGTGCTGTTTATCCACAGTCCGGAACAAAGCCGATGGGTGAATTTCATGATGGGCTTTTTTGGTCTGGGAATTAACTTGGTATTGCTTTTTTATATCCATAGTTCTCTTCAGATCAAGTTCTATAGACCGCAGTTTTCAGCTATTTGGGCCAGTTTGAGAGAAAATGTTTTGTTTTTCTTTAGCAACCTTACCGGTTACATTTCGGTAAATGGAGGATTGATAATTTTCAGTTTTTTCGCTGGGGCGGAGACTTTGGGCATGTACAGCTTGGCCGAGCGGGTGGTAATGGTACTTCGCTTGTTTCCGGCTTTAATTGTTCAGGCGATTTACCCCAATGCCTCCAAACTGTATAGTCAGGATGAGTTGTCCTTTTATAGGTTTTTAAAAAGCGTTTACTTCAAAGTATTGGGAATAGGAGCTATGATTGCACTGGCTACTTACTTTTCCGCTCCCTGGATTATTAAGACCTTGTCCAAAAGCGATCTTCCGGATTCAGTCACTTATCTGCAATTCCTATCTCCTTTGTTGTTCCTTTCCTGTCTCAACATTCCGAATATAACCATGATGCTCGTGCTGGACTTGAAGCAAATGCTATTCAAAGCAGGCTGGATGATGTGTGTCTACATGATAGTGACTAGTTCGGTTCTGACTTATTTTTACCAGGGCATTGGGCTTTGTATCGCTATTTTGTCCACAGAAGTTATTGCTTATTTGATCTGTATGATCCTTTTATTCACCCATAACAGGAAGCAATTCCGAGCCTTTTATGTCTGATATTCGGGTTGCTGTCATATTGCTCAACTGGAACGGGATTGAATTCACTCGCGCTTGCTTGAACTCCCTGAGCAAAGTCGATTTCAGGGATTTTAAGGTGATTTTGGTGGATAATGCCTCCCAAAACCCAGAAGGCGAAGCGCTGAAAAATGAGTTTCCAGAACTTGATCTGATCCAAAATTCTGAAAACCTTGGCTTCTCCGGTGGCAATAATGTAGGAATCCGCGCTGCCCTGGATCAGGGTTTTTCCCATGTGCTGCTGCTGAATAATGATACGGAGGTAGAACCGGATTTTTTGGGAAAAATGACGGAGCAAATCTCCAGTTATCCTGAAGTGGGAATAGTGCAGCCCATGATTTGCTTTTTACATGAAAAAGGGAAAATATGGAGTGCAGGTGGCACATGGAAGCAGGCTTTGGGTAGGGCAATCACCAGAGGCGACCGGCGTATGATAAGTGCTTACCAGCCTGCCTCAGTGAATCTGGACTGGGCTACGGGCTGCTGCATGTTGCTTTCCAGGGAGGCTATACAAAAGGCAGGTTTGCTGAATGAGCAATATTTCGCCTACTTCGAGGATGTAGAATGGTCCCTGCGGATCAGAAAATCCGGATTTAACATCCAGCTAGTTCCTGCTGCCAAAATCTACCATGAAGCTGGGGCTTCCTCCAAAAAGAAACATGATGAAGGTACTTTAAGTCCAAGCGTATTCTTTTGGCATGTCAGAAATCAGTTTTACCTGATCCGTAGCCAGGGAAGTCTGCTCGGGTTTGCTTATCACCTGGGACGGTTTATACTTTGGATGGGGTATTTTCTTTTGAGAGGTAGATTTAAGAAATTAAAGGCTGTAGCCCGAGGTATGGCTGCGGGACTGAGTGATCAATTGCAAGCTGCTCCGAAATGGCCATAATATTCTTTCTTCTGATTGCCGCTGCTGTAGGTGCAGGTTTTCTTTGGGTAGTCCAGAAAATGGTCTTTCAGGGGAAATGGAGCTATTTTATTTATTTTCTAGCGGCTTTTCTACCTTTTTATATCACGAGTTTGAGTCTGGCCTATTTGACTACCCGCTCTACAGTGGTGGTGAGTTTATTTCAGGTTTCAAAGGAATTCATTGTGTTGATAGCTGGACTTTCATTTTTGGCTTACCAGAAGCGCTTATTCAATTATCCTTTCCGGTTACAGTCCACGGATTGGTTTATGTTTTCTTTTCTGGGGTTGGCTGTATTATTTCTGTTTTTGCCCATAGGGCAAGCTTCTTTTGTAAATAAGGCGCTGTATTTTAAAAGTATGCTGATTCCTTCATTGGTGTACTTTTTAGGAAGGAACACTAATTTTTCTGGCTTTGAATTAAGGAAGTTATTTCAGCTGATCTTCGTGGTGGCCATCGCTGCCTTTTTGGTTAACCTAGTGGAAAGGTTTCTCCTTGGCGCTCATCTACAGCAGTTCACCGGTTATGCATTGTTTAATCAAGTGGTCAATAATATTGAGCCGGAGGGGAACTATGGGTTGACCTGGACTTTTGAGACCACCAATGCGATGAAGCGTTTGGGGAGTTTTTTCTCGGATCCGCTGGAACTGGCGAGTTCTGTCCTGATGGGCTTTTCGGCCGGATTGATTTGGTTTTTGACTACAGAGCGGGAGCAGCAGTGGAAATACCTGCTGGTGATGCTGTGCAGTACGGGCAGTTTGGTTTTCGCTTCATCCAGGGCTTCTTTTGCCGCCTTTTTTCTGATGATTTTCTTTATAGCCTTGGTCTTCAGGCTGTACAAATTGATAGGCATTGGTCTGCTCAGCTTAGTTGCTTTTGCAGGATTTATCTTGTTTTTCGCTTCGGATGACCTGTATTTTTATGTGATAGACACCCTTACATTAGCTGACACTTCCAGTGTAGGCCATGTGGTGGAATGGGCCCTGGCACTGGAGTCCATGTTATCCAATCCCATGGGTATAGGTTTGGCCATGAGCGGAAACTTTGGAAGTGTATCTGATGAATTGAGAGTGGGAGGGGAAAATCAGTTTTTGATCTACGGGGTGCAGCTGGGCTGGGTTGGGATGTTACTTTACATTGGTACATTATTTTCTGGAATCCGAAACGCTATCTTTGTTTTCAAGAATTCAGAAAATCTAAATATAGCCAGGATGGCATTTGTGGCGGGTACAGTGAAGGCAGGATTGCTGCTGCCTCTATTTACAGCCAATGTGGAAATATACACTTATGTATCTTGGGTCTCTTGGTGGATGGTGGGAATTAGCATCAATGAATATTCACGCCTCCGCTTACATTCACATCAGACGGAATTACAGAATAAATGATTTTATACAGAGCATGCCCTATTTGCAAGTCCAAGAATCTAAGAGGATTTGCCATAGACACTTATAGAAATGGCCCTCATATTTCCAGAGTAAAGTGCGCAGATTGTGAATTGGTATTCGCTAATCCCATGGCTGATAGTCAGGAGTTGGCAGAATATTATACCAATTATTATCAGAAGGAGCATTACGAAGCTGTTGATTACAATAACCTTATTGTCAATCACTTCAAAAGAATTGCAGGTTTGGGCGGAGCCCAGGTCAAGCAGGAAGCCAGGTTTCTGGGGAGCTTAAAAGAAGGAGATAGGTTTTTAGATGTAGGCTGCGGCTTGGGTCTGGGACTTGCGTATGCTCACCAGTTGAATTGTAAATTGTTTGCTACGGAGTTTGATTCCGGAGCATTGGATTTTGTAAAAAGTCACTTTCCAGTGAAAACTTTTCAAGGAGATATTTGGGATGCAAAGTATCCTGATTCCTTTTTTGATTTTATCCACATTTCCCATGTGATCGAGCATGTGCTAGATCCCAAAGGATACATCGCAGAAATGAAGCGAATTCTAAAGCCGGGAGGCTTTTTGGCAATAGGGACTCCGAATATGTCCAGTAACCTGTACAGGTTTCACCGCTGGTCAAAGTTACTTAGACTTCAGGTACCTGATGTAATAGATGGACTAGAGCACACCTTTATTTTTCCTAAAAAGTTGCTGAGAGAGATCTGTGAAGAGCAAGCTTTAACGGTAGAGTTGCACTATACGCATAATTTTGGGGAGAAACTGAGTAATCTAATGGGCTATCAAATGCCTTTAGGTAAAAAGTTAAATCGCCTGATCCAAAATGCTTTTCAAGTCAACCAGTGGGTTGTTTGCAGAAAGTAAGTAGAGTTTAGAATGACTTTTGCGGTTTAGGTTGTTGCTGATTAATTCATTTATATTTGATCAAATCCGATAAAATTGAAAGTCCTCCTAGATCTACAATATCTCAACGTGGCCACCACAGGAATCAAAACCTACATGATGGAGCTTGCCCATGCGGCAAGAACTTATCCACATCCTGAGATAGAATGGATTTTTTCGCACGATCCAGAAAAACAAAGTGCAGATCAAAGCTTCAAAAACCCCCAATCTAAAGTTCAGCGGCTGAATTATCACCTGGATTACTTTAAATGGAAGGAGTTTCAGCTCCCTGATATGGTTAAAAAACACCAGCCTGACGTGCTGATTTGTCCGGATTTTGTCTCTCCGGCAGCTTCATTGCCCTGTAGGAGATTGACAGTTATCCACGATGCTTTTTTTTGGCAGATGCCTCAAAACTATCCCAAGTGGTGGAGAACTTATTTTTTGAGATTGATTAAAAAGGGCTTGAAAGAAAACACAGAAATCATCACCACCACAGAATATTCCAGAAAATCCCTCTACAAATACCTGAAAAAAATCTACCCCATGACTGTGATCCATCAGGCTCCCAAAAAACTGTCTGAAGGGATTGATGCCACTTTTTTGGAAAATCACGGGCTAGAGAAGCAGCGGTATTTTCTGCATATTGGCACCTTTGATAAGCGGAAAAACCTGCCTTTGTTGGTACATGCATTTGCAGACTTTCTCAAGGAGACTAATTCGGATTTCAAATTGGTTTTGGCCGGTGGGGCGGGTCAAAGTGTACAAATGAACGACAAACCTCTGGTAGACTCCCTGCTGGCTGAGCTGCAGCTCCAGGACAAGGTGATCCTACCCGGATATATCAGTGACCTGCAGGTGAGGACTTTGTACAAGGGTGCCTTTGCTTATGCTTTTCCATCCGAAAATGAAGGGTTTGGGATTCCAATAGTGGAGGCGATGTCATTTGGAGTACCGGTGATACACGCAGGCCAGCCTGCGCTGATGGAAGTAGCAGGTGGGGCAGGCCTCGCTGTGCAGACTGGAGATCGACTGGATTTGAAAGAAAAAATGATACTTTTGAGCACCGAAAAAAAGAGGGTTGCGGCTATGATTAAAAATGGCCTGGAGCAGTCCCAAAAGTTTTCGGCAAAGAATTTTATAGAGGGATTTCATCAAGTAATCCTTAAAAATTAATCATCGCGATCCATTGACTGTACTTTTTCTTAACAGCTCTTCAGACCTATACGGCTCCTCTAGGATCTTGGTAGAAGTGGTAAAGACGTACCGAGAAGCAGGATTTACCCCCGTGGTGGTCATGTCTGAGCCAGGCCCCTTGCAAACCTATTTTTTAGAACTAGGCATAGCTGTCGAAATCCAAAATCTAGGGATTCTGAGAAGGAAATATGTCAATTTTGCCGGATTGATGAATCGCCTGAAAAAAAACTACCAGGCTTACCGATTTCTGGACAAGCTGCACGAGCGCTATCAGTTTGAGTTGGTTTATTCCAATACGCTTGCAGTGGTGGTGGGAGCCCAGTGGGCCAAGTGGAACAAACTTCCGCATATTTGGCATATACACGAAATTCTACTCGGACCGGCGCCCTTGGTGGCTTTGCTAGGCAGGCTGCTGGATAGAACCACCCCTTCACCCATAGTGGTATCCGAAGCGGTGAGGTCGCACTGGAAGGATAGATTGAAAACGGCTAATCCTAAGGTTATCCACAACGGAATTCCTTATGAGGAATTTCTCCAGAATAGCGCTCCAGCTAATACCATGGCCGAAATTCCTATTGACAAGATAGTCATCACCATGGTTGGGAGGATTAATCCAGGGAAGGGACAGCTTTTTTTTCTTGAAATGGCAAAGCGGATTTCTGCTACTTATCCACAATGCCATTTTCTGCTAGTCGGAGATCCTTATCCTGGTTATGAGTCCATTGAAGAGGAGATGCTAGCGTTTATAGAGCAGAACCAACTTGGGCACGCAGTGAGTAATCTGGGTTTTCGCGAAGACATTCCGGCCATACTTTCCAGAACAGATATTTTTGTGCTTCCATCCATCCTTCCAGACTCCTTACCCACAGTGATTCTAGAGGCTATGGCGGCGTCTTGCCCGGTGGTAGCGACGCAATCCGGTGGTGCTGTAGAGATGGTGAAAGAGGGGGAAACAGGATACTTAATTCCAATAAACGACATAGAAGAAGGAGTTAATGCATTAATTAAGCTAATTTTGGATCCTGAGCTTCGACAGACTTTTGGTGAAGCGGGCAAAGAATATGTACTGGAGCATTTCGGTTTGGAGAGTTTTAGAGAAAATATTAAGGACCATTTATGGCAGCAGCTAAGAAAAAGTTAAAAGTAGCCATAATGGGTGCAAAAGGGTATCCCTACGTCTATGGAGGGTACGATACCATGATTCGTGAACTGGGCGAACGTCTGGTCAAAAAGGGCGTGCATGTACGGGTTTACAATCACAGAGCGCTTTTTCCACAAAAGCCCCGTTATGTAAATGGCATAGAATGCATTTACACGCCGGCTATTGAGTCCAAAAAACTCACCCAGCTTTCCCATAGTTTTTTCTCCATGATGCACGCCTGTTTTTCAGATATTGACGTGATACTCGTGGTGAACAGTGCCAATGGACCTTTCGGTGCGATAGCCCGGTTTTTTAGGAAAAAGACCGTAATAAATGTGGATGGCCTGGAGTGGCTGAGGCCCAAGTGGCACGGGATTGCCTCCAAATACTTTTTCTGGGCATCAAGAATGGCCACTAAATATTACGACCAGCTCATCAATGATTCGGATGAAATGCAACGGGTGTATAAGGAACTCTTCGACGCTGACTCTAAAGTCATTGCCTATGGTGCCAATCCGCGGGAAGATGTAGAGGCCACGCCTATAGAAAAATGGGGACTGCAGTCTCAGGAATATTTTCTGATCGTAGGGAGATTGATCCCTGACAACAATGCAGATCTGATTATAGAGGGATTTCTGATGTCTGATTCGCAGCGCAAACTGGTGATCGTAGGGGATGTGCCTTTTGATGATGAGTATGCCAATGTGCTCAAGCAGAAAGAAGATGAGCGGGTGCTATTTCTGGGTTATGTGACTGATGCAAATGAGCTCGCGGCCTGGTATTCGCATTGCTATGCTTATTTCCATGGGCATGAGTATGGGGGTACTAATCCGGCGATGTTGAAAGCGCTTGGTTTTGGCTGTGCCATATTGGCCCTAGATACTCCCTTTAATCAAGAGATGCTTCAAAACGGAAAGCATGGCTGGTATTTCAAAAAAACGAAGGATTCTGTGAAAGACATCGTAGAAGCTGCTGAAAGTAGCCAAGAGCGGATGGCTTATTTTCGGAAAACAGCACGTACAGGATTAATTCAGCGCTACAACTGGGATCATGTGACCGAGCAGTACCTGGAAGTATTCGAGCAGCTTTCTGGTAAAAAGGTCCTTAAAAATCCCCCTGAGGCTCCTAAATTTCAAAAAGTGGAGCGCTGAGAAAATGTCCTTTCAGTTGAACTTTCCGAGGATCATTATCCTTTCAATACTATAACTTTTAACCCTAAATATTTTAACCATGATCAGAAAAGCAACCGCCGTATGGCAAGGAACAGGAAAAGATGGGAAAGGCCATTTGAGCACACCAAGTACTGTTTTGGACAAAACCCAGTATTCTTTTGGCTCCAGATTTGAAAGTGGGGCAGGCACTAATCCAGAGGAGCTGATCGCTGCTGCGCACTCGGGCTGTTTTGCTATGAAGTTGAGCTTCAACCTGCAGGAGGCAGGATTCACTGCCGATGAACTGGATGTGACCGCAAATATCACATTTGAAGATGGAACGCTTAAAAAATCCCACTTGGTACTAAAGGCGAAGGTGGAAGGAATTACGCAGGATAAGTTTGATGAACTGGTGAAGGACGCTGAGGAAAACTGCCCTATCTCCAGAGTTTTAGATTTGGAAATCAGTGTGGAAAGCACGTTGAACTAAGATCCAAGATCCAAGAGTCAAGATCCAAGATCCAAGATTTTAATATCAAGTATCAAGATTTAAGACATAAAAACGGCGCTTTGAATTCATTCAAGCGCCGTTTTTGATTACCGTAATTTCAAATCTCAAATCCACCAATTTCAAATTCTAGCCCCATCTCCACTTCCTATCCCTCCAGTTCTCCTGCTGTTCGAGATTCCCGCCTCTGTTCGTGTCCCACGAACAGAAATTATCAGAAATCCCATCGTCTTTTCCTCCAGTTTTCCTGTTGCTCTGGATTCAGAAAGGTCCAGGCGATAAATCTGGTTTTCTTGTTTCCATGAGTCATCTGAATGATTTTTCGATCCGAGACATTGGCTTTTTTTAAGGCTATGATCAGGTCTTTCAAATGCTCTTCTTTGGAAACCAAAGAGGTAAACCAGTAGCAATTGAACTTGAAAATTTTGCTCTCCAAGATCATTTTTCTGATAAAAGTGAGTTCCCCTCCTTTGCACCACAGTTCATTGCTCTGTCCTCCAAAATTCAAGGTGACGTTTTTGGTGGATTTGCCTTTAAGGTTTTTGACTTTTCGGGTACTCCCGGCCATTGCAGCTTCTTTGGATTCATGAAAGGGAGGATTGCACATCACCAAGTCAAATACATCGTCTGGCTTAATCATTCCGCTCAGGATTTCCTTGGGATTTTCCTGCCGCCTAAGCATAATCTTGTCTTGCAGTTGAGGATTAGAAGTCAAGTTTTGACCAGCTGCGCCCAAGGCTTTTACATCGATTTCAGAGCCTACAAAATTCCACTTATACACTGTACTGCCCAGTATAGGGTAGATACAGTTTGCTCCTGTACCTAGATCCAGCACATTTATTTTTTCACCAGGGGGAAGCTTGCCAGCGTTGCTTTCTGCAAGCAAGTCTGCGAGGTGATGCAGGTAATCTGCCCTACCCGGAATGGGCGGACAGAGATAACCAGCCGGTATATCCCAATCTGAAATCTGATAAAAATACTTCAGCAATGCCCGATTGAGCTCCTTTACTGCTTTTGGATTGGCAAAATCTATACTTAGATCTCCGTATTTGTTTTCAGCTACAAACTTCTGAAGTTGCGGCTGTGTCTCGATTAACCTGGGGAAATCGTACCTCTCCCTATGTGCATTTCTAGGGTGAAGAGAGGTTTTTTCTGTGGTGTTTTGTTTCACTTTAATCTACTTCAAAGATGAGCTTCATGGTAATGGAGGCTGTTTTGTTTTTGTCGGCGGTGTTAAAAGTACCTCCCCAGGAATAGTCCTCACCGGAGTTTTGTCCGGTGATCTGGAAGATACCCATATTTGCTGAGATCAGATCGCCTAGACGGCCCTTGGAGTTTTCTGCGATTCGCTCAGCGCGAATGCGTGCGTCTTCGGTAGCTTTGGCGATCATCTCCAGCTTCAAGGATTCCAGCCCGGTGTAGTAATAGCGGGGCTGCTGGGAATAGAAGGCAATACCCTCTGTGAGCAGCTCGGTGATCTCCCTTGAAATTTTCTCCACTTTTTCCACCTCATTGGATTCGATTTTTAGGGATTGATTGAGTGTGTATCCATCGAAGGTCTGACCTAAATACCTCCCGTCATTGGAGTAGTTTTGCTGGTATTTTGGATTGGTATTTACTGCATTAAAGATCAGTTTCTCTGCCGGTATTCCTTTTGAAATCAGGTATTCAGTGACGAGTTTTTTGTCTTTTTCCAGATCTGCATAGGCGGATTTCAGGTCGAAACTTTCCCTGCTAAAATTGCCTTCCCAAACCACGAGATCGGAGGTGAAATTGCTCTCTCCCAAGCCTGTGACGTTGATCGTGCCCTGTGGTCGGTTTCGGTTGATAATCGCGTTTCCTAGTACGATAGATGCAATTACGATCGCTACTGCGAAAAGAATGGCGGAAAGGTTCTTGTTCATGGTTTTAAAAATTAAGTCTAAAAGCTAGGTAACAAATAACCCGCCAAGAAGCGGGATTTAAAGTTGTTTAACCATGTATTAAATTTATTTCTGAAAGTTCCTTCCCAATCTGATGAATCCCAGATAGAATTTTCTGAGTTTGTTTATCAGAAGGTTTTTTTTGCCCTTGTACATATTGAGAAAGAAGTGTCGGATTCATGCCTATTTTTTCAGCTAAAAATTTAGAATTCAACACTTTATAGTATTGGAAGAATTGTTGGAAATCAATTTCAAATTTCAAATCCTCGGCCTTAAAAACTATGTTTTCTTCCTCAAAATAGAAATTGACTGCTTCCAATGCATTGTGAAGTAATTCCGGAATAGTAGCTCCAGTTGTGAAAATTGCATAAGACTCTGAAAAAGCTGAAAAACCAGTGTCAGTCTTTTCCAAAATCATTTTAAGTTTTTGTGTCTTCATCATCGTTCATTTAGCAATTCCCTCATCTTTCTCAAGTAACCTCAAAAGTTCAGAACTCTTCATATAACATTGCTACTAAAAAATGATTCCAAAAGGTAAACAATAATTTACCTTTTGGAAAATAATAAATCAATAAACACGCTGCTTAAACTCCTGATCTTTTGGGTTTTCCAGATCTATCAAATAACCATTCACCACGGCGTATTTCCGAACTCCATCCTTCTCCAGAAAGAAGTTTGTGCTTTCTCCCGTTTTCCAACCTGAGGAGAATGATTCGGTACTATTCAGCACCAAAATCGGAAGATAATGTAAATCACCTTTGGCTCCATTTTTTACATTGACTGCCAAATAACCTTCTCTCAAAAGCTCTATAGCCCTCGCTTCACCTATGGAATCTACCGAGTCAAAGCCTGTTTCATAGACCTTTCCCTCCGCATATTTAAATCCAGAAGCATCAAATTCCTCCAATCCAAAGTACACCTGTAAATCTCCCAGGTCATCTACCGAGGCCGAAACGGAATAGCTTTCGCCAGCGCTGTTTTCTCTTCTTCTGATCCCTAGGTCTACTGGGAAGAATTTGCCGTTTACTGGCACCTGCACCTCATGAATCAAGAGGTCTACGAGTTGCAAGTCATTGTCTGGGATTGCGAAGTATTCGGAGATAGCGTATTGCGTATAACTTTGGGTGGCGATTTGCTCCAGGGCATTTAGAATGATCATGAAGTTCAGTTGACGGATAAATTGCTTATCAGGATCATTGGGATAGCCACCCGACTCGATCAAAATCGTACTGGTGCCCCATTTGGTGATGTTGTCACCAAAAGCCCTGGGTTCAAAGGTATCGTTGTATTTGCCCACATGTCCAGGTACCACTTCTTGCAATACCTTGTTCATCCCCACTATGGTCTGCATGGCCCGGGTACGCACCTCGTTTACGTCGGTAGCATAATTGTATGCAGGTGCCAGTACAGAGATAGTTGCCTGGTTGGGAGTTCCTGAGGCGTTGTAGTACGTTTGCTGATCGTGTAGGTTAAATCCAAATTCCGGTTCAAAATCATCTCTTGCGTTTTTCAGAAGGATGGCTTCCGGAGAAATCAGGGAAATAGCATCCCGGTTCAAATCTATATCGATGGCATTTCTTCGCTTAAACTCCTCTGCTCCATCTGGATTGATCATAGGGATAAACTTCAGATCAAGGGATCTATGGAGTAAACTTCTCAGCTCATCGTATTCATCTCCGCTAGCCTCCAGAAAATTGAACAAATCAAAAAGTGCCATGGTAGCTGTGCTTTCATTGCCATGCATCTGGGACCAAAGCATCACTTTGGTGTCTCCACTTCCCCAGTCCAAACTGGAAATGCTCCTTGCTTCTACAGATTGTCCCAGTTTAGTGATTTGAAAAGCTCCGGCATGTTTCTCAATTAAAGGTTGTAGATCCGCATGTTTGAATCTGCGATGTGTGATAGAGGGTTCTTTGAATTGAGCGTAAGCAGCTTCCAAACTAGCCGTAGGAGTGGCCTCATGCAGGGGAGTGTTTGCTGTTTTGCAGCTGAATAGAATTGTCAAAAACAGCAAAAACAGGCTAGAAAATATGGGGTATTGAACTTTCATGATTATTTTTCTATTCTAGTATTTGAACATAAATCTAAGCATAGGCAGCAGAAATCTGCTTAATTTTGCTTGAAATTGAATATTTGGCCTAATGAATTTATCCTACCAAGTCGAAGACCTCCCGCTGAAGCATACTTTTACCATCGCGCATCAGAGTCGGGATGTGCAAGATACGCTCATCGTAAAACTGCAAGACGATGCACGCATTGGTTTGGGAGAATCCACCACCAATCCTTTTTACGGAATGACGATTTCTAATATGACTGAATGTTTGGAGAGTGTCAGGCCTATAGTAGAAAAAAGTGGTTGGGAAACACCAGCCGAACTTTGGGATTTGGGAAAGGAGATTTTTAAGGAAAACCCCTTTGCGCAGTGCGCTCTGGATATGGCAGCATGGGATTTATACGCCAAAAAGTGCGGAGTCAAACTATATGAGCTTTTGAAGCTGGATCCGGCTGCTATTCCTACTACTAATTTCACCATTGGCATAGACACTGTGGAGAAAATGGTTTCTAAAATGAAGGAAGTTCACTGGCCTATTTACAAAATAAAGCTGGGTACCAGTGACGACCTGGCGATTATCCGGGAGCTGAGAAAGCATACAGATGCTGTTTTTCGTATAGATGCCAATTGCGCCTGGACGGCCGAGCAGGCCATAACTTACTCGGAAGAGTTGAGCCAGCTCGGAGTGGAGTTTATGGAACAGCCTTTGGCAAAGGATGACCTGGAAGGCATGAAAGAGGTTTATAAGCATTCAAAGCTGCCAGTGATTGCTGATGAAAGCTGTATAGTGGAAGCTGATGTGAAAAAGTGCAAGGGTTTGTTTCATGGAATCAATGTAAAGCTGGTCAAAGCCGGAGGAATCACCCCCGGACTCAGAATGCTCCGGGAAGCCAAATCCTATGGGATGAAAACCATGGTAGGGTGTATGACGGAATCCTCCGTGGGCATCACGGCCATTGCGCATATTGCACCATTGCTGGACTATGTGGATATGGATGGAGCGATGTTGCTTGCCAAAGATCCTGCAAAGGGCGTGGTGATTACCCCCGAAAAAGTAGTTTTCCCTGAGGGAAATGGAATAGGAGCAGAAATGGTTTTTTAGTACCAAGTACCAAGTAGCAAGTAGCAAGTCGCAAAAGCTCAGAGCCAAGAATCAAGATCCTAGATCCTAGAGTCAAGAATCAAGCCTCTAGAACCGAGAAACAACATTTTAGAATAATAAAAAATCCGAAGCACTTTATTGTCGCTTCGGATTTTTTGGATATTTCTCTTTCAAACTTTAATCGTGCTCACATCAAACATTGGGCTTCTCATCCTTCACTGACGATCAGCTTGAATCCTTCTCCGTGTACGGTTATGATCTGCACCTTTGGGTCGTCTTTGAGTAGTTTACGGATTTTGCTGAGGTAGACATCCATGCTTCTTGCGTTGAAGTAGCTATCGTCCCCCCAGATTTGCTTCAGGGCATGGCTTCTATTGACCAAATTATTGATCTCAGAGGCTAGCAGGCGAATCAGTTCATTTTCTTTGGAGGTCAGCTTATGGCGCCCTTTGGGCCCATCGAGAAACTGCTCGTCGTAGTGCAAGGTGAAGCCACCGAACGTATAGACCTTCAGCGCAGATACCTCCTCGTTTTTATGCGTCCTTCTCAGGATAGCATTGACGCGTAGCAGCAGCTCTTCCATACTGAACGGCTTGGTGAGGTAATCGTCTGCACCGATTTTCAGGCCTTCGATTACATCGTCTTTTTGATTTTTGGCAGTCAGAAAAAGGATGGGAAGGCTTTCTTCTACTTTTTTGATCTCCTTGGCCAAGGTAAAGCCGTCTTTTTTCGGCATCATAATGTCCAGAAGGCACAGGTCAAATTTGCCTTTCTTGAACTTATTCCATCCTTCTTCCCCATCTCTGCAGAGCGTGGGTTCAAAGCCTTTCATTTCCAAATATTCCTGTAGGATATCTCCCAAATTCGGATCGTCTTCGACCACTAATAGTTTTGCTTTACTCATTGTTTTTTTGGTAAGTTAATGGTGAATGTGCTGCCTTTACCCGGCTCGCTTGATACTTGGATTCCGCCCTTATGGGCCTCTAGCATAGTTTTGACATAGGAGAGTCCCAGACCAAAACCTTTCACGTCGTGGACATTGCCCGTGGGCACCCGGTAGAATTTATCAAAGATTTTCCGCTGGGCATCTTTGCTCATTCCTATTCCTTCATCCTTGATCTGTATGTAGACTTGGTCGGAGGTATCATGCGCTTCCACGGTGATAAAAGGGTTGTTCTGCGAATATTTATTGGCGTTGTCCAAGAGGTTATTGAAAATATGCGTCAGGTGAAATAAATCTCCTTCGAGCAGCGGATCTTTAAGATTGTTGGTAAAGGTGATCTGTCCACCTTTTTTTTCTACCTGTAGCCCGAAGTGATCCACAGTGCTTTCCAAAATCTCGGAGAGGTTGAGATTTTCGATTTTCAGTTTAAAATCCTTTTTATCCAACGCAGCCGCTTGCAGAACGTTTTCTACCTGGGAAACCAAGCGTTTATTTTCATCCTTAATAATGCCCAAATAGCGCGTGCGAAATTTATCCTCAGCCGATAATTCAGGGTCCTGCAGTGCCTCCACCGCAAGACTCACGGTAGCCAGGGGAGTCTTGAACTCATGGGTCATATTATTGATGAAGTCATTCTTGGTATCAGAAAGTGCTTTTTGTCTATAGATCACCCGTATGGCATAGATGAAGCAAAAGATAATCACTACAATAAATAAAATACTGCTGGAAATCGGTAGCCAGACTTCCTTGATGACATGGGTCCTTTTCTCAGGAAAGTAGATGTAGAGGTAATTGTTTTTTCCTAATATATCATTAGGAAAAAGCTTTGCCTGGGTTCCTTTTTGGATTAAGGTAAACTGTTCTTTAACCTGTCCTATGGGAAGGATTCGCCCATCATCATTGAGCAGGCCCAGTTCAAAGTCCTCGGAAATATTGCGGTCAAGTAACTCCCCTTTCACCATTTTTTTTACCTGTGCAGTATCCAGTCTGTCCAAAATTGCCCGCTGCCCTTCTGCCATCTCTTCCCACATTCTATTGAAATAGTCAATTTTGAGATTGGCTTTTTGGATTTTTTCCATGAAATCCTGGGAAATATTGACTTCAGGGATCATTTCTGTGTAGTACTGGGTGGTAGCCTGCGTAGGTTTTTTAGGCATTTTTTCCAATCTGTCCAGGTACTGAAGCTGCCTTTCTTTCTCCTGAAGGAGAATTTCCATTTCATCAGGTGTAAATAAATTTGAAGCCAGCTCCGGAGTCATATAGGCGAAAAATGCTTCTAATTCCTTTAACGCGCCTATTTCTACGCCTCTGGACTCCAGCATTCTTCTGAAAGTGGGGCTTACCGTAGGGGCTTGCTCCTGAAACATGGTGTCTACCATAGACGGCCTGTTACGTCGGACAGCCCGGGAGTGTATCTGCAATTGAATGGGTTCGATCTTTTCAAATAGGGATTTCTGCAAGGCCGAATCCCTAGCCAGATAGGTAAAGACAGCGTCGGAAGTCTCACTCTGCTCCAGCTGGGCTACCGTGCTGGATAGTGCCTGATAGACATTTTGGTCAAATCGCTCTTGATTGATCCGGATGGCATTGTTCACCCAATAGAATTGAAAAGCGATCAATCCCAAACTAGCCAGGGACATCAGAACTATGATCAGTGTGATATTACTTTTCGACATTGTACAAATTTAAACCTATAATCAGGGCATTCAGGGAGCTTAACAATATTTAACCCAGCGCTAGACTTCTAGCTTTGTTTCATTATAAGCAGATCAGCTTGTTGCCAGTTCCTGCGGGGCTTATTCTAAATTAGGCTTTAGGCAGTTGAAAAAGTGAATTAAGGCATCCTTTTTTTGTTATTTGGCTATCTTTGCCCCCAAATTTCATCACATGTCAGCAGTTCAAAATCCACAAGAATTACAAGGCGTCAGCTTGCAGTCCATTGCCGAAGCGCATGGTAATCCAGTATATGTTTATGATGGGGAGAAAATCATGAGCCAGATCAAATCCCTTCAATCTGCATTTTCTAAAGTCCCTTTGAGAATAAAATATGCTACCAAAGCACTTTCTAATATCAATGTGCTTAAGCTGGTGAAAAAGGCTGGAGAAGGGGTAGACGCGGTATCTGTGGAAGAAATCAAGCTATGTATGGAAGCAGGCTTCACCTCAAATGAAATCATGTACACGCCTAGCGGGGTACATTTCAGTGAGATCGAGGAGGCGGTAGCTATGGGAGTAATGGTCAACCTGGACAGTATATCCTTGATGGAGGATTTTGGGGCAGCATTCGGAGATTCCGTGCCTGCCTGTATCCGCATCAATCCGCATATCATGGCGGGAGGAAATGCAAAAATTTCTGTTGGCCATAGCCAAAGTAAATTTGGTGTTTCTATAGAACAGCTTCAGGAGATTTTAGAAGTGGTGAAAAAATATAAGCTGAAAATCGTGGGGCTCCATATCCATACGGGTTCTGATATTTTGGATGCTGAGATTTTCCTCAGAGGAGGCAATGTCTTGTTTGAAGCAGCGATGAACTTTCCGGATCTTAAGTTCTTGGATTGTGGAGGGGGATTTAAAGTGGCGTACAAGGCAGGTGACCCGGCTACTGATGTGGAAGAAGTTGGAGCCAAAGTTTCTGAGGCCTTTAATACGTTCTGCGAGCGGTATGGCAGGAAGTTGGAACTGTGGCTGGAGCCTGGCAAGTTTCTGGTAAGTGAAGCTGGCTACCTGGTGGTGGAGGCAAATGTGGTTAAAAAGACCCCAGAGATCACCTTTGTAGGGGTGAATACCGGTCTTAACCACCTGATCAGACCTATGATGTATGATGCCTATCACGATGTGTACAATCTAAGCAACCCATCGGGCGAGGTGAAAAACTATCATGTGGTAGGTTACATCTGTGAGACGGATACCTTTGCCAAGGACCGGCAGATAGCGGAGGTCAGAAAAGGCGATTTGCTCGTGTTTAGAAATGCCGGGGCTTATGGCTTTAGCATGGCTTCTAATTACAATTCCAGAGTTCGCCCTGCTGAAGTGCTAGTGTGGGAAGGTAAAGCACATTTAATCCGTAGAAGAGAAGAATTTGCAGCTTTGCTGAAAGATCAGGTGATCTTGGATATTTAAGGTGATAATCCGTACTGGCTTAGATTTTGGTATAATTATTGAATCAAAGTCGGGCTAATGTGAATAGAAAGAAATAGAATCTTCTGCACATCAAAGCATTGATTTATAACTTCCTTGATTGAATGCCCCAATCATAAGCCCTAGTAGTTATAAAACGCGAAATCATAATAAATTAACCTCTTCCTGTCCGTGAAATCATAGATTTGTAATAGGTTGGGTGTAGTTGTGTATGAATAGAATAGTCATTTGTGTATTCTTAGCTATTGGGGCTATTTGTTGCATTTTTCCAGATGCCAAAGCTCAGGATACCCAGTATTCTCAATTCTATGCAGCGCCACTTTACCTGAATCCGGCTTTGACTGGGGCCAGCGAACTCACCCGTATCGGGGTGAATTACCGTAACCAGTGGCCAGGGTTAGATCATAGTTTTAATTCTTATTCAGCATACATCGACCACTATATTTTTGATTACAATAGTGGGGTAGGTCTGATTTTCAATGGCAGTCAGGAAAGTATGGCCAATCTTTCCACCAATGAAATTGGTTTGTCCTACGCCTATAGGCTAAAGCTCGGTGAAGATATGTTTTTCAGAATCGGAGGGATGGTCAGCTATATGCAGCGGGATGCTTTTTTCTCCGACTTGGTCTTTGGGTCTCAGATTGATATCATCAATGGCACAGTAGGTGGGATTACCGATGAACTCGATGGCATTCCAATAGATAGCCGCTATAGCTTTGTGGATTATAGCTTTGGGGGGATGTTTTATTCTGATAAGATTTGGCTTGGCGCCTCGGCCCATCATATCACTGAGCCAAACACCTCTTTTGTGGATGACCAGATTTCAAAACTCCCCATGAAACTATCTGCGCAAGGAGGAATTCGCTTTGACTTAGCAGGAGGGCGAAGGGATTATTTTACTCATGCCTATGCAGAGCGATCCATTTCTTTTGCTTTCAATTACAAACAGCAAGACCCATTCAATCAACTTGATGTAGGCACACAGTTATTCTTGGAACCACTGGTTTTGGGGCTTTGGTATAGGGGTTTGCCGACTAAAAACGATTTACCAAATAATGAGGCCATCATCGGACTGGTGGGAGTTTCATTGGAAAGCGGATTGGATATAGGTTATTCTTATGATGTAACTATTTCAAAATTGGGTCAGAAGAATAGTGGAGGAGCTCATGAAATATCCTTGACTTATAGATTTTTATGGGGAGATCCAAAAAGCAGGAATGCGAGAGCCAGGACTATACCATGCTTTAGATACTAGTCATTATCATGGGTTTGCCGGAGCACCGTTAAACAGCTATTCGTTCCTGGCCTTTCCTATTTTAATGTCATTTGATGTAAGCAAGTAAAACAGATCAATGCTTAAAAACAGGCTGTTAAATATTTTTAGCATTTATGCGCTATTAATGGGTTTTTTACCTAGCGTTTGCTTGTTTGCTCAGGTGATTGATCCTGACACTTGGGAAATCTGCGAAGGTGATCCTGTCACCGTGGAACCTGGATTTGGCCAAGCCGGAAGCGATGCACAATATACCTGGTACCATGATGCCAGCGGTACTTCCGTAATTTCGGATGGAACATTCAATGGAATTGAATATCAGCTGGGCAGCAATGGAGAATTGACTATTCTTGGGTTGAAATATGAGTCCACTGCCAATACCTACATCCAAGCCTCTACCTATAACTACTATGTAGAGCTATCCGGACCTAATATGCCTCCCTCTCCTATGAAGCATATCAAAGTTCGTGTTTTTCATGTGCCAAGGCTACAGACTACTAAGCCTCCCACGGTATGCGATCCGGATGGATCGGTAGATTTGAGCTTATCTATCGAAGAGTTTGACCCTGAAGTTTATGATTATCAACTAGTCAGTCCGTCTGGGAATACTGTTTCGATTGATGATATTTATGACCAACAGGAAAATGGTTCTTACTCAATTCGAAGTAGCTTTAAAGAGTTCGAATGCTGGTCGGCTTGGAAGCCCCTAGATGTGACCATAGCACTTTCAACTTTAGAGCCTGCTTTTGACTACGAGACTAATCTGGGTATGGGCAATGTGCTGCAAAATGGAACGGCGCAGGTGTTACAGCCTGTAGACTTTTTTGATGTTACGCCTTGGGAAGTCAGCTCTTGGCATTGGGATTTTGGTGATGGTCATGAAGCTACTATTCAAAACCCAACACATTCTTTTGGGGCTAAGGGAATTTATTCTGTGGTATTGACTGCAGAGGATGCTATTGGTTGCTTGCATACTTTTGAGCGATTGGTTGAAGTCAGAGATGATTACCTCGTGATATTCCCTAATGCTTTTTCACCCTCCGGAAAGAAGAATAAGCATTTCAAACCTGAATTTAAAGGGGTAGTGGATATGGATTTTTATGTGTTTAATACCTGGGGTGAGCTACTATTTTTTACCCAAAATCTCGATTCTGAAGGCTGGGATGGTACCTGGAAAGGAAAATTAGCTCCCGAAGGTAATTATGTGTACAAAGGGTTTTTCCGCACTAGCTCAGGAGTGGAAATCATCCAAGATGGGGTTTTCAGCCTTATAAGGTGAATGCAGTTAGCAAAGAGTTCTTATTCCTATTGGGAGCCTTAATTAATTAAAATTCCCGTTTGCCTCAATCGATTTTTGAGCTTGGCTCCACCAACTCTACCGAATGAAGAATACCTATTCATCTCCCGTAGTTTTGGCGATTTTACGATGGTGATCGCTAGAATAGAGTTGCAGGGATTTTTTTTAATAATCTTAGAAAATTTTTTTCATACCTGAAAAACAGGCTTTTGTCTTTTGATACCTAAAAAAAAGCATCATTTCAGCTGTTTTTTGATTATGGTAATATTTAAAGAAAAACTATACTTTTTGAAGATGCATTTCGTTTTTTCAGGTTAGCTCAAAACTCTTGCAAATAAGAATTTTTATCTACTTATTTCGATAAAATCACCAAATAAAAGAATATCATTTTGCGGTATATTAAATACAAAAAATAATATTCTAAATAATGAAATACAGTAATCTTCATTTGTACGGCAAATTAACCCGGTCGAAAATGAAAGAATACTAGGTAATAACCTGAAATTCATTGAAAAATAGGAATTGGATATATAGTCTGGTCTGGCTTGTCCTGCTTTCGCAGTGGGCAATGAGTACCTGTGCCTATTCCCAAGCCATAGCTCCAGATGAATTCTTTGGTCCCCAAATCCAGCAAAGCCAGGGCGCTGATGAAATATCAGTTAAGGTCAGTGGAAAATTGGCACTTTGTTCCCATGCTGAAAAAGGGCACATCATACTTTCGGTTTCTGGTGGAGTGGCACCTTATACTTATAAATGGAACACCCTACAGACAAGCAAAGACCGCACGGATCTCTATGCTGGAACCTATACAGTGGAAATCACCGATGCGGTAGGCACAGTGCATACTGAGCGAATTGTGGTCCAGCCTCCTTACCCGTTGATTCTTGATCCTATTCAAGTGAAGGATGCTACTTGTGGATCTGGCACAGATGGTTCTGCGGCTATCAGTGTAAAAGTAGGAAGGGGCGAGCCCTATAAGGTCACCTGGAGTAATGGGGTGATTGATGAATGGCAAGTAAATGATTTAGCCCCAGGAATTCATTCCGTCACGGTAGCAGATAAGTTTAACTGCGATGTTACTGTTTCTTTTGAAGTAAAAGCAGCTTCAGAAGGCATCGCCGTGAGTGAAGTAATCCAGGATCCCACCTGTCAGAATCAAAATTCAGGAGCCATATCTTTAAAAGTATCTGGTGGCCAGGCTCCTTATAGTTACACCTGGAGCAATGGAGCCAGCACGCCTGAGCTTACCGGTGTCCCGGCTGGACAATATGAAGTATTGGTGCAAGATAAAACGGGATGTTCTTTCCAGGCATCCTATGTGCTGGAGCCTGCTGCAGCCATGAGACTGGAGTCCTCAGTGGTAAATGAATCATGCGCTGGAGCTGGTAATGGCCAGATTGAGCTGAAGCCGTCCGGAGGGATAGAGCCTTACACTTATGCCTGGGACAATGGTAGCACCAGCCCTAGCTTGGAGAACCTTTCGGCTGGTATTTATACGGTGTCTATATCAGATGCATCTGGGTGTACTATGCAAAATCAATTTAGGGTAGAAACCAAATCCGCTTTAGAAATAGAAGTGTTAGAGCTTGAAGATGCAAACTGCGCAAATTCGGGATTAGGAAGAATCAGCCTCAAACTAAATGGTGCAGATGGCGCTACTAAAGTGTCTTGGACAGATGACATCAATGCAGGATTGGACCGAGAAAACCTTAAAGCTGGATCCTATGAAATAAAGGTTTCTGATGAAAGTGGCTGTGAAGTAAGCCGTTCTTTTTCCATAAATGAAGTGGCTGCGTTGAGCGCCCGCATCGAGACCACTTTTGACGTGGACTGCGAACAGGGGGATTTTACCGGCATCGCATGGGTGTCTATCCAAGGAGGCCAAGCTCCTTACCAGATTCACTGGAGTTCCGGTGAAAAAGAAAACAGGGAAATCAATTTTCACTCCTCAGGCCAGCTGAGTGTAACGGTAATTGATGCCTTGGGATGTAGCTCAGAAACAGCAGTAAAGGTTGATTTTCCAGCCAGTATCAACCAAGCCGGGAGGTTAGACTTTGGTTACCGTAAACTTGAAATCAGCAGCGAGCCTGAGGTGCAGGTCAATGAGGAGATCATCTTTGAGAGTATCATAGCGGAGGAGTTCATGGCCTGGGATTGGCAGTTTGGAGACGGAGCCAAATCCACAGACCGTGATCCAATTCATGTATTTGACAAGGCCGGAAGCTATGAAGTCACTTTGACGGCTTATGACCTGTATGGCTGCTCTAGCCAAGAGAAAAACATTATCCAAGTAAATGCCCCATTAGAGTTTATCACCATACCGAATGCTTTCACCCCAAATGGAGATGGCCTAAATGACACCTTTATGCCCAAGCTTAAATCCGTCTCCGATTTCTCCATGGAAGTTTTCAATACCTGGGGAGAAAAAGTGTACGCCACTGCTAGCCAAGAAACAACGGGCTGGGATGGAACACACCAAGGTCAGGCATCACCTCCTGGCAATTACTTATATCAAATCACCTACACCTCCAAAGATGGCGAGCAATTCACTAAAACCGGAGGAGTCACCCTTATAAGATAGAATATGAAAAACGTTTATCTGCTACTTATTACCCTGAGCTTGCTTTGCCCAAAAGCGAATGGGCAAGACATTCAATACTCGCAGTTTTATGCTGCTCCATTGTATTTAAACCCAGCAATGACAGGATCATCGGAGATGACTAGAATAGGCGTGAACTATAGAAATCAATGGCCTGGTCTTGACCAAACCTTTAACGCCTACTCTGCCTATGCGGACCATTATATATTCAGTGCCAATAGCGGTGTAGGGGTGATCGTCAATCGCTCCGAGCAAAGCATGGCCAATCTAAGCATGACAGAAATTGGCGCTACTTACTCGTACAGGATGCGCTTGGGGTTTAGATCATTCTTAAGAATGGGCGGGCAAGTCAGTTATATGGATAGGGATGCCTATTTCGGAGATTTGATTTTTGGAAGTCAGATTGATGATCAAACGGGAACGGTAGGTGGGACCAGTGGAGAAAGCCTAGGAGATGGCATCAGCCATCAGTTCATGGACTACAGTTTCGGGATGGTTTTTCACAATGAAAATATATGGTTTGGTTTAGCTGGACATCATTTAACCCAACCTAATATTTCATTCATTGATGGGGAAAATAGCAAACTGCCTTTGAAAGTTTCGGCACATGGAGGAGTGAGGTTTGATCTCTCTGGGGGCACTTCTACCGAGTATTTAAACCAAAGAATGGGTACCAAAGAGTTAACATTGGCATTCAACTATAAAAATCAAGGGTCATTTTCTCAGCTGGATATGGGGGCACAGGTAAATATCCAGCCTATTGTGTTGGGCGTATGGTATAGAGGCATTCCTGTTCAGAAAACAGAACTACCCAATCATGAAGCAATCATCGGACTAGTTGGTATTTCTTTAGGCGGTGGACTGGATGTGGGATATAGCCACGATTTCACACTTTCTTCTCTGGGAAATGCCAACACCGGTGGAGCCCATGAGATCAGCTTACGATATAGTTTTCTTGCTACCAATAAACGAGGCGCAGGAAGAACCTCTTCAATGCCTTGTTTCAAGTATTAATCAAAACAAAGTAGCGGAAAAAGGGCTTTTAAATAAAAGCCTTTTTTTATGCCCAAAACATTACGATTGATTCTTGGAGACCAACTGAATGCCCAACATTCTTGGTTTGATGAGAAGGATTCCTCAGTGACTTACCTCATGCTTGAGCTCATGCAAGAGACTGATTATGTAGCACATCATATTCAAAAAGTAGTTGCATTTTTTCTAAGCATGAGAAACTTTGCCCAGCATCTCAAAACCCAGGGGCATACGGTCAACTATGTGAAATTAGACCAAGAAGATAATAGTCAGGATTTAGAGAAAATGATCCAAGGAAAGGTCAAGGAACACCACTTTGAACAGTTCGAATACCAACTCCCCGACGAATACCGACTTGATACTCAATTAAAATCAATCTGTAAAAACCTGTCTATTCCCTGTCGTAGTGTAGATTCAGAGCATTTTTTGACAGAGCGGGAATACGTGAAAGACTTTTTCCATGGAAAGAAAACGTACCTAATGGAGAGTTTTTACCGACAAATGAGAAAAGACTTTACGATCCTGATGGATGGAAAAGAGCCACTTCACGGTAAATGGAATTTTGATCATGAAAACAGAGCTGCGCTGAAAGATAAGCGCCTTTTGCGAAAGCCTAAAACCCACCCAAAGCCAGTTTCCGATGTGGTAAAAATGCTAACTGAGGCTAACGTAAAAACCATTGGGAAAATAGACGAGGAAGAGTTTACCTGGCCTTGCTCCCGGGAAGAAAGTCTGGAGGTTTTGGACCACTTTTGTACACAGCTGCTGGTTCATTTTGGTGACTATCAGGATGCTTTGACCACCTGGGATCCCTTCCTTTTTCACTCCAGGCTGAGTTTTGCCATGAACACCAAGATGCTTTCTCCACTGGAGGTAGTTCAAAAAGTAGAGGCTTATTGGAAGGAACATCAAGACACGATTGCTATTTCTCAGGCGGAGGGATTTATTCGTCAAATCATAGGATGGAGAGAATATATGCGGGGAATCTACTGGGCAAAAATGCCTGAATTTGCAGAATTGAATTTCTTCAATCACCAGAGAAAGCTTCCTGATTGGTTTTGGACAGGAGATACCAAAATGAAATGCCTTAGCCACTCCATCGGTCAATCATTGGACCTGGCTTATGCGCATCACATTCAACGATTGATGGTGATCGGTAATTTTGCTTTGCTAGCCGGCATTCATCCCGATGAGGTGGATCAATGGTATCTGGGTGTATATATCGATGCCATCGAATGGGTAGAGATCACTAATACGCGTGGGATGAGCCAGTTTGCTGACGGAGGGATTGTGGGAACCAAACCCTACGTTTCCTCGGCAAATTACATCCATAAAATGGGCAATTACTGCAGTCATTGCGCTTATAGTTCTAGCAAAAAAGTTGGTGAGGGAGCTTGCCCTTTCAATAGCCTTTACTGGCATTTTTATAATCGAAACAGGGAAAAGTTGGAAAACAACCCCAGAATCGGAATGGCTTATCGTACGCTGGACAAATTGAAAAATAAGGAAGAATTAATTAATCAGGCAGAAGAATACTTGAAGAATTTGAATGCCTTATAGTCTTAGAGAGAAAGCCTAAGCGTTCATCCTCCGAAAAAAACACCATGCAAATATCTTCCAGGAGCGAGTGTAAATCCACCTGCTAAAATGATAGCTCCTACATAAAGTAAGATCATTTTTCGCTGATGGGTTTTGACTTTTCCTTTTTTGATGGACAAAAATGCTGTGGGAACAGTCCAAAAAACAAGCAAACAAAAAAGATGAATGTATCCGAAATGATTGAAAAGTCTATCTCCCACTTGTGCTTCAATAAACAGGGCGATAACAGCAGTAATTAGCATCAAACTCATGTATAAAGCACCAAGGTTTCTATGCGTTAAGCCGCCTTTTTTTGCGAAAAGTAAGTAAGCTCCCAAAAATATGCAGGGCACTACTGTCGCCAAATGGCTAAACATCAAAATGTCGTAATACATATCGTCTAAGTAGCTCTCTGAGTCATTTCCACCCTGGTTTTTGGGAGGCTTTCCGGGTAATTTTTTTGAATAAACTCAATCATTTTCTCCCGAACATACACACGTAAATCCCAAGCTATGGGAGAGTTTTTGGCACTCACCAAAATACGGGTTTCTACGGTGAATTCTTTCGCATCTGAGACTTGAAGCACCTTCACTTTTTTGTCCCAGAGATCTGTAGTTTCTAAAATCCTGTCCAATTCTTTGCGCAGCTCCTCAAAAGGAATGGTGTAATCTGTATATAAAAACACCGACCCAAGTAAATCTCCGGAGGTTCTGGTCCAGTTCTGAAATGGGTTCTCAAGGAAATAAGTGGTCGGTAGCACAAGCCTTCGAAGGTCCCAGATTCGCACGACGATGTAGTTCAAATTAATCTCTTCAATCCAACCCCATTCTCCCTCTACGACCACGGCATCTTCCAGTCGAAAAGGCTGGGTAAAAGCAATCTGAATCCCGGCTATCAGCGTTCCAATGGCTTTCTGAGCAGAAAAACCAATGATAATTCCCGCAACTCCTGCCGAGGCAAAAAATCCGACACCAACTTTTCGTACAGATTCAAAGGACAGTAGAATTAATCCTATACCAAGCAGTAGGATAAGAAAGTTGGCAATTTTCACCAGTAAATTGATCTGGGTTAAAACTTTCCTTGCCCGAAGGTTATCTTCTTGTGAGATGTCATATTGCTTCAGAAAGATCCTCTTGACAATTTGCATACCCACTAAGAGGCACCACGTGAACCCAACTATAATAAGAACAGTATTGATATGCGGTAAATAAGCAAAGACTCCCTCCCAGTTTTTAGCTTCTTCACCGAAGTATAGCTTGGAAAAAGCAAGGGCAAATGTGACCAGAAATGGGATTACCAATCGGGAATAGTATTTCATACACTCAATTTAAAAAGGATTTAACTTAAACAGACAGAGGTTTTGCAGCCCCTTAAAAAGGTGATTTTGGGCGAGTTGAGTTTAGAAATTAGGCAATTGAGATCAGAAAGTCAAAAATGGCCGCTCATGTTTAATCACAGGGCACTGGAGTCAAGATCATATCGTGATTGTATTTTAGCGAATCTATATTGACCTGAGCAGGGATTCCATCCACCGGTTTCATCTCGCCAAACCCTTCTTTCCATCCTTCTTCAGTGTTTTTGAATACCACCTGACGCTTAGAAGTTAGTCCCTCGGCTTGAAAAGTATATTCAGCGATGATCATATTGTCACGGATTTCTCCCTCAATTGTACCGCTGTTTTTGTCCTTCTCAAAAAAGGAATAGTCTAGCGTGCCAGTGATATTCGTACCATCAATATGGGTGGTAAGAAAGACTGTGTCTTTTTCCCCGAAATATCTAAAGCATTCCGTGTTGATTTCTTCGACGTGCTCTTCATCTGGGGAAAATGCTACATCAATTGGGGAATCTTCCTTAGGGCCTTTGCAGGCAAGCACAAGTATTGCACTAAGAAAAAGCATATAGGTGCACTTCATGGCTGTTTTTCAATTGGTTAGCTTTAAATAGTGCAAAAAGACCGCCAGAGGGTTGACAGTCTTCTGAAAAATTAAAATAGATACAAACTCATTTTTCAGGCATCCCATCCTCCATCCATTTGAAGAAAACAGCTAATTCCTCCTTACTTAGTGCAGGCTTTTTTAGCTTATGAGGCATAAACCCTTTTTCAGAAGTATCTCTTTGTGTTCTGTCTAGAATATCATCGATTCGCGAAAGTACACGATCATATGTGTCTAACTGATCTTTCTCACCCTCAGGAAAATGACATGGTGTACAGTGAGCAATCATTATAGGCTGGATATCTTTATCATAAGTGGTCAATGCCAAATCATTACGTGTAGCATTTTTGGTACTGGTACAGGATTGATAAACTATTAGTCCGAAGGCGAGGAGCAGTAGTAAATATTTTAATTTCATAAAGGTTAATTTAATGGACTTTAATAATACTGCTTTTATTTCTATTTGAAAAACAGAAAAGTCGGTACTTTTTTAGGTCAATCTCCTATCCACTCAGCCACAAAAAGATTCGTATCTCTAGTTCCGCCGTTGTTTCTATTGGAGGAAAAAACCAAATATTTGCCATCGTTAGAGAATACCGGGAATGCATCAAAAGTACCATCGTGTGTAATTCGTGTAAGCCCAGTTCCATCCAGATTGACCATAAATAGGTTGAAAGGATAGCCTCTTTCCGTTTGATGATTTGAGGCAAAAATGATCTTTTCTCCAGATGGATGGAAGAACGGTGCCCAGTTGGCTTTGCCAAGGTCAGTGATCTTTTTTACGTCCGTTCCATCAGCATTTGCCACATAGAGTTCCATGCTCGTTGGCATTACCAAACCTTCAGCTAGTAAGTCTTTATACACTTTTACATCCTCATCTGAAGTTGGTCTTGAGGCTCTCCAGATTATTTTACTACCGTCCGGTGAGAAAAATGCGCCACCGTCATAACCCAAATCTGAAGTGATCTGCTTCACATCCGAGCCATCAATATTCATGGTGAAAAGCTCCAAATCACCGGTTCTCAAGGAGGTGAACACGATTTTATCACCTTTTGGAGAAACTGTAGCTTCCGCATCGTATCCCGGTTCGCTGGTTAGTTGTGAAAGTATATTGCCTTCCAAATCTGCTGTGAAAATGTCGAAGGAATCATAAATAGGCCACACATACTTGCCGTCTTCTCTTCTCTCCGGCACCGGCGGGCAATTTTCCCCTCCTGGGTGCGTGGATGCATAGACTATACTTTTGTTATCTGGAAGAAAATAAGAACAAGTAGTCCTTCCTAAACCCGTACTCAGGCGTTTAGGGGCGTTATTTTTCAAATCATCGGTTTTCCAATTGGTATAAAATATCTGATCGCATTCTGCTCCCCACTCACTGTAGTCCGATTGAAAAACCAACATGGAATCATCAAATGACCAATAAGCCTCTGCATTATTTCCCCCAAAGGTCAGTTGCTTGATGTTTTTCAGATACTTCATTTCCTCAGGCGTCAGCAGCAAAGAATCTGATGCCGAATGTACTGCTGTTTCTATTTCAGTTTGAACTTCTGTTTTTGGGCTGCATGCAAAGGAAATCAGCAGCAGGGAAAAAAGGATTTGTCTCATTATAAGCTATGAATTATTAGAATTGCTGCGCAAAGTTACCATTTATTATCTTTGGCAAAATATGACAAAAGACATGAACTTTTCACCAAAATATACGCTAGCTGCAGTTGCAGGAGCATTACTAATATGGAGTTGCGATACTGCTCCTTCAGATGAAAGCTTAAAAGCTGGATTGAAGGAAGATGTTACCTATCTAGCTGCAGATGAGCTAGCTGGTCGCGCGATAGGAACATCAGGCGAGCAAAAGGCGGCTGAATACCTTGCGGCTGAGTTCAAAGAAGTAGGTTTGCTGCCAAAGGGTACCGAAGAATATTTCCAACCCTTCACCGTATCAAAACCCACTAATCCTCATGAGGAAGCCGTAATCGGAACAGACGGTGAAGGTGTGACAGGAAGAAATGTGATTGGCTTCATTGATAATAAGTCTGAAAATACCATAGTCATCGGAGCGCACTTTGATCACTTGGGAATGGGCGGAAATGGTTCTTTACACCGTGGTGACTCTGCGATCCACAATGGAGCAGATGACAATGCCAGCGGAACAGCTGCTTTAGTCGCTTTGGCTAGAATCCTAAAACATGAAGAGCACAAAAGCAACTTTCTATTCATCGCTTTCTCTGGCGAGGAAAATGGACTTTGGGGTTCGAATTACTTTGTAAAAAATCCTACCATCGAGCTTTCGCAAGTCAATTACATGATCAACATGGATATGGTAGGTCGATTGAATGCTGAAAAGACGCTTGCAATCAATGGTGTGGGAACCAGTCCTAGTTTCCTTCCTGCTTTGGATTTGGCAAATGCAGATAGTTTGAAATTAGTAACCTCTGAATCAGGAGTAGGTCCTTCGGATCACACTTCTTTTTATCTCCAGGATCTTCCGGTACTACACTTTTTCACCGGGCAGCATGAGGATTACCACAAACCTTCTGATGATTCGGAATTGATCAATTACAACGGTTTGCTGCTTGTGGTGAAATACATTGATCGCTTGGTGGATCAATTGGACGCAGAGCCAAAACTTGCTTTTACGAAGACGAAAGATTCCTCAGGTGATTCTCCAAGATTCACAGTTTCCCTTGGCGTTGTTCCGGATTATCTTTATGATGGAAAAGGAATGCGAATCGACGGTGTCTCTGAGGACAAACCAGCTCAGGCTGCTGGACTGATGAAAGGTGACGTGGTGGTGCAGATGGGCGATTCTACGATTGTGGATATGATGAGCTATATGAGAGCACTAAGCTCTTTCCAAAAAGGTGACGAAGTGCTTCTTGGTTATCAGAGAGGTGGAGAGAAAAAGGAAGTGAAGGTTGTTTTTTAAGAGCCAAGAAGCTAGAATTTAGAATCAAGAGTGTAAAAAATAGACCCCGAGATCTCATCAATCTCGGGGTTTTGTTTTACCTTTTCTTATTTTACTTTCCTTCACCATATTCGAAGGCTTGCAAATACTCTTCAAATACGAAGATTCTATTTCTGGATTGGCCAGTTTGCTCGGTGAGAATTCCTTTTTCGCGCATCAATTGCACCAAGTCATTCGCTGCTTTGAAGCTTAATCCAGTCAATGCAACAGCTTTTTCAACCGAAATGGTCGGTTCATGGAAAAGCCCGTGCAACAAAACCTTTGCGCTGGAACTTCTACGGCCGAATTCCGTATCGATTAGTTGTTCTTTCTGCTCTTTCAGCAGCAGCACATGAGAGAGTGTGCTTACTGCTTTTGATGCCGTCTCTTCGATTCCGATCAGAAAAAAGCTAACCCAGTTCAGAAGGTCATTCTTTGTTCTTACAGCAGAAAGTTTATCGTAGTATAGACTTCTGTTTTTCTCAAAAAACATGGATAAATACAGTAATGGCTTATCCAAAATGCCTTTGCTGACCAGAAATAGGGTAATCAATAATCTCCCTACCCGCCCATTTCCATCCAAAAATGGATGTATGGTTTCGAACTGATAATGCGCGATTGCGATCTTGATTAGATCTGGGACGAAAACTTCTTCGTTGTGAAGAAATTGCTCGAGGTCACTCATGAGCTCAGGAATCAATAGATGCTGTGGAGGGATAAATACAGCATCTGCCAAGGAACTTCCTCCGATCCAGTTCTGGCTTTGGCGAAATTCCCCAGGCTGTTTATTTTCCCCACGCACCCCTTGCATTAATAGCTCATGGGTATTGCGAAGTAATCTGGACGAAAGAGGCAAGCGTTCCAGCTGGGAAACGGCAGCATTGAGCGCATTGATGTAATTATTCACTTCCTGCCAATCATCTCTACGCTCCGGCTGTATGTCTTCGATGGGCAATAACGCTTCCTCTATCCGTGTTTGCGTGCCCTCGATTTTGCTGGAAACCACAGCCTCCTTTGCCACATGGAGTTGAATAAACAAATCAATATTCGGCACCATGCGTGCATAGGAATTCAGTTCTCCCAGCTTTATTGCGGCTTTTTCCAGAAGCTTATTGAGTAAAGGAGAATCCCAAAACCAATCCACATCTACTTTGTTCGGTACAAAATATTTGTACTGGAAAGCAGTTTCAAAATGTCCGGATTCAAATTTTTCTATGCGTGGCATAGCCAAATATAATCCTTTATATTTTACTTTAAGAAATAAAGGTAAAATAAAGATTTTCTTATTTTATTTTCGTTCCGTATTTCTAAGCTTGCAAATACGCTTAAAATCAAGGGGTTAATTGATTGGGTTCGCTTCCACGCCTTCGAAAGTCATTTTCACCGGCTTGATGGTCCCGTCTTCGTTGAATTCCAGCTCGTCAATCGCCGTCACACGATGGTCTCTGCCTTCATTTGGAATAGGTCTGCGGTGATAGACCATGTACCAATCATCGCTCCCCGGCTTTTGAATCACGGAATTATGACCCGCACCAGTGGCGATAGTAGTGTCTTTTTCCAGAATGGTGCCGATTCTGTCCCAAGGGCCAAGGATATTGTCAGACATGGCATAGGCTACTTTGTAACTGTCATTTGTCCAGCCACCTTCAGACCACATAAAATAGTATTTCCCTTCTCTGATAAATACAAAAGGTCCTTCTACGTAGCCTTCCGGGGTGATTTCATGGAAAAGCTCTCCATCCTCCCAAGGCTCAAATCCTGTGAAATCGGCATTCAGTTTCCCAATGTTACAATGACTCCAGCCTCCGTAAAGCATATAGTATGTGCCGTCGGTGTCTTTGAAAACGAACTGGTCAATAGGTTGCGCGTCATTATAAAACTCTGAAAGCAAAGGTTCGCCAATATGATCCTTAAATGGTCCACTTGGTGAATCAGCCACAGCTACACCCAATCCTCCAAAATGGTTGATATCATTATTCGGATCCCAGCCCGGGCGGCTCGGTCGCTGGATGTCGTTGGCAGAAAAGAAGAGGTAATATTTCCCGTCTTTTTCGATTGCCGCGGGTGCCCACATGGCTTGTTTGGCCCATTTGATAGCGGCAGTGTCGAGGATGTTTTCATGCTTTTCCCAGGTCACTAGGTCCTTGGATGAAAAGGCATCGAAATGCAATTGATCGGTATATCCTGCGGAAAAAGTCGGATAGATCCAGTATTCATCCCCAAAGACGATTCCTTCAGGATCTGCATACCAGCCTTCAAAAATAGGATTTCCGGCGCGCTTAGGAGCTTCTTTCTCTTCTACTGTTTTTGGGGAAGAGCAGGCAAAAGCTAAAGCAATAGTCCCAGTTAATAAAGTATAGCTAAGTTTCATAATAAGGGGTAAAGTCGTATGAATTGGAAATTTAAGCAGTGCTTTTCAAATGAAAATGCTCTTGGTGTAAAAGTGTCAAAATATGAGGTTTTTCTTATCATGAGCCGAATAAATCGATTATTCGGCTCATAATTATTTATTTTTTGAGCCGAATAAGCAGTATATTTGGCTCATGAGTTATAATTGGGAACAGTCGGATTGGCCAAAATTTACCTACAAAGAAGGTAAATCAGGAAAACTACTGCCTGATTTTCTTATGAAATCCGGGCAATTATCTGGTGTGCTCATTGGTTTGTCTGAAGGAAATCAGACTGAACTGCTTCTGGAAATGATGGTGGTAGAGGCCATCAAAACTTCCGAGATTGAAGGTGAATTTCTCAGTCGCCCCGATGTGATGTCTTCCATCAAAAAGAATCTGGGAATCCATGAGGAGCAACCCTTACTCGTCAAAGATCAGCGGGCAAAAGGAATAGCTAAACTGATGATCAAGGTACGATCCGAATTTGCCCAAGACTTGACTCAAGAAATGCTTTTTGACTGGCATGAACTGCTCATGGAAGGCAATCGCTATGTGCGCGCTGGTCAATGGCGAGCAGATTCTGCTCCCATGCAGGTGGTTTCAGGAGCTATCGGGAAAGAAATCGTGCATTTCGAAGCACCACCCTCTACGCAGGTTCCTTCAGAAATGGCAGCTTTTATTTCTTGGTTTAACGAAACTGCTCCGGGCAATACCAAGGAGATAAACAATCCTTTGATCCGGTCTGCGATCACGCATTTGTACTTTGAGTCGATTCACCCATTTGAGGATGGAAATGGACGTATCGGTCGGGCTTTGGCAGAAAAAGCGATTCATCAAGGCCTGGGACATGCGACCTTGATCAGTCTTTCCAGCACGATTGAGGCGAAGAAAAATGAGTATTACAGTGCTTTGAAAAACGGACAAAGCGCAAACGAAATCTCCGATTGGTTGGATTACTTTGCTGACACAGTTTTCGATGCGCAGCTAAGTGCAGAACAATTGATCAACTTTACACTTCAAAAAGTCAAATTCTTTGACCGTTTCAAGGATATGCTCAATGACCGACATTCGAAAGCTATCAATCGCATGCTAGCAGAAGGTCCAGCTGGTTTTGAAGTAGGGATGACTGCCAAGAAATACATGGCGATCACCAAAGCCTCGAAAGCGACAGCTACCCGGGATTTGCAGGCTTTGGTGGAATTAGGCGTCTTTTTGCCGCAAGGTGGGGGACGAAGTGTGAGTTATGAGTTGGTAATTAGTAGCTAGTAGCAAGAATCAAGATCCAAGAGCCTAGAACCAAGAGTCTAGAATCAAAAGGAATATAAGATTAGAAAATTGATTTCGGAAGACCTTTAAGTCCAGACAGGCATTTTTTCCAATTCACCCTCCCAAAAAGGGGGATTTCTCCTATCTTTGTGCCTGCTTTTGAGGAGGATGTTTCCTTGATTGCGTGAGGGATAGCAGCGGCATCCCGCAACCCGATGCAATCGGGGCGGGATATAGCGGATAGCCCGACCCCGGCTTTTTCAGACGGGGGCACGCCCAAAAATAAATTATCACCTACTTGCCCTTAAGAAAGGATACAGTGAAGACATATCAGGAATTTAAACAAGTGGATTATCCCGAAATCGGGGAATCTGTATTGAAGTACTGGAAAGAAAACCAGATTTTCGAGCAATCAGTAGCCAACCGTGAGGGTGCGGAGACATTTACTTTTTTCGAAGGCCCGCCTTCGGCAAATGGTACTCCGGGAATTCACCACGTGATGGCACGCGCAATTAAGGACGTTTTCTGTCGCTACAAAACGCTTCAAGGCTTCCAAGTGAAGCGTAAAGGCGGTTGGGATACTCATGGCTTGCCTGTGGAATTGCAGGTAGAGAAGGAATTGGGTATCACCAAGGAAGATATCGGGAAGAAAATCTCCGTAGAAGATTACAACCAAAAGTGCCGGGAGACGGTCATGCGATTCAAGGATCAGTGGGACGATATGACCGAGAAAATCGGCTATTGGGTGGATCTGGATGATCCCTACATCACATTTGAGCCTAAGTATATCGAGTCGGTTTGGAGCTTGCTAAAGAAGCTTTACGAAAAAGATCTCATTTACAAAGGCTATACCATTCAGCCTTATTCTCCGGCTGCTGGTACTGGATTAAGTTCACACGAACTGAATCAGCCAGGGACCTACAAGGACGTAAAAGACACTTCCATCACGGCTCAGTTCAAACTGAAAGGTCAGGAAAACACCTATATCCTTGCTTGGACGACTACGCCTTGGACTTTGCCTGCAAACTCAGCTTTGGCGATCGGTGAGAACTTGGATTATGTGAAAGTGAAAACTTTCAATCCATATACTTTCGATGCTTGCACAGTGATTTTGGCGAAAGCCAGAATGAACGCCTACCTGAATCCAAAAGCAGCTGAGCTGAAATTGGAGGATTACAACCGCGGCGACAAATTGATTCCTTTCGAAGTAATCGAGGAATTCAAAGGAAAGGATATGCTGGGTTGGGAATACGAGCAATTGTTCCCGATAGCTGGTTTGGCGCTTGCACACCCAGCTTTCACGGTCGTTTCTGGTGACTATGTGACTACCGAAGATGGTACGGGCATAGTCCACCTTGCGAAAGCATTTGGTGCGGATGACTTTAGAACTTTGGCACAAAATAATGTGCCTGGTGTCTTTGTCAAGGATGAGCAAGGAAAGGATCTTCCGATTGTGGATAAGCGAGGAAAGTTTATCACTATGGTAGGTGAATACCTGCTGGAAAAAGTAGCTGAACATGGCATAACTGCGCATAAAGAATATGGTGCGGATGATTTCTATGTGAAAAACTACACCGAGGATGATGAGAACGCGGCGGACTTTAAGAGCACCGACGTGATCATTTCTATCATCTTGAAAAATGAAAACAAGGCCTTCAAGGTCGAGAAATATGAGCACAGTTATCCACATTGCTGGAGAACTGACAAGCCGGTGCTTTACTATCCAATGGACAGCTGGTTTATCAAAACCACTGCGTACAAAGACCGCTTGGTAGAACTGAACAAAACCATCAACTGGAAGCCTGAGGCTACCGGAACGGGTAGGTTCGGCAATTGGCTTGAAAATCTAGTGGATTGGAACTTGAGCAGATCCCGATTCTGGGGCACTCCGCTTCCGATCTGGAGAACTGAGGATGGAAAAGAAGAGCGTTGTATAGGATCTATCGCTGAGCTTGAACAGGCGGTTGAGGAATCTATCGCAAAAGGCTTCATGGAAAAATCTCCATACGAAGGCAAGGAATTAGATCTTCACCGTCCGTATGTGGATGATGTGATTTTGGTTTCTGCTTCAGGAGAAAAAATGTTCCGTGAATCAGATTTGATCGATGTTTGGTTTGATTCTGGAGCCATGCCGTACGCGCAGTGGCATTATCCATTTGAAAACGAGGATATTTTCAACGCCAATTATCCGGCAGATTACATAGCGGAAGGTGTGGATCAGACTCGTGGCTGGTTCTTTACACTTCATGCGATTGCGGTGATGTTATTTGATAGCGTGGCTTTCAAAAACGTGATTGCAAACGGACTTGTGCTGGATAAAAACGGCAACAAAATGTCCAAGCGATTGGGCAATGCAGTTGATCCGTTCAAGACCTTAAAAGAATACGGCCCAGATGCTGTCCGCTGGTACATGCTAAGCAATGCCAATCCTTGGGATAATTTGAAATTCAATCTGGATGGTGTAACGGAGGTGCAGCGTCGCTTCTTTGGCACACTTCAGAATACCTATAATTTCTTCGCGCTTTATGCGAATCTGGATGCTTTCGTTTACGACAAATCCAAGGCAGTTCCAGTAAGCGAGCGTGCTGAACTAGATCAGTGGATCGTTTCCAAACTTCAGTCATTAATTTCTGAAGTCGAAGAAGCGATGGACAATTACGATGCAACCAAAGCAACCCGTGCGATCATGAGTTTCACCATAGATCAATTGTCAAATTGGTATGTGCGACTGGCGAGAAAGCGGTTCTGGAGAGGAGAAATGAATGCGGATAAACAAGCGGCGTATGAGACCTTGTACGAATGCTTGCTTTCTCTTTCTCAGTTGATGTCCTCTTTTGCGCCTTTCTATTCGGATTGGTTGTACCAAAACCTGACTGAATCAGGCGCTGAGGCAAAATCTTCCGTGCATTTGACGGATTGGGTGGATGCCGATGCAGCTTTGATTAACAAAGATCTGGAAGAAAGCATGGAGTTGGCTCAGACCATTTCCTCATTGGTTCATTCCCTTCGTAAGAAAGAGAAAATGAAAGTGCGTCAGCCTTTGCAGCGCATCTTGATTCCTATTTTGAAAGAAAAGACAAAAGCTCAGATCGAGCACTTGGCTGAATTGATCAAGTCCGAAGTGAACATCAAGGACATTGAATTCATCGACGATGCTTCCGGTATTTTGGTGAAAAATGTGAAGCCAAATCTTCCTGTTTTGGGTAAGAAATTGGGGCCAAAAATGCGTTTTGTGGTAGCGGCAATCAAAAGCTGGGGTCAATCCGAAATCGCTGAGATTGAGCGTGAAGGTAAAATCATGGTAGATTTGGACGGAGAAAGTCTGGAGTTACTTTTGGAAGAAGTATTGATCACGTCTCAGGATATTCCTGGCTGGTCTGTAGCTTCCGATTTGGGAGTGACTGTGGCACTTGACGTGACGCTTTCTGATGAATTGAAGCAGGAAGGCGTGGCTAGAGATTTGGTAAACCGTATCCAGAATCTAAGAAAAGACATGGGATTGGAAGTTCAGGATAAAGTGAACATCACTATTGCTGAAGATAATGAGTTGGTGAAAAATGCGGTTGAATCTTTTGGGGAATACATTCGTACGGAGGTACAAGCAATGGAACTGTTGTTGAGTGCAGAAGTGAAGGGCGGAACAGTCCTTGATATGGATGAGTTTGAACTGGCTATTTTGGTAGAAAAAGCCAAATAGCAAAATTTAGATAATGAATAAATACCTGAAATACTTTGGCATTGCTTTACTGGTAATCATCATAGACCAAGCGGTCAAAATGCTCGTGCACTTCGAAATGGATTTTGGTTCACCGGGGCAGATTCCTGTTTTCGGAGACTGGTTCAAACTGCACTATACGACGAACCCCGGAATGGCATTTGGGATGGAGCTGGGGTCAGATTATGGTAAGTTGCTTTTGACATCATTCCGCCTGGTGGCCATGGTAGGTATAGGCTATTACCTTTATCACATTATTGAGAAGAAACAGCCAGCACTTTATATAGTTTGTATTGCTATGATCCTGGGAGGTGCTATTGGCAACCTGATAGATTCTGTGTTTTACGGAGTGTGGCTAAATAATGCGCCTTATAATGCGAGTACGCCCTGGTTTCATGGGCAGGTAGTTGATATGTTTTATTTCGATATATGGGAAGGATACCTGCCGGACTGGATTCCACTTTGGGGAGGTAGCTATACTGCACTATGGCCTATATTTAATGTAGCCGATGCTTCTATTTTTGTGGGGGTAGCCATGATTCTGATCTTTCAGGGCAGGTTTTTTCCAGAAAAGAAAGTAGAATCAGAAAATCCTAAAACAGAGGAAGTGGATCAGGTTTCCTAAGAAACTTCTTGACTAGCTATCTTATAAGTCCTCTTAATCTAGTATTGATTTTGAGGACTTTTTGGGTTTTAAAGGAGATTGTTGGGGTAATTCATGACTTTGACAGCTATTTTTTGTAATTTTCAACTTACTTTTCCCTTTTTTGGGATGACTAACCCGGATTGATCCTCCTCTTGCTTAATCCCTTACCATTGGAGGTTCTTTCAATTTGATAATATTATGATAGTAGATTCTGATCAGCCCTTTCAGATAGTTTATTCTATTTATAGCCATGAGTTTTTAGGTCTCTTGCTAGAATCCTTTGTAGTGCAGTTAGATGATCAAGGGCGTTTATCCCTGGCCCACCAGAACATCAGTTCTGCCAATGCCTCCGAGTTTGATGCAGGATTGGATAAAAAAGACTATGAATTGATAAAAATCATGGATTCTATGAATCCAGAGGTGGTAGTAAAGCCTTTTATCAAAAGGGGAAATATCCGTCCCAAGGAGTATTTGCACAAAATTTTTGACCCAAAAACAGAAGATAAGAAGACCCAAGAGGCTTTAGAAGAGGTCTTGGAAAAGAAACGGTCCAAGGCAATGCCCTTGCTGATCGGCAAGCGACTTTTTGAAATGGGCAGCGATGGCAATCCTGTATGGAAGGAAATAACTGTCAATGCAGAGCGGGCCACTGTGCTGTTTCATTTTCATAAAAATGAAGACAATACCCATTATTGGCCATCAATCAAGTTCAAGGGAGAGAAATTAGACTGGCAGTATAAAAATGGATACTTCATTTGTAATGACCCAGGTTGGTTGATCGTAAATGACCAGCTATTTCATTTTGAGAAAGGCATAGATGGTAAAAAACTAAAGGCATTTCTGAAGAAGAAATTTATCGTAATAGATAAGCGGATAGAGCCTAGCTACTACCGAGGGTTTATGTCCAATTTGATTTCCCAGTTTGACGTCAAATCGATCGGTTTTGATATCAACATAGAGCGGGGTACGCCTGAGGTGTTCATGTATTTGAGCGAACTGCCGGGTGGCTCTGGCAAGAATCTTTTTGGGGAAGAAGGAGAGCGTCTAGAAGAAGACAAAATGGTGTTTGAGCTGAGGTTCAAATACGGTGAAAATGATTTTCCTGTGCAGGCTGTCAGTTCGGATCAGACAGGAAATACAGTGAGGCTAGAGGAGAAAGACGGTGAGTATACTTTTTATAAAACTATTCGCAGTACCCAAAAAGAAAAATCCTTCATCAAGATGCTGCGGGATCAGGGGTTGGATTTTAAAATTGGAAAAGAAGCCTTGCCGAAAACGCAGGCATTTGAATGGATCTCAGATCATGAGGACTTTTTGGATATAGAAGGGATCAAGATCAGGCAAAAGCCAAATCCGAAAGGTAAGGTTTACAACATAGGTAAGGCGCAGATTTCTATAGAAGTCAATGAGAATATTGACTGGTTTGACGTCAAAGCTGAGATCAGATTTGGGGTGTACCTCGTGCCTTTTGCCAAGCTTAGGAAGCTACTTCTTCAAGGTAAGTCTGAGTTCGAATTGCCCAATGGTGAAATAGCGGTAATTCCTGCTTCCTGGTTTGTGAACTACTCCGAGCTGTTCAATTTCATGGAGGACAGAGGGGATGATAATACCATGGTTTTGCGTAAGCACCACCTGGCTTTGGCTAGAGAGATGGAAGAGGGCAATCTGGTGCAGGTGACTTTGAGTAGAAAGCTGGAGCGCTTGAGAGACTTTGAGTCCATAGAAGAATATGCACTTCCAAGCAACTTTGAAGGAACGCTCAGACCGTACCAACATGCCGGGTATAACTGGCTGAGGTTTTTGAATGAGTTTAAGTTTGGGGGCTGTCTCGCAGATGACATGGGTTTGGGTAAAACGGTCCAAACCTTGGCTTTGCTGGCTCATGAGAAGGAGCAAAACCCAGGATTTACTTCTTTGCTGGTAATGCCTACTTCGCTTATTTATAACTGGGAGTTAGAAGCTAAAAAATTCACGCCTGAGCTGAAGATTCTCGTCTATTCCGGAACACAGCGAATCAAAGACCCCTGGAGATTTGGTGATTATGATCTAGTACTCACTTCATACGGCATTACCCGTTTGGACGTGGATGTGCTGAAGGAGTTCTTTTTCAATTACATCATTTTGGATGAATCCCAAGCGATCAAAAACCCAGGAAGTAATATCGCTTCTGCGGTGAATAAACTGAAGAGTAAGCAGAAACTGATATTGACCGGTACTCCGGTGGAGAATGGAACCATGGACCTTTGGTCCCAGATGAACTTTATCAACCCGGGGCTTTTGGGTAACCAGAATTCATTTAAGAAACAGTTTTTGCTGCCCATAGAGAAGCAAGGCGATAAGGACAAGGCAAGCAAACTACATGCGATGACCAAGCCTTTTATTCTGCGAAGGCTCAAATCCCAGGTGGCTACCGATCTTCCGGAAAAAATCACCAATGTGAAATTCTCGGCAATGACTGCTGCGCAGGAAGAAGTCTATGAGGAAGTGAAAGGGTATTATCGAGAGAAAATTATCTCCGATATGCAGAGTACCGGAAGGAATAACCAGCAATTCACCTTATTGCGCGGCTTGACACAGTTGCGACAAATAGCGAACCACCCCAAGATGGTTCGGGACGACTACGAAGGGGAATCCGGTAAGCTGGAAGATGTGACTTATATGCTTCATTCCACCATTTCTGAGGGCCACAAGGTCTTGGTATTTAGTCAGTTTGTCAGGCATTTGGCTATTGTGAAAGAATACCTGGACCAAGAGGGAATTCCATACGCCTATCTGGATGGTACCACAAAGGACAGACAGGAGCAAGTGGAGAAATTTCAGGAGGATGAGGAAATCAAAGTATTCCTGATCTCCCTAAAAGCTGGTGGAGTGGGACTGAACCTGACCAAGGCGGAATATGTCTTCCTCTTGGATCCCTGGTGGAATCCTGCCGTGGAAGCACAGGCGATCGATCGGGCTCATAGAATAGGTCAGCAAAATAAGGTGATCATTTATAAGTTTATCACCAGAGATTCGGTGGAAGAGAAGATCATGGCACTTCAGAATCGAAAATTGGCTTTGGCAGGTGAACTGATCAATACGGAAGAAAGCTTTATGAAAAGTCTGGATCAGGCAGATATAGCTGCACTACTGGAATAAGAAAAACCTAAAATCGGGCAGAATTCAATATTTTGCCCGATTTTTATTGACTTGACTGTCAATAGTATAGCGGATTGGACTGAGGATTTAACCTTAATTTATTATTGATTTTTTGATAATAGCGCGATTATTTTTCTAAATTAAATTCATACAGATCCACTATAAAACCTACGCATGCCTAAAGCCAAATCCGATAAAGATCGGAAAATCTTTGTGCTGGATACCTCGGTAATCCTATATGCACACAACTCCATAATGAACTTTGCCGAGCATGATGTGGTCATCCCGATCACGGTGCTAGAGGAACTTGATCAATTCAAGAAAGGCAATGACACCAAGAATTTTGAAGCTAGAGAATTCATACGCCTGCTGGACAAGCTGTCTCAGGATCATATGATCCATGAGTGGACACCACTCAATGGCAAAACCCGGGGTAATTTCAGGGTGCTGATGAATCCTGAAAATCAGATCAATGCCAATGAGATTTTTGGAGAGGAGAAAAATGATCATAAAATCCTGAACTGTGCCTTATATCTCAAGCAAAATGAGAAAGGCAGAAAGGTCATTCTAGTCAGTAAGGATATCAATCTGCGGCTGAAGGCCAAATCCCTGGACCTTTTGGCCGAGGATTACGAGACAGGTAAGATCAAAAACATCAATGAGCTGGAGAATACCGGGAAATACATTCTGGAGAATGTAAATCCTGAGCATATCAATACGCTTTATGATGTAGGGTATATCGAAGCAAAAGCAGTACTCGGAACCCGCAAGCGTAAATCAAATGCGTATTATATTCTCAAAAGTGATAAGAACTCGGTTTTGGCCTACTATAATTCTTTGGAAAATATAGTGGAGCGGGTGGATAAGAAATTGGCTTATAACATCAAGCCTAAAAATGCCGAACAGACTTTTGCGCTTCACGCTATCACCGATCCTAATATTAAGCTGGTATCGATTCAGGGTGTGGCTGGTACAGGGAAGACATTATTGGCACTAGCCGGAGCTTTGGAGCAAAGAAGAGAGTACAAGCAGATTTTCCTCGCGAGACCGATTGTGCCACTCAGCAACAAAGACATAGGTTACCTGCCGGGAGATATCAAGTCCAAGCTGAATCCATATATGGAGCCGCTTTGGGACAACTTGAAATTCATCCAAAATCAGTACAAAGAGACGGATAAGGAGTTTCAGAAGATTACAGAACTGGTGAACCAGGAGAAACTGGTGATTCAGCCTTTGGCTTATATCCGTGGGCGGTCGCTTTCAAATATTTTCTTTATCGTAGATGAAGCACAAAACCTGACCCCTCACGAGATCAAAACTATTATTTCCAGAGCTGGTGAAAACACCAAAATAGTATTCACCGGAGATGTGTTCCAGATCGATACACCGTATCTGGATTCCCAGTCAAATGGCTTGTCCTATTTGATTGATCGGGTAAAAGATCATCCCCTCTATGCGCATATCAAACTCGAGAAAGGTGAACGATCAGAGTTGGCGAATTTAGCGAACGAACTGTTGTAATAAATCCTTTACGGGCTAAAATCAAAAAGCTGTCTCTCAAGAGACAGCTTTTTGATTATCAGGGCTGAATTTTTTCCATAAAACTGAATTCCCAGCCACGCTGTGTGATAATCCCTTTATCACCAAAGTCATAGACCGCTAGATAATACGGACTAAAATCCGCATGAATCAAGGTTTCTTCACCGGTATTGAGGTCTACGCTATATAAACCATCTATTAAATAACTGTGGTTACTTTTATGGCTTTTATAATAAGTGAATTTGCCATCTGTAACTTTAAATTTATTAAACAGCTGTGCGTAACCCAAGTCAACTTCTTTGGTCTCGAAAAGTTTCTCACCTTCCTTATAGACAAAGATTTTGCTGTATGACAGTGCCTCCTCTCGAGGAAGGGTTTCCATATAAAATAAATAGCCATTTTCATCCTCGTAAAGAAAGTAGGCTTCTTCGTCTGTGTGTGGAATAGGATTTAAGCTTAAATCACTTGGCTCGATGAAGTAATCACCCAGAATCAATTGATCATAATTATACTCACGAACAAAATTTTGAATGTCGCCCAAACTCACATTTTCACCAGATTTAATATCTATAGCCTTTTGAGTATATATAGATGGCTCAGTCGCGTTAACTATCATTTTGCCTTCAATGATTCTGGAGACTCTTCCGTAACTCGATGAATAGTCCCCTATGATTGAGGATGTTTTCGTATGAATATCCATTTTTCTGAGAAAGGCTCTATCCGGGTGCTCTGGATCGTAGGATTCATCTGGTAGTCCAGTGAATATAAATTCATGATCAGATGCAGCACGAATCAAGTTTCCGTAAATCTCACTTTTAGAGAAATAAGTCTCTATAGATTGGCTTTTGAGATCAACTCTATGAATGCTAAACTCATTGCCACTGAAATCACTGACAAACAAATAGTCCCTGGAGGGGCTGAAATCGTAATCCGTCATACGGTCAAACTCCGCAATCTTTTGAAAGGTATAGGCTTCTGCAAAGACGTGATTGTATGCTGGTAATTCAAATGTATAACGGGTATTGGGAGTGTTGTAGTCCACAGCTTCCACCAGGAAATAATAGTTTTTCTCAGGATCGAATTGATGTGAAACACTGGCTGCCAACTTATCATGGGTATTGTATTCGGAAGTTGTAAATTCAGCCTGACTTAAAGTGTCCTCATCAGCCATCAGGAAAATAGTTTTGAACTGATAGCCATCAATTCTGTCGAATTGAAAGTTTACAATTTCACCTGACTTTGGGATGGTGTGAAAATTTAATTCATCATCCAGTCGCACATACTCCACAGGATCGGGATTGGGCGCAGGAGTGAATGGATCCTCTTGACAGGAGCTTAACAATAATGGAGCTAGTAGTACAAGAGCGATAAGTAAGCTGTTAAAATTTCGCATGATTTGTTAGTTGGTTAGGGGATTTTACGAAGATATAACTTTATGGTTGGGTTTAAAAGGAGATTAGTTTCATGGTTCGGAATATGTAGAAATTCTTTTGAATAAAATCCTGTTTTAGGATCTGCTTTCTCACTTAAAGAGTGAAATCCACCTAGTAGCTGACCTTATTATTTTTTTGGTCGGGAATAATTGTGTGCATCCATGTCAGGAAGTGAAATAAGCGCTTCCCCGATTTTGAAATACATATACTCCAAATGTGGTAAATACATGGTTTTTTGTCCGTCCTTGGCAGGAATATGTCCACTTACGTACAGTTAATTTTTATGAAAGCCCCTTAAAATGTATTTGGGAGGGGTTTTATACTTTGGGTCACTTTTTGGAATATAGCTGGTATAGAGATTAAACCAACTTATTTACTACCATGACTACCTCACTATTTTCCCAAAAAAATGTCTGTGCTGCTCTGGGCTTGGTAATGGCAATTACCATAGTCTTAAAAGCAAAAGAGGAGACAAAATTAGCACATCAAACTGCCCTTATTGAATATACTAAACCAACTAGCAATATCGGCAAAGTGATAGGGTCTAACGCTGATGAAGTGTTCGAACCTGAAAATACTGGAGATGCATCTGAAGCACTCCGAAACTTATAACGGGTGAAATCCCCTAAGAAAACCTGTAAGGGTTAATTTGGTTGATTGTTTGGTTAAGCTAAAGAGGCGGGTTTTTACCCGCCTTTTTGTTTTAGCTTTCTGTAATAGTATTGAGCTTTGCCAGGAAGCTGTTGTAGTATTGTCTTCCTACTTGTACTATCGCTCCTGAGTGAAGGGTGATTTCTTTGGTGTTGAAGCTTTCGATCTGTCCCAGGTGCACGATGTAGGATTTTTGTACACGGAGAAAAAACTGGGATGGCAGGATTTCTTCTATTTCTTTCATGGACTTTCTGATGCTATATTCCCTGTTTTTGGTAGAGATAGTCACCATATTGCCATTAGCCTCTACGTAGTAAATATCCTCGTAGGGTACTCTTTCAAAGGCATTGTCTGCCTTAATAAACACGGAGTCTGCTACTAAATATGGACTCTCGCTGGGGCTTTTGCTGGAAGGAGCATCTGTGCTTGGCTTGGTTCTTTTGTTATAAAGGACGATTTCGACGATAGCATGGATATCATTGGTGTTAAATGGCTTCACGATGAATCCGGCAGGATTGATTCGCTTTGCCCGCTCTATGATGGTGGGGTCGGAATAGGAGGTCACGTAAACGAGTGGGGCTTCCACCATTTGTTTTACAATTTCTCCAAGTTCAATCCCATCTTTGTCCCCTTTTAGTTTGATATCCATAAATATCAAATCAGGTCGTGACTTTTTGATCACTTTGATGCACTGATTGGCTGAGTTTGCAATGTCTATATTGACATAGCCCAGGAGCTCTAGGATTTCCTGGATATTCTCTGCGATGCTGATATCGTCTTCGACGATTAAAATCCGCTCTTCTTTCATAAGTAGCTGACAGATACTGCGTTTTTGTAATGAGAAGTGAACAAAATGGTATGTGAAAACCATTTATCCACTATTTACATAATTAAAGCAAAGAAATCAAATGCTTTTTTATATATGTAAACTTAAAGACTCATCATTTCTTTGAATCGCGCAGCCTGTCTACGGCTGACTTCTATCCTGTCTCCACCTCTCAAGGTCACTACTAATCCACCATTGAACCAAGGTTCTATTCCTTCTACCCAGCCGAGATTGATGATGTGTTTTCTGCTGGCCCGGAAGAATGATTTTTCGTCCAGTCTTTCATCCAGTGCATTCAATGACTTGTGGATCATTGGTTTAAAATTGTCAAAATAGACCTTGATGTAATTTCCGTCTGATTCAAAAAGCCGCACATTGGATAGTCTCACAAACCAACAGCGATCTCCATCTTTCACAAAGACCTGATCTTCTAAGGTGAGTTTCTTTTGGTTTGATGAGCTTTGGGCTTCCTCAGACTTGGTAAATCCATCTATTTTGCTCTGCAGTTTGGTAATGGCCTCTTCCAGCCTTTTGGGTTCTATAGGCTTCAGCAGGTAATCCAGCGCATTTACCTGGAATGCCTTGAGCGCGTATTCATCATACGCGGTGGTGAATATGACGTGGGGTACATTTTCTAACTCTTCCAATAGCTCAAAGCCGGTTTTTTCAGGCATTTGTATATCCAGAAAAATCACATCAGGATTGAGTTGAGTTATTTTTTCTTTCGCATCTTCTACATTGACAGCCTCACCGACTACCTCTACACTTTCCAGCTGATTTAATAGATTGATTAATTCTTTTCTCGCTAATCTTTCATCATCAATTACTATGGCTCGCATTCTTCTGGGGTTTTTATTCGAATGTAATTTTTTGCTTCGGGATTTTTATCTCCGTGATTACGAATTGGTTTCCGGAGTTGAAGATACGCAAGCTTGCCTTATCTCCATATATTAACTTCAGTCTTTGTACGGTATTGCTGAGACCATGGCCTTGCTCACCACTTGATTTGAGGGAAGGAGGATGGGTCAAATGTCCACTGTTTTTGACCTGAATATACAAATCATCGGCAAGTCCCTCTCGGCATTTGATCTCTATGACACCACCTTTTACTAGGTTGGAAACGCCATGTTTGATGCCGTTTTCTACTATGGTCTGTATCATCATGGGCGGGATCTTGTAGTTGTAAGCTTCATCTTCTATGTGGTAAACCACCTTCAGGCGTTCTTCGAAACGTATGGATTCCAGCTCCAGGTAATCTCTGACCGTATTGAGCTCTTCCCCAAACTCAATGGTTTGTTTTTTGTCCATCATCAGCGAAAAGCGCAGCATGTTCGAAATCCGGGTAATGGCTGATTTGGCTTTGATGGGGTCTTCATCTACCAAGGCCCGCACACTGTTCAGGGCATTGAAAATGAAGTGTGGATTCAGCTGGCTTTTGAGGTGATTTAATCTGATTTCGTTGATTTTGGCTTCGTACTTCAGGGTGGAATTATAGTTGTCTAGGAAGTGAACCAGAAAATAGACCAAAAACCACAGCGCAAAAACCAAGATGGCCAGGATCAGGTTTGCGAGAATCACCAATACCTTAAAATCCTCCTCAGGATTCAGGGTACCAAAAGCAATATTGATCAGTATTTGCGCAACTACATTTGCAAAACCCAAGGCAATAATAGCCAAGAAGGACTGGAAGAGCAGTTGGGGGATACTTAACTTAAACCAATTATAGGTTTTGACTATATACCTTAGAAAATGGGAAGAAATCAGATTGGTAGCGGCCAATACTATGAATGCCCAAACCTGCACTGAGGCGATTTCCCCTGTAAGTGATGCTAAGAATATAATGACAAAGGCAAAGCCACCCCACCCCACGATCTGCAGCAACCAATATAGTTTTGCTCTATTCATAATCCCCAAAGATAAATATCCCATGCCTTAGCTCATTTTTAATTTGATAAATGGAGCTAAGCTTTGATTTGAGTCTTTTTCAGGGGTTTAACTCCAGTTTGAGGAATTTACCGGTATAGCTCTCTGGTGTAGCAGCTACCTTTTCCGGAGTGCCCTGAACCATGATACTGCCTCCTTTGTCTCCTCCTTCGGGGCCTAGATCTACGATGTAATCGGCCATTTTGATCACATCCATATTATGTTCAATGATCAGGACAGTGTTTCCTTTTTCTACCAGGCCTTTCACGACCAGCATCAGTAATTCAATGTCCTGGAAATGCAATCCAGTGGTGGGTTCGTCGAGGATATAAAAGGTCTTGCCGGTGTCTTTTTTGGATAGTTCTGTGGCTAATTTTACCCGCTGAGCCTCTCCTCCTGAGAGCGTGGTGGCATGCTGCCCCAGGGTGATATATCCTAGACCTACTTCATTCAGGGTTTTGATCTTTCTCAAAATCTTAGGCTGTTTATCGAAAAATGCTACAGCCTGCTCCACTGTCATGTCCAGTACATCTGAAATCGACTTGCCCTTGAACCGGATTTCCAGGGTTTCTCTGTTGTATCGTTTGCCTTTGCAGGTCTCGCAGGGAACGTGTACATCTGGCAGAAAATCCATCTCAATCAGCTTCATTCCGGCCCCCTCGCAGTCTTCACATCGACCTCCTTTCACGTTGAAGGAAAATCGTCCGGGCTTATAACCTCTGATTTTGGCTTCAGGGAGCTCAGTAAATAGGGCTCTGATATCTGAGAATACTCCCGTGTATGTAGCTGGATTTGATCTAGGTGTCCGTCCGATTGGAGATTGGTCCACTTCGATCACCTTGTCCAGATGCTCCAGTCCTGCCACCTTTTTATAGGGCATAGGAGATTTTTTGGACTTGTAGATGTGCTGGTTGAGAATGGGATAGAGTGTCTCATGGATCAGGGTGCTTTTACCACTACCGGAAACCCCCGTGATACAAATCAAGGCGCCCAGGGGTAGCTTTAAATCTACGTTTTTGAGGTTATTGCCACTGGCTCCTTTTATTTCCAGGTAATTACCACTGCCTTTTTGCCTATCTTTTGGTACAGGCAATCCTATTTTTCCGGCCAGGTATTTTGCTGTGATTCCTGATGATTGGAGTATTTCTTCTGGTGTACCGGCAGCCACGATATTTCCCCCGTGCCGTCCGGCTCCAGGTCCCATGTCCAGGACATAGTCTGACTCTAGCATCATGTCTTTGTCGTGCTCCACCACCAGAACTGAGTTGCCTAGATCACGCAAGCTTTGCAAGGCTTGGATCAATTTGACATTATCCCGCTGGTGAAGTCCTATACTTGGTTCATCCAAAATATAGAGTACGCCCACCAGCTGAGTGCCGATCTGTGTAGCCAGTCTGATACGCTGAGCTTCACCTCCTGAAAGTGTGCGAAGCGGGCGGTTTAAGGAAAGGTAATCCAGGCCTATGTTGAGCAAAAAACCGATTCGTTTTCGGATTTCTTTGAGCACTTCTGCAGCGATGGTATTTTGCTTATCGGAAAGTCTGCTTTCTAAACCTTCAAACCACTTTCCTAAACTCCCAATATCCATCACTGCCAATTGGCCGATGTGTTTCTCGTCTATTTTGATGTGTAGGGCTTCCTTTTTTAAGCGATAGCCATCACAGTCTGGACAGGTTTGAGTAATGGTAAACTCGCTGACCCAATCTTGGATTTTGTCCGAACTCCCCTCTTGGTATTTCTTCAGGAAATTGATGATTCCTTCGAAAGTGGTATGCCATTTGGTCCCGGGGTGTTTTACTGAGTCCACCGCTACTTCTACCTTATCACCATGGAGCAAAATATCCACTACATGCTCCGGCAGATTCTTGATAGGAGTACTGATGCTGCATTTGTAATGCTTCAGAATGGCCTCGATTTTTTTGAAAATCCAGATGTCTCTATAATCCCCCAAAGGAGCTATTCCTCCACGCGTGATACTCAGCGAGGCATCTGGGATAATGCTTTCCCGGGTGATTTCTTCGGTTATGCCCAGGCCGTTGCAAGTGGGGCAAGCACCGTAAGGGCTATTGAAAGAAAAGGTATTGGGAGCAGGTTCATCATAGGAAAGGCCAGTTTCCGGATCCATCAGGTATTTGGAAAAATGATGGATTTCACCGGATTCTTCTCGGATCATAATGACACCTTTGCCATGCTGAAGTGCTGATTTCAGGGATTGAGTGATACGGAAGCGGTCTGCTTCCTCGGCTATGATCCGGTCGATAACAATCTCAATATCGTGGATTTTGTATCGGTCCACCTGCATTTTTGGCACCAGGTCCATCACCACTCCATCTATACGGACTTTGGAAAAACCCATCTTTCTGACCTGCTCGAAGAGCTCACGGTAGTGTCCTTTCCTGCCTTTCACCACAGGAGCTAGGATGTACAGTTTTTTGCCGGAAAAATTGCTGAACAGCTGTTCTATTATTTGATCTTCCGTCTGTCTCACCATCTTTTGCCCGGTGTGGTAAGAGTAAGCTTCGCCCGCTCTGGCAAAAAGCAGTCTCATAAAATCATAGATCTCAGTAACTGTGCCCACCGTGGATCTTGGGTTTTTGGAGGTGGTTTTTTGCTCTATGGCTATCACCGGGGAAAGCCCATTAATCTTGTCCACATCAGGCCGCTCCATTCCTCCCAAAAATGATCTCGCGTAGGCGGAGAAAGATTCCATGTAGCGTCTCTGCCCTTCTGCATAGATGGTGTCAAAAGCCAGCGAGCTTTTACCACTTCCACTGAGGCCTGTCACCACCACGAGTTTGTTTCGGGGGATCTTCAGATCTAGGTTATTGAGATTGTGCTCTCGGGCACCGAATATTTCTATAAATTCTTCCTGTGTAGAAGTAGTTTGACTCATAAATAGCTTGGCAAATACAATCGGCGAAGGTACAAAATTTCGAGGGTAAGCAGAAGCCGAGTAGAAAGATGATAACCCAAAGATGAGCGAGTTGGTTTGAAAAGACTTAGGTTTTTTCAGCGACTCAGTTCTGACCCCATTTCCTGGGGAGAAATAGGTCTTTTTACATGCCTTGGTGATTATTCAGGAAGCTGGATTTGGTAGGATTTTCCACGCCTCACATTGAGGTCTTTGTCACGAAGCCAGGGATTGTACAGCTTCAGTTCCTTGTAGGTACTGCCTTGATCTTTGGCCCAGGCAGCTAGATTATTGATGTCAGAATCCACCTTTACGGTGCGGAAAGTAGGATTTTGGTAATAGTCTGATGGTCGCAAATGGAATCCGAAATCACCGGGGTTTTCAAATATTACCTTAAAGGCTAAAATTCGAAAAAGGTAACGGCTGGTTTCCTCGTTCAGGTATAAGTCGTAATAGTCATGAGCAAACTGATCTCTTTGCCTGCGCTCAAAACCGGCCTGACCAATATTGTAACTAGCTGCCACTGCTGTCCAGTCACCAAATCTGCGGTGGGCTTTATTCAGGTATTTAGTAGCTGCAGTAGTTGATTTTGCCAAATGATAACGCTCATCCACATCCCTTGAAACTTCCAGTCCATAATCTTTTGCAGTACCTTCCATGATCTGCCAAAATCCTCTGGCACCTGCCGGGGAGGTCACATTCATTAGCGCTGATTCGGCCATAGCTAAGTACTTGAAATCCTCCGGAACCTGGTTTTCGGCCAAGATCGCTTCTATTTGGGGAAGATACTTGGAGGACCTCTTCATCAAGAGAATCATGTTGGATTGCCAATAAGCATTTACATAGATTTCCCGCTCCAGGCGTTCTTTTACATCTGGCACATCCAAGGGGACTTTTTCACCTGCAAAAGTAAGTTCCTCCGGTAGGTCGAAAAGCCTTAGGGAATCATCCTTACCAGGATTTGGCATGGTCTTCAGTAAGGCTACATCTGCAGTTTCAGGCAGGCTTTGCTCTGCGGTTTCAGGGCTTTTCCACAGCGCATAGGCTGACATTCCTAGTGCGACAAATACCAAAAAATAGAGAAGTGCCTGTGAAGACTTTTGCATGAGGGGCTTTTTTGTTCGTCTGATTTATAGGCCAAATTTAGCAACTTATAGAGCTAGAATCTAAACCAAGGATATTTGTCATGAATAAAGTCCAATGCTCTGGGTAACCCATCACCTGGAATGGTACCTAATGCCGGTTCTAGTGAGGGGTTGGAAGGATAGGAACTTCCATCAAATTTGATAATTCTATATTCTCCGTCGCTTCTGATGAATAGGTCATTCCAGCCATTCGTTTTGTTTTTATCGATTACTACTGGGTAATCAGACACCGTAAAAGTTGTGATTATTTTTCCTTCATGATCCATCACAAACTGGGTACATCCTCCAGAACCACAAAAGTACGGTCCGACTAGTCCAACTAAAATCTCATTGGTCCCATCTGCATTTAAGTCATACTCAAATTGGACGAATTTCCTTGCCTCTTTTTCCAGGATGTTTTTTTCAATGTCCGCTTTAAATTTCCGTTGGAGACTTTCTTTTACGATTGCCGCCGTTGCCATTGAGCTAGAAGGTAAAAGGTATTCCTCCGCGGCTATGTCATCTGTAGGGTCTGGATCTTCCTTTGCAGGCGGATTTTCCGTCGCTAAAGCCTCGGCTCTTTCCGGTTCATCTGTCTTTATTTTGTCACCACTATTTGCTTTTGGATTGCAGGCAAAGAAGATAAAAAGACTGAGTAATAAAGCGCATGTTTTCATGTGTTTATAATTTGATTTTTATTCGTCACAACCTGTCCCGTGACGAAGGAAACGGGATGGAATCTTCGCATGAATTATAATCATCCCTCTGTGTGTCGCTTCGGGTCATGCTTGATTTCATCTGATTAAAATTTAGCTTTCAATAGTTATAACCTTTCCCGACCTGTTTTGTAGCCTGATGGATTCTACCAGCTGGAGGCTTTAGATCCCTGTGTTCTAAAAGAAAAGACTAGAAGTTAGGACTAAGTAAATACTTGCTGTAAAAGTCGTCTATGACCTTGACTGCCTCAGTAGCAGTATCTACTACGGAAAATAAGGATAAATCCTCCTCATTGATATATTGATGGCTCAGCAGTGTAGATCTAATCCAGTCTACTAAACCCGACCAATAGTCCTTGCCCACCAGGACGATGGGGAATTTGCCTATTTTGCCGGTTTGGATGAGTGTAAGTGCTTCAAAAAGTTCGTCCATGGTACCGAACCCTCCAGGCAAGACTACAAATCCCTGGGAGTATTTGACAAACATGACTTTTCTGACATAGAAGTAATCGAAGGTCAGTAGCTTGTCGCGGTCGATATAGATATTGTTAAACTGTTCGAAGGGTAGGACTATATTTAAACCCACTGATTTTCCTCCCTCTGAGTGGGCTCCTTTATTTCCAGCTTCCATGATTCCGGGGCCACCACCTGTGATTACACCGTAACCATGCCTGACCAGTTTGGCGGCGATTTCCTCCGCTGTTTTGTAGTGCTCGTGATCTCGCTTGGTTCTGGCCGATCCAAAAATGGACACACAGGGGCCAATTTTGGCCAGTTTTTCAAAGCCTTCCACAAACTCAGACATGATTTTAAAAATTGCCCAAGAGTCATCACTTTTGATTTCGCTCCAATCCCTATCCTTAAATGCCTGAAGGATTTTATCCTCGGCACTTTTATCTTCAATATTGCTCATAAGCTTTTGTTGTTTATTCTAAGAAAACGATCTCTGATTGTAATTGGACACAGATTAGCCCAAAATCCGAATGCTGAGATCGCAATGCACTGAAGCTCAATGTAAAAAAAATATTTGCAAAGGGCATCAAATGGAGTAGACTGGCGTACTTTTGCGGACTATAATTCATACGATGGATCTTGCAGCAAAATCTCGGGCTACACTGGAAATATTCGGAGAGCTTGAGTCAGAGACAAAACAGTTTGTCACTGAGAGCGGTTTAGCTTGTGTTACTGGATGTGGCTTTTGCTGCGCCAATCCCAAAGTACCAGCTAATCCTTTGGAGTTTCTTCCTTTGGCTTTTGACCTTCAGCAAAAAGGTCTGGCTGAAGCTACTTTAGCGGAAATTGAGCAGTTGGAAGAGGGTGCTTCCTGCGTGGTCTATAGGCCTACTTCTTTGGACGGGGCAAAGGGTTTTTGTGGCAATCACAGCAAAAGGGGATTGATCTGTAGATTGTTTTCCGCTTCTGCCAGAAGAACCAAATACGGCAAAAAAGACCTCATTATCTGCAAGGTGCTCAAATCAGAGAAATCAGATGCGTTTTTAAGTACGACCAAGCGAATTAATTCTGATATGGCTATTCCGCTTGCTACGGCTTATTACTCCCGATTAGAGGAGATAGATCAGTCACTTTGCCAGCAATTCACTATTAATGAGGCCATTGCCTTTGCATTGGAACTGGTTTTGCGCTATACCTTCTATCTGGAGCAGGAAGATGAGCTGATTGCTTGATTTTTTTGCTTTTATCAATTCGAGTATATTGTGGAGTATTAAATGGGGTAAACACCTTTCAAATTTTTGAGCATGTTTAAAATCGGAGATCTAATTCAGACATTAAAAGGCCTGGTAGAGACCAAGGTAGATATAGTCAAACAGGAGGTTCAGGAGGAATTCATTAAAGTCTTGTCCAGGATTCTTGTCCTCATCTTGATGGGAGGCTGTCTATTGTTGGTGTTACTATTCATGAGTCTGGCTTTGGCATTTTATATTAGCCAGCAACTTGAATCCCCATACCTTGGTTTTGTGATCGTAGGATTGATTTATTTCTTATTGCTATGCTTTTTGTTAATCACCCGTGAGAATAAATCTCTTCAGAAAAAGACCAGTGACACCTTGAGTAATTTCATATTTACGGTGAAGTTTTTTAAAAAGAACAACAATGAGTAAAGACCTCAAAAAAAAGGAAGTAGAACTGCAAGAAACCTTTGCCAGGCAGCTTGAACTGGTCAAAGCTGAGTCTGCAGATTGGGTCAAAGTAGGGGGGATAGCTCTTGCTGGGGGCTTGATTGCTTTTGCGATCATACAGTCTAGGAAAAAGCGAAAAAACCGATCTACAGAGAAAGCAATGGAGGTGCTCGCCAGGGAAGGATTGCTGAGTGAGGAGATAGAGCGAAAGCTCACCCAGGAATCTAAATCTTCGATTTGGCCGTCCCTCAGACAGCGCCTGCTGATTTTGGGTCTGGCACTTGCCAAAGAGAAGTTTCTCCCTAATCTGTTTAATCCTGAAACAGAAGATGCTCAAGTCGAAGAATCGGATAAGTAAAATCCTCCAAAAGCTGCACAGCGCTCAAAGAAAGGGCCTGGCCTGGCTTATAGATCCCGATAAAATAGCATGTCTGAAGGCATTTCAGGATACCTTTGATTGGGTAGCAGAGTCTGACCTGGATTTGATTTTTGTGGGCGGTAGCCAGCTGGGTCGGGATAACTTTGTAGAGGTGGTCCGAAAGGTCAAGAGCATATCTGGGGATATTCCGGTGGTGCTTTTTCCCGGTTCTAGTTTTCAGGTCGATGAACAGGCAGATGGGATACTTTTCCTTTCATTGCTCAGCGGTAGAAACCCGGAATACCTGATTGGTCAGCAAGTCCAGGCTGCTCCCAGGATCAATCAAATGGATATTGAGGTTTTGCCGACAGCTTATTTACTCGTCAACGACCAAGATCAAACCAGCGTGCAGAATGTCAGTCAAACTACCCCCTTGTCAAACACAGCTCCAGATTTTGTAGAAGCTACAGCCCTGGCTGGCAAGTTTTTGGGTATGGACTATTGCTATCTGGAAGCAGGTAGTGGAGCCAGTATTCCGGTAGCTCAGCAGGTGATTTCCCAAGTGAAATCTGCCATAGATGCCCCTTTGATAGTAGGAGGAGGGATAGATACTGTGGACAAAGCCAACCGCGCGTTTTATGCAGGAGCTGATCTCATAGTAGTGGGCAATGCCATAGAAAAAGACCCCGGTTTTTTGGCCGAGGTCTTAGCATGTAAGTCTTTTAGGAATGCGTCTTTAAACGTTAATTAAAGATTCCCTTCTTCTCATTTTCCCGGCAGGGACACCATACATCATCTTGAATCTGCGGCAGAAATATGCGGTATCTTTGTAGCCCACTTCTTTGCCTATATCTCTAATGGATTTTTTGGTAGTCCGTAGTAGTTCTACAGCAGCTTCCATTCTTTGGTATTCTATATAGTCCTGTGGATTGATGCCAGTGAGCATTTTGAAATATTGCCCCACATAATCTTCTGATACATTGGCCACCTTAGCGAGTACCTTGTTGGACAGATCACCGCCCAGATTGGTTTTGATGTAATTGAACAGGTCGATCAATCTAGGATCCTTGAAGTAAGTGGCATTGGTAGAAAGCTCCTCTAGGAACAGACGGTTTTTCAGAATATGCCGCAGCAGTTCTATCACCAGCAGCTCGGTATGGGATCGCAGAGCTCTCTCTTTTCCTACATTGCTCACTTCCACTTCCTTCATTAGATCTTCTATAATGGTCGCAAGCCGATCATTAAAGCGAATGATGAAGGGAGGTATATCCAGGGAGTTGAAGAAATTAACCACATCAAATACCTTGGATTCAAAGCCTACGATGGAGAGGCAATCATCCTCTGTGTTTTTAATATCTCTAAAGCTGATGCTTTGTAGATACTTCTTCTTGTTCTCCTGAAATTGTTCTTTATCGAGCTCAGTTTTCTTTGGGCTGCCACCTATGGTCAATTTGGTTTTCTGCTCAGCAGGAAGGAAAAGTACTTCTCCTTCATTGAGCAATTCTTGATCCTCACCAAATTTGATAGTGCCATGGTGCAATAGAATGAGTGTATTGTCCGATTCAGAATAGTCACTGATGGTAACAGGCTTTTCTACATGAAAATTATTTCCACGAATGAACCTGACATTGACTGATTCTATGACCTTGTTGTAATATTCCATGAATAAGTAGAATAATATTAGAACTGCAAAAATATAACTTTTCTAACTGCCAAACATGAATTTTCTGTAGACGGTGTTAAAAAATTTAAAAAAGGCAGATTTTTCTTTAAACTTATCCTGAAAGTATAGGGTGCGAAGATTACTTTAGGATCCCTCTGGATATCACTATTTTTTGAATCTCTGAGGTACCTTCATATATCTGTGTGATTTTGGCATCCCGTAGCAGGCGCTCCACATGGTATTCCCGCACATATCCGTAACCTCCGTGAATTTGGACAGCTTCTATACTTACATCCATAGCTACCTGGGAGGCGTATAGTTTTGCCATAGCAGACGCCTGGGTGTAGTCCTGACCTTGATCTTTAAGCCATGCAGCCTTGTAGACCAATAGTCTGGCGGCTTCAATATTCGTAGCCATATCTGCTAATTTAAACTGAATTGCCTGATGCTGGGAGATTGTTTTACCAAAGGTTTTTCTTTGCTGTGAATAGGCTAGCGCAAAGTCATAAGCACCAGCTGCAATGCCCAAAGCCTGGGCGGCAATTCCAATCCTCCCCCCATTTAGGGTTTCCATGGCATACTTGAATCCAAAACCCTCCTCTCCAATTCTGTTTTCTGCTGGAACTCTGACATCTGAAAACATCAAGGAAGTGGTATCAGATGCGCGGATTCCTAGTTTGTCCTCTTTGTGTCCTGCGGTAAATCCTTCCCATCCTTTTTCTACTATAAATACCGAAATTCCCTTATGACCAAGAGCTCGGTCTGTTTGCGCAAAGACAAGGTAGGTATCGGCTTTGGAACCGTTGGTGATCCAGTTTTTGGTGCCGTTCAAAATGTAATGGTCACCTTCAAGTCTTGCTTCTGTTTTTTGGGAAGTGGCATCAGAGCCGGCTTCTGGTTCTGATAGCGCAAAAGCTCCAAGTTTTTGCCCGGAGGCCAGAGGTTTTAGATATTTTTCCTTCTGGGCTTCCGAAGCGTATTTTTCCATGCCCCAGCAGACCAGGGAGTTATTGACGGACATGACCACGGATGCAGAAGCATCTATCTTGGAGAGTTCCTCCATCGCTATGACGTAAGAAACAGTATCCATTCCACCACCACTGTATTTGGGATCTACCATCATGCCCATAAATCCGAGTTCGCCCATTTTCTTGATTTCTTCCGTAGGAAATCTGGACTCTATATCTCTTTCAATGACACCTGGAAGCAGTTCATTTCTGGCGAAATCTCTAGCTGCTTCTTGTACTGCCTGTTGTTCTTCGGTCAGTTGGAATTGCATAATATTCAATTTGGGTTTACCTAAAGCTAGGAATATATGCCAAAAAAAGAAGAGGGGCAATCATCGCCCCTCTTCTATAATTCTTATTTGATTTGGATCAATCTCTATTTCCAAAAAAGATAAAGATGTAATAGGCCAAGGTGGCCATGGAGGCAAGAGCTGCTACCACATAAGTCATGGCTGCCCATTTCAAGGCGTCTTTTGACATGCCATATTCTTCAGGGGTTACAATGTTTCTGGTTTTGACCCATGCCAAAGCTCTTCTGCTGGCATCAAACTCTACCGGCAAAGTTACGATAGTGAATAAGGTCATCACACTGTATGCACCTACTACTATAAAACCTACCCATTCGTAAGGTAGTCCCAGCGCAAAGCCCCCGAAAAGAGATGCAATCAAGACGATATTCAAAATCTTGCTCGCGCTGTTTTGAATAGGAACAAGGGTGGATCTTAGATTTAGCCAAGTGTAAGAAGTGGCATGCTGTACGGCGTGGCCACACTCGTGAGAAGCTACTGCTGCTGCTGCGGCATTTCTTCCATAAAACACATCTGGGCTTAGGTTTACGGTCCGGTTTGCAGGGTTATAATGATCCGTGAGTTGTCCTTCCACAGATAGGACTTGTACGTCGGAGATATTATTATCTGCGAGCATAAGCTTAGCGATCTCTGCTCCAGAGAGATTGGCCTGAAGTGCAGTTTGCGAATATTTCTTGAATTTGCTTTTTAATGTTCTGCTGACCGCAAAACCTGCGATGGCAAAAACAACAACGATTAGTATTAATATCATGGTCTTAATGTTTGCAATTGTGAGTACGAACTTACGAAGTTTCGGGTTGTTTCCACTTAGGAGTTTTCAACATTATAATCCAGCTGATCAGTCCCATCACAATGACGAGTATTACCTGGGTGCCGTGGATAATAGCTGCGAAAATTTTACCATCTACTTCGGATATGCCCAGCTGTATCAAAATGAAAGCCACCAGGGCATGGAAGGTGCCAATACCACCCTGAACAGGCGCCACCATGCCAATACTACCCATTACCATGACTAGAAGGACTTCTCCAGAGGACAAATTGGCAGTGCTTTGGATTCCCAAGGAAACCGTGTACATGGTCAAAAAGTAAATAATCCAGAGAAGTGTGGAGCTGGTCCAGAATCCAACAGGATTATTCAGTTGCCCTATTCTTTTCAGTCCGGAGAGGATCTCTCTGAAAAAATGTTGGATTTTATTGACCAACCCGTGGTCTTTATACCTTCTGAAGATCATCCAGATCGCCAGTAGGATAATAGCTGCAAATGTGACCACAAACGGGAGGTTTGACAGTAGGCTCTCACCTAAGGATGAAAAATCAACCAGCTGCCCGGCTAAGGATAAGAATAGATCTTGCTCCACGGTAAAGGCCAGCAGAATAGTGCCTATCAGAAAGAGCAGGTCAATGCTGCGTTCTAAAATCACCGTACCCAGCAGGTGGCCCAGGGAAATGCCATTGGTCCGGGTCAGTACCCCGCATCTGGCTACTTCTCCAGCTCTGGGCACCAGCATATTGACGAGGTATCCCACCATCACTGCGTGATATGAACGTGTGGGGGTTACTTTTTCCCCTTCTTCTGAGTTGATCAGCAGCGTCCATCTCCATCCCCGAATCCAATACCCGAACAGTGAAATAGTTAATGAGCCGATAATCCAGGCCCAGTTACTCGCTTTGACCTGAGCAATCAGGGTTTCTAGTTCTATATCGCGATACAAAAACCAAAAAATCCAGACCGCTATCCCAAAGGAGAGCAGGATCTGGATGATTTGTTTGATGCGCTTAGAATTGATCAAATCAGTTTATTTTGATCGTCGGGGAAGACGATGGTAGGTTTGTGTTTTTTGGCTTCTTCGAATTCCATTCCGGCGTATGAAATGATGATGACGATATCTCCGACTTGGGCTTTTCTGGCTGCGGGGCCGTTGAGACAAACCTGTCCGGTGCCACGCTCCCCGGTAATCACGTAAGTTTCCAATCGTTCACCATTGTTGATGTTTACGATTTGCACTTTTTCATTTTCAATAAGATTCGCCGCATCCATCAGATCTTCATCGATCGTGATCGAACCTACATAGTGCAATTCTGCCTGAGTGATTTTCACCCGGTGAATCTTTGATTTCAGTACCTGGATTTGCATTGGTTTAATTTTGCCGCAAAATTAAGGAATTATTGGAAGGTTATCGATCAATCTGACATTTCCAATGTAAGCTGCTACGCAAATGGATGATTTTTGCTTTAAATCAAATTCTGAATATCCTTCAAAGCTCTCAGGGTGAATGAGTTCGAAATATTCCAGCTTTGCCAAAGGAGCCTGCTCAAAATCGCGGTGGATTTGTTGCTGCACCTTCAACCAAGGTTGCTTAGCCAAAAGTTCCTCCTTGGCTTTTGTCAGACTGCTGTATAATAAGAGTGAGGCCTGCCTTTCCTCCTGTGACAGGCGCACATTTCTAGAAGACATGGCCAGCCCGTCCTTTTCCCTTCTGGTGGGAACTATTTCCAGTTGGACGGGGATGGAGAGGTCACTGACCAGTCGTTTGATTATGCCGGTTTGCTGCAGGTCCTTTTGACCAAAGAAAGCCTTGTGGGGCCGTATTATGTTGAAAAGCTTAGCTACGATAATTCCCACTCCGTTGAAATGTCCCGGGCGAAAGGCACCTTCCAAAACGCGTTCCAGTTCTCCGAAATCAATACTGAGTTTAGGCTGGCTGGGGTACATGGTATCCGTATCTGGCACAAATACATAGTCAACTTTTTCCTTTTCCAGTTTCTCCAGATCCTGTTCTAGCGTGATAGGATAATTATCGAAATCTTCTTGGTTGTTGAACTGAGTAGGATTGACAAAGATGGAGGCGATGACGATGTCTGTGCTGGATTTGGCCTGTCTGACCAGGTCTAAATGACCTTGATGTAATGCGCCCATGGTAGGGACTAATCCAATGTTTTTGTCGGTTTTGATGCAATCAAGCCAGTATTTGTTCCAATCTGCCTCGGTATGGATGACCTTCAAAGTGTAAGGGTTTAGGATGGGTAAATAGAGGCAAATCTAGATTAATATTCAGAAAAACAAGGCTATTTAGGCTTTTTTTATTATCTTTGCGCAGTTGTTTTTTCACCTTCAACTTAAAATCCAATAAGCATGTCCAAATTACGTATTCTCTACGTTGCCAGTGAAATCAACCCTTTTCTTCAAACTTCCGAAGTAGCTAACTTCTTAAGATCTCTGCCTCAGGCTATGCAAGAGCGCGGCATGGAGATCAGGATTTTGGTGCCTAGATTCGGTTTGATCAATGAGCGCAAAAACCGCCTTCATGAGGTGGTGAGGCTTTCCGGGATCAATATCGCAGTAGGAGAGGAAGAAAAACCATTGGTGATCAAAGTTGCGTCTATCCCTAATGCCAAGTTGCAGGTTTATTTTATTGATAACGAGGACTACTTCCAGCGCAAGCATGTGTTCCATGACAAGCAGCAGAAGTTTTACGAGGACAATGATGAGCGGGCTATTTTCTTCTGTAAAGGAGTGATAGAAACCGTGAAAAAACTGGGCTGGGCCCCGGATATCGTGCATTGCAATGACTGGATGACCAGTTTGATACCGATGTATCTGAAAACTACCTATAAGAGCGAGCCTTTATTTAAGGATACCAAATCTGTATTCGCGATTTATAACAACGGATTTTCTCATACCTTTGGCGATGATTTGTTAAACAAGGTTAAGATGGTAGATATTGATGATACTATTTTAGCACCTTTGAAAAGCAAAGACTTTACAGGATTCATCAAGATAGGTATGGAATATGCCGACTTGGTGGTCAAAGGCGGAGAAGTCTCCGCAGAATTAAACCAACTAATCGAGGATTTCTCAAAAGACAAGAAGTTTGACATCAGCATTGAAGCAGAATCAGAAGAACAAGCTCACGAAGAGCTTTACGGTATTTACACCAACCTCGCCGGTTAATCTGGCCCTTGGGGCCATCTTGTCCTTATTTCTTATCAGTTCATGTAGTGACCCTGCCACAGTGGGGATCGAGCTTGCGCCTGGCAACAATCAGATCGGAGTGTTCTTCGAGGATTTTGAATTGCCAGCCGAAGTGGTGCTATTGGATTCTTTCAATACCACCAATCAAGCTGTACTTATTGTAGGGGAGGAAGAGGATGATTTTTTTGGAAAAACCTCCGCTACTGGTTACGCCAGAGTGGCAATAAATCCTGATGCTTCCCGTCCAGCGGAGAACGCCTTGCTGGATTCTATTTTCTTCCAACTGAATGTGGTAAGTGTCAGTGGAAATGACTTGGATCAGCCCAAGTATTTCTCCATTCATAAGCTACAGGAGCAGATTCTGGATACGGTCTATTACAACTTTGATGCCCTAGCCTATGAAGCCGAAGCTTTTTCTTCCGGAGAAGTGGTTTTCGGAGAAAATACCGATTCATTGGTGAATATGCAGTTAGAAGAGGCTTTTGCTGATGAGATCTTTCAGAAAATGCAGACTGGCCCTGAGTTTAATAATCTAATTTCATTCAGAGAGTACTTTCCGGGAATAGCGATTAAGGCAAGAGAAGGAGATAATAGCACAGTGGGTGTGGGCTTGGGTGCTAACACAGGCATTACTGCTTATTACCATTATGAAGGTGATACCGTATCTACCAGTTATAGTATCCCTACCGGAATAAGACTCTCAGGCAGTACGCAGACGGTGGCGACCAGAAGTTTTTCAGGCGTAAAAAGCGATCGTGCAGGAACCCCAACTCAGGTGGTCACCGAACCTCAGGAAAGCTATGATGTGGGTGCTCAGGTAGGCATGAAGTCCGGCGTGGGTATCGCTATACGCTTAGATACCAGTCCTCTAGATTCATTTTTGGACACCCTGAGTGGAATTACCTTTAATCAGGTCAGTTTAGAAGTAGGCGCTATAGAATCTTACGAGGAAGGAGATTATCCACCTTCAGCATTCTCGGTTTATTTTACTGATGAAAGCAATGAATTTCTGGAGAATGAAGATGGAGCTTATCTGCTTGTACAAGGAGATGGTCAACCCCAGGTCATTATGGATGAAGAAGGAAATATGGTTCCAAATGTGTCATCGCCTGTATCAGTTAGGATAGACCCTGACACTGGGATTTACGGCCAATTGATTACTTCTCACATCAATGCAATTTTCAGAGGGGACTTGGTCAGAAAAGATTGGTTGCTTTATGGGGGCTATGTCTACAGCAAAAACAGTATAGGAGGAGACGCATTTCGCAGATCACTTCGGCAGTTTGTGGTAGATAAAAACAAAATAAAAGTAAGGGCAGTGTATTCTAAAATACGATAAAAGCTGCTTTTAAGAAGCTAGAAATAGCCGTCTTCTTTTTTTTAAGAAGACGGCTATTTTTTTTGGCATGAAAGCTGTTTCTTTGGGGAAGTTCAAAAATTAATTAAGAATTTTTCTCTATGTGTGGAATTGTAGCTTACGTGGGACAGCAGGAAGCCTTGCCCATTATCATCAAAGGATTAAAGCGATTGGAATACCGAGGTTATGATAGTGCAGGAGTAGCACTTCTAGACCATGCTGGATTGAGTATTTACAAAAAGAAAGGGAAGGTATCTGAGCTAGAGAAGCACCTCACTTCCAGTGTTGACCTTACCTCCAAAATAGGCATAGGCCATACCCGCTGGGCCACACATGGCGAGCCCAATGATGTCAACGCCCACCCTCATTATTCTTCTTCTGAGAAGCTGGCGATGATCCATAACGGTATTATTGAAAATTATGAAGTACTGAAGAAGGATCTCCAGAAGAAGGGATACGTTTTTCATTCCGATACTGACACGGAGGTATTTATCAAGTTTATAGAAGACATTCAGCTGAATAATGAATGTAGTCTGGAAGAAGCTTTGCGCCTAGCGCTACATAAAGTAGTGGGTGCTTATGCTATCGTGTTGATCAATAAGGAGGAGCCGGATACATTGATCGCTGCCCGTAAGGGTTCACCTCTGGTGATTGGCGTTGGCGAGGACGAGTATTTCTTGGCTTCTGACGCCACTCCGATTATAGAATACACGAATAAGGTGGTTTACTTGGATGATTATGAGATCGCCGTGATCAGGAATAACAGACTTCAGGTCAAAACCATAGAAAATGTGGACACCAATCCCTACATCAACCAGTTGGAAATGGAATTGGAAGCTATAGAAAAAGGGGGATACGATCACTTTATGCTCAAGGAGATCTTTGAGCAGCCTAAATCTATAGCGGACTGTCTGAGGGGAAGATTAGATGCCAAATCGGGTCGGTTGGTCCTGGGAGGATTGAGAGACTACATGAATAAATTCCAGAATGCTGAGCGGATAATCATCACAGCATGCGGGACTTCTTGGCATGCAGGCTTGGTGGCGGAGTACCTCTTTGAGGAGTTTGCCCGGGTACCAGTTGAAGTGGAGTACGCCTCTGAATTCAGGTATAGAAATCCGGTGATCGGCGAAAAAGACTTCGTGATCGCGATTTCCCAATCTGGAGAAACTGCGGATACACTGGCAGCCATAGAGCTAGCCAAGTCCAAGGGAGCTACTATTTTCGGAGTTTGTAATGTAGTGGGATCTTCTATTCCCAGAACCACTCATGCAGGCTCCTATACCCATGCAGGACCGGAGATCGGAGTGGCCTCTACCAAGGCATTTACCGCACAGATTTCCGTGTTAGCAATGATGGCACTGAAGCTGGGCTATCAGCGCGGAACCTTGCCAGAAAGCAAATACATTCAACTCCTGCATGAGTTGGCAGCCATACCTGGGAAAGTAGAAAAAGCGCTTCAGACCAATGAGGTGGCCAGGTACATTTCCGAAGAATACAAGGACGTGTCCAACGCACTTTACCTGGGGCGTGGATATAACTTCCCTGTGGCTTTGGAAGGGGCTCTGAAGCTGAAGGAGATCTCCTATATTCATGCAGAAGGCTATCCAGCAGCGGAGATGAAGCACGGGCCTATTGCGCTGATAGATGAGGAAATGCCGGTGATTTTCATCGCCACCCAAGACAGCTCTTATGAAAAAGTAGTAAGTAATATACAAGAAGTAAAAGCCAGAAAAGGAAAAGTGATAGCAGTAGTGACAGAGGGAGATACTCAGGTGAAAGCCATGGCAGATCACGTGATTGAGATCCCTGAAACCCACGAGGCTTTTGCTCCTTTGGTAGCGGTGGTGCCGTTACAGTTGCTTTCCTATCACATCGCCGTGATGCGGGGATGTAATGTAGATCAGCCTAGAAATCTGGCGAAGTCTGTTACAGTAGAATAACATTGCAAGGCTGTCCGATCGGACAGCCTTTCTATTTACACTCCCCTTCTGTCCAGGAAGTTACTCCGGCCAGGTCAGCGGCACATGCATTGGCGTATGTTTTGCCGTCACAGCCACATACAGGATTGTATTCGTAAGTACAGGGTCCGGTTCTGATTCTTTCCGGGTCTATGCAGTTTTTTAAGGGCTCTTCTTTTTCACAGGCTATGGTGAAAAGGGAAGCCAAACAAAGGAGTAAAAATAGGGAATGCTTCATAGCTAGGAAACGCATCAAAATAGTCATTCGCTACAGCGACCTGAAGTTTATATGTAACTATGGATATTCTGACTCCGGATAAATTTCCTACTTTTGCGCAGCGATAAAAATACTATGCTGGACAAATTACAATCAATCAAAGAACGTTTCGAGGAAGTAGGGCAACTGATCATTCTGCCGGAGTCTATGGCAGATATGAGCAAATACACGAAGCTGACCAAGGAATACAAGGACCTTGAGAAAATTGTAGCAGTGTACGATGAGTATAAGCTCGTGCTGGAAAATCTTGCCAGCTCCAAGGAGATTCTGGACAAGGAAAAGGATCCGGACTTCAGGGAGATGGCCAAGGCAGAATTGGATGAATTGCGACCTAGAAAGGAGGAGTTGGAGAATGAGTTGAAGCAACTGCTCATTCCTAAAGATCCTAATGATGCGAAGGATTGTATTCTGGAAATCAGAGCCGGAGCAGGAGGAGACGAGGCCTCCATTTTTGCAGGAGATTTATTCCGGATGTATGAGCGTTTTTGTGAGCAGCAAAATCTTAAATTGACTGTACTGGATCTTACTTTTGGTACAGCTGGTGGCTACAAGGAAATCATAGCTACGATCACTGGTGGAGACGATGTATATGGGCGAATGAAGTATGAATCAGGCGTTCATCGTGTGCAGCGTGTACCTACCACGGAGTCCCAAGGCCGGGTTCACACTTCTGCTGCCTCTGTGGCTGTTTTGCCCGAGATGGACGAAGTGGAGGTTAATATCGATATGAATGACGTGAGGAAAGATACCTATTGCTCCTCAGGTCCTGGAGGACAGTCTGTGAATACCACTTACTCTGCCGTGCGTTTGACTCATGAACCTTCCGGGCTGGTAGTGACCTGCCAGGATGAAAAATCCCAGATCAAAAACTTTGAGAAAGCGCTGAAAGTATTGCGCTCCAGACTATACGAAATCGAACTGGCCAAGCACAATGATGCGGTGGGAGCACAGCGTAAATCTATGGTAGGCTCTGGGGATAGGTCAGACAAGATCCGGACCTATAATTATCCACAGTCCCGGGTGACGGACCATAGGATCAATAAAACTGTGTATAATCTCCCCGAGGTTATGGATGGTCATATTGAGGATTTTATCTCCGCTTTGCGATTGGCAGAAAATCTGGAGAAGATGCAAACCAGCGGTTTAGAGGATTAGGCCGGACATTTGCATAAATTTTCGGAGAATTTTATTGATTCTGCATTTAGCCTATTATCTTGAAGAATTAACCATCAGACTTTTATGATTATTACAGGAGAAAGAGAAATACGACTGGTGACATGGAATGAAGCGCATTTCCATCAGCTCTATCCCCTGGCAAATAACCCCAAAATAGCCATGAACCTGAAGGATAGTTATCCTCAGCCTTATACCATTCATGATGCTAGGTATTGGATAGAACATAATCAGAAGTTCAATCCACCTCAAAATTTTGCGATAGAATACGAGGGTAAACTGGCGGGTTCCATAGGTTCCGAGCGTGGACGAGACGAATTGAGAACCAATATGGAGTTGGGTTTTTGGATAGGAGAGCCGTTTTGGGGCAAGGGAATTGCCACAGAGGCAGTTAAGCTCTATACCAAATATATTTTTGAGAAGTTTGACATTGAGCGGATTTTCGCCCAGGTCTACGACTTCAACGGACAGTCTATGAATGTGCTGGAAAAGGCAGGTTATTTCCCTGAAGCCATCCTGAAAAAAGCATTTATTAAAAACAGTACCGTAGGAGATATCTTCCAATATGTAAATATCCGAGGGGAGCAGAGTTAATGAGTCTTGCCTTTCAGTGAAGTTGCCAGTTAGGCCATGGCCTTAGCTTTGGGTGGGTAAAATACTGACGACCGAAGGTTTTCCATTTCGCGGATTTCTCAGGTCCTTGTTTCGTTTAGCTCTACTGGCAGGAAAGTGTAAAACACTCCAAGTAATTTACAATTCCTTACTCCACCAGCACCTTCCTGACCACTACTTCTGTTCTGCTTTCCAAATAAATCAGCAATATGCCTTTGGGTAGGTCGCTAAGCGTGATTTCTTCAGTGCCTGCTGCGATGGACTGGTCCACAATTTCATAGCCTATTGCATGGACTACTTTCAAGGAATTCCAGTTGCCTTCTCCTAGCTGTATTTTGACTTTTCCAGAGGAGGGATTGGGATAGATTGTAATGTTCACATCCGCTTTTTCCGGAACTGAGGTGATTACACTGACTTTTACGTTTAGCTGTTGGGATTCGCCCAGATCACATTCATTTTGAGCCGCTACCGTTAGAGTATATTCTCCTTCTACCTGCCAAAGTACCTTTACGCTGTTGGTGCCCTGCCCCTCCAGGATAGAGGCACTGGAACCGGATATTTCCCATTTGTAATTTACACCTTCTACAGCAGGTACGGTGTAGGTAGATTCCCATAGCCCCACCAGGTCTTCCCCGACTATGGCGCCGGGCTGATCAGGAGCTTTGTTCACGCTGATGGGTAATAGTAAAGGTGCAGCTTTTCCGCAGGAGTTTTCTAGCTGTACTTCCAGGTTTTGCTCCCCGGTTTGGTTCCATAGGATACCTACTTCAGCACTGCCTTGTCCTGTGATGATTTCCCCTCCGGAAACTTTCCAGGTATAGCTCACCCCCGGGAGCTCCGTCACTGTGTATGTGTTGGTCTCTCCTGCGCAGACAGCTCCATTACCTAGGATGGGGATTTCTCCATCGGGGATTTCTCCGGTGAGTACCTCCATGGCAGAGGTTTTTCCATTTCCACAGAAGCTTTGCCTGCTGACAAAGACCCCGTTTCTGCCTGGCCTTTGCCAGTGTACTTCTATCTGGGAAGTTCCCTGTCCGGAAATGATCTCCCCTCCATCTACTCTCCACACGAGCTCCGAACCGAGCACTTCACCGTCTGGGATCTCATAAGTACTGGTGCTCAGGCAGGTTTCTGGTGGACCGGAAATTTCTCCCAAAGCGCCCGGAGTGCTGCAGATATATTGAAGCAAAGTGCCGTCATCTCCCACGGCAAAGGCTGAGTTTGGATTCCCGGTACTGATTGCATGTAGGTTTCTACTGGTGCCAGAGGGCAGCTGCCTCCAGGTTTTTCCTCCATCATTGGTCTGCAGAGTGACTCCATTTTCTCCGGAAATAAATCCTATGGCAGTATCCCAAAAGTCCACGGAGGAGAAATCACTGGTGACCGCAGTTTGGATTTGCTCCCAGGTTCTGCCTTTGTCTTCAGTGCGTAGGATTACCCCATTTTCTCCTACCACTACTGCCTGGGTGGTGTCCAGTTTAGCAAGTGCGGTCAGGTTTTCATTGGTTATTTTGGGCAAGGTTTCCCATTCATTGCCCCCATTGGACCAACTGATATGACCGTTTTTGCCAATGGCAAATCCATATTGGAAGTCGAAAAACATCAGATCTCGCAGGTCCTCCTCGGTATTGGAAATAATGCTATTATCCCAGGTGGCGCCGGAGTCAAAAGAGCGGGTGATGTAGCCGTGGGTGCCCGAGGCGTAGATGACCGAAGTAGCAAATAGGTAAAAGCCGGTGATGGTAGCTGTGGTTTGAGCCGGAACTGCCACCCAACTGGCTCCGCTGTTTCCGGTGCGGTAAATCTTGCCGTTTTCCAGGCCTATATAGCCGAAAGAGTTGTTCCAAAAGTCCATGCCTTGAATGTCCACTGGCTCCGGAATGGGTCTGGGCACTACAGATGTCCCAGCATTGGAAGTGACATACACGGCTCCATTTTGTCCGGCAAAGTAGCCTAGCCTATCCGTTTTGAAATCTGTATAATGGAAGTTGTTTCGGATACCGGCCAAGCGCTGCGAATAGCTGCTCCCCGCATTGGTGGAGGAAATCAGGTATCCCTCCTGGCCTACGGCAAAGACCGCGTTGCTGCCTGGCTTGAATGCCAAACCCTTCAAATACCTAGTGTTTGTGGCGCCCAAGTTTGCTTTGCCAAAGCTTGCCCCTGAATTAGTAGATCTCAAAGCCGTGGCTTCTGTGCCTACTATCGTAATGATGCGGCTGTCCAGCGGGCTGATTTCTATTTTGTGCAGATCTGTACTCACCGGTGAAATGAGTGGTGACCAGGATTCTCCGGCATCTAGGGTTTTGAGAATAAGGCCTGCGTTTCCTGCGGCATAACCTATGAGGGAACTGGAAAAGCGGATGGCATTGAGATTTGTGCTTTGTCCGCTGCTGAGTGGAGTCCAGGTATTTCCCTGATCCACACTTCTTAAAACTTCTCCTGCATTGGCTGCGATGAATGCTGTATCGGCAGATGCAAAGTGGATGTCATTCAGGCTCTGGGTACTGCCAGAGTTTAGCTTTTGCCAGCTTTGCCCGGCATCTTCAGATCGGAGTATGATTCCCTGAGCGCCTATGGCCAGAAGCTTGTTGGATGAGATTCCGCTGATGCTTTTGAGGTCCAAGGCTGTGCCAGAATTAATAGTGGACCAGATTTTCCCTCCATCCCCGCTTCTGAGTATCAGTCCATTTTCTCCAACCGCGATGAGTTGGTTTTCAGTGATAAAAGTCAGATCTAATAATTTCCCCTCATAACTGACCTGCATTTCCTCCCAGGTAGTTCCCCCGTCCTGGGTGCGGATGATTAGGTTTTCGCCTACGGCAAAGCCCAGGTTTTCATTGATCCAGGTAATGGCTTCCAGATCAAGGCCCCAGCTTTGCATTCTGGTCCAGGTCTGTGCAAAAGACTGAAACGAGAGGAGAAATCCCAAAAAGAGCAGACCTAGGCGTTTTTGCATGGAGAAAAGTATTCAAGATCTAATATATTTCAAAATAAGTGAATTAGAGGAAGCTAAGGAAGTCGTTTATAAGTAAAACACTCGTTTTGCCTGCAGAAAAGTCGCAGATCCCCATTGAATCCTAAACCTATCATGATCTTATGCTGAGCCAAAGACTGGGTCAACTATCAATTGCCATGGTAAATCAGCTTTTTCATAGGGTGGAGATGTTAAAGATTTGTAGATTTGACTATACTTATATTAAATTATGGTTATCCGCTTTTTACCAGTAGCGAGAGAAATTATGGGTTAAGGTTTTTTTCTACGTGCTGTAGGCAGTGGACTGTTGTCGGTGGACGATTATCGGCTACTTTCCAGCCTCTTCTTTAACTACTGGCATCATTGCGGATAATCAGATCATTTTACTATGAAAGCTTCATTATCCATTATCATAGTTTTTGTAATAGCGATTTCCGGCTGTGGCCCTCGAGAGCGGGTTTCCAAGGAGGTTTTTGAAGCTGTAAATAAAAACATGGAGGTGAAAAAACTCTCGGAAGTGGAAATCACAGAGGAGGCTATGATCTGGGGGGATTCCATTACTCAGGCTGCTCAGGCCGCACTTATGGGCCAATTGAAAAATGCTGTGGCTGATCAAGGTCCGGATGGGGCGGTGGAATTTTGCAACGCCAACGCCACTCCTATAGTGAAGGAATTGAGTGAGCAATTCGGCGTAGAAATCAGGCGGGTTTCTACCCGGGCCAGAAATCCCAAAGATCTGCCTGATGAGGCGGAATTTCCGATTTTGGATGCCTATGCGTATAATTCTGAAAACGACATTCCAAACGAACCGAATATTCAAAAAACACAAAATGCTCAGGCTCTGTTATATACGAAGGCCATAGTGATCCCGAATGGCTTCTGCCTGAGTTGTCATGGAAATCCTGAAACCGAAATATCCAAATCCACCTTGGAAAAATTGAATGCACTTTACCCAAATGATTTAGCCAAAGGCCATAAAATTGGTGACTTACGCGGAATGTGGGCGGTAAGAATTCCAACTAAAATGATTGTTGGAAGGCTGTAATGGGAGGTTTTTGAAGGAATTTATCCCAATTTTTTTTGACCTAAATCAATTTTCAGCCTTTATGTTGATTTAGAAGAATCCTACTGTTTTTATCAGAATAATGCAATATTGTTCAATTCAGAACAATAATATCAGAAGGAATGGTCATGATTCAGTCATTTTTCAGCAATAAACAGTTTGCAATTGGTTTTAATTACCCTCAACTTCGAATGTTAATATTTATTAATAATAAACCTAAAATGCCAATGAGAAACTTTACTCAGTTTAAGCTGTGTGGCTTAACATTACTATTTTGCCTGGGCCTGATGAGCTCAGTGCTTGCCCAGACGAGGGAGGTGTCTGGTGTCGTCATTTCAGGCGAGGATAATTTACCTCTTCCAGGTGTATCTGTAGTGGTCAAAGGAACCACTGTAGGTGCCGTGACAGATATAGATGGAAAATTCTCTGTCAATGTTTCAGGAGAATCAGATGTGTTGGTGTTGTCTTTTATTGGCTTCACTACCATGGAAGTCCCTGTAGGTAATCGATCAACCTTTGATCTTACCTTGTTGCCGGATACACAATCTCTTGAAGAAGTGATTGTGGTGGGATATGGTGAGCAAAAGAAGGAGACCATCACAGGTTCCGTGGCTACCGTAAAAGGTAAGGAACTGACCAAGTCTCCAGCAATGAACCTGTCCAATTCCATCGCCGGACGTATGGCTGGGGTAGTAGCGGTAAACAGAAGTGGTGAGCCGGGATATGATGGTTCTGGTATCCGTATCCGTGGTTCCAATACCTTAGGTAATAATGATGCCTTGATTGTAATCGATGGAATTCCAGCAAGAGCTGGTGGGTTGGAGCGATTGAATCCAAACGATATTGAGAATATCTCCGTATTGAAGGATGCTTCTGCTGCGATTTATGGATCACGAGCTGCCAACGGTGTAATCTTGGTCACCACTAAAAGAGGTACTACTGGTAAACCAGAGTTGACCTTCCAGGTGAACCAGGGTTGGGCTCAGCCTACAAGAGTTCCAGATTTAGCAAATGCAGCGCAGTATGCTTCCATGCTGAACGACCTCAGTGTATATGAGCTTCCTACGGAGGAGTGGTCAGCAGCAAATGCAGCTTATCAGCAATCAGGTGAATATGTGCGGCCAGATGGATCTCTGAGATCTGCTCCTTATACTCCGGACGAATTGGAATTGTATAGAAATGGTTCTGATCCTTGGCACTATCCAAATACTGACTGGTACGGGGAAACGTTGAAAACCTGGTCACCACAGAGTAGGTATAATCTACAGCTAGTAGGTGGTAGCGAAAATGTGAAGTATTTGACTTCCTTAGGTTACCAAAACCAGGATGCATACTATAAGGATGCTGCCACTGGCTATAAGCAGTATGACTTCCGTATCAATCTGGATGCGAATATCAACGAGTATGTAAAAGTAGGATTGGGTATTATGGCCAGAGAGGAGTCTAGATTCTTCCCTACTGTAGGTGCTCAGCCAATTTTCCGTATGCAGATGAGGGGTAAGCCTAATCAGCCGGCGTACTGGCCAAACGGCCTACCAGGGCCTGATATTGAAAATGGACAAAATCCAGTGGTAGTAACCACCAATGCTACAGGATACGATCGTGATAAAAGAGATTACATTCAGACTACAGGTAACCTGGAAATCAAGATTCCTGGAGTGGAAGGTCTGAAGTTCACGGGTACTGCAGCCATAGATAAGTACATCAGAGCTACCAAAAGGTGGGAGATTCCATGGACTTTATACGAAATGGGTAGTGGATTTGAGGAGGATGGAGTGACCCCTGTATTGGTTCCTAGTAAAAGAGGTCCCGCAGAGCCTAGGTTAAGTGAGTCTACTTCCCAGCAGTTGAATATACTTCTAGGTGGTGTGTTCAATTATGATAAGACCTTCAATGACATTCATACATTGAATGTGGTAGCTGGTGTAAACCGGGAGACCATTGAGGGGAATGACTTCAATGCTTACAGACGGTTCTTTATTTCCCCGGCAGTTGATCAGATGTTTGCAGGAGGTGATTTGCAGAAGGATAATGGTGGGGGAGCATTTAACAGAGCTCGTTTGAATTATTTCGGTAGAGTTGCTTATAACTTCAAGGAAAAATACCTCGCTGAGTTCTTATGGAGATATGATGGTTCTTACATCTTCCCCGAGGATACCAGATTTGGATTCTTCCCAGGTATAATGTTAGGTTGGGTTGTATCTGATGAGGGATTCTGGCAAAACAGCCTAGGCGGTACCTTTGACTTCTTCAAAATCAGAGGATCATGGGGACAGCTAGGTAACGATCAAATTTTCTTTGATGATGAATTGCAAGAGTATCAATTCCTTTCCACTTATGGCTTTAGCTCTTACATCATAGATGGCGCTCAGACCAAGACCCTGTTCGAGACAAGAGTTCCCAACAATGCTATTACTTGGGAGATTGCTAATAATTCCAATATAGGTTTTGAAGGTCAGTTCTTGCAGGGCAAAATCTTCTTCGAATTTGATATGTTCTATAACAAGCGTACCAATATTCTTTGGAGAAGGAATGCCTCAGTCCCACAGACTACTGGACTTTCCCTTCCTGCTGAGAATATAGGCGAGGTTGAAAACAAGGGATTTGACTTGAATCTAGGTATCCGAGGTGGAAAAGGAGAATTCCAGTATTCTGCTAGCGTAAATGGTGGCTATGCCAAGAACAGCATTTTGTTCTGGGATGAGTCTCCAGGAGCACCTGATTGGCAGATGTCCACGGGTAGTCCTATGAATACAGGTTTGGTCTATCTGTATGATGGAGTATTCCCTGATCAGCAGTCTATTGATGCAGAAACCTTGGACTATACTGCTATCACCAATAACCTACGTCCTGGTGATATGAGATTCAAAGATTATAATGGAGATGGTGAAATCAACCAGCTTGATCAGGTACGTATGGATCAGAACAATATCCCTACCTTCCAGGGTGGGGTGAATTTCAGTGCAAACTGGAAAGGCTTTGATTTGGCCATTCTCTTCCAAGGAGCAATGGGAGCAAGACAAAATATCTCTGCTAACGAGTCAGGAAATATTGGTAACTATTTCTTAGATATCTATGAAAATAGATGGACTATTGATAATCCTAGCAGTGTACACCCTAGAATTGCCAATAGAAATGATCAATACTATTCCAGTGGAAATACGTACTGGTTTAGAGAAACAGACTACCTAAGATTGAAGAACTTGGAGATCGGGTATAACCTTCCTGCTCACATAACTGAGAAAGTTGGAATACAAAATGCTAGATTCTATGTAAATGGATTGAATCTACTCACTTGGGACAAATTGAAGATACTAGATCCTGAATCAAGTAGCGCCAATGGGCAGTATTACCCACAAGCAAGGGTACTCAACACTGGTCTTTCTGTTTCATTCTAAAAACCCGAAATAATGAAAAGAAATATAAAACACTTAGTAATAATGATTTCAGCTTGCTTTACCATAGCAAGTTGTAATGGTGACTTTCTGAATACAGAGCCACTAACTGAAATATCTGAATCTCAGGTATGGTCTGATCCAGCATTGGCAGAAGCATTTGTCACAGGAATTTACCAAGGTTTGGGAAATGGAGGCTTTAATGAAGAAATGTTGGCTTCTTTTACTGATGAAGCCATCTTTACTCACCCGGGAAGAGGTATTACTACGGTCACTGAAGCCAGAGTAAACCCTGCGGATGTTGGATGGAACAACACCGATAGAAGAACTTGGAACTGGCAGAGGCTTTACAGTTACATCCGTAGGACAAACTTGGCAATTGATGAGCTTTCTGAGCCTCAGTTCCCAAATGATGGGGGTATAGTAGACCGATTAATGGGTGAAGCTTTATTTATGCGTGCCTATTATTATCATGATCTCGCTAGGTATTTCGGCGGTGTACCGTTGGTAGAGCGTCCATATGAATTAGGAGAAGAGTCTTATACTTTGCCTAGAGCTACTTATGAAGAGACGATCAATTTTATCATCTCAGATTTAGATGAGGCAGCTTCTTTATTAGCTGGAAAGTCTATGGTGGATGGACGTACGTCAGAATTGGCTGCCTTAGCTTTGAAATCCAGAGTATTACTATATGCAGCTTCTGATCTACATGATGCACCTACTGCTCAAGCAAATTCATCGCTGTTGGCTGGATATGGAGATATTGGGTTACTTGCTTATACCAGTGGAAACCAGACTGAAAGATGGCAAAAAGCACAGGCTGCTGCGATGGAAGTGATCCAAAAAGGAAGCGGAAATCTTTATGGCCTGTCTGAGCCTGTATCACATGAAGAAGGTATACAAAACTATATCAATAATTCCCTTTCCAGAAATGGTGGAGAGAATGAGTTGATTTTTGCTAGGTACTTCATCAATATGAATCAGGAAGACGGAGGACGTCAGGGACTTTATAATGGTCCTAATGGCTATAATAACTGGGCAGGTAATACCCCGGTTCAGCTACTAGTAGATGATTATGAAATGATGGACGGTACCGAGTTTGACTGGTCAAATCCTGATCATGCCTCTAGTCCTTATGAAAACCGGGATGCCAGATTCTATGCATCTATTCTGTATGATGGTGCACAGTGGAAGCCCAGATCCACAGCCAATCAGCCTAAGGATCCACTAGGGCAAATCCAAACTGGAACCTATGAGGTAGTAGATGGATCTGGTGATATAGTCCCACATTTTGGATTGGATACCAGAAACAGTTCTATTGAGGACTGGAATGGTAGCTACACAGGATACTATGTACGTAAGTTTATAGATCCGGATCCGGCTATAGTAGATCAGAACACCTGGCAGGAAGTTCCTTGGCCATTTTTGAGATATACCGAAGCAGTATTGAATTATGTGGAGGCATCTTTGGAATTGGGTCAGGAAGACGTAGCCAGAGACTGGCTGAACCAAATCAGATTTAGAGTAGGGCAGCCTGCAATTACTGAATCCGGTGAAGCGCTGATGGAGCGCTATAGAAACGAAAGACGTATAGAGATGGCTTATGAAGAACAAAGATTCCACGATGTAAGAAGGTGGATGGTAGCAGAGGAAACCTTTGGTCGTCAGGCGAATATCGTTTCCATTACTGGTACATTGAAGCCAGGAGAAACGCTTTCTACCTACCGCTATGATCCTGAGATTTATGACTATGAATATGTGGTTCAGCCAATTGATCCAGGTAAGGAAAACCGACTATGGTTGGATAAGATGTATTTCACTCCTATTCATAGAGATGAGATGAATAGAAACTCAGAACTGATCCAGAATCCTGGATTTGAATAAAATGAAGCTTTATTAATTTTTAGTCTAAGCCACTCCATTTGGGGTGGCTTAGATTATTTTATAGCATGATGACCAGAAATTCCATTTCAGTAGTAATTTTCAGTTTCCTGATACTTTCCTGCTCCGGGCCGGATGATTCAGCAGGCACTTCCAGAGCTGAAAAATCCACTACCCCAGCAGTTTTTGAATTGCTACAGCCGGAGGAGTCCGGGATTACTTTTAGCAATCAGATTGAGGAAAATCTCAATCTCAATGTCCTGATGTACGAATACCTCTACAATGGAGGAGGCGTGGCTATAGGAGACCTGAATCAGGATGGATTGGATGATATATACTTTTCTGCCAATGTCAGCGGCAGCCAGCTTTACCTGAATGAGGGGGAGTTGAAATTCAAAGAGATCACGCAGCTCTCTGGAGTAAGCGGAAGAAACGGACCCTGGAAGACCGGCGTGGTATTCGTCGATATCAATGGGGACAATAAATTAGACATTTATCAGTGCTATTCTGGAAATCTGCCCCCAGAGAAGCGAACCAATCAACTTTTTGTCAATCAAGGGAATGATGAAAACGGCATTCCTATATTTGAAGAAATGGCAGCGCAATATGGGATTGCTTCTAGCTCACCCAGCACCTCGGCCAGCTTTTTTGATTTTGACCTGGATGGGGACTTAGACCTTTTTCTACTCAATCATAACACTAAATCCATTCAGAATCAGGATGTCAATTTGACCCAGGTATTGCTGAAGCAAAAGCATGAAGCCGGCCCCCAGCTTTTTGAAAATAAGGGAGGGAAATTTGAGGAAATTACCTTGCAGGCCGGTATTTCCAGTTCTAGCCTATCTTATGGATTGGGTGTGGCTATTTCTGATATCAATCAGGATGGCTATCCGGATATCTACATTGGCAATGACTACGCTATGCCGGACTATCTTTATATCAATCAGGGAGATGGTACCTTCCAAGACGAGATTTTAGACCGTATGGGGCATGTGTCACACTTTTCCATGGGAAATGATATTGCTGATTACAACAATGACGGGCTCCAGGACATCTTCACTTTGGATATGCTACCAGAGGGAAATGAACGACAGAAACTACTGCTGGCCCCTGACAATTTTGAGAAATTTCAACTGAATGTGGACCGGGGTTTCCATCATCAGTACATGCGAAACATGCTACAAGTAAATGCCGGAGATGGTACTTTTCAGGAGATCGGACAGCTGGCAGGGGTGTCTAATACCGACTGGAGCTGGGCGCCTTTATTTGCAGATTTTGACAATGACGGATGGAAAGACCTGTTTGTGACCAATGGTTACCTGAGGGATTACAATAACCAGGATTTTCTGAAGTACATGGACAATTACGTCCGCACTTCCGGAGGCAAATTGAAGCGTCAGGACTTGCTCAATATGGTGAAGAATATGCCTTCTTCGAATCTGACTAACTATATTTTTCAAAATAGTGCGGATTTGACTTTCCAAAACCAAACTTCCAGCTGGGGAATAGCCCATCCGGCCAATAGTAGCGGGGCAGCCTACAGTGATTTGGATAATGACGGGGATTTGGATTTAGTCATCAATAATATCAATCTTCCGGCTTTTGTTTATAAAAATCGCTCTGCTGAGCAGGGGAATGGCAATTATCTAAAAATAAAACTCAGTGGAGAAAATGGGAATTCCTATGCGCTGGGCGCCAAGGTGACCCTATATGCCGATGGGCAGATCCAGATGCTGGAGCAAAACCCTTATAGGGGATACCAATCGTCTATTTCTCCCATTTTGCATTTTGGGTTGGGAGAAACTTCTCAGATAGACTCCCTGAAAGTGTCCTGGCCAGGAGGCAAAGTCAGCCTGTTAAATGCTCCTTCTGCCAATCAAACCCTAGAGCTAAAGCAGGCTGATGCTGAACGCAAAGTTTATGAAACTGCCAAGGAAGCGACTTATCTGGCATTAGCAGGAGAAATTGAGCTTCCGCGAGGTCGTCAAATCAATGATTACAAGCGTCAACCACTGCTGATCAATCCAGTTTCCGGCAATGGAAAAGCCATGGTACTGGCAGATTTCAATGGAGACGGTAGGGAGGATTTATTTTTAGGTTCTGGCCCTGGAGTAAGTGCTAGTCTACAGTTTCAGGGGAGCAATGGTGATTTTTCTCCCGCTGAGTCCTCCGCATTTGCTGTTGCCAAAGATGCTGAAGACACCGAGGCCATAGCTTTTGATGCGAATGGGGACGGGTTTATGGATTTGTACGTCGCAAGCGGAGGAGTATATGACTATAATGTGGGAGATGAGGTGTTCCAGGATAGACTTTATTTGAATGATGGCAAAGGCAAGTTGAGCTTGAGCAGCAGTTCCATACCTACGGAGCGATTTCCTACTGGTACGGTGAGCGTGATGGATTTTAATTTCGATGGAAATCCTGACCTTTTCGTAGGGGCTAGGTTAGATCCCGGACAGTTCCCTACTTCCCTTGGAGCTAGAGTGTATATCAACGATGGTCAGGGGAATTTTTCTGATCAGACCAAGAGTTTGGCGCCTACATTTGTGAATCTGGGTATGCTGACCGATTCTGCAGTAGAAGATCTGGATGGAGACGGCAGGCCTGAATTGATCGTGTTGGGAGAGGCCATGCCCATACAGATTTTTTCCTTCCAAGATGAGCAGTGGAGGGAATCGACTTTGGATTATTTTGCCAAGCATGAATTTGGGATGTGGTATGACCTGAAACTTGCAGACTGGGATGGAGATGGACGAGTGGAATTGCTGGCCGGAAATCTGGGATTGAACTCACAGATCAAAGCCAGTGACACAGAGCCTGCGGAGATTTTGTATAAGGATTTTGATGGCAATGGCTCGGTGGATGCTTTCCTGGGGTATTACATTCAGGGTGAAAAATACCCTGCCGCCAGCCGGGATGAAATTCTAGGTCAGGTGCTTTTTCTGAAGAAGCGATACCTGGATTTCAAGTCCTTTGCCAATGTGAAAATGAACGAATTGTTTACAGCCAGTGAGCGCGAAGGTTCCAGTTCGATTTATATCAACAGGCTGGAGACCACTTATTTTGTGAGAAATCAGGAAGGAAAGTTTGAGGCTAGGGTATTGCCTATTCAGGCACAGATTTCGCCGGTGTACGCGGTAGAGTCGGCTGATGTGAATGGAGATGGAAACCTGGATATTCTGATGGGCGGCAATATTGACTATGGAAAATTATACTTTGGGAAATATGATGCCAATCAAGGGGTAGTTTTGCTGGGCAATGGAGCGGGTCAATTTACCCATGCGCCGAAGTCCAAAACCGGTCTCAGCCAGACAGGTACTATCCGAAAAATCACAGGATTAGGGGAGCGGCTTTTCTTTTATTCCAATGATTCGCAAGTAAGCATCTACACTTTCCATCCATCAAAAATGGAAAAGTTAGATTGAGTGATTTAACTATATTGAAAGCATAAAAATAAACCTCCAATTACGAGTATGACCTTAAAATACCTAGCTGCCAGCGCATTGATGCTGATGAGTTTTGATGTGAGCGATGCAGCTTTTGAAGCCTATACCCAGACCATTCCGGGGACGGAAGTCAGCTTTGGCATGACGCCGATTCCAGCAGGCACTTTTTCCATGGGATCTGAAAAGCATGAAGATGCCCAGCCCGTTCACCCGGTGAAAATAGACGCGTTTTGGATGGGAACACACGAGGTGACCTGGGATGCATTTGAGATGTTTTTGGACAAAAATTACGAGTTGGCGATCTCTGAAGGCCCCATTGAAGATCAGGTGGACGGCTTGACCCGGCCCAGTATTCCGTACTTAGATATGACATTTGGTATGGGCAAAGAAGGAAAGCCTGCCATAGGGATGACCCAATATGGAGCGATTCAGTATTGCTACTGGCTGTATTTGAAAACCGGCATATTCTACCGTTTGCCTACAGAAGCGGAATGGGAATATGCAGCTAGAGCAGGTTCAGAGACGGAGTATTTCTTTGGGACCGATGCTTCCCAAATGAATGAATATGCCTGGACGCAGGAAAACGCTGAAGAGACCACGCATAGTATTGGGCAAAAGAAAGCAAACCCTTGGGGGCTTTATGACATTTACGGAAATGTGCTGGAGTGGACTTCAGATCAATATGATCCGGCGTATTATGGAGTTTCTCCGGATGAAAATCCTACTAATCCATCTACTGAGCTCTATCCTAGAGTAGTTCGAGGTGGCAGCTATGATACGCCCGCAGCGGAGATCAGTAGCAGCAAAAGATATGTGACCACTGCAGACTGGAAACGTATAGATCCTCAGATTCCAAAAAGTCAATGGTGGTTTCCCGAAGCTCCATTTTTGGGCATGAGGCTGGTAAGGCCTTTGGATCCACCCAGTGAAGAAGAAATTCTGGCCTACTATGAGGCCAAACCCATAACCGATTATTAAACCTTAAATAACACTATACTATGAAACTCGAAAACTCCCGGAGAGATTTTATCAAAACCTCAGCTTTGGTGACTGGAGGCTTGATGACTTCTCCTTTCGTATTACCAGGTGCCTATGCGGCCCCTGCAAATGAACTGAAACTAGCTTTGATTGGATGTGGTGGCCGTGGTACCGGTGCAGCTTTTCAGGCAATGGAAACTGGCCATAACATCAAGTTGGTCGCCATGGCAGATGCTTTCAGAGATAGATTGGACAATAGCTATAACGCTTTGGTAGGAAAATATGGAGCTGAAAAAATAGCAGTTTCTGAAGATATGAAGCTGACTGGATTTGATGCCTACAAGCAAGCCATAGCTGAAGCAGATGTGGTGATTTTGGCCACTCCTCCGGGGTTCAGACCTATTCACTTTGAGGAAGCTGTGAAGCAAGGCAAGCAGGTTTTTATGGAAAAGCCGGTAGCTGTGGATGCAGCAGGGATACGAAAAGTACTAGCCGCTGCCGAAGAAGCCAAAGCCAAAAAACTCAATGTAGTGGTAGGTCTTCAGAGACATTACCAGGCAAACTACATCGAAACTATAGATAGGATCCACAATGGAGATATAGGGGAAATCATCAATGGACAGGTGTACTGGAATGATGGTGGAGTATGGGTAAGAGAGCGCCAGCCTGGACAGACAGAGATGGAATACCAAATGAGAAACTGGTACTACTTCAACTGGCTATGCGGAGATCATATCAATGAGCAGCATGTACACAATATCGATATCGCCAACTGGGTGAAACAGGGCTACCCTGTAAAAGCCGAGGGAACAGGAGGACGTCTAGTACGGACGGGTAAGGAAAATGGGGAGATTTTTGACCACCATGTGCTGACCTTTACCTATGAAGATGGCTCTGTGATTCATAGTGAGTGCAGACACTTCCCAGGAGCACAAAATAGAGTGGATGAAAGCTTCCAAGGAACCAAGGGAACAGCTTACCTGAGTGCAGGAAACCACGGGGTTTTGAAGGACTGGAAAGGCAATGTGCTCTATGAGCATGACCGTAAGAATCAGCCAAACCCATATCAGGTAGAGCATGATAAACTTTGGGCAGCACTATTCAACGGGGAGTACAAGTTTGCAGATGCAGAAAATGCTGCTAAGAGTACCATGACGGCGATTATGGGTAGATATGCGACCTATTCTGGCAAGCCTTTGACCTGGGATGAGGCTTTGAACGGGCAGGTAGATCTGATGCCGGAGACCTTTGCCTGGGATGCCATGCCTAAGGTCTTGCCTGGTGATGATGGCTACTATCCACATGCAGTTCCTGGTAAAACCAAAGTGATATAGTCATGGAAAGAAGAGGATTTATTAAGAAAGTTGGATTGGGAGGCACATTGCTTGGCGCATCTGGAGCCATGAGTTTTTCCTCCTTTGCGAAAGGAAAAGCGGAACCCACCTTCAATATGGATTTTGCACCACATTTTGGCATGTTCAGAAACTCTGCTCCTGGAGGGATTGTGGATGAGCTCAAATTTATGGCTGATCAGGGGTTTAGATCATTAGAAGATAACGGCATGCTGGGTAGGTCTGTGGAGGATCAAAACCTGATAGGCAAAACCCTGGAATCTCTGGGCATGAGAATGGGCGTATTTGTGATAGATGGAGGCGAAAACTGGAAGACTTCTCTGACCACGGGGAAGAAAGAACATGAAGATTTGTTTGTGGAGACTTGCAAAAAATCAGTGGAAGTAGCCAAGCGTGTAGGAGCCAAGTGGATGACTGTGGTGCCGGGTTACTTCGAAAGAAATCTACCTATGGGTGTGCAGACGGGCAATGTCATAGAAGCCTATAAGCGGGGAGCAGAGGTTTTGGAAAAAGAAGGGCTGGTGATGGTCATGGAACCGCTCAGTGATAATCCGGATTTATTCCTTCGCCATGCGGATCAATCTTATGCCATTTGCAAGGCAGTGGATAGCCCGGCCTGCAAGATTCTTTATGATGTGTATCACATGCAGCGTAACGAAGGTAATCTGATCGCCAATATGGAACGGACCTGGGAGGAGATTGCCTACATACAAATCGGAGATAATCCTGGCCGAAAGGAACCAACTACGGGAGAAATCAATTACAGCAATGTATTCAAATACATCCACGAGAAAGGTTACAAAGGCGTGATGGGGATGGAGCATGGTAATGCCAAACCGGGTGTTGAAGGTGAAAAAGCCTTAATAGAAGCCTACAGAAAAGTAGATGTAATAGTCTGACTTAATTAAATATATGATCAATAGAAGTTTACTGGCGCTATCAATTTTGATAGCGCTTTTTTCCTGCAATAGCAATTCTGCTCCTTCGTATTCAGAACAACCTTTGGGTTGGGAATTGAAAGAAACTCCTGTGAAGTCCTCCCTTCGTGGACTGTCTGCTGTGACGGCTGAGATTGTTTGGGCCAGTGGAAGTGGAGGTACTTGGCTGAAAACATTGGACGGAGGCGAGACCTGGGAGCATGGGGTTATCGCAGGACTTGACACCGTAGACTTCAGGTCCATTCATGCCTTTGATGCGATGAACGCCGTGGTGGTGTCTGCAGGGCAGCCGGCAGTCATTTACAAGACTAGCGATGGAGGGGCAAGCTGGGGTCTCAAATACCAAGAAGAAGATGAACTGGCATTTTTTGATGGGATAGCATTTCCTTCTCCGGATCTGGGCTATGTGATAGGAGATCCCCTAGAGGGCAAGTGGACGATTTTGAAAAGCGCAAATCAGGGAGAATCTTGGTACCCCATTGATTCCCTTCCGGTGGCTGAGCCAGGGGAGGCAGCATTTGCTGCCAGTGCTACTTCTCTGGTCGCAGCAGGAAACCAAATCTGGCTGGGCACTGGAGGGACTGCCTCTAAGATGCATTACTCATCAGATGGAGGCTCCTCTTGGACGCAGGTAAAATCCCCATTTGTACAGGGAGAATCATCTCAAGGAATCTTTTCCCTGGCTAATTTAGGTTCAGGTCAAATCGTAGCAGTGGGAGGAGACTACTTAGATGAGCCCATGCGAGAGGGAGTTGCTGCTAATTTTCTGAGTTCTACTGGTGAATGGGTTCCGGCACAAGAAGCTCCGGGAGGTTACCGGTCTGGAGTGAGTTATTTTTCTATGCAAAAATGGCTAATAGCAGTAGGTCCCGGAGGCTCTGATTATTCAAAGGATGGCGGCCTGACCTGGGAAGCATTTAGTGGAGAAGGTTTTCATGCAGTTAAAATGGGACAGGCAGACGGTTCAGTCTGGGCTTCCGGATCTGAGGGTAGAGTGGGCAAATTGTTATATTGAATGCTTTTTCTGGGTTGATTATCAGGATTGAATTTCAGCATTGATAAATTTTGCTGATGCACAGTTCTGGAAAGTGCCGATCTGTGTTATCTTTAGGTAGATTTGTAAACCCCAATTCACCTGAATTCTATTGAAATGTTTGAAATAATTCCATCCATCTGGTTGATTAACGGAAAATGTGTGCGACTCAAGCGGGGCGATTTTGCCACTGAGGAGGTGATTTCCACCAATCCATTGGAAATTGCTCAGGCGTTTGAATCTATAGGTATTCAAAGGCTACATCTGGTAGATCTGGATGGTGCCCGACGTGGTGAACCGAAAAATTACCATATTCTCGAAGCTATCACCGGATATACGAACCTTAAAGTGGATTTCACCGGAGGTGTCTCTACAGATGGAGACGTGATCAAAAGCTTTGAATTTGGTGCTGCTACAGTCACTGTGGGCTCAGCCGCTGCTAATCACCCTGAGCGATTTGCTCAATTCATCCTTTCCTATGGAAGGGAAAAAATAAACTTAGCTGCTGATACCAATCCGGCCGATCACAAAATTAAAATCAGAGGCTGGCAGAAGAAAACCTCCATAGATCTTTATGATCATATTGATTTTTTCTACCAGAAGGGGCTGAAGTACCTGAAAGTTTCTGATGTGACCCGTGATGGTGTCATGGAGGGACCAAATTTCGCTTTGTTCAGAGAAGTATTGGAGAAATTCCCTCAAATTCACCTAGCTGCCAGTGGAGGAGTACGGGGGATAGACGATTTCCGAAGACTTAGGGATATGGGCATACATGCTGCTGTTTTTGGCCGAGCCTATTATGAGGGCATGATTACGCTGGAGGACTTGTCAAGTTTTCTTTCAGAAGGATAAGGAAAAAAAAGAGAGGCTGAATTATATTTCAGCCTCTCTTTTTATAGGGTCAAATTGTTTTTAATCTGCTTTGAATTTATCTACGATGTAGAGGAAAATATTAAAGGATAAGGTGGAAGGTGCTGTCTCTGCTTTTTTTCCTTCTCCGCTCACTTGCGTTTCTTTCTTAGGTGCCGCAGGCTTGCTGCTTGTCACTGTAGCTGCTGCAGGAATACGAACATCCTGAACTTGCATATCACCATGGTCAGCTTGGTTTTCAAAGACTGGTCTGTCAATAGGCTTTTCCTGTTCCATCTCTGAATTTTCACCCTCGCTTTGAGCCATAGAATCTCCTGCGTACAAGCAAAAACCCACTACGGCTAAGCCGAGTAATGCCTGTTTCTTAAAAGGAAATTTTGTTATTTTAGCCATATCTGAAATGAGTTACCTTTAGGGTTACGTTGGGTGCTTTGAAAGGTTCCTAAAATTAGGAAAAAAAACGACTATGCAAACGATTGAGTACAAAGAATTTGGCAATATAGAATTACGCGTAGGCACCATTAATCGGGTGGAAATATTCGAAAAGGCGCGGAAACCCGCCTATAAAATATGGGTGGACTTGGGACCAGAAATCGGAGTGAAAAAATCCTCTGCGCAGGTTACCGCCAATTATTCACCTCAGGATTTGCTAGACAGGCAAGTAGTCTGCGTTTGTAATTTGGCTCCCCGTCAAATCGCTGATTTTATGTCTGAAATTCTGATTACAGGATTTGAAGACGAGCAGGGAGCCATAGTACTGACCACGGTAGAAAGGCCAGTACCGAATGGCTCTAGGCTGTACTAAGAATTACATAGAATAAGGGAAATCCAGCGGGTTTGGATACTCAAATTCAAATCCGCTATCTAGGATTTTCTGTCCCGAGATCAAGCGGTCTTCTTCATTCCTCTCGTTTTGATAGCTAGCCGGGAGCTGCAGTCCTAGATCGGAGGCATTTTTTTCGTAGATGTCTTTTCTGAGCGAATGTACTGGCGCTACCCCATTGAAGGTTTGGTTCCACAGCTCATTTTTGATTACCCAGAGAAGCAGTCTGGCTGCGTCATTTCTGTAGATAAAGTTAACACGGGTATGGCCTGCTACGTTTTCTTTTCCTGCTGCATATTTACCAGGAATTCTATCATCGCCCAGTAATCCTCCGAAGCGTACAATGGTGAGGTCTCCATGCCCCTTAAAGGTCTGCTCGCCTTTAAATTGAGTCCGGTTTCCGGTGTTTTCCAATGTAATATCTTCCTCTTCCTGATAGGCTTTCGATCGCCCTGCCTGGGGGTAAACTCCTGTGCTGGATACAAAGACTATTTTTTTAATGGAGGACTGTTTTACTATACTTTGTAAAAACTTGAGTTGCTCCAGGTAGAGTTGTCCATCTGTAGATCTTGTTTTTGGAGGGATATTGACGACCAAGATTTCACTATCAAACAGCTGTTGAAATCCCTTCCCTTGGGGAAAGGGTACCAAAGCAAAATGTATGGCTTTGATGCCCTGTTCTTTGAGTTGTAATTGTTTTTCGGCAGAAGTGGTGCTGCCTATTACCTCATGCCCGTCTTTCTGAAGCAGCTTTGCCAATGGTAAACCTATCCAACCTAAACCTATTATTGATATTTTCATCTGTTTACAATTTGTCTTTCAAAGGTCATAACCTGTCCCGTGACGAAGGAAACGGGATTGAATCTCGCCTAGGAGATAATCATCTCAGTGTCTTACATTTTCCGAAATGCTTGATTTCATTGTTTTTTCATAAAAAAAACCTCCTGAAAATCAGGAGGTCAAGTTTCTTAGTCTCGCTTGGGTACCGTGCCGAGTATATAGTCCCAAAGTGGTGTGCTCACCCCAAATGCTACATCAGGATCCTTATAGTGATGAATGGCATGGTGCACCCAAAGTACTTTCATGAAGTTTTTTGGTGGTTGTACAGCATGTACCAAATAGTGAATTCCTAAGTAAAGTGCATAGCCGAAAAGGAAACCAGGCAGGAAATAAAACGCCAAATCTCCCATAATCAGTTTAAAGACTAAATAGAGAATAGCAGCATAGGCAGCACTTACAAATGGTGGCATGGCTAGTCTGTCTTTGTCCTTTGGGTAATCATGGTGTACACCATGTACAGTGTATTGCAGTTTGTCCTTGATGGGAGTATTTGGTTCCATGTGGAAGAAGTGCTTGTGCATCATGTATTCTACCAGGGTGAACCCAATATAACCAGTGACAAATAGCAGAATCGCGGTACCCACACCCACACTGGTTTTTTCTATGCCAAAATACACGGATACACAGCCCAAAATGATGAACATGGCGATAGGCATCCAAATGGGGGTACGTGTAATTCTTTCGAGAATAGGGTTGGAGAACATTTGGGCGGTCCCGTTATTGTCCGGTTTATCCAATCTTCCAATCTTTTTCATAAGCTTCTAAATAATATTCTTCAGCTCCCGGCTTAAACTCAGGAGTATTTTACAAAGATAAAGCAAAACTGTGTTTTGTCCCTGCAAATTTAATGACAATAATCATGCAATGATCAAATCTGTGCCATTGTGGACTCAATAGTCTTTTGATAATAAGATACATAGAGGGGCAGTACCTCCGAGATGTCAAATTCTTTTGCTCTGGCAAGTGCATTTCGCTTAAAGGTAGCCAGGTGGGCATCATCCAATATGTGCAGGGCTTTCTCCTTCATCCCATGGATATCCCCTATTTTACAAACAAAACCGGTCACTCCGTCCACGTTTAATTCAGGAATACCCCCGGCATCAGATGAAAGAATAGGTACTTCGCAGGCCATGGCCTCTAGTGCAGCCAGACCAAAACTTTCTTTCTCTGATGGCATCATGAATAGGTCTGCCACGGATAGCACTTCTTCTACCGCATCTAATTTGCCCAGGAACCGAACGTCATCGCAAGTACCGAGTTCTCTGCACAGCCTTTCCATTTTGTCCCTTTCCGGACCGTCCCCCACCAGTAGCAGTTTTGCAGGAATCTCTTTTCTAACCTCGTAAAAAACCCGAATGACATCTTCTACGCGCTTTACTTTTCTGAAATTGGAGGTGTGCACCAGTAGTTTTTCACCGTTTGGGCAGATGGCAAGTTTGAAATGTTCTTTTTTCTGCCGCTTAAATCTCTCCAGGTCAATGAAATTTGGTATCACCTCGATTTCCCGTTGGATGTCAAAGAAGGCGAAAGTCTCTTTTTTCAAATCTTCGGATACCGCCGTAACTCCATCTGATTGATTGATGCTGAATGTCACTACGGGCTCATAGCTGGGGTCTTTTCCTACCAGGGTAATGTCCGTACCGTGAAGTGTGGTCACTACTGGGATATGAATGCCTTCAGTTTTTAGTATTTGTTTGGCCATATAAGCCGCGGAGGCATGCGGGATGGCATAGTGCACATGCAGTAAATCCAGCTTCTCGTATTTCACCACACTGACCATTTTGCTGGCCAGCGCCAATTCATACGGAGCATGTTCAAAAAGCGGATAACTTTTGATATCCACCTCATGGTAATATAGATTTTCGCTAAAAAAGTCTAATCGGGTGGGCTGCTTGTAGGTGATGAAGTGAACTTCATGACCAATTTTTGCAAGACCTTTTCCCAGTTCTGTCGCTACTACTCCACTACCTCCAAAGGTCGGGTAGCAAACAATACCTATCTTCATAATTTTGTTGGGCTGGTTAATTAACCTGATTTTTAACACGTATTAGCCCCTCTTTTGTTCAAAATGGATGTTATTTAAGTGATTAATAAAGAGTTTTAAGCGAAAAGCACTGAAAACCAAGTGTTTTGGAATTTTAGTTCTTACCAGTGAAAACCAAAAAACCCTTTGGAACACATATTTTCCAAAGGGTCTCTACCAATCAAATGCCTACTCAATTAGCCTTTTTTACTTTCATTAACGGCATGATGGGCAGCTCTGGCTGCGAAAGCCATATAAGTCAAGGTAGGGTTCTGGGTGGAAGTAGAAGTCATACAAGCTCCATCCGTCACATACACGTTTGGCGCAGCGTGAAGCTGATGATTTCCATTGAGCATGGAGGTTTTTGGGTCCTTGCCCATGCGTACCCCGCCCATTTCGTGGATGTCCAGGCCAGGGGTTCTGTGGTCATCGTTGACCCGGATATCAGTGAATCCTGCTTTTTCAAACATTTCTGAAATCTGCTCCTGATAATCGATGACCATTTTTTCGTCATTGTCATCGTAGGAGACATTGAATTTCATTGTAGGTAGCCCATAAGGATCCAGCTTGTCCTTATCCAAGGCGATGAAATTGCTCTCTTTTGGAATAGTCTCGCCCATCATGTGCGAACCTACTCTCCAAGGACCGTCCGGGGGCGTAGGATTGAGCATATTTTCTTTCAGATCCATTCCCACTCGGGCATCTGCTACGTATCCTCTTCCGCGATAAGCGCTGAAACCACCGGCGTAGCCACGTAGGAAATCAGTTTCCTGTTTTTTTACATTTCTGAATCTAGGAATGTAGCCGCTAGTAGGTCTTCCTCCCGTGGTAGTATATTCCATAAAACCCTCATAGGATGCATTGACCTGCGCACGGTAGTTATGGAAGGCAAAATATTTGCCTAATACCCCACTGTCATTTCCCAGACCATTTGGGAATCTGGAAGACACGGAGTTCATTAGTATCAGGTTGGAATTGATGGCTGCGGCATTTAGGAAAATCACGTCGGCATAAAATTCCTCCATTTCCTTGGTATGTGCATCGATTACACGTACACCTGTTGCTTTGCCCTTTTCATCATCATAGATGATGGAGTGGACCACTGAGTCAGGTCTCAGTGTTACATTTCCGCTTTTGAGAGCCCAAGGTATAGTCGATGAATTACTGCTGAAATATCCTCCAAATGGACAGCCTCGCTGGCAAAGGTTTCTGTTTTGGCAGAAAGCCCGGCCCTGAGCCGTAAATTGCTCATGGGGGCCATTGATGTGCGCACATCTGGCCGAGATCATGTGGCGTTCGTTGCCGTAATTCTCTTTCAGTTTCTGTGCAAAGTGCTTCTCTACTATGTTTAGGTCATAGCCAGGTAGAAATTCCCCATCCGGCAATACATCCAGCCCATCTTTATTTCCTGAAACGCCTGCAAACTTCTCCACATGGCTATACCAGGGAGCGATGTCCTTATAGCGAATCGGCCAGTCGACTGCAAACCCATCTCTGGCCGGACCTTCAAAATCATAATCGGACCAGCGCTGCACCTGTCTGGCCCAAAGCAGGGATTTCCCTCCTACCTGGTAGCCTCTGATCCAATCAAACGGTTTTTCCTGGATATAGGGCTGCTCATCATCTTTGACGAAAAAGTGCTCACTATCTTCCCCAAAAGCATAGCATTTGGACACTATGGGGTTTTCATCTATCACCTCCTGTGGCATTCTGCCCCGGTGTTTGAACTCATAGGGAAGCATATTGGTCGTAGGGTAATCCTTAAGATGCTCTACGTTTCTTCCACGTTCCAATACTAAGGTTTTCACGCCTAGATCACCAAATTCCTTGGCTGCCCAGCCTCCGCTGGCACCTGATCCGATTACGATGGCTTGGTAGGTTCTTTCTTGCTTATTTCGAATGTTTAGATTAGCCATTGATGCGCGGTTTTTGGGTCTCTGAAATCAAAGCGGCACCATTGTACCTGCCGGGAATAAGTGAGTAAGGGATGATTTCGGTTTGGATGTACTCGGAGGCCATATAGCCTTGCATGGTAAATCTTTTGGTAGTATTCAAAAAGTAGGAAACAGCTCTATTGTCCTCGCCTTCTAGTTCCAGGCCATTCTGAATCAAGTCTTCTTTTTGACGGGCTTCAAGGTTTTCAAATTTAGCCCCAGCAGATTTTTTAGCATAGGCAGGGAAGGCAGCAAGGCCTTGTGAAAAAAGCTCTTGATCTTCCTTTTTCATGCAGTCATTGACCATTACGAGAATAAAGTCCTGCACTTCCAGGTCTAATGCGCCTTTGAGCTCACCGGAAGGAATGATGGTGTCTGATAGTTGACCCAAAAGTTGTTTCTGGGAATTGGTGACTTTTAGGTTATCGTATGCTGCCAGGATATCATCTGAGCTGAAATCACAGGATGGAATCAAAGCAAGACCTCCGGAAATCAGCGCCAGGTGCCTGAGTGCGATTCTTCTATTCATAGGTTTGATTAGGTAATGGGTTTTTCAATCGAAGGGCCAATGTAGCCATATTGATGCTTATTTGCCATCATTATTTAATCGACTTTCCAAGATTGGAGCAAGCCAATCCTCGTGGAGTTGAAGGAGTTCGGAGACTACTTCAGGATGTTTTTGGGACAGATTGCTGGATTCCGTGCTGTCCTGTTCCAGGTTGACGAGATAGAGTTTGTCCTCCTCTGTAAAAGTCAGCTTTTGGCTTGGATCCCGCGGATTTCCCAGGAGTTTCCAAGGTCCTTTACGAACTGCCCATGCTTTGTTTTCATTTTCCGGAAAGCCCGTAGCCCAGTGCATCACCTCATGAGGAGAAGCTGCATTGTCATAAATCACATTTCTTAAACTCAATCCACTTATCTCTGTAGGGTTAGGGATTGTTACCTCTGCCAGATCCGCCAATGTAGGATACCAATCCACACTTCCTGCCCACTGGTTTCTCACTGCTCCTTGGGGTAGATTTCCTCCGGGCCAAGAAATGATTGCCGGCACCCTGATTCCTCCTTCAAGCATACTGAATTTTGCTCCGTTGAAAGGTCCGGCATTGCCCCCGCCGAAATAAGCACGGGACTCTGTGCTGTGTCCATGATCAGATTGGAAAACGACGATGGTGTTTTCTAATTGCCCTGTAGCTTCTAAATGATCCAGTACATTTCCGACCAGCTCATCCACTGTAGAGATAAAAGCCGCATATTCTCTCCTTGGGCTCGGTAGATCTTTGTAATGTTCCAGCCAGCTAGGGCGCCCTTGGTAGGGGTAATGCGGCATATTGATGGCCCAATAAATGAAAAATGGATCCGCTGAAGACTGGGTAAAATTCTTCACTTCATCTACCATCAGGTCTCCAAAGAATTCTCCCGGACGGTAGATTTCTTGATCATTTTGGTAAAGATCATGAAGGTTTGGTCCGTCCCAAAAAAAGAAATGGGAATAATTATCTATGCAGCCTCTTTGGTGCCCAAAGAAATAATCGAAGCCCTGGCCATTAGGGAGCTTATCGGGACTGTGTCCCAGGTGCCATTTACCGATATTGGCAGTGTTATATCCGGCAGATTGGAACATCTCAGCCATGGTGATCTGCTCCGTTGGCATGCCTGATTTTCCTTGCGGATCATTATCCGGAATATCTACATTGCCAAATAAGCCTGCGTCGAAATTGTATTTGCCGGTCAATAAGCCTGCTCTTGACGGTGAACAGACCGGAGCAGCCGCATAAAACTGGGTAAAACGAACGCCTGAATTTGCTATGCGGTCCAAGTTGGGTGTGGCCAGGTCGGTGGAACCGTAACTGTTCAGGTCCAAGGTGCCCTGATCATCCGTGAGGATCACCAGGATATTGGGTTTGGAAGGGGTGGAGGAGGTTTCTTCTTTTTTGGCACAGGAGGCCATCAGTATAGAAACTCCCAAAATTATAGAATAATGAAATTTCATTGGGCTTGGGCTTAATTATTTGGTCAAAACACCTATTTCTGCGAAAGTGGCTGCATTTCCGTCTGCTGTTTTGGTGGCAGTAAGACGGATGAATTTGCCTTTGACTGCGTCAAAATGAATGAGCTGCTCAATTGGGCTGTTGACGATATTAGAAAATTCACCGGCAGCTACTTGCTGGAAGTTTCTGCCATCGCTGCTCACCTCGAAAACGTAATTGGTGATAAAACCACTAGGATATCTTGCCTGCATAGGCAGGTAGGTGAATCCGGTCAGCTTGACTTCCTCGCCCAGGTCAATGGTCACCCTATTGCTGTTGCTTGTTAGGTAGCTGTGTCGATTTTCGTCCATAAGTCTCTCGCCATTTTCCTGGTCTGTTGTCCATTTTGCTTTGGCTAAATCCACTTCTATGGTGATGCTTTCACTTTTTTCTCCGGATTCGGGATTGACGGAAATCGCTTTGATGGTACTGGCTTTGTCCACCAAAAAAGGAGCTGTATAGCGTGAGCTTTCGGTGGAAGGTGCTGATCCATCCAGGGTATAATAAACCTCTAAACCAGTTTCTGGTCTTGCCAAGGTGATTTCACCTGCCTTGTTTCTGGAATAGGCAGGAGGCAGCATGAGCTTCGGTGCATTGTAGATCCCTAACTCAGAGATGACCGGAATGTCCTTGCTATCAGTAATGCGGATACGAAGCGCACTGGCAGTTACATCTGGGAAGCGGAGAATTCTCTTGTACCCGATTGTGGTGCCTTCAGCGATTTTCTCCCAGCTGTCCTTATTTTTCATTTCCAAAACAAAGCTTTTCACCCGTTGGCCAAGTGGCGTGTATTCTTGCAAAAGCAGTCTGTTGAAAGTGATTTCATTTCCAAAGTCTAGGCTTATTTCCCCGGTTTTTCCTCCATCAGATGTGGACCAGTAGGTTTCATAATCCCCGTCTAAAATATTTTCTACCTCATATCCGGTACCTCTTTCCTCGCTTGCAGTAGCGCTGGCCTGGGGAGCCAGATTATTGGCAAAATCCTCCTTGACCTTGTTGGCAAGTTTCATTATCGCATCCACATCATTTTCATGGATTAGTCCTCTGGTGTCAACAGGGAAATTGATTAGGAGAGAACTGTTGCGGCCAATGCTTTTATAGTAAATCTCCAATAACTCCGGGAGTGTCTTGACCTTATGGTCTTCGTATTTGTGATAGTACCAGCCCGGACGTATGGACACGTCAGACTCTGCAGGTACCCAATGGGTACCGTTTTCCTGCCCGGAGGCATATTTTTCAGGGTAGCCCGGCATGCCTGCATAGACGGAGTCGCGCATCAGGTTTGACCAGGTGGTCTCATAGGCAAAGCCATGCTCATTTCCCACCCATCGCACATCAGGGCCTGCATCACTGAACATCATCGCACCAGGCTGTAGCTCCCGCACCAGAGCATGCACACTTGGCCAGTCGTAATAGGTTTTCTTGTCTACTTTTCTTACCTCATTGGCACCTCCGTAGTATCCGTCACCTCCATTGGCGCCGTCAAACCAAACCTCGAAAATATCTCCATAATTTGTCAGCAACTCAGTGAGCTGATTTCTCATGTAAGTAATGTATTCCGGCTTGCCATAGTCTGGATGATTTCTGTCCCAAGGGGAATAATAAATCCCGAACTTCAGTCCATATTCTTCACAGGCTTCAGCCAGTTCTTTGATCAAATCTCCCTTTCCGTCTTTCCAGGGGCTGTTTTTGATGGAATGCTCGGTGTATTCAGAAGGCCAAAGCACAAAGCCATCGTGATGTTTTGCGGTAATGATGAGCCCTTTCATGCCTGCCTCGGCGGCTACCTGGGCCCATTGTCTTGGTTGAAGATCGGTGGGGTTGAACATCTCGGGTTTTTCATCACCAAAGCCCCACTCCCTATCCGAGAAGGTGTTCATGTTGAAGTGGACAAAACCGTAGAACTCTAGCTCTTGCCAAGCGATCTGTCGGGGTTCCGGTACGGGCAAAACAGGGGAAGGAGGAGCAGCTTTTTCGCTACAAAAACTTAACGAAAGCAATAAAACGAACCAAAGTGTATTTCTCATCATAGGAATATTAAGTCTGAAAATTAGGGCTTTTGCCTGAATTTTGGAAGTGGTATGTGATTAATAGCCATTAAGCATGACCTTTGGTGGAAACAGTTTACATTCTTCACATTAAAGCCATTAATTTGCTTTCATGAATAAAATTCTCACACTTTTCCTCTTTTTCTTATGCTCCTGGGCAAATGCTCAGATCGTTTTGAAGATAGCCGATGTAGACAGCAGAGAACCCCTGGCTAATGTACGGGCAAGCGCAGGGGGAGAACTATTGGGCCGTAGTGATCAACGGGGAGAGATGAGGATTTCCTCATCAGAAAGCTTACTCCTGCACTTCGAACTGGAAGGCTATGAATCCATGAGCAGAGAAGTGGGTCCGGGAAAGGAACTGACTCTATTGATGGCGAAGCGTATCATGAACCTTTCGGAGGTTACTGTTTCGGCTTTTGAGTCTGAGCGTCCGATTCTTGAGCAATCCTCTTCCATTGCTGTGGTTACTGAGCAGGATTTCAGCAGATTCAATGAGACTTCCATTGTCAACTCATTCAATACCAAACCGGGAGTTCGTATAGAAGAACGAGCTCCCGCCAGCTATAGGATTTCTATTCGGGGCAGTTCCTTACGTGCTCCGTTTGGGGTCAGAAATGTGAAAGTGTACTGGAATGAAGTTCCCTTTACAGCCCCGGATGGTACCACTGCACTGAACTTGCTGGATCTATCCAATATCCGAAATGCAGAAGTAATTAAAGGTCCATCGGGAAGTATCTATGGCGCTGGAAATGGCGGAGTGGTGAATTTACACAGTCCTGCTAATCCAGTGGGAGGAAGGCTTTCTGCAGATTTTATGGCAGGGGATTTTGGGATGAGCCGCTATCGATTGGGAATTTCCCAGCAAGTGGGAAATGGTGGATTTGAGGCTTCTTACGTAAGCCAAAAATCAGATGGCTATAGGGAGCACTCCGCGATGGACAGGCAGGTTTTTCAATTGGGAGGCTTCTTCGATGTTTCTGCAAAGCAGGAGATCCGTACCCAACTATTGGTTTCTGATCTGGATTATCAGATTCCGGGTGGGCTAAATGCCGATCAATTGGCAGAGGACCCTACCCAAGCTAGACCTGGATCTGTGGGGCAGAACAGTTCCATTGCCCAGCAATCTGTTTTCGCTTCCATCGGGCACCTGTATAGATTTTCCTCAAAGTTTAAAAATTCTACCACACTCTACCTGAACACCAATGATTTCGAAAACCCATTTATCCTAGATTATAAAAAGGAATTGGGTTTTGGATATGGAGGAAGAACGGCATTTACTTTTGATGGAAAATTAGCCGGAAAAGACCTGAGACTCATCGCTGGAGGAGAATACCAAAGCAGTTTGACGGATGCACAGAATTTTGGAAATAGAGCCGGAGTGGCTGATACGGTACGTTTTGCAGATAAACTGCGGGCTACTCAAGGATTTTTATTTCAACAGGCAGAGTGGAACCTGAGCGAGGATTTGATGCTGACCATAGCATTAAGTGAAAACTTCAGCAGCTTGGAAGTGGATCGGCAGATTGACGCTTCTGGAGGGACTACCGGTTTGCAGACCAGAAAATTTGACCCCATTGTGGTTCCAAGGTTTGCGGTGAATTACCAATTCAACACCTATTCCGGGGTTTATGGAAGTATCAGTAGCGGCTTTTCCCCTCCAACCATTGACGAAGTAAGGACAAATGAAGGGAGTTTGAATCTTGACTTAGAAGCTGAAAAAGGGGTCAATTATGAAGTTGGTTATAGACTGGGAAAAGGAAAGCTGAATTTGGACCTAACTGCTTTTTACTTCAAGCTTGATCAGACCATCACCACTTACACTAATCCCCAAGGCGTGGTACTTTTCCGAAATGCAGGTTCCACTGACCAAAAAGGGATAGAAGCAGCGATTGATTATGCTTTAATCCGAAGTCAAACGGCTTTTGTCAGAGATCTAAAAATCGGTACCGCCTTTACGGGGAATTATTTCACTTTTGCAAATTATCAACAAGGAGACAATGACTTCTCAGGAAATGACCTGACCGGAGTATCTCCAAATACGCTAGTTTCCCGTTTGGATCTTCGAACTGCCCCAGGTTTTTACCTGAATTTCACCCACCAATACGTAGATGAGATCCCACTAAATGATGCGAATACAGTTTATCAGGATGCTTACAATTTGGTGAATACCCGATTCGGCTGGGCGAGAAGTTTTGCTGGAAAGTGGGAATTGGAAGCTTTCGCAGGTGTGGACAATTTGCTGAATGAAAGCTATTCCTTAGGCAATGATCTTAATCCTTTTGGCGGAAGATACTATCAGCCTGCCCCGACTAGGAATTGGTATGGAGGGGTGAAAGTGGGGTTTTTGTATTGAGTTTTAGACGCTAGTAGCTAGACGTTAGACAAGAGATTTTAACGTCATTGCGAGAAGTGAGGTACGAACGACGAAGCAATCCGTTCTAGAAGGGAGATTGCTTCACTCCTTCGTCGTTCGCAATGACGAGCTAAATATGGCCCCATTTGGCCCCGTTTGGCGCAAGTCTTCCTGACTTGTGCCTATATTAATGCAGTCTCCAGACTGCTATCATAGTAAGGTTGCGATGTTTTTGCAGTCTGAAGACTGCATTGTCTTAAGTCCAAGTCTGAAGACTTGAACTAAAAGTGTAACTTCCCCTTAGATTCCATAGTCTGGTTGGAAACGAAAAATAATTTAAAGGGGGCAGCGGGGTTTTTAGAGCAAGTATTAATCACATGAGATTTTAGACAACTTGTAATGAAAAAAAGCAAGGAAAAAGTAATGGTAAGGCTCAAAAGGAATTTCCCATTCATTGAATTAAGCCTGATGGGGTTCTATGGATTTATCATTGTTATTAGTATTTATAAGCTGTTCATTAGACATGAAATGGAATTCGTCTGGATTCTAATTGGAGTCATCCTTGCTCTTTTGGCCTTTGGAATTTTTTTCAGCAATTCAAATAAGATTTTAACAGTAACTGATGAAAGGCTTCATATCAAAAAATGGTTGTCTGGGCAGCGATTTGATTTTTACCTGAAAGACATCAAAGGATTTGACCTCAAAGAAAATTATGACCGGTTTGGTCTTGTAAAACACGTGAGGATAATTACTAAGGATAATGAGATATTTGAATTCATTAAAATGAATTATTCAAATTATGACAAATTAATTCCAGGACTACAAAGAGCTGGTCTACCATTTTTAGGATCAGTAGAATTAAAATCAAAATACAAACATATTTATGCTTTAATTGGAGCAATATCTAGTGCCCTAGCTGTTTTAGGGTTTTTCCTAGTTCAACTTATGAAAGTGATAAAGTAAAAATTGTGCTATAAGCAAGTCAGGTTTGTTCCAACATATTTCTACTGAATACCTGAGTCAATAAGAGATTGCTTCACTCCTTCGTCGTTCGCAATGACGACCTAAATATGGCGCAAGTCTTCAGACTTGTGCCTACACTATGGCAGTCTGAAGGCTGCATTATCAAAAGTCCAAGTCTGAAGACTTGAACTAAACGCAGCAACAGCCACCTACTCTATCCCATCCAACTCACTCAATTCCAACCAAGTCAATTCCAATTCTTCCAGTTCTGAATCGATTGCTCCGATGCGATTAGATTGCTTGATCAGTTCTTCGTGATCAGCTATTCCTGCAGCTATTTTAGCAGTGATTTCAGCCTTTTCTTTCTCCAATTTGGCAATGGAAGCATTCACTTCCTTAAACTCATTCTTTTGCTTAAAGGTGGCCTTAACTTTTTCTGGAGCTTTCTCCTCTTGATACTTGCTACTTGCTACTGGAGTCTTTTCCTCTTGACTCTTGGATCTTGGCTCTTGATTCTTGTTTTCTTTTTCCCATTCCCTGAAATCCGTATAGTTTCCAGGAAAATCCTTGATCTCTCCTTCTCCTTCGAAAACGAACAAATGCTCCACCAATCTATCCATGAAATACCTGTCGTGAGAAACGATGATCAAACAGCCCGGAAAAGTATCCAAAAACTCCTCCAGCGTATTCAAGGTCATCAGATCCAGGTCATTGGTAGGCTCATCGAGAATCAGGAAATTAGGATTCTTGATCAGGACCATTAAAAGTTGCAATCTTCTGCGCTCACCACCACTTAGCTTAGCGATAGGCGTGTGCTGCTGCTTGGGAGGAAAACCAAACTGGGTCAAAAACTGGGAAACGGTAATCGTAGCACCTCCAGCTATGGTCACTACTTCGGCGACTTCCTTTACAATATCCAACAGACGTTTTTCCTCATCAAAACTACTTTCTTCCTGCCTGTAATACCCAAAAGCAGTGGTCTGTCCAATAGAAACTTTTCCAGAGTCAGGTGCCAGTTGCCCAGTGATCATATTCAGAAAAGTGGTCTTGCCAGCACCATTTGGTCCTACGATTCCGACTCTATCTTTCTTTTTGAAGGTATAGGAGAAGTCATTGACGACGGTTTTGTCACCAAATGCTTTGTTTATTTTTTCGATCTCAATGATCTTATTGCCCAATCGCTGAGTAGTTACGGTCAACTGGATATCCCGCTCCTCACGCTTCTGGGAGGCTTTTTCTTTGGTTTCTTCGAAAGCATCCACGCGGTATTTTGCTTTGGTGCTTCTGGCTTTTGGCTGACGGCGAATCCATTCCAGTTCCTTTTTGTAGAGGCTTTTGGCTTTTTCGAGCTCAATGTCCTCGATTTCCATTCGCTCGGCCTTTTTATCCAGGAAATACCCGTAGTTGCCTAAGTAGCGATGGACTTTACCCTGATCAAGTTCCAGGATTTCATTGGTTACTTTCTCGAGGAAATATCTATCGTGAGTTACCATGAAAAGGGCCAGATTAGCTTTTGCCAAGTAGTCTTCCAGCCATTCGATGGTTTCCAGATCCAAGTGGTTGGTAGGCTCATCGAGCAGCAACAAATCAGGTTTCTCCAAGATGGCTTTTGCCAAAGCTACCCGCTTGCGCTGTCCGCCTGAGAGCGTTCCCACAGGAAGATCAGTATCATGAAGACCCAATTTGCCCAAAACCTCTTTTACTTGATATTCGAAATCCCAAGCCTGGAAGGCATCCATTTTCTCAAAAAGCTTGGTCATCTTTTCGGAATTATCTAAGCCCCGCTCGGCTTCCAGCATAGCTTTGTGATAGTCTTCGATCACCTGAAGAACCTCCGAATTACTCTGATCGAAGATGGTTTGGTAGATGCTCATCCTCCCTTCAAAAACCGGGTTTTGGTGTACGTAAGCTACTTTCACCTGCTGGTTGATCGCCACGTTTCCGGTATCTGGGATTTCCAGACCCATGATGATTTTCATGAGCGTAGACTTGCCGGCACCGTTGATGCCGACCAGGGCGATTTTTTGTCCTTGGGAGATGCCAAAAGAGATATTGGAAAAAAGCCTGCGCTCACCGAAGGCTTTACTGAGGTTATCGACCGAAAGGTAATTCATGCCGCAAAAGTAAGGAAAAGGCGGGGGAGAATTGCTTTAATTCAAATCATGTTGATTTGAATCAACATTTTAACTAATCAAAATGTAATCGAATCAGCTCATTTTAGAATCAATTTTGACTCAAAATTACCGTGAATTGAGCCGTATTTAGTAAGAATTCCAATTTTCTTGAGCCGTATTTCACATTGAATAACCAACTATTTTTCGAAAAGAATTCAAGAACCTCTTAAATCTTGGCTCTCTAATCTTGATACTTACACCTAGCTTCTTGCTACCCTGAAAATCCTTACCTTTGCAGCATGGAAGCAATTCAGAAAAAAGACATCCGTAAGCTATCACTAGCGCAGTTGGAAGAATTCTTTTTGGCACATGGGGAAAAGAAATTCCGCGCCAAGCAGGTCTATGAGTGGCTGTGGAATAAGTCTCTGAAGAACTTCGATGAGATGAGCAATATCTCACTGAGCACCCGAGAAATGCTGAAAAATCATTTTGAGATCAACCATATTCTCGTGGATCTCATGCAGCATTCTTCTGATGGTACCATCAAGAATGCGGTGAAGCTTTATGACAATAAGATTGTGGAGTCTGTCTTGATTCCAACGACCAAACGGATTACGGCTTGCGTTTCTTCCCAGGTGGGCTGTAGTTTGGATTGTAATTTTTGTGCTACCGCACGGTTGAAGCGTATGAGAAACCTGAATCCGGATGAGATCTATGATCAGGTGGTGGCGATCAAGGATGAGGCGGAAAAGTACTTCGACCGTCCACTCACCAATATTGTTTTTATGGGAATGGGCGAACCCTTGCTGAACTATGCCAATGTGCTGGAAGCCATCGATAAAATCACTTCCCCAGAAGGACTGGGAATGGCACCCCGGAGAATCACCGTTTCCACCGTGGGAGTGACCAAAATGATCCGCAAACTGGCAGATGATGAAGTCCGCTTCAATCTGGCTGTTTCCCTTCACTCTGCGATCAATGAAACCCGTTCACTCCTGATGCCTATCAACGACAGCAATCCGGTGGAGGAATTGGGAGAGGCACTAAAATACTGGTACAGTAAGACCAAGCGTAAAGTAACCTATGAATACGTGGTGTGGGACGGAATCAATGACGACGAGCGTCATGCCCGAGCGCTCGCAAAATTCTGTAAAATCATCCCTTCCAAAGTCAACCTGATCCAATATAATCCCATCGACGAGGGAGATTTCTGTCAAGCCAAACAAGAGGCTGTGGATATGTATGTGCGGGTTTTGGAGTCTCAGGGCATCATTGCCAAAGTCAGAAAATCCCGTGGCCAGGATATAGATGCTGCCTGTGGGCAATTGGCGAATAAGAATGAGGTAGCAGATTTAACTGAAGAATAAGATTTGTTTCTTAGCTAAAAGCCACCTAATTTCTTGCCCAAAATACACTTGTACTGATGAAAAAAGTTTTCTGGATTTTTTGCTGCGTTATGCTTATCTCCCCGGTGTCAATCGCACAGACCCAAGATCAGGGAAATGCCCGTTTTCACGGCTACGGCACTTATGGTTTGCGCTATCAAAACTTCGGGGCCGGGGCTGGAATAGAATATTTCTTTGTGGACAAATTTGCCCTGATGCCGAGTTTCACTTTTGTGTTTCCGCAGGTAGGCAAGGAGAGTAATTTCAGTGCCGACTTGAGGTATTATGTATCTGATGGCCCTTCGCAACTCTATTTTATGGTAGGCTATAGCCAAACTTGGCAGGACACCCAGCCCGATGGAGCAGGTACGCGACGGAACTCAAAAGGTGCAAATATGGGCGTAGGTGCTTATATCAGGATTACCGAAGGAATAGGTCTCAGCACTGAGTTCCGCTTCCAAAGCCCCTACCCGAGAGAAGTTGGATTTAGGGTAGGATTGGCGATTCCACTGTGATTTAATGTATCAAGTATCAAGATATTAGAGCCAAGAACCAAGATTCAAGAAGGTAAAACTTAGATTCGAGAATCCGGATTCGTCTAAACTCTGTCTAATGTCTAACTACTTGATAATAAATACTTCGGATCACTTTTTCGAAAACTCAAACAGTTTCCGCTTCTCTTCTTTGTTCAGTGCTTCGTAACCACGATCAGCGATTTTGTCCAGGATTTTATCGATTTCCTCTTGGGTGGTTTCTGCAGGATCTACAGGTTTGGGACTGCTCTTAGTGGATTTGGTAAAGGAGGAAAAACTACCACTGCTCTTAGGTTTGCGATAGCTGACCTTTACTTTTTGCCTTCTTTTTCCTGAGAAAAGATCTTCGAAAAATATCCCGACCTTTTGCACCGGTACGCCCAGATCCACTCCTCTTCGCAGCTGAACTATATAGAGGTAACCCAGCAAAGCTCCCCCTAGGTGCGCCAGTTCTCCTCCTGCATTTGCACCGGCAGAATTGGCAAAAGAGAGCAAAACGTAAAACATAGCGATGTATTTAATCTTCACCGGACCTATGAGAATGAGGAAAAAAGTGGTATTTGGACTGAGTGTAGCTGCCCCCACCACTATAGCAAATACACCTGCACTGGCTCCCAGCATCAAGGAACTGTCAATGGATTCACTGAAATACGGTGCCAGATTATAGATCAGCACATAGAAGGCTGCCCCTGCCATTCCTCCCAGGATATATAGGTTGGTGAGTTTTCTACTGCCCAGAAACTGATGCACCAGCTGGCCAAACCAGTATAGAAAAAGCATGTTGAAGAGGATGTGGAAAATCCCTTCGTGCAAAAACATGTAAGTGAAAATACTCCAGGGCTGCGTGATCAATCTAGACAGTGAAGCCGGCATCATCAAGTACTGTAGTGCTTCTGCGTACAGGTTGCCCAGCCCACCTATGGTCATAAATACGCGTACCACCAAGACGGCAAAGAATACGAGAATATTGATTGCAATCAGCTTGTAGAGGCTATTATCAGTATGCTTAAAAGCATTTCGAAGATTTTCCCAAAAGTTACCGTACATTTCTAATAGAAGCTATTTCTGTCTTTTTTCCATCGATAAACTAACACCCCGCCTATCAGTAATCCACTCAAATGTGCAAAATGTGCCACATTATCCAGCGGGTTATTCACCAATACGTTATAAATCGTGTATAGGCCGTAGAAAAGCACCAGATATTTTGCTTTGATGGGCATAGGCGGAAAAAGCAGGAATAGCTGCGTATTGGGGAAGAGCATGGCAAAGGCGATCAATATCCCAAACAAGGCACCGGAAGCTCCTACCATAGGTACGTTTCCTTGTATGTCCACGATCGCGTCTAAGGTCTGTTTTGCCTGGGAGATTTTCTGCGGATCATCTGGGTTACGGCTATAATCATCCACAAAATCAAAGACTGTACGCTGAAAAAAGCCGCGGTTTTCTACTACTAGTTTGTTGAAAGTTTCCGGGTCAGGGTTATTTTGAAAGACCGCCACTTTGGTTTCCAGATCGTTCATGCGGTAAGCAGTATAACCTGAATACAAAATCCCCGAGCCAATGCCACAGACCATCCACAGTGTCAATAATTTTTTTGGTCCCAAAAACTGCTCCAGCAATGGCCCGAATATCAATAGCCCAAACATATTGCTGAACAAGTGCCAGAAATCTGCATGCATAAACATGTAGGTCAAAAACTGGAAAGGCTTGAAGTAGGGACTATGAATGTAATAAAGTGCAAACCACTCGCTCAACTGAGGAAAAATGAATGCGCTTACCAGGAAGAGCACCACATTGGCCAGTAGGAGGTTTTGTACTATAGGGGTGATATTTCTAAACATGTGATTTGCCGAAAAAAGATTGAATACTGCTTAAATCCAATTTTACGAAGGTTTTGTTCCCTCCTAAACCATAATTTGGATTTTGGCAGGCAAAAAGCTGCCCTACCAGGGTTTCCATTTCTTGTGAATTTAATTTTTGCCCTCTTTTGAGGGAGGATTTACGAGCCAAAGAGCGTGCGAGATTTTCACGGGTATCTAGTGAAAGCTCGTTTTTGAAGTTTTTAAATTGTTCCAGAAGTCCCTCGAAGAGCTCTTTTTCATTTTTCACCTGAATGTCCGCAGGAACACCCTGAATGATGATGGTGTCCTTGCCAAATTCCGATACCTGAAAGCCTAAGTTGTGCAATTCTGGCAAAATATCCATCACCAGGGCAAAGTCTGCCGAGCCCAGCTGCACTGTAGGAGGGAAGAGGCACTGCTGGGAAGTTCCTTGGGCTAGTTTCAGCTGGCGCAAATAGCGCTCATACAGGATGCGCTCATGGGCGGTTTGCTGATCTATGATCAACATACCTGTGGACATCTGGGCCACTACGTAGTTTAATTCCACCTGAAAGGTAGTGCCGGCCTGCTCTTCTTCCGCAGGTTTGGGAATGGCAGGAAGGGATTCCTCTGGATTTGCCCGGCTAGAGAAGGTGAGCACCTCACTTTCTTGCTGGCTGTCCCGAGTGTCGGGCATGTTGTTTTTTTGTTGATCATTTTCAAAGAGCCGCTCCCAGCCTGAGGCATCTGTTTTTTTGAACTCAGGGGTGTTGAAGGACTTATAGCTATATTCCCGATCTATCTGTGCTTTCTTCTCCGGGTCCTTGTCCCACTTCTCACTGAAGTTGACATCAAAGCTGAAATCCAGGGCAGGAACTACGTGATGCGCTCCCAGAGCCTGTTTTACAGCAGATCTGATCACAGAGTAAATGGTACGCTCATCATCAAATTTAATTTCAGTTTTGGTCGGGTGGACATTGATGTCTATATGTGAAGGATCTATGTCCAAAAAGAGTACGTAGAAGGGATGCTGATCGGTCTGGATGAGGCCTTCATAAGCAGAGCTGACCGCATGGTGCAGGTAGTTGCTTTTGATGTAGCGGTTATTCACAAAGAAAAACTGCTCACCCCGGGTTTTTTTTGCACTTTCAGGTTTGCCGATGTAGCCTTTGACATTGATATGTGGCGTGAGTTCTTCGCAGGCTACAAGATTGCCTTTGTAGTTTTTGCCAAATAGGCCCACGATTCGCTGACTGAGTTTACCTGAAGTGAGGCTATAGACCTCCAGGTCTTGCTGATAAAGTGAGAAACTGATTTCCGGGTAAGAAAGGGCTACGCGCTGAAATTCCTCTACGATATGCTTCATTTCTACCGGGTTGGATTTCAGGAAATTTCTGCGAGCTGGCACGTTATAAAACAGGTTTTTCATGGAAACTGAGGTTCCAGGATTTCCTGCACAGGGTTCTTGTTTTTTAACCTCAGACCCTTCGATCTGAATCAGTGTGCCCAGTTCGGAATCTGCTTGCTGCGTCTTCAATTCCACCTGGGCCACGGCAGCTATAGATGCCAATGCTTCACCTCGGAAGCCAAAGGTCCGGATGGAAAATAAATCTTTGGATTGCCGGATTTTGGAAGTAGCATGTCGCTCAAAGCTCATCCTAGCGTCCGTTGCAGACATTCCTTTCCCATTATCTACTACCTGAATGAGCTGCTTGCCTGCGTCCTTGACGATTACCTGTACTTGAGTGGCGCCAGCGTCTACAGCATTTTCCAGTAATTCTTTCAAAGCGGATGATGGCCGCTGCACTACCTCTCCAGCCGCAATCTGATTTGCGATTGCATCTGGCAGGAGTTGGATGATATCACTCATGTTTCTTCTTGGGTTTGAGCCTGAAGAAATAGTAAATTCCGACTACAATAGCCACAACATAGGCTAGGTATTCAAATACAATCGGCCCAAAATAAACATAGCCAAATATTGATCCCAAAAGCAAAAGAAAGATGAAAGTACGGATCATGGCAGTGGAAGCGAATACATTGGCTCCGTCACGCTCTTTGATTCCTTTGTGCTGGGCAAAAGATCCACGAATTCCCGATCCATAGCCTAATTCCCTTCTTTCAGCATCAGATTTGATTAACCCTTCTGCTTCCAGTTCACTTTTGATTCTCGAAGTCCGCTGATCGATTTCCTCCTTCACGGGGTCATAATATCGCGGTTTGATATCAAAGCGCATGGGAGCTGCCGTACGGAATATGGAAGGAAATTTCATGTGTTTATAATTTTTTTTAAGGTCACATGGAATCTTCGCATGAATTATAATCATCCCTCTGTTTGTCGCTTCGGGTCATGCTTGATTTCATAGCACTATGTTTTTTATTTCTTGCTTCACCTTAGTGGAAAAAGGTCATCTGGATAGATAAGTTCCGATAGATCTACCAGATATCAAATTTATGACCTTTTAAACCCACTTTACGGTTTAATGTTGCCTTATCTTTACTAACTTCAATTACTGAAGTCCCTAATTTCACATTGATCGGCTAAGGGGCTACGCAACTGCGTATATTAGTCTAGTCGGTTTACGGAACCGGCCGAGTCACAAATTTATTTTAAAAGTTAAGGATAAAAAATTACCGAGGTATGAGCAGTAGGCTTTGGAGAGTATTAATGATTGGCATAGTAGCCCTTACTTTTTCCTCCGGAAAACTCGATGAATCATTGAAAATAGATGATCCACTGAGTGCTGTAGATGCTATGGACCAGCGCCGCTGGGTGGATTCTGTATTCAATAGCATGACCTTTGACGAGCAGCTGGGGCAGTTGTTTATGGTCGCGGCTTATTCAAACAAGGATCAGCGGCATGTAAATGAAATCAGCGAACTGATCAAATCGGAAAACCTCGGCGGATTGATATTTTTTCAGGGTGGGCCAGACCGTCAGGCCAGACTGACCAATTACTATCAGGCTCAGTCCAAAACCCCGCTGTTCATTGCGATGGATGCGGAGTGGGGCATCAGCATGAGGTTAGACTCCGTACCGGATTTTCCCAAAGCCATGACCTTAGGAGCAGTGCAGGACGAAAAACTCGTGTATGCCATGGGCAAAGAGATGGCCCGGCAATTCAAAGAGCTGGGGATGCATATCAATTTTGCCCCTGTGGTAGATGTGAATTCCAATCCGGACAATCCCGTAATCGGCTACAGAGCATTTGGTGGTGATAGGGAAGTGGTGGCAGAGCATGCCGTGTCTTATATGAAAGGTCTTCAGGATAATGGCGTGATCGCCAATGCGAAACATTTTCCCGGTCATGGAGACACGGAGGCAGACAGTCATTATGCTTTGCCGGTCATCAAGCATCCAGAAAAGCGGATTTGGGACATTGATTTGTACCCCTACCAAGAGCTTTTTAAAGAAGATCTGATGTCCGTGATGGTCGCCCATTTGAATATTCCAAGTTTGGATGATAATGGAAAAACTGCGACTAGTCTTTCCAAAAAAGTAGTGACAGACCTACTTCAAAATAGGATGAATTTTCAAGGGTTGATTTTTACTGATGCCTTGAATATGAAAGGAGTGGCTATCGCAAATGCTCCCGGAGAAGTGGATCTCAAAGCACTATTGGCCGGAAATGATGTGCTGCTGTATTCTCAGGATGTTCCAAAAGCAAAAACCCTGATCAAGACTGCCGTGGCGGATGGGCGCATCAGCAAGCAGGAAATCGGAAGGAGAGTCAAAAAAATTCTTCGGGCAAAATATTGGGCTGGATTAAATGAGTATAAGCCCATAGATACCTACGAACTCATCAAGCGATTAGACACCCCGGAGACCAGAACCATCATTGAGGAGCTGTATGCAGATGCCGTCACAGTGGCTACCAACAAGGGGAACCTGGTACCATTCAGGCATTTGGATTTCACGGATTTTGCCAGCCTGAGTATTGGTGATGAGGGAGAGGTTTTCAAGCAGTATTTGGACAAATACTCCAAGTTTGAGCACTTCACTACCCCTAAAGGAAGCACCGCGAGCGAGCAAAATGCCCTGATGGATAAGCTAGAGGGGTATGATGTAGTGGTGGTAGGCTTGATGGGATTGAATAATAGCCCGAGAAGAAAATTCGGAATATCAGCCAGTGATGTTCAATTGATTAAAAAGTTGTCTTTAAGACAAAAAGTGGTGACGGTACTGTTTGGCAATGCCTATGCAGCGGAGCAGTTGGAAGGTTTGGGAAATGTGGTGATTGCTTACGAAAACAATGATTTTACCCAGAAAATGGTGCCTCAGGTGTTATTTGGAGGAAGAGATGCAGCGGGGATTTTACCGGTCACAGTCAATTCTGACTTTGTAACTGGGGTAGGCGGGTATTTGCCTGCTAATGGACGTTTAGCTTATGGTTCTCCAGAAAGTGTGGGATTAGATAGCGAAACATTGGACAAAATAGATGAGGTGGCGGAGCGAATGATCCGGATTCAAGCCGCGCCGGGCGCTAATGTGCTGGTAGCCAAAAATGGGAAAGTAGTATTTGAGCGGTCTTATGGAAATTTGGAATACAAAACTAGCCCTAAGGTGAACTCCCAAACTGTCTACGACTTGGCTTCGATTACCAAGGTGCTGGCTACTACCCAAGCGGTGATGTTTTTGGCCAGTAGAGGGGAGATAGAGATGAGCAAAACTTTGGGGGATTATCTGCCCGAGCTTAAGGGTACGAATAAAGCCAATATGGTTTTGAGCGATGTGATGGCTCATGAGGCTGGCTTGGTCGCCTTTATTCCCCACTATGCAAAGACAGTTTCTGCAGGACAATGGCGGGGAGATTATTATAAGCCCACCCCAGAGCCTGGTTTTTCCAGACCTGTTTCTAATGATATGTATGGATTGGATGCCTTGAGGGATAGTATTTGGAACTGGACTGTAGCTTCTAAAGTAACTCCTGTCCCGCGTGGAGCCAGCAAGCATAAGTATAGGTATTCTGACCTCACGATGTACTTTATGCAGGCTGTGGTAGAGCGTGTGGTAAATCAGCCCTTAGAGTCCTTTTTGGCCCAGAATTTTTATGAACCGCTGGGCTTGCATACCATGACTTTCAATCCTGCTCAGAAGATGCCATTGGACAATATAGCTCCTACTGAAAATGATGTAGCGTTCCGCAAAAGGCAGGTTCAAGGATTCGTCCATGATCCTGGAGCGGCCATGTATGGTGGTGTGGCTGGACATGCGGGGCTATTTGGCACAGCTAATGACCTGGCTGTGATGATGCAGATGATGTTGAACAAGGGCTATTATGGTGATGTTTCGCTGATCAAACCAGAAACGGTGGAGAAGTTTACCAAGCGACAATCCCGGCAGAGCAGAAGAGGCTGGGGGTGGGACAAGCCTAATGTGGACAAAGGTGACGGAGGTTCAGCGGGAGATCTGGCACCAAAGTCAACATTCGGGCATACCGGATTCACCGGAACCTGTGTATGGGCTGACCCTGAAAATGACCTGATCTACGTATTTTTATCCAATCGTGTATATCCTGATGCCACAAACACCAAGTTACTGAGAGAAGGCATCCGCACAGATATCCATGATATCATTTACGAAGCAATGGGCAAAAAATAGGCTTTCTTAGAAAGGTAATTTTCCCAGGTCCACATTTCCTCCGGATAGAATAATGCCTACTTTTTTGCCTGAAAAGCTATCCTGATCAGCCAGTAGTGCGGCCAAGGGGACAGCACAGGAAGGTTCGATGACGATTTTCATGCGCTCGTATATGAGCCGCATGGCTTCAATGATCTGCGGGTCTGTGGCCAAATGTATAGCTGAAACATGGGTTTTGATCAGCTCAAAATTCAAGAACCCCAGAGAGGTCAATAAGCCATCTGCTATGGTATTTGGGCCGGATTGAGGGATCAGTTTGCCTGCATAAAATGACTGGAAAGCATCATCAGCGCCTTTTGGCTCACATCCAATTACCTCTATGTTTGGGTTGAGGTAGTGAGCAGCTAAGGCAGTACCGCCCAGAAGTCCTCCTCCGCCGACCGGTGCCAAAATAACATCCAAATCTGCTTGCTCTTCGATCAATTCCAAAGCGCAAGTAGCCTGGCCTTCGATCACATCCATGTAGTCGTACGGAGGGATGAAGGTAGCTCCGGTTTTCTTCACTACTTCTTCCAAGGTAGTTTCTCTGGCCTTCAGATTGGGCTCACATTCAATGATCTCACCACCGTATCCTTTCACTGCTTTTTTCTTAATCTCAGGAGCATTTGAGGGCATGACTATGTAAGCGGGTATTCCAGCTACTTTGGCCGCTCTTGCTAGGGCTGCTGCATGATTTCCACTGCTGTGGGTGGCAACTCCCTTGCTTTTTTGTTCATCCGTCATTTTCATCACGGCATTGGCAGCCCCTCTGGCCTTGAAGGCCCCTACCTTCTGGAAGTTTTCACACTTAAAAAAAATCTCACATCCTGCAATCTCATTGATAGCAGTGGAGCTTAGAATAGGAGTGCGATGTACAAAGGGCTGGATGCGTTCATGCGCAGCGCGGATGTCCGCAAGGCTTGGGAAAGATTGGCTCATGGGCTGAAATTAGAAAGAACTGGAGAAAAGTGAATTAGAGATTCCCGAATTTTCTGATTCTTAATGATTGGATAATTTATATTTTCGGGCATGAACTGGAATGCCCATGAATTTTTCCCGATAGTAGGAAAGCCGCTTACCTCAGAAAACACCCTTAAACTTGATTTTAGCTCAACTAATACAGATCTAAAAAGTATTGATCTGCGCAGTACGCAAGCGTTTGACGAATATGTGTTTGGGCAAATCCTATCAGAAGGAAAGACCTTTGGAATAGGAGGATATTTGGAAAATCGTGCCATTTATGCCAGGAGTGAGGTTTTTGCGACCAAAGAATCTGAATATAGAAATATACATTTAGGGATTGATATCTGGGCCAAGGCGGGAACCGAAATTCATGCTCCGCTGGATGGTGAAATCCACAGTTTTCAGGATAATGCTGGTTTTGGGAATTATGGGGCCACGATCATTTTACAGCATGAAGTAGGCGGAAGAAAGCTATTTTCTTTGTATGGCCACCTTTTTCGTCAGGATCTGATAGGGCTACAGCCTGGGCAAAAAGTTCAGGCTGGCGAAGTGTTTTGTGGCATAGGGCCATTTCCGGAGAATGGGGATTGGCCTCCACATCTGCATTTTCAGTTGATGTGGGATTTGCTTGGCAATTCAGGGGATTTTCCAGGGGTCTGTTCGCAGCCTGAGTTGCAGACCTACATGGAAATCTGCCCTGATCCTAATTTAATGCTAAAATGTGAACTGCTTTAATTATTTACTTGTGTGATCAGGCGAAGGCCTGTTAGGGTGAGATTTGGATCTATTTCATCAAAGACGCTTTTCAGGGGAGTAAGAATAGACGCCAATCCTCCAGTAGCAATTACAGTATAGTCTATTTTAGTTTCCAACGCTATACTTTCCAGCATGCCTTTGACCAGCCCGGTGTAGCCATAAAGTACGCCGGCCTGAATGGCCTGAATGGTGTTTTTGCCCAGCGCAGATTCTGGAAGTTTTAGTTCCACTTCAGGTAATTTGGAGGTGTTTAGAAAAAGCGATTTGATGGCAGTTTTCAGACCTGGAACTATGTTTACGCCTATAATTTCCCCATTTTTATTGATCACGGTGAAAGTAAGGGCTGTGCCAAAATCCACCACGATAAGATCGGTTTGCTTTGCGGTATAGGCGGCCGCTGCGTTGCACATCAGGTCGGTTCCGATTTCATCGGGTCGCAGGGTTTTTACTGGTAGCTTCGCAAAGCTTTTGGGCGTGATGAGGTAAGGCTCGGTTCCGAAGAAATTTTGACAGAACTCAATAAGCTGCGGGTTCAACTCTGGAACTACCGAACTCAATCCTACCTGGAGGATGTCCTGAGGACTAATGCCATGTTCTAGAAAATACAATGGGGCTTTCTTTGCCAATTGAGCAGAAAACTTGGCACTGTGCGTTTCCAGCCGAAAATGGTTTTTCCATTGTCCTTTCTCCTCGTCGTAAATGGCAAAAACCACATTGGAATTGCCGGCATCTATGGCTAAAAACATTGAAATTGGTTTTGATTAATACGATTATCCGCTACTTTACCAGTAGGCTGAAATATTTACTTTGCACAGCGGATATTCTATTGATTAATTTAGCTATTCCCAAAAATAAACTCTTTTACGAACAATAATCATGTATAAACTCAGAGAAGGAAAAATTGAAGATCTGCCCAGGGTTCTTGAGCTGGTCAAGGAACTTGCGCTTTACGAAAAAGCTCCTGAGCAGGTCTCCAACACGGTAGAAATGATGGAAAAGGATGGCTTTGGCCCAAATCCGGTCTACGGTTTTTTTGTCTGTGAAAAGGAAAATAGCGGAGAGATCATCGGTATTGCTATTTATTACTACCGGTATAGCACCTGGAAAGGAAAGCGGATTTACCTGGAAGATATAGTGGTGACCGAATCGGAGCGAGGGAATGGTGCCGGCAAGTTGCTGTTTGATCGCGTGATGGCAAAGTCCCTGGAAGAGGGCTGTACAGGCATGATGTGGCAGGTGCTGGACTGGAATGAGCCGGCGATTAATTTCTACAAAAAATATGGCGCATACCTGGAAGCAGGCTGGCTAAACGCCCATCTTCAGGATCATGAGATCAAAGAAATTCTAGCATAAAACTGAATCTTTAAATGGGGGATTGAGGCAACCTTGATAGGTTCTGTTAGGAGTGTGAGCCAAAGGTTGTTTATGAAACTTCGTTGGCAATGCTATGCGATATAGTTTGAGCAAAGCAAAAAAGACCAGGTTTCCCTGGTCTTTTTTATATTGTAAGAAAACTACCTTGTTTATCTCACGCTGTAGTTTGGAGCCTCCCTGGTTACGCTAATGTCATGAGGGTGGGACTCTTTCACTCCCGCTGCGGTGATTTTTACGAATTTGCCGTCTTTCTGAAGCGCCTCTATGGTATTGGTACCACAGTAGCCCATGCCTGCCTGTAGTCCACCTACGAGCTGGTAAAGCACTTCTGATACCAAGCCTTTATAAGGAACCCTTCCTACGATACCTTCAGGGACTAATTTTTTGATATTGTCTTCTGCATCTTGGAAATAACGGTCTTTGGAGCCAGATTCCATCGCTTCCAGGGAACCCATTCCTCGGTAAGATTTGAATTTTCTGCCTTCAAAAATGATCATTTCACCCGGCGCTTCTTCAGTTCCTGCTAAAAGGGATCCTATCATAATGGAGCTTCCACCAGCAGCGATAGCTTTAACCAAATCGCCTGAGTAGCGGATACCCCCATCGGCAATAACAGGCACTCCGCGTTCTTTTAACACTTGAGCGCATTCGAATACTGCAGAAAGCTGGGGAACACCTACGCCGGCAATAATTCTAGTGGTACAGATAGATCCAGGTCCTACGCCTACTTTCACGGCATCTGCTCCGGCATCCGCCAATGCAATAGCTGCTTCCGGTGTGGCAATATTTCCAACGATAACTTCCAGATCTGGGAAAGCATCTTTGATTTTTCTACAGGTTTCGATTACTCCTTTGGAATGTCCGTGTGCCGTATCTATAGACACCACATCCACTCCGGCGTTTTTCAGCGCTTCTACCCGCTCTACAATATCCGCTGTAACGCCTACTGCTGCACCTACTCTTAACCTGCCATATTCATCCTTACAGGCGTTTGGTTTGTCTTTTCTTTTCAGAATATCCTTGTAAGTGATTAGGCCGGACAGCTTGTTGTCCTCATCTACGATCGGTAGCTTTTCTATTTTATATTCCTGCAGAATCTCTTCTGCCTGCTCTAGAGATACTCCCGCTTTGGCTGTGATGAGATTGTCTATGGTCATAATCTCCCGGATCGGGCGATTTTGATCTTTGATGAATCGTAGGTCACGATTGGTAATGATACCTTTTAAGGATTTGTTTTCATCTACTACAGGTATACCACCGATGTGAAATTCCCGCATGATTTTCTCAGCATCCCTTACTTTTGCGTCGATATGAAGAGTAATGGGATCTAAAATCATCCCAGCTTGAGAGCGCTTTACCTTGCGTACCTGGGCAGCTTGCTGCTCGATAGACATGTTTTTGTGTACAAAACCAAGCCCTCCTTCAAGCGCGATTGCAATTGCCAGTTCAGCCTCGGTCACGGTATCCATAGCAGCGGACACCAAGGGGATGTTTAGGCGGATTTTTTTGGTGAGTTGGGTGGAGGTATTCGTGTCGCGTGGAAGGACTTCTGAATAACCTGGGACAAGAAGCACATCGTCATAGGTGAGTGCTTCGTAGAGGAACTTGTCGGAGTTTCGATTCATGGCAAATATTGGTATGAGGTAACCCTATTTGCCCGTCAAAGTTACACACAAAATCCAATGTAAAACCAGTACCCGCCAAAATAAATTTGGGGAGCCCTCTTATTTCTTCTTAAAGCCTGTTTTTCTTTGGGCTATCCGCTAGTCCCTTAGTCAAAAAACATCACTAAGGAACTCGTATACTTGCCTTTACTTTTTTTGTAACCTCGCGATATAAAAGCCATCAAAACCACTTTCATGCGACAGCACTTTTTGATCTTCGATCAATTCAAAGTCTTTTCCCGCTTCGCTTTTTAGAAATCTCTCAATTTGATCTTGATTTTCTGAAGGTAAAATGCTGCAAGTAGCATAGACCATCTGACCTCCGGATTTCAACATGGAAGGGTAGGCCTGAAGAATTTCCTGCTGGGTTTCACGTACTTTCTCTATGGACTCCAGGCTTAGTTTCCATTTGGTGTCTGGGTTTCTTTTTAAGACTCCAAGGCCTGAGCAAGGTACGTCTAGCAGTAGTCGGTCTGCGGATTCTTTGAGTCGTTTGATGGTTTTGGAGTTTTCAATGACCTTACGCTCTATGATGGATACTCCGTCTCTTCGAGCCCGGAGTTTGGTCTGCTGAAGCTTCCATTCTTCCACATCCAATGAAAGTATTTTTCCTTTATTTTCCATTAATGCGGCTAAGTGCAGGGATTTTCCTCCTGCACCTGCGCATGCGTCGATCACTCTCATGCCCGGCTCTACTGCCAAAGCCTCTGCCACGAGCTGGGAAGAGCCGTCCTGAACTTCAAAGAGCCCTTCTTTGAATGCCGGGTGGCGGAAAACGTTTTGGCGCTGGTCTAGGATCAAAGCATCCTTGTACCCTTTGATGATGTGGGTTTTGATCCCGTCTTCTGCTAGCTGATTTCTCAGTTTTTCACGTGTGGTTTTTAGCGTGTTTACCCGGAGAACCACATCTGCCTCTTGGTTTAGACTATGAAGCTCTACTTCCCATTTGTCTCCCAATTCCTTTTCGCCAAGCTCAAAAAGCCAATCCGGAACTGACTCTAGCAGGGCTGGGTCCTCTAGCTCATCGTATTTGGTTTTGAGTTTCTCAGGATTTATTTTCTGAAATTCTTCCCATGGAGGCAAGCTATGTCCCTGCATCAACCAATAGGTGCCAAAAAGATCATAAGGATCCTGACTTGGGCTCAGGTAATTGATCAAACGCCACCATCGGACCATTTCATAGGTGGTTTCTGCTATGAATGAACGGTCTCTTGCTCCCCATTTAGGATTGGATTTCAGTGTTCTTTCGATCACTTTGTCAGCGTATTGACCTTCTTCAAAAATGGCTGCTAACGCGGTGTGGACTCCGCGGATGGTATTGTTGTGTAGCTTCATGGGAAATAAATTCTCCACAAAGGTAGTTTTTCTTTCTGAGTCTGTCAGAATGTACTACCAAAAGGGTTGAAAAACTAATCCCAAACGTATGCCATCACGCTTCACTGCAGAGCCAAAATCCTCCGTAGATCCCATCAGAGGAAAGAAATCATAATAAGTGCCTCCAAATCCCGGGTCAAGCAGCGGGGGTGCATTATCCTGAATCACCCGCCTTCTAAACTCCATGAGATTTGCCCGCAGTTCTACTGCCATCCAAGAAGTGGCCTGGTATGCAAATGCTGCATCTATGCCAAATTTCCAATTGGTTTCTATGATGGGGTTGCTGACTGAGTATGGGCCGGGAATGACTGAAAGACATAAAGCACAGGGATAATAGTCTGGATAAACTTGTATGCTTCCATTTTTGCCTTTTTCACGGATGCCGTAAAGGTTGAAGTTTAGTGAGGTCTTTTTGCCTAGCTTGACGTAGCGGCGGAGGAAAATGCCGAAGCCTTTGAGCTCATTGGATATGGCAGATTCTTCGAGCTTTTCATTATATGCAATGACCGGGTAATTGCCATTTTCATCTGGCTCATTGCTATAAATGGCATAGGAACCGGAGATAGGGTCTATTTTCTCTCTATAGGACAAAAAATTTCCCATTACTCCCAAGCCCCACCGGTCGTTCCACTTATAGCCGATCATGGGTCTGAGGCTACCACTTCGCTCTCTGGTAAAGCTATTGAAATTGGAGGATCGGTTGTCCGTTTGCCAATAACTTCCATCTACTTCCAGCCAAATGCCGGGATTGTTTTGACCATAACTAAGGGCGGTAGTGAAGCTGAATATCAGAATCAGGTAAAGGTATCTCATATTTTGGGGATTGGTTTTGGTAACTTTACGTGCTCCAATCACCAAACGCTACATCTATGCCCTTTCTTCATGAAATTATAAGTTCCTGGTCCTCAGCGCTACTTATCTATGAGCGTCAGGAAGCGGAGTCTCTGATCGGATGGTTGTTTGAGCACCACGTAGGGTTAGGCAGGAGTGCTCTCTACCAGCAGGTAGATGAGAATACTTTGCCGACGGGTCTTTATCAGGATTTTGAACGCTTGAAGACCGGAGAGCCTATCCAATATATTATGGGGAAAGGACCGTTTTACGGTAGGGAATTTAAGGTATCACCTGCGACTTTGATCCCCAGAAATGAAACAGAAGAACTGGTCCACCTGATCATTAAGGAGAATATAAAGTCCGGTTTGAGGATTATGGATATTGGCACAGGGACAGGTTGTATTCCCATTTCACTGGCTTTGGAAATGAACAGTCCAGTAGTTTTTGGCGTGGATGTTTCCCTGGAAGCTTTGGCTATAGCCAATCAGAATGCGGGTGCACTTGGGGCAAAAGTTTCCTTTTCAAAGTGCGACATTCTGTCTGAAATTCCCGCAGAAGATGAGTTGGATATATTGGTCAGCAATCCTCCTTACATCCCCCACAAAGAGAAAGCGGAGATGCATAAAAATGTGCTTGATTATGAACCGGAGCTAGCGCTTTTTGTAAGCGATGAAGATCCATTGGTTTTCTACCGGGAGATTGCTGTCAAAGGCAGGCGATTGCTAAAAAGTGGTGGGTGTTTGTATTTTGAAATCAATGAAAAATATGGAGCCGAGGTAGCGGAATTAATGAGGAAATTGGGATATTCCGAAGTGAGCGTGCTTAAGGATCTGAACGGAAAAGATCGAATAGCTCTAGGGAAGACTTTGAACTAAACGAATTATGAGCCAAAAAAAATGCCCTCAATGTGGGGAATGGTCAGTTTGGACTAATGACTACAGAGATCGCTGTGAGCACTGCGGGGAGTTTTTGTCTCCTGATGAAATGAAAAGAGAGGAGCGAAAGGCGCAGGATCAAGAGCGATACGAAAAGGAGTGGATGTTTTATGTCAATCCTGAGGACAGCGCAATCGTACGTTTTTTTAAGAAATCAGGGAATCTATTTTACACCGTTTTTATGGCCATCATGACCTTTATCATGTGGCTGATAGCTGCTCTGCCGGGATGATGGAATTATTCAAAAATCCCATATTTATTGTTGCTTCCATAGCTTTCTGGGTAAATCAATACCTGGAAAAATCAATGGGGATCTTTATCCCTATCTATCATGCCTATGGAGACGATTTAATGGCGATGCCTGTGGTTTTTGGCATTTGCCTTCAAGTGATGCGATGGTATCATCCATTGGGTAGTCAATTGATTTTTACCCCCAAACAGGTTGTCATCGCATTGGTTTATTTTTCAGTAGTTTTTGAAATCCTCTTGCCTCTGCGCTCAAACACTTATACTGCGGATCCAATTGATGTGCTTTGCTATGCTTTTGGAACTTGGGTCTTTCTGAAATTTATGAATAAACCTGCTCTCCAATCCAAAAGATCCCGGGCGCTTTGATCCTGGTATTTCCCTCAGGGACTTCCAATATCGTTGCATAAGTGATTGGTAGGATCAACTCTCCGTTTTCATTTTGAATTTGAATGGGCATGCCTTCTTTACCATGAATATGGATATTGCATTCTGCAAACCACTTTTTGAATACCCCTGATTTGACAGGGTAATACTTCCAGTCTCCATCCAAAATGGTAAGATTCATCAGATCAAGTTTATCTTGTAGCTCTAGTGCTTTCAGGTGTGAAATTCCCACCAAATGCGCAGCTTTGTGATCAGTAGATCTTAGGTAATCAAGCCCATTTGTCAAGAAATTATTCTCCTCAGTATTTATAAATTTCACGGGATATTGCTCTTCCAGTAAATGTTGATTTTCAGCTTGAAATTCCTCTGTTGCTAATATCACATCGATTTTTATCCCCCAACTCATTACCTGATCTAGGGCAGCTTCAGAAACCAAAACCGTGGGCACCCACTCCAGCAGGGGAGAGATAGTATGGAATGATAGGTTATCCGCGTCCAGAATAAAAACCGCGGGTTCTTGTTGGTCCTTTACAAAGTGATGAGATGACATTAGCTCCAGAGTTTTTTATAGAAGTTAAGCGCGTTTCCATGGGCAAGCTTTTTAAGTTGGGAATCGCCGAGCTCAGACTCTAAATGATCCAGGATGGACGGGTACTTGCTGGCATTTTCTACCAGAGGAAAGTAAAAGGGGATTCGGCTAGGATCGCCAAAATCCTTGGTATAGAAATAATCTGCACCAAAGCAGATGTTGTTTTCTGCTCCTACATGAAACCCATGTAAAATATGATCAAAAATCCGCTCTGGAACTTCTGTGTCCAGAAAAGCGCGGAGGAAATTAACCCCGATAATACCTTCTCTATGGATGATTTCCTTGGCAAATTCATCGGTAAGATTTCTTCTGTGATTCCAAACCGCCCGGAAATTGGAATGGCTGGCGATCACGGGTACATCCAGCCCGGCCTGAGAAATATGGGATAAAATACCTTCGGCCAATAGGTCTGAAGTATGGGAGAGGTCTATTGGGATTTTCTTGCCGGACATGTAGTCAAGTAGCCTTTTCCCGTCGTCTTTTAGCCCTATGCCATCGGTGTAATTGCCCCCGCCAAATCTATTTTCTGTATGATGAGTTAGGCCGATGTAGGCGATTCGTTTTACTTTGGCAAGCAAACTGTCGAACTGATCTGTGACTTCTTTCCAGGTGGCAGATTCAGAGCCTATTCCGGCTGCATTTTCCACAGCAGCTAGGATCCCGATTCGATTTTGCTTATCCCAATCTGTAAAAAATGCTGTGTTTGCTGCTGCAAGTTCACGCTCTTTGTGGGCCAGTAAGGACTCGAAAATATCCGCTTGCCTACTCGCCAGCGCCATACTTTCGGGTTTCACATCGGTGTAAATAGCCAGGACCTGGGTTCGAACTCCGCCTGCTATCAGCCAGGGGATAGCGCAGGCAATATCATCTTTGGAAAAAGCGTCAGCATCTGGGACTTTGGCTAAATAAGAAAGTAAGTCGCAGTGCATATCGAAAATGGGGATACGCATGGTATTTGGGTTTGAAGCAAAGTAAATCAAAAAAGCGTATGATTTTTAATACTTTTAGGATGGAATCCGGTATTCCTACAAGGATGGACTAAATTTGCATTTTCAACAGAAAAAAACTCGCCATGGCTATAGCATCACCTTTCAATTTTCAAAAATGGATAGACGAAAACAGACATTTACTCAAACCTCCTGTAGGTAATAAACAGGTCTATCTGGAGAATGAAGACTTTATCATCATGGTAGTAGGCGGTCCCAATTCCCGAAAGGATTACCATTACAACGAAGGAGAGGAGTTTTTCTACCAGATAGAAGGAGATATCGTGCTGAAAATCATCGAAGAAGGCAAACCAAAAGATGTGCATATCCGTGAAGGAGAGATTTTTCTATTGCCCCCAAAGGTTCCGCATTCTCCACGAAGACCCGCCAATACCATCGGGCTGGTAATCGAGCGCTACAGACAGGAAGGTGAGCAGGACGGTTTTATTTGGCACTGTGAGCAGTGTGGGGAAAAGCTCTACGAGGAGTATGCGGTAGTGACTGATATTGTAAATCAACTACCTCCGATCATGGAGAGATTCTGGAGCAATCCAGCCAACACTACCTGCAAAAACTGCGGAACTGTGATGACAAAATAATGGCTAGAGCAGTTAGCCTAGCTAAGTCGTACGACAGCTTGCAATAATTAGTTAAACCCAGATATTTTACTCCATGAACTATCAATATTCCGCCCAGTTCGCAGCAGAAATGGACGCAAAGGATCCATTAGCCAGATTTCGAGATCAATTTCTTTTTCCCAAAGTCCAGGGCAAGCAGGCTATTTACTTTTGCGGAAATTCCCTGGGCCTACAGCCGAAATCAGTGAAAAACTACCTGACTCAGGAGTTGGACAATTGGGCGAATCTGGGAGTGGACGGGCATTTTCATGGGGAAGATGCCTGGTATTATGCCCGGAAAAAATCCAAGCCTGCCTTGGCTGAAATAGTTGGCGCCCAGGAGCACGAAGTGGTAGCCATGAACAATCTTTCAGTAAACTTACATTTGCTGATGGTTTCCTTCTACCAGCCTACTGCCGAGCGTTATAAGATTATAGTCGAAGCGGGTGCCTTCCCTTCGGATCAGTATATGCTGGAAACCCAAGTGAAATTTCACGGCTTTGATCCAGAAAAAGCCATCATAGAATTAACGCCACGGGAGGGTGAACATACCCTGCGCACGGAGGATATTTTGGCAGAAATCAAAGAACAGGGTGATGCACTGGCGCTGGTCAATATGGCTGGTCTGCAGTATTATTCCGGGCAGGTTTTTGACATGAAAGCCATTACATCGGCAGCCCATGCAGTAGGCGCTTATGCTGGTTTTGATCTGGCTCATGCAGTGGGAAATGCTGTTTTGGATCTTCACGATTGGGGAGTGGACTTTGCCACCTGGTGTAGCTACAAGTACCTAAATTCCGGACCGGGAAACGTTTCGGGGATATTTGTGCACGAGCGATTTGCGGAGCGTCCGGACCTGCCCAGGTTTGCTGGATGGTGGGGACATGACGAGGGGCAGCGTTTTTTGATGGAAAAGGGTTTTGCGCCTATGTATGGTGCGGACGGTTGGCAATTGTCAAACTCAGATGTGCTGGGATTGGCGGCGCACCAGGCATCTTTGGATATTTTCCAAGAGGCCGGGATGAAAAATTTGCGGCAAAAGAGTGAAGTACTTACCGGGTATCTTGAGTTTCTGATTGAGGAAATCAGCGGAGAATCAGGAGTTTTGGAAATTATTACCCCAAAAGACCCTGCGCAAAGAGGCTGTCAGTTATCTTTGCACATTCATCGTGGAGGCAAGGACGTCTTTGATGAATGGTATAATCATGGAGTAGTAGGGGACTGGCGCAACCCAAATGTGATTCGTCTGGCACCCACTCCACTTTACAATAGCTTCATGGATGTGTTCCGCTTTGCAGAGATTTTGGAACATTCCCTAAAGAAATTCGCTTAATGGAAGCGTGGATAAAACAATCCAAATGAAAAAGAATGAAATCACCATCCTAGGGGCCGGGTTGATCGGTACTTTGATGGCTATATATCTCAAGCGCCAGGGGCTGGATGTCAATGTGTATGATAAGCGTCCGGATAAGCGTAAAACTCCTTATGATGAAGGAGGGCGTTCGATTAACATGGCTCTGAGCTATAGAGGCTGGAAAAGTCTGGAGGAAGTGGGCTTGAAAGATAAAGTGATGCCACTGGCGATTCCCATGTACGGGCGCAAGATCCATGACGAACATGGGGGTACTACCTTTATATCCTATGGTAAAGAGGAGCAGGCGATTTATTCTCTTTCCCGCGGCAAATTCAATCAGTTGCTAGCTGAGGAGGGAGAAAGTCTAGGAGCCAATTATTTCTTTGAACATAAGTGTGAGGAAGTAGATTTCAGAAATCAGGAGATCACCTTTCAGACTCCTTCAGGGGTTAAAAAGATGGAGGCTCCTGTGATCCTAGGTGCAGATGGGGCTTATTCCTCTCTGAGGATGGCGATGCAAAAACAAATCCGATTTAACTACAAGCAGGAATACATCACCCATGAGTATAAGGAACTGACGATTCCAGCGACTCCAGAAGGGGAGTTTGCCATGGATCCTAATGCATTGCATATTTGGCCCAGAGGCAAGTTCATGCTGATTGCCTTGCCTAATCCGGACAAATCTTTCACCTGTACACTGTTTTTGCCCAATACCGGAACTAAGGTTTGTTTTGATAAAATCAATGATGAGCATGACTTAGAGATTGTGTTCAAAAGCTATTTTGACGACGCTTATCAGATGATGCCGAACCTAAAGAAGGAGTTTTTCAGTAACCCTACTTCGGCTCTGATCAATGTGGAATGCTTTCCATGGGTACAAGGCAATAGCTTGCTGATCGGAGATGCCAGCCATGCCATGGTGCCCTTCTATGGGCAGGGTATGAACTGTGGGTTTGAAGATTGCTCTATTTTAAATGCACTGATCGATAAGTATGGTCATAATTCATGGGATTTGGTATTTGCCAAGTTCCAGAAAAAGCGCAAAATAGATACGGATGCCATTTGTCAGCTGGCGATGGAAAACTTCGTGGAAATGCGGGACTCGGTATCCGATCCCAAGTTTAATATCCGAAAAAAGATCGAAGCCAAATTATACGAGCTGTATCCTAATGACTGGATTCCTTTATACTCCATGGTGACATTTACTGATATGAGATACTCAGAAGCCTATGCTCAGGGCAAACTTCAGGAAGGGATAATGGATAGAGTGATGGCGGATCCACTGATCACTGAAAACTGGGATAAGCTCGATTATGAGGATATTATTTACAAAATGGAAACAGCAAAAGCGGTCTAATCAGATCGCTTTTTTTGTATTTAACCACGGAGCGCACAGAGGTTTCGCAGAGGTCACTGTTTTCCTATTTTAAATTCTGGGAGGAATTGCGCTAGGAAGGCACTGAAATAATTTAGTAGATGAACCTAGATTGCTGCGGTATCCTGACTGCTTATTACTCAGCATGGTCTTGCTATGAGAGGGGTTACTATACTGTTTAACCTCGTCGATTGAATAAAAACAACCTGATTCTGGAGAAGCAGTACAACAAAAAACTCTACTTGCGTCCTCCGCGGAACCTCCGTGCTCTCAGTGGTTTAACAAATGACATAAGAAGGCGCTGATTACTCAAGGTCTTTGATTATTGTAAAAGAGGCTTAAACTGCCTCAGGAACCTCACATCATTCTCTGTGAACAATCGAAGATCTTTGATCTGGTATTTCAACATGGCGATTCGCTCAATGCCCATTCCAAAGGCAAAGCCAGTATATTTCTTGGAATCAATCCCACAGTTGTCCAGCACATTCGGGTCTACCATACCGGATCCTCCGATCTCTACCCAGCCGCTGCCTTTGCAGACATTACATCCCTTGCCACCACAGATCAAGCAAGTGATATCAATCTCTGCGCTTGGCTCTGTAAAAGGGAAATAGGAAGGTCTGAATCGGACCTTGGTTTCCTTGCCAAACATCTCTTTTGCAAAGTGATAGAGTGTGTTTTTCAAATCAGCGAAACCTACATTCTCATCCACATAAAGCCCCTCCACTTGGTGGAAAATACAATGTGCACGGGTCGAGATGGCCTCATTTCTATACACTCTTCCTGGTGAAAGCGTTCGGATCGGCGGTTTCTGGTTTTCCATCACACGTACCTGTACCGAAGAAGTGTGTGTTCTCAGTGCGATATCCGGATTTTTCTCAATGAAAAATGTGTCCTGCATCTCGCGGGCAGGGTGATTTTCAGGGAAATTCAGGGCGGTGAAGTTATGCCAGTCATCTTCTATCTCAGGCCCTTCCGAAAGGTTGAACCCTATGCGTTCGAAAATATCAATAATTCGCTGACGGGTGGCTGTCAGGGGATGGATGCCTCCCAGGCTATGATTGGAAGGTGGCAAAGTCAAGTCCATATCCGCAGATTTGGATTTCTTATTGGCCTGGCTTACTTTTTCTATCAGCTCCTGAAATTTCTCTTCAGCCAGTTGCTTGACTGCATTTACAAGCTGCCCAAAAGATTTTTTCTCCTCGTTTGGAATATTACGCATATCTGCGAAAAGTGCTCCGACCACAGATTTTTTGGAAATGTATTCCATTCTGTAGGCTTCGAGTTCTTCCTGAGTATTGGCGTCTGCTGCGGCAATGGCAGCTTTGATAGCTTCGATTTTCTCCTGATACATCACTTCGGGGTTATTCAAGCCACAAAGCTAATGGTTTTGAAGTTTTTTGGGTAGAAAAGACATATGGAATACACTAATCAGGATTTATCGGGTAGCATGTTCGGCTTGGGATTGAACCTTTTTTCTCAGGGAGTCAATCCATCTGAGCTAGGCTGCTCGTAATTCACATCAAATAAGCAACCTAAAAAATCATCAAACTAACAAGATTATGAAAATTGAAAACTTCTTCAAATTAGCTCTTGCAGCCTTTATTTTTCTTTCTGCAAACACGGTGAATGCACAAATGGAAAAAACAAAACTGGTAGGTGGAGCAGAAATGTATCCTTCTAAAAATATCGTGGCAAATGCAGTGAATTCTGCTGATCACACCACGTTGGTAGCAGCAGTAAAAGCAGCCGGTTTGGTAGAGACTCTTCAAGGAGCTGGCCCATTCACCGTATTTGCTCCTGATAATATGGCTTTCGAAAAACTTCCAAAAGGTACTGTAGAGACGCTTTTGAAGCCAGGAAACAAAGGGCAATTGCAAGCGGTGCTTACTTACCACGTGGTAGCCGGTAAAATGGGTTCCAAAGAAATCGCTGCTGCGATCAAAAAAGGAGATGGTAAAGCTGTGCTCACTACAGTTCAAGGCGGAAAATTAACTGCCTGGATGAAAGGTAAAGACCTTTATATCACTGACGAAAACGGTGGAGAATCCAAAGTAACGATTGCGGATGTATGGCAATCCAATGGGGTGATTCACTCTGTAGATACCGTGGTTCTACCTAAAATGTAATCGTTGCTTGTCACCCAATCGTGAAGTCGGCTCCTTAGGGAGTCGGCTTTTTTAGTTTAATGCCTCATCTGGAATCTGGAAAACAGCTATTCCAGGATCTTTATCGGTAGTGAGTCCGTAGATTTCGTTTGATTTTTCGTTGACACCTAGGCCTGATATTGATCTATCCAATATCAATCTCCATTTAGGATTGCCTTTTAGATCAAATACCCGAATTTCTTTTGCCACAGATCCGGTATTGGAATAGTCTAGTTGAGAAAACCCTGAGTACAGAACAAAAATATAATTATTGGTTACTGTCACTGCCTGATATTTAAAATGAACATCAGGTTCAAAGCTAAGCATTCCACCAAATTCAGATTGATGGTATTCAAATTCAGGCAAGTTCAAATCAGGGCCTGCAACAGAAATAAATTTTTTCGTTTTATAGTCGAAAATCTCCAATAGATCCCTGTAAATGCTAGCTCTGACATAAATTCCATTTTTAGGGTTGCCGTGGAATCGGCCATTGCTTAGAAGACTGATCTGAAGCTTTGTTAGTTCTGGCCGTTCTTCTAATTTTTCAAATTCACCATATTCAGCGATGAGGCTTCCCTCAAGATCGAACTCTAAAAGTTTGTTTTCATTCTCCCTGGCAACACCTAAATAATTTCTGTTGGGAGTTAATGCTAGTCTCATGGGGCCGAAATTTGGGTTCGTGATTTTCCGGTCACTAGTTGCCAAAAGTGAAGTGTCATTAATTGAAAAAGTTGAAATTTTTCGGTTATTGTAATCATAGACCAAAAATCTTTCAGTGTCCCGAGAAACTATGAATTCGGGTATAAAAGTCTCTAACGGGCCTTTCCCATACCTTCCTTTGGGTTTGTCATAAGTCCAATCACTGGTATTTATGATATGAATTCGAGGTGACTTATCGGGGATGTTATGATATTCACTTATAAGGATCTTGTCACCTTGAAGCGCAAAACTTGAGGCATTGATAACTTCTTGGAAATAGTGTTTTTCTGAGTTAAGTGAAATCTCTTTAAAATCTTCCAGCGAAATGATTCGATGATTTTCTTCTTCATTTTTCGTTGCGCAAGAAAAAAGAAAAATAAATAGCAAAAATGGGTTTAGGATCTTCATTTAGAAACAATATAGTTTTTTTACTAAAATTTAGTAGGTGAAAATAAGAAAAAAACCGACTGAAAATATCCAGTCGGTTATCACGTAAAACTTAGACCAAGTTCCGTAAATCATTATTTACCAGGTTCTTCCTCCGCCTCTCCATGGCCTTGAGTCATTAGTGTTGCTGGTGTTTTCCTTAAAGTTTCCTATGATGTAAGTAAAGGTCAATAAGCCATAACGGGTCAGTACATTGGTGTACACATCTGTCACTGCCACATCAGATATGGTTCGCTGTATGCTGTTATTTTGATTGAGTAGATCAAAGACTACCACTTTTAACTCAGCCTTGTTGTTTTTTGCAAAGCGGTAACCTGCTTCAATATTCCATAGCCATACAGACTGATCAAATCCTTCAGAAAGTCCACTGTACAGTGAGTTATTGATGTTATTGCCCACAAAGAGTTTTCCATCATTTGGGGAATAATAAAGCCGAATATTAGACTCCTGGATGTAGTAGTTTTGATCCAGATTTGCCTGAAGGCTGGAGTTGACTATGGTATAGGTACCTGTAGTACTTAAGGTGAAATCAAAATCCTTGCTGATATTACTGGTCAGAGTGATGCCCTGGCTCAGATCGATATTGTCATTTAGATTTCGCTCCCCATTGATCATACCTGGATTTCTAGTGAATCCTAGTCGGGTGTTGAAGTTGACTTTGGATTTGATTTTCTGAATAGGAGCTCCATAAGACATGAACAAGCGGGAGTTGAAGTTGCCATCCAGGTTTACCGGCATTCTGATTTGCCCACCTTTTCTCAAAAGTACTTCCCCATTGATCAAGGTGTCCTGTGCCGCTACAAAGGTGCTGCTGCCTATGTAATTATTGGTACTGGAGAAATTAAGGAACATAAAGAAAGAGCGATTCTTCTCCATGTCGAATTTTCCGATATTGGCGAAGATGCTATGTCCATAGCTTTGCTTCAGGGTAGGATTACCTACACTCAGGCTAAGTGGGTTTTGATTGTTTACCACGTTTTGGAGCTGGCTTACTGAGGGCTCGTCTGTATTGGTGCGGTATCTTACTCGGAAATTCAGGCCGGTTTCTCGGTTTCGGAAGCTTACGTGCGCGCTAGGGAGGAGATTGTTAAAGTCTCTGTTGAATACGCCTTCATTAGGGAATAAAGCTTCATTATCCAGTTTGGCGTTTTGATAATCCAAGTTGAAGTTATAGTTCCAGCCTTCATTGTTATAGGCAAATCCGGTTCGTACCCGCTGGGTGATAAACTTGTTGACAAAGACATTGCTCAATGCCGTGTCAAGCACGGGCTGCATTTCATCGTCTAAGACTCGGGTACGCTGGTCAGAATCGGTTTTGTTGTTGCCGACTTGATAGCCTAATGTGGCTCTGGATTTTTCGCCTAGAGGCTCTGTCCAGGTCATGTTTACCCGGTAGTTGAATCCTTTGGATAGAACATCAGTCTCTTGCAAAGTGGTGTCCAGCTCATTTCTGTCGTAGTCTACGCTGGCAGCCAAAAGCTCCGAATACCGATCATTATTATTCCAATTGGTAAAGATGTCTGTGGAAAGAGTTCTCCCTGGCTTATCAAACTTATATCTATAGGTAAGATTATTGGAAATGTTATAAGACTGGTTTTCAGCATCTGTAATGGATCTCAAAGCTGATAGTGAGTCTCCCAGACTATTCATAGTTAGAGCATCTCGATCGCTGTATGTTTTGCTCGTTTGAAAAGAAATGTTTGGTGTGATAATCAGGGAATTTTTCTCATTCAGGTCCGCTTCGATTCTGGCATTTGCCCTATGGTTGAAATTCTCCACGGTGTTGATCAGGTTTTCCTGATAATACTGCGAAAGGTCCTCATTGATCACCGTTTCCCGGTTGGTGATCTGTCTCAAGGTATTGTTGGTGTTATTAAAGAAATAGCTACCTGTCAAATTCACTTTTGAACCAAGCTTATCACTATAGTTCAGCCCCAAAGCATTGGTAGTAATGGTACCGATGTCATTTCCTCCATAGAAGCTGCCGCCACCGCCGCCCCAGCCGCCGCGTCCACGTCCACCGGATGAGTTGGCATTGACACCTGCCAAATCCTGACTGGAGAAATTTTGCTGATTGATATTATTGAAAAGCCCAAGAATGGAAACTCTCCGATCTCCTGAAAAGAGATTGACACTACCTCCAGCTGTGTATCTATCGTCTGTACCATAGCCTCCATATACTCGTCCAAACTGGCCGGCTTTCCGATCTTCTCTGAGTATGATATTGATGGTCTTGGTGTACGTACCGTCATCAAATCCAGTCAACCTGGTCTGATCCGACTTTTGATCCAGTACTTCCACGCGATCGATGGCATCTGCAGGCAGGTTTCTTAAAGCAATATTTGGATCGGAACCAAAGAACTCTCTACCATCCACCAGGATTTTTTGTACCGCTTCACCTTGCGCCTGTACTTCTCCATTGGCGATGGTCACACCCGGTAATTTTCTGACCAGATCCTCAGCCATTCCATTTTCTTTGGTTTTGAAAGCTGCGGCATTGAAGGAGGTTGTGTCTCCACGCATTTCGCCTACTGCTGTCTGCCCCTCAATGATCACTTCACCCAGTGTTTGGGCATCTTCTTTCAAAATCAACTGGCCCAGTTCTACGGACTCTCTTCTCTCATGAACCTTAGTGATCGTTTCATAACCTATGAAGGTGACCATGAATTTTACCGTAGGAATATTAGGTCTGGCGATTTCAAATTTACCTTGGCCGTCGGTCACTGCCCCCACCAAAAGGGAGTCAGTTACAGTTTTCACTAGTACGTTTGCTCCAGCCATTGGAGTCTGGGTGCTTCCGTCTATGACGGTGCCGGTAAATTTCCGCGTAGGTCGTTCCTGGCTAGTAGGACGCTGAGCGAATACTGATGTTCCGATTAACAGACTAAAAATCAGTAAGATAAAAGTGTAATTGTTTTTCATATAGATGCGAATTTCTACTTCTTTGACCTAGTTAAAGGGCAATGGTTTATTTCGCATCTGCACAAAAACAAGAATGGATGTGAGACAGGATAAATGGCGAAAATTTAGTTTGAAAATCAGCTAGCTAAACTTTCTCCATCAATTCGCCATAAGATATGCCGAAATGGCTATTGGAATAGATGGCTTCAGCGTTCTGAATCAAGATTACCTGTGGAGATTCATGCGGGATTTTAAATTCCGTAGCTACCTGGTCAGATAACTGCCTATAGGCAATCAGATCTAAAAAATAAGGAGTGACTTTCTCCAGATCCTGATCTTTCCACTTGCGAAGCAGGCGATCCAGTGACATACTGCTGATGGAGCATCTGGTACTATGTTTGAAAATCAACACAGGTTTTTCCTTGCTCAAAGCCTTTATCTCATCGATTTGCGCTGCTTCTGTCAGTTTATTCCAATTCATTTTTTCGAATCCTAATTTTTGGGGCAATAGTTGTAGGTAGTTTTTAGCCACACAGCAAATTAAACTTCATTTATGAAAATTCAGTTCCGCTGGCAATTTATCCTCTGCCAACTGTCAATAGTACTCGCAATCTTCATTTTATTTTCCTGCAAAAGTCTGGACCCTACTGCCAATCCTGGCCCAGGTACTCCTCCTCCGCCATCTAGCTCCTCGGTCAATGTACCTTTGAAACTTCCTAAGGAAACCCTGAGTAAGCTTCTAAACGGACAGATTCCCACTACTCTTCTGCAAGAACAAGGAATGGATCTAGGCGGTGGGGTCACTGGAGATTTGCAATTGAGTAGAAACGGACAGATCACTTGGACGGCTTTGGATAGTCAGAGAATCCAACTGACTGTGCCCATTAATGTATCAGGTAGAGTGGGGCTGAAACCCAAAGGGCTGGGGAGTCTCTTCCAGTCCAAGTTGCCGCTGGATGAGGATTTTGCTCCGGTGTTTATAGTAGATCCTGTGATTCATCCGGATTGGAGTATTGGTGCTGAGCAGTTTGAGTTGATGGAGCTGGGGGGAAGCCTAGGAGTAGATGTGCTGGGAATGCAGGTTGACCTGAGTGGACTTTTGGCGAAGGAGATCAGCAAGTGGGGCAATGAATACCTGGGTGAAGGGAAACAGATTGCCAGCTTAAAAACCATGGTTGATTTGGCTTGGGCTCAGGTAGGGAGACCTTTTTCTGTGAATTGGGTTGGTGGTGAGCGAGCATTTTCAATCCAGCCGCAGGCGGTGAAGTTAAAAGAGTTTTTTGACGAGGAGCAGAATTACAATTTATGGCTGGGAATGAATGGGAAGATAAACAGTCACCCCGCGGGTGCAGCTCCATCCCGGGCATTTCCATTACCTGATCTGAGTGGGAATGAGAATGAGAAGAATGAATTTGAAATGCTGATTCCATTCTCCTTAGATTATGCGTTTTTGGATGGGTTTCTTCAAGAGAATGTAGCAGGAAAAACCTTTAGAATTGATAAGAAAACAAGCATGACTCCTTCTAATATCCGAACCCAAGCTTTTGGAGATTTGCTGGCGATTAATATGGATTTCTTTGCGGAGCAAACCAATGGAAAAAGGCTGGAAGGGACGCTTTTTGTAGTAGGGCAGCCGGAATACGATTCGGAAAATGAGCGGTTGGTTTTTGATCAGGTGAATTTTAAAATGGAGAGCGGCAGTTTTGGCGCGCAAACAGGAGTAGGCTTGAAAAAGCGCAAAATCATCCGTCGGATTGAAAATAGGGCTGTTTTTCCGATAGGAAGCTTGTTAGAAGAAAGTTTGTCCAATATCAGCGAACGATTGCAATTGAGCACTCCGATTACCGATTTGAAGATTCAGGAGCTGCATGTGGAGCCAGCCGGATTTTATCCTATGCATAAAGAATTGGTGATCCAGATGAAAGCTGAAGGCAGAATAAATGTGGATTGGAAATAAGAAAGGCCATCTCTGCGATGACCTTTCTCTTTGCTGGTTTAGCTTGATGCATCAGACCGCTCATTCAGCTAGCTATGCTCACATGAAAAAATGTGTAGAAACCATTAATAAAAAGTCTGAATGGAGATCAAAGCAATGCTTAAAGGTAATGTTAAGTGGCTGGTAAATAAGTTTTTATATCAGGAATAATTGGCGCAAAATACTAAATCAGAAACCTAGTCTTGCAAGAAATACTAGCGGAGGAGTTGAGCGTAGGACACAATGCCTTTGGCTGCTGCTATTTTCAGTAATTTTAATAGTAATAAGGCGGTAAGGTGAGCATCTCCCGCAGCAGTATGCCGATCATCCAAGGGGATTTGGTGACGTTCACACAGGGCGTCTAAACTGTAATTTTTGACCTGTACATGATTGAGATTTACTGTGGGGCCATGGTCCAGCCTCACCGCAAGACTCATGGTGTCGAGCGTGGGGTTTTTGAATTGATCCAGCCCAAACGGTGCGCTGAGCTTTTGTAGCATAGCCAGATCAAAACCAAGATGATGTCCCACCAGAATGTCGCCGGAGAAGTATTCGAGTAGCCTTTTGACAAATGTGGACGTGGAGATCTGATTACTACGCTCCACCATTCCGTGGATCAAGGGAGATTGATTTAGTGCCTGAAACATTTCCGGATACCATTCTACGGCCGAATTAATCAGGATGCGCTTCTGTGCAATTTTCACTGCCCCAAAGGAAAGCACGGAGTCTTTTTTGGTGTCCAGTCCCGTAGTTTCAGTATCTAAAACGATAAAGCTTAGCTGATCTAAGGTCCGAATACCCGGTATTTGAGCCTTATTTCGCTCTAGGTATTTTTTGACAAAATCCTGAGGATCGGGTTTGGGTTTTGAAAATGGCCACCAAGTCATTTCCCAAAGTGGTCTAGCTGAAAACGTACTTTCACGATGTCTTGGAGTTCAGCGATCGGCACAAAGGTGTTTTTTAGAAGCTGGCGCTGAAGTTTGCCTAGGCTTTCCGGGTGGATAAACCTCCCGTCATTTCCATTTTTCATGCCTTCGATTGCCCGCATACGGATCAGAATTTCAAATGCCTTCGCTGCCTGTCCAAAAAGCTCTTTGTAGCTGGGCTCCAGCTCTGCCAGCCGCTCAAATCTCTTGAATGTATTATTGACACCTATCACTCCGTGGCTTAAGGTGAGCAATCGACCCAAATCCACCAAAGGGCGGATTGCACGCGCTTTGATGTCAAATTGATCTCTGTGCTCTCCGGATTTTTCCACCACAAAATTCTTGAAAAAGCCCAAAGGGGGAGGGGTCGCCAAGGTGTTTTGCGCCAAGAAATTCAGGAAAATTGGTTTTTTCTTAACCGACTCATAAATAAACAGACTCAGTTCTTCTGCCAGTCCGCTGCTGCCGCCGATGTGCCGGAAATCAAAAAAAATGGAGGCAGAAAGCAGTGCGTTTTGGGTAGGAGTCAAAATCCAATTGGAAAAGTAATTTTCCCAGTTGGAAACCGGCTGGACCCATTTGGGATTGCTTGCCATGATTTCTCCAGGGCAAGATTCAAACCCACAGGCGAGCAGGGTTTCTACCACTGAGGTGCCTAGTTTGAGGAAGTATTCTGCAGCTACTGGTTTTAGACTTTCGTCCACATCCTCATATACCAGCGCATTGTCCTGATCTGTCCGCAGTAATTGTTCCTCTCGGCCTTCACTCCCCAACGCCAAAAAACAATACCTAACGCTAGACACTTCAGGGTAATGCGCTGCCCAGGTATTTTCAGCGATTTTTAGGGCTTGTTGGATGATCAGGTCATTAATCTCGGTCATGACCGATGCCACAAAATCCATGGATACTTCATTCTCCAAGTAGTAAGCCAGCATCTGACCGGCGCGGTCACGAATGGATCGCATTTCCTTTACATCCAGGGTATTGAGCAGTCCATGAATCAAAACTGCCGGACTATTTCCCATAGACAGCAGTACATCGTGATCTGAAATGATCCCACAAATCGCAGATTGGTCTGATCCATCCTCAGTAAGCACTAAGTGATGAAGTCGGTTTTTGATCATGGTGAGATAAAGGTCTGAGAAACCACTATCCTTTTTGCTAGTGATTACGGGAGAAGTCATCACTTTGGCCACTGGTGTATTTCCGGGCAATGCACATGCGATCACTTTGGTACGTAGGTCCTTGTCTGTGATGATTCCTTTAGGTTTGTAGGCTTGGTCCACTATGATTATACTACTCACATCTGCATCTACCATGAGTTGAGCGGCTTCTTGGACTGTTTTTGATTCATTGCAGGTGAGTACCTTTTCCGAATATCTGATTTCCGACTGATCAGAAAAAATAAGCAAGGAGTTATCCCGGGATTTGCTTTTCAATATGCCGCGGGCTTTTTGTCCTTGGGACAAATCCTGCCTTACCACTACCTGTCCCGATGCAAACCCTGCTGCAAAATATAGCGCAACTCGTGTATTGCTTTGTAATATTTCTTCGAAAACCTGGACAGGAATCGCATAGATCAGACTGTTTTGTGAAATCTTAGCATTGAGCACATATGGTCTTTTTCCCAGTAGTGCCAGGACCCCAAACACGTCGCCTTCATCTAAATATTCCTTTATTTCTTCCCCTGTAGTTTGATTTTCGCTGAGGTGAATTTCGCCCTCTTTCAAGATAAAAAAATGAGGGCTGGGAGGGTCACCTTGTTCAAAGAGAGTCTCGCCCTTTTCCAGGTAATTGATCTCAACAGAGGAGGCGATTTTCTCTAATTCTTCATTTGACAAAAACGAGAATGGAGGATAACGCTTTAGAAACTCTGCTACTCTATTGACAATTACATTGGGCATATCTGGGAAGTAGTGTCAGGTGAATAGTGAGTCCATGTGGTCCATAGTGTAAGTTACTGACAATCTGTCTAAATATCGGAGTAGGTATGGGAATTGATAGCTATGGTGTAACTTAATATCATAATGAAAATAGCTTCTCAATTATATCGGTATTGCAGGCGGATACTATGGGCGTTGATTGTAGCTTTTATGGTGGGCGTTCATAATTTTTATAAGCAGGAAATGGATTCGGCGGACACCATAGTTTCTTCTATACAGATGGATGAAGAAGAGGAGGACTCTACTCCAAAGGATTAGAAAAGAGCCAAGATCCCGATTCAATCCTGGATCTTGGCTGATTAGTTATTTTTTGCCTTCGATGATCTTGGTCACCACATCTGGGTCAAGCAGGGTGCTGGTATCACCCATGTTGTCCAGAGATCCTTCTGCTACTTTTCTGAGTATTCTACGCATGATTTTTCCTGATCTGGTTTTTGGCAGTCCCGGCACAAACTGGATTTTGTCTGGTTTGGCGATTGGACCAATGATTTTGGAAATCATTTCTTTGATCTCATTCATCAAGTTATCCTCAGTTCTATTGGTAAGATCGGCGATTACATAGGCGTAAATTCCCTGACCTTTGACCTCGTGAGGATATCCGACTACTGCGGATTCTATTACTTTCGGGTGTTCATTGATCGCATTTTCGACTTCGGCAGTTCCCATTCTGTGGCCAGAGACGTTGATGACATCATCCACACGACCCAGAATTCTGTAATATCCATCATGATCACGCTTCACTCCATCGCCTGTAAAGTACATCCCCTTATAGGTAGAGAAGTAGGTTTGTTTGCAGCGCTCATGGTCTCCGTAGGTGGTACGGATCATACCTGGCCAAGGGAACTTGATGCAGAGGTTTCCTTCTACCGAATTTCCGGTGAGTTCATTTCCTTCTGGGTCTACGATGCACAGCTGCACTCCGGGGAGGGGTAAAGTCGCAAATGCAGGCTTGGTGGGAGTGATACCGGCAATAGGCGAAACCATAATTCCACCCGTCTCGGTCTGCCACCAGGTATCCACGATGGGGCACTTACCCTTGCCAATATGAGTATGGTACCAGTGCCATGCTTCTTCGTTGATGGGTTCTCCTACAGAGCCCAATACTTTCAAAGAACTTAGATCATATTTCTGTATAGGCTCAGTGCCATAAGCTTGCAGTGCCCGGATTGCCGTAGGTGCGGTGTAGAAGACGTTCACCTGGTGCTTTTCTACCACTTGCCAGAAGCGTCCTGCGTCAGGGAAAGTAGGCACACCTTCGAACATCAGGGTAGTAGCTCCAGCCAACAGTGGTCCGTAAACGATATAAGAGTGACCGGTGATCCAGCCCACGTCCGCAGTACACCAGTACACATCACCTTCAGAATATTGGAACACATTGTCAAAGGAGTACTGGGAATAGACCATGTATCCTCCGGTGGTATGGACCACACCTTTTGGTTTGCCGGTGGAGCCTGAGGTGTAAAGAATGAAAAGCATATCCTCGCTGTCCATTTCTTCGGGAGCACATTCCTGTGATTCTTCAGCTATTACCTCATGCCACCAGAAATCCCGGCCTTCTTTCATGCTCACTTCCTGCTGGGTGCGTTCATAGACGATGACAGTTTCCACTTCGCTTTTTTCCAAAGCCTCATCTACCACTGCTTTCACTGCTATTTTTTTGCTTCCACGGAAATTTCCGTCAGCTGTCAAAATCGCTTTGGCCCCGCAGTCATTGACCCTATCGGCAAGGGCAGAGCTGGAAAAACCTGCGAAAACTACAGAGTGGATCGCACCGATTCTAGCGCAGGCAAGCATGGCAATCGCCGCTTCAGGCACCATGGGCATGTAGATAATAACTTTATCTCCTTTGCCTATTCCTTTGCTTTTGAGCGCATTTGCGAAGCGGTTTACTTCATGAAAAAGCTCTTTGTATGTCAAGGTTCTTCCTGCTTCATTGGGATCATTGGCTTCCCAGATAATAGCTGGCCTGTCACCTATGGTGAATAGATGACGCTCAAAAATATTTTCGGTAATGTTCAGTTTAGCATCTACAAACCATTTTACATCCGGCTCCTCGAAATTCCATTTCAAAACCTTGGACCAGCGCTTTCTCCAGTGAAATGAATCTGCAATTCTAGCCCAAAACTCTTCTGGCTGAGTTACACTTTTTTGGTATTCGTAAAGGTACCCGCTGAGGGTATGTATTCTATCACTCATGGTAATCTTGGTTTATTGTATTCAATTTTGGGTAAATGAAGCTCTAATTTAATGATCCTGAGCTTTACCAGCACCACGCGGTATTCTTATTTCCTGTACCATGTCCTGCACATCCTGTGGAGGTGCTGGGGTGAATCTGGAAACTAGCACACAAACGATGAAATTTAATATCATTCCTATGGAGCCGATTCCCTCTGGTGATACTCCAAACCACCAATTATCCGCTGTGTTTGTTTCAGGACTGATAAATTTGAAAAAGATGATGTAGCCAATCGTAAATACCAAGCCGGTAATCATCCCCGAAATGGCGCCTTCTTTATTGATTCTAGATGAGAAAATCCCCATGATAATGACCGGGAAAAAGGAAGCCGCTGCCAGACCAAAAGCAAATGCAACCACCTGCGCCACAAAGCCGGGAGGATTTACTCCGAAATATCCTGCCAGCAAAACTGCTCCGGCTGCTGCCAGGCGAGCTATTCTCAGTTCCTTTTTCTCCGAAATTTCCGGTTTAAATGTTTTGAAAAGATCTCGGGATACTGAAGTGGAAATTACTAATAGCAAACCTGCTGCGGTAGAAAGTGCGGCTGCCATCGCTCCAGCTGCCACTAGTCCTACCACCCAATTGGGCAACTCTGCAATTTCCGGGCTTGCCAAAACCATAATGTCCCGATCTATGCTCAATTCATTGGCTGTCTGATCGGCCACATATTGGATCTTACCATCCCCATTTTTATCATCCACTTTGATCAGATCGGTTTTTTGCCAGGTACTGATCCATTCGGGCAGCTGGGAAATGCTTTTCTCAGAAGTGCTGTCAATGGTGTTATAGATCCCGAATGCGGCGATTGCCGGAGCTGTAGTATATAAAATAGCAATAAATACCAGCGCATAGCCAGCGGAGATTCTTGCGTCTTTTACCCTTGGAACTGTAAAAAAACGAACAATCACATGTGGAAGTCCTGCCGTGCCGACCATCAAGGCCAGGGTGATCATAAACATGTCGGTGATGCTTTTTCTTCCCGAGGTATATGCTGCAAAACCAAGTTCCGTCAGAACTCCATCCAGCTTATCCAACAGAGGGGTGCCATCTGCTACTGATCCTCCCAGACCCAATTGAGGTATTGGGTTTCCGGTTAACTGCATGGAAATGAAAATAGCCGGAACCATGTATGCAAAAATCAACACGCAATATTGGGCTACCTGGGTGTAAGTGATGCCTTTCATTCCACCTAAAACGGCGTAGAAAAACACGATACACATTCCGATCACCACGCCCCACTCTATGGGTACTTCCAGGTATCTTGAAAAGACTATTCCTACACCCCGCATTTGCCCGGCTACATAAGTAAAGGAGATAAACAAGGCGCAGATCACCGCCACGACTTTGGCAGTTTTGGAATAGTACCGATCGCCTACGAAGTCAGGAACCGTGAATTTTCCGAATTTTCTCAAGTATGGAGCCAAAAGCAGTGCGAGCAATACATATCCTCCGGTCCAGCCCATGAGATACACAGACCCGTCATAGCCTGCAAATGAAATAATACCGGCCATGGAGATAAAAGAGGCAGCAGACATCCAGTCAGCGGCTGTAGCCATGCCATTGGCTAGAGGAGAAACTCCGCCTCCGGCTACGTAAAATTCCTTGGTAGATCCGGCGCGTGACCAGATGGCAATTCCGATATAGATGGCGAAAGTAATCCCTACCAGCAGGTAGGTCCAGGTTAAGATTTCCATAGTTTTTTAGCTTAAAAAGTTATTCTTCGTCCACATCAAATTCCCTGTCCAAGCTGTTCATCCTTGCCACATAGACAAAAATCAAGACTACAAATGCGTAAATCGAGCCTTGCTGCGCAAACCAAAATCCCAGTTTGAATCCGCCTAATCGGATCTCATTCAGCTGATCCACCAGAAGTATCCCAAAACCGAAGGAGACCACAAACCATACTAGCAGTAGGACGAAGAGTGTTTGGAGATTTTTGCGCCAATAGGCTTTCATTTTTTCATTTTGAGCAGGCATATTTTGGGGTTTAGGCTGAGAAATTAAATTCAGCCCATAAGCTAGCGAATGCTTCCATAGGAATGCAAGCTGATTGCTGTGAAAAAACTGAAAATTTAACGTAAGGTCAATGAATTGCCTGAGATTCTATGGAAAATGGGCCTAATCGCCTAAGTTTCCGTATTGGCTGGCTTCGCTTAATGAATGAAAAACTCAGAGAGGATTGCCAGACCCGCGGCAAGGAAACTCACCAGAAGTTTGTTCAGCTGGAATTTGTGATGTGGACTGCTTTCAAAAAAGATGGTAGTAGAAATATGTAAGAATCCGCCTGCCACTAAACCATACAGCATGCCTATTCCTTGCTTGCTCAGAATCTGGCTTTCATATAAAAATGAGCTGGACATCATACCCAGAGGTGATGCCAGTGCAAAAAGAGTCAAGAGTATAAGCGTGGATTTCTTACTCAAAGTACTGGACAGTACTGCGGCAAGCGCAAAAGCCGCCGGCCCCTTGTGTAAGATGATTCCCAGCAAAACGGTCTTACTGTTATGGACATGACCGAGCACATGCTCGCCTTCATCCATGAGGTCTCCGTGCGAAAGCAGGGTTCCTTCCAGAAAGGCATGAATAAACAGGCCTACCATGACCGTTAACATGGCCTTGCTACCATGGTGCTCGTGCGTATGAATATGCCCATGCTCTATTCCGCTGGACCAGAATTCGAGCAATTGCTGCAGGAGAAAGCCGATAAGAATGTACAAGCCCATTCTTTTGCTGTCAAACCCGCTGTCAAACAATTCCGGGAGTATGTGAAGTATAGTAATGGAGAAAAGGTATGACCCCGCAAAGACCAGAACCAATCGAAAATATTTTTCCCTGAAATTAGGTGCAAAATAAACCATGGATCCCGCGATCATGGCTGTGAGAAAAAGAAGCAAAAATTTTATTTCCATCGGTCTGCGTTACATTTCTTTCCTCCGAATGATGAGGAGAAAGCTATAACTCCGGCAAAGGTAATAAAATTCAATAATGTTGCATTTGAATTTAATTTTCCTGAGGAAAAGAAAGGAATGGCTTAAGGCCTTCACTTGCAAAGGTTTTAAAACCACCATTGCCGTCATCAAAAATTAAAAACACATCGATCTCACTAACTGCAGAATCAAGAGCCAAGGCTTTTTCCTTTCCCATGACCATCATAGCAGTGGCATAAGCATCAGCACTCATGCAGTTTTCCGCCAGTACGGTGGCTGATAGCAGTGTGTGATTGACCGGGTAGCCGGTGGCAGGATTGATGGTATGGGAGATTTTTACCGAATCGCGTACATAGAAGTTTCGGTAGTTTCCAGAAGTAGCCATCCCGCGATCTTGTAGGGCAATGATACTGATCAGGTCTGCGGCATTTGCAGATTCCTCTGGCCGATTGACGCCAACTTTCCACAGTTCCCCTTTTTCGTTTACCCCATGGGCTACCAGTTCTCCTCCTATTTCCACCAGGTAATTGGAGATACCCTTACTTTTCAGAAACTCAGCCACTACATCTGATCCATAGCCTTTGGCGATGGCAGAAAAATCGAGGTAGATGCCTGGTACTTTTTTGCGAAGCTGATTTTGATCAAACTCCACCTTGTCAAAACCCACGGTGTTCAGCAGAAGTTTGATGTCCACACTGTCTTTGAGCTCTGGTCCTGTGGGACCAAAACCCCAAATATTCACCAAGGGCCCTACAGTAGGATCAAATGCCCCGTCTGTTTTTTCATAGACTGTTTTGGAGGTCTCCAAGACTGGTAACAAATAAGGAAGATTAAAGTCTAGCGTATCTCCTTGGTTGAATTTGCTCAGCTCAGAATCCGGGATGTAGGTAGAAAGACTTTGGTTGAAAACCACCAAAAGAGAATCAATAGATGGCTGCAAGTCCCGACTGTCTGCGTCCAGGTAGGTAATGTGATAGGTGGTGCCCATAGTGGGACCGGAAAGTGAGATTTTACCCGCTACTACATCAGTTTCCGTGAGGGTAATCTCTGTTTGATCTCTATTTCTCCAAAGATAAACTACCATGATGGCAGTGAGCAGGACTATGGAGTATATGATGTTTTTCCGGGCATTTCGGCGCATGATCTGTAGAATTTGGGGGCGAATTTAAGGCTTATTTTTCAGTTTCGAAGGGATGTCAGGGATTCAAAAATGCGGAAGAAGGCATTCGTATTTTTCTATATTTGTGAGCGTACGGATTAATTATGAGAGAAGATTATTTAAACGGAGAGGATGAAAGCCTAAGTCCTCAGGATAGAGATTTCGAAAGGGCTTTGCGCCCTTTGAGTTTTGAAGACTTTACCGGGCAGTATAAAATCGTAGAGAATCTACGGGTTTTTGTGCTGGCCGCAAAGCGTAGAAATGAGCCTTTGGACCATGTACTGCTACATGGGCCTCCGGGACTGGGCAAGACCACACTCAGTCATATCATTGCCAATGAACTGCAAGCTGGGATCAAAATTACCTCTGGTCCTGTGCTGGATAAGCCCTCTGATTTGGCGGGTTTGCTTACCAATCTGGAGGAGGGAGACGTATTGTTTATTGATGAGATTCATCGCCTCAATCCCATCGTGGAGGAATACCTTTACTCTGCCATGGAGGATTTTCGGATTGACATCATGCTGGATTCGGGGCCCAATGCCCGGTCGGTACAAATCTCCCTGAGCCCTTTTACACTCATCGGTGCCACCACCAGATCTGGGTTGCTGACATCTCCGCTACGGGCTAGATTTGGCATCAATTCTCGATTAGAATATTACGATGCGAAGTTGCTCACAGATATCGTGAGTAGATCTGCGGGGATTTTGCAGACTCCGATCGATGAATTCGCAGCCTATGAAATCGCCAGAAGGAGCAGAGGTACTCCACGAATTGCGAATATGCTACTTCGTAGAACCCGGGATTTTGCAGAGGTCAAAGGAAATGGGAAGATCACGCTTGAGATTTCCAAGATTGCTTTGGATGCGCTGGATGTAGATGTAAATGGGCTGGATGAAATGGATAATAGGATCCTGTTGACCATTATTGAAAAGTTCAAAGGTGGCCCCGTAGGATTGAGTACTATTGCTACTGCTTGCGGAGAAGAGGCAGAGACAATTGAGGAAGTGTATGAACCATTCTTGATCCAAGAAGGCTATCTGAAAAGAACTGCTCGCGGAAGAATGGCTACTGAGCTGGCCTACAATCACCTAAAGATCAAGCCTAATCTTGGGATGGGGGGATTGTTTGAAGGGATTTAACTCAACTGAAATTAAAAAGCGACTGAAATCAGATCTCAGTCGCTTTTTTACATTAAACTTGACTTTTCAGCTGATGCCTTTAGCCGCGTCCTTATCCATAAACCAGGTCAGTTCCCCATCTGTGGGATGAACCAGACTAGCTGGATACAGCTCAAAGTTCTTTTGCTTCTTGAGAATTTCCTGTACTTTTTCTGCCTTGCCAGCGCCTGTCACCAAGAAGGCAACTGACTTGGCATTGTTCACGATTTTTCCAGTTAGCGTCACTCGTTTTTGACCTGAGTCCGGATGGGTGGCTACTACGCAGTTTTCGCTTGCGTCCCAAAGCGCAATGGAATCAGGAAAAATCGATACGGTATGTCCGTCATCGCCCATTCCCAGCATCACCAGATCAAACTGAGGCATGCTGTTTTCCTTTGGAAGTTCTGTGTCCAAAACCTGACTGTAGCGTTCTGCTTCTCCTTCAGGCTCGTTTTCGCCCAAAACCCTGAATACATTAAAAGATGGAATGTCAATTTTTGACAACAGATGGTCAACTGTCATTTTGTAGTTGCTATCCGGGTCTGTAGGAGGGACACATCGCTCATCTCCCCAGTAAAACTTGATTTTCGACCAGTCGATTTCATTCCCAAATGTACTGGCCAGGTAGTCGAACACGATTTTTGGCGTACTTCCTCCGGAAAGCGCCACATGGGTAGTGTCATCTCCAGAGACTAGGTCTTTGAAGTATTCCGAAAACTCTTTGGCTACTTGCTCTTTGCTATCTGCTATTTTTAGTTTCATAGGTTGTTTGTCAAAAGGGAGGAATTAAAGAATACAGAATCCAGTTTCGTCAGTCAGGCGATTTCCGGGATTTCTCCAGCCAAAGTGTCCTTCAAACATATCGTCTGAATTTCTAGGCCCCCAGGTGCCCGCAGCATAGCCGTAGGTAGGGACATCTTCATTTTCCCAGTATTTCAAAATCGGATCCACAAATTTCCATGCGGCTTCCACCTCATCTGCTCTGGCATACAGGGTGGCATCACCCTGCATAGCATCCAAAAGTAACCTTTCGTAGGCATCCATGATCTCTGCCGAATCTAGGTCTGAGTAGTAAAAATCCAAATTGGCCTGCTCTACATGGAACCCTAGCCCAGGAACTTTCACACCGAATTTCATCAAAATTCCTTCGTCCGGCTGGATTCTGATGATCAGTTTGTTGTCTTTGCGGTAGACGTCCTGACTTTTAAATACCTCATGTGCAGGAGACTTAAAGTGGATTACCACTTCGGTCACTTTGGTAGGCATGTATTTGGCTGTTCTGACATAGAATGGAACATCTTTCCATCTCCAGTTGTCTACAAAAAACTTCACAGCCGCATAGGTTTCTGTCTTTGAGTCAGGATCAACTCCATCTTCTTCTCTATATCCTTTCACCTTCTTTCCGTTGATGGTGGAGGCTACATATTGACCTTTCATAGTGTGTGTGGCCAGCTCCTCATCGCTGCTCATGATTCTGAGAGACTTCAGTGCTTTCACCTTTTCGTCGCGGATTTCCTCCGCGCTGCTATTGATCGGTGGCTCCATCACGATCAGGGAAACTACCTGGAGCAAGTGACTTTGGAACATGTCACGAAGTGCGCCCGACTTGTCATAGTAGCCGCCTCGTTTCTCCACGCCTACAGTTTCCGCATTGGTGATTTCCACATGATGGATGTATCGGCGATTCCAGGTAGGTTCAAATATTGAATTGGAAAAACGTGTCACGAGTAGGTTCTGGACCGTTTCTTTGCCGAGGTAATGATCAATTCTGTAAACCTGTGGCTCGTTAAAATATTTGTGCAAACCTTCGTTCAGTTCTTTGGCGGTAGCCAAGCTGTAGCCGAAAGGCTTCTCCACAATGATACGTTTCCATCCGTTATCCTCCTTGGTCAGTCCTGCTTCAAAAAGGTTTTTGGCAATGACTTCGTAAAGACTGGGCGGAGTGGAGAGGTAGAATATGAAATTTTCATCACATCCCCTTTCTTGATTCAACGCCTGGATTCTTTTGGCGAGGCCAGTATAGTTACTGTCGTAATTGTCACCTAGGTCTTCGTAAAATAGCTTATCAGCAAATGTTTCAATGAAGGACTTCTCTTCTTTACTGATTTTTTCAGCTAAAAATTTACTTTCCTGAACCACTCTTTGGCGGAATTCGGCATCGGTCAAGTTGCTTCGGCTGGCACCCAAAACCACAAAATTTTCCGGTAGATGCTTTCCTTTGTACAGATTATATAGGGCAGGGACTAGTTTCCTTGCTGTCAAATCACCTGATGCACCAAAAATTATCAGCATCTGGTTTTGTGTTTTTTTCATCAGTTAGGGCGTATTTTTATATTTTTTATAGCAAAACCCTAGATCGGGCAGGCACAAATTTATCAATCTTACTAGAAAGCCAACATTCAATCCATTAATTTCGGGCTTCATGCTGGTAAAAATAACGCATATTTATTTCTAACCCTTTGTAGAAATGGGCTAGATGCAAATCAGATAAACAACAATATTTAAAGATGGACAACAGGAATTATGATTTTGGATTAGTCGGCCTCGGTGTAATGGGGCGAAATTTTATTTTGAATGTTGCGGATAACAATTTCAAGGCTTTTGGCTATGATCTGGATCCTGAAAAGGTGGAAGCGCTGAAAACTGAAGGAGGGGATTTGGATAAAGTGAGTGCATCCACAGAGATCCGGACTTTTGTGGATTCCCTTACTTTGCCCCGCAAAATCATGCTGCTGGTACCGGCAGGCAAAATTGTAGATCAGGCCATAGAAAGCCTTTTGCCATACCTGGACAAAGAGGATATTATCATAGATGGTGGAAATTCATTCTTTACCGATACCGACCGACGAGAAGCATATCTTAAGGAGAAAGGGATACACTTTTTCGGATCCGGAGTTTCCGGAGGAGCAGAAGGAGCCAGAAAAGGACCGAGTATCATGCCAGGTGGAGACAAAGCTGCCTATGAGCACGTAAGACCGATTTTTGAGGCGGTTTCTGCCAAATATAAAGGGGAGCCTTGTGTGGCATATTTAGGCCCTAAATCAGCCGGAAACTACGTGAAGATGGTGCACAATGGCATTGAGTACGCCATGATGCAATTGACTTCGGAGATTTATGACCTGCTGAAAAAATCTTGCGACCTATCCAATGAAGCCCTTCATCAGGTCTATTCCAAGTGGAATGAAGGGAGGCTTCAGTCATTTTTAGTAGAAATTACTGCAGAAATTTTCACGCAGAAAGATGAGTTGACGGCTGCTGATTTGGTAGATATGATTTTGGATAAAGCCAAGCAAAAAGGAACGGGTAAATGGACTTCTCAAAATGCCATGGATTTGGGGATTCCTGTGCCTACGATTGACATGGCAGTGAGTATGCGGGAGATTTCTGCACTCAAAGATGAGCGGGTCCAGGCTGACAAGCTTTATTCCAGACCTGAGGTGACTGATAAACCGAAAGAGGAACTGATCGCTCAGGCAGAACAAGCATTATATTTCTCCTTTATCATAGCTTATGCCCAAGGATTGCACCAGCTCATGTATGCGTCCAAGGATTACGGATATGACTTGGATATGGCTACCATTGCCAAAATCTGGAGAGCAGGGTGTATTATCCGTGCAGGACTTTTAGCGGACATCGCCGAGGCTTATACTGCAGATAACTCCATCCCTAATCTGTTGCTTTCTCCATCATTTGTACCAAAAGTACAGGGGACCTTGCCCGCAGTGCGTGAGGTAGTAGCTTATGCTGCACAAAACGGGATTCCTGTTCCGGGGCTTTCCAGTGCTTTAAGCTATTTCGACGCCTATACATCTACTAAGCTTCCGCTTAATCTGATCCAGGCTCAGCGGGACCACTTCGGGTCACATACTTATGAGCGAACAGATAGAGAGGGGATTTTCCATACCGAATGGGGCGGAAAACAGTAGGCAACAATCAGTCTCAGAGATCTGAGCGTAGGAATACAAAAGCTCGTTGAGAAATCAACGAGCTTTTGTATTCCTAGGTAAAGGTGGTATTTCCGGTTTATCCGACTTTTAGTCTGAGTTCCCCATGTCTTTTTACCACTTTGCATTCGAAATGTTGATTGATAAATGCTTTGCAGTGATTTTCGGCCCATTCGGCTCTGGATTCTGTATCGTGAAGCAAGGTCATTCGTAGCATGCTTTTTACATATTGCTCATAAATGCCCAATTCCTGAACATAGGAAATAAAGGCAGCAGACCAGTCTTCTTTAAACTTGTCCAAATGCGTTCTGCCATCAAAAAGCATCTCCAGCTGATTGTCGCCGTGCTTGTACCGGTAAATCCCACAAAGTTGACGGTAGATTAAGCGAACTCGCTCACGGGGAAATTCATACGTGTCCAAAATCTGCGCAAAAGTCTGATCCATCAGGCGCAGGGGATTGTAAAGTAAGGTATACGATCTCTTCAACTCGAATATCATTCGATCAATCATTTTCTCTTCCAGCTCAGATTGAGCTTGACGGAGAATATAATTTTTATCAAGTGGAAATAACTTTTGGATCATTTTGGACTCGTTCTGCCGCAAAAATAAGGAATTATCTTTTTAGGATAATTTTAAATAGTGATAATTCTTGGGTGTACGAAGTCGATGCTAGTTGCACAGGACTAAAGACCTGCCTCATCCAGGATAGTTTTGATCTTACCAGTCTGCTGGCCTCTTGGCTTGATATTTTGCCATTTGGTCCAGCAGATCAGAAGGATCGTCAGAGACGATGAGTAGCTCCTCCTGCTCAGGATACATAAATCCCTGCTCCATGGCATGGTTCAAAAACGCTATCAGTTTATCGTAATAGCCATCAATATTATAAAGTCCCAAGGGCTTTTGGATGTAATGGAGCTGGTTCAAAGTCATGATTTCAAAAAGCTCCTCTAGGGTCCCAATGCCACCGGGCATGGCTATAAACCCATCGCCCCGCTCTGCCATCAGCCACTTGCGGTCACGCATGGTCTCCACTACGATCAGTTCTGTACAGCCGGTGTGAGCCACTTCCCGATCGACTAGTTTCTGAGGGATGATCCCCAATACTTCCTGGCCTGCTTGCAGCATTTCATCAGCGATTACCCCCATGAGCCCGACTCTTCCAGCACCATATACCAAAGAGTGATCTCGCTTCACCATTTCCTGGGCCAATGCCCGAGCTCCTGATTCATAGACCGTACTATCTCCTTTTCTGGAACCGCAATAAATGGTGATTTTCTTCATGACTTGGAATCAAACGTGGAATTCGAAATTACAGGTTTCTATTTTTAATGCACAGGCATAAGGAAGGTTTTACAAAAGCTTAATGGTTCTGGAAGAAATGGGGTTTGGGATAGGAATGGAAGTTATAAGTTCTCCAAAGTAGCGTTTATCAACTCTGCTTCGGTCAAGGGAATAAAATTTAACGGCATGATGGAAGGTATTCAGTAATCGCTATATTTTTGAACTATGAAATCGAGCATGTCGAAGATCGTCTCACACTGGGATGATTATAATGTATGCGAGATTCAATCCCGTTTCCTTCGTCACGGGACAGGTTATGGCCATTGAAATACAAATTACAAACACATGAAAATCTGCTTTGCTACCAATAATCCCAAGAAAATCGAAGAAGTGAAAGCTGCACTCGGTTCGAATTTTGAAATTGTTTCGCTTCAGGATATAGGCTGTCACGAAGAGTTACCCGAAACTGGCGATACGCTGGAGTATAATGCCTTCCAGAAGGCCCGGTATGTTAAAGAGAATTTTGGAGTGGATTGTTTTGCGGATGATACTGGACTGGAGGTGGATGCATTGGCAGGTGAACCGGGGGTGTATTCTGGTCGCTATGCAGGTGAGCCTAGGAGCGATGAGCGAAACATTGATTTGCTATTGAAAAAAATGGAGGGGACGGAGTTGCGATCGGCCAGATTCAAAACGGTTATAGCCTTGTTACTGGATGGGCAGGAGTATAAGTTTGAAGGTATTGCAGAAGGAGAGATTTTGCCGGAGAGAACTGGTCAGGGAGGTTTTGGCTATGATCCGGTCTTTCAGCCTAAGGGATATTCCCAGTCCTTTGCAGAGATTTCTATGGCAGCCAAGAACAGTATTTCCCACAGGGGAAAAGCCGTACAGCAACTTATTACATTTTTGAACCATAGGTAATTCTGTGAAAAGGCAGTAAATAATTTATCTTTGCCCCATGCAAAAACCATTCATTGTTGGCATCACAGGCGGTTCTGCTTCGGGCAAGACCTTGTTTTTGGAGCGATTGCTCAATTCTTTCGAAGCAGGACAGGTTTGCTTGATTTCGCAGGATAATTACTACAAACCTCGTGAAATGCAGCCTATAGATGAGCATGGAGTGCATAATTTTGACCGACCGGAAAGTATAGATTTTGAAGGGTATGCGACCGATATCCGTAAGATCAGAAATGGCGAAACAGTGCAGCGGGAAGAGTATACCTTTAATAATGCTGCCAAAAAACCAAAAATGCTGACTTTCAAATCTGCTCCTGTGATCGTGGTGGAGGGGATTTTTGTGTTGTACTATCCTGAGTTGGCGGAACTTTTGGATCTGAAAATTTTTATAGATGCCAAAGATCACATTAAGCTTAAGCGGAGGATTATCCGTGACAAGGTGGAACGCGGCTATGACCTGGACGATGTGCTCTATCGCTACGAGCAGCATGTGATGCCAACCTACGAAAAGTATATCAAGCCTTTTATGAATGATGCCGATATCATCGTCCCGAATAATCAGCATTTCGATAAAGCACTTGATGTGATTCGTACATTTCTTCGGGCTAGAATCTCAGTTTGATCAAAATTATATTTTCCGTAATCTGCTGATGACGAGTTAATTGATTGGTTTTCAGCAGTGAGTTGCAGAAAATTGAGTGTCAAAATATTTCTATCTAAACATTTTACTATATTTGCGGCGAATGAAAAGAAATCACACAAATAGCAATCTATTCCAGCAGCGCCTCACGGTGATGCTTGCGATGCTGTTGTGTTTGTTTATTTCCAGCATAGAATATATCCCTGATACCACGGATGCGGAAGTCGTGAAGGTCGAGCACCAGGACCAGAACCCTCCTGCAGATCAAGATCAGACTTTTGTGGGAGTAGCGGTAGATGCGGTAGTTCCATTTGTAGTCAACGTTTCCCATCACACCTTATATTTAATCTATGAAATTGTAAGGTATGAAGGATCTACCTTCGTCACCGAGACAGCTTCAGTTTTTCAGCCTAATCAGCTCGTAGAAATACTTTTTGAGCGGATAATATCCACTAAAGGGCCCTGATTCCTTTTTCTCTTACTATGTATCCCCTTAGCTTCCTGATCTTCAGGTAAGCCTCATTTCTGTATTTACAATCAATTAATAATTATAATTTCTCATGCAAAACAAAGGTGTCATTGTGTTTTTGACAGTGATTATTACGGCGCTATGTCTGTATTATCTGTCATTCACATTTGTATCAAATAACATCCAGGAAAAAGCCCAGGTGTACGCGACTGACGCGTCTGGAAATGTGGATTTCTCCCAAAGACAGAGCTATCTGGACTCCATTTGGAGAGAGCCTGTTTACAATTTCCTTGGAGCAGATTTCACTTACCAGGAAGTAAAAGAGACTGAGCTTGGCCTTGGTCTAGACTTACAGGGTGGTATGCATGTGACTTTGGAGGTTTCCCCGGTGGAAATTGTAAAAGGTCTGGCAGGAAACCCTAAAGATGCGGCTTTCAATACCTCAGTAGACGAAGCGCGCGAAGAGGCTAAAACTTCAACTGAAAAGTATGTCGACCTTTTCTATGCGGCCTGGCAAAGAAACAACCCGGACAAAAACCTGAGCAGCATATTTGCGACAGCAGCAAATAGAGGCAGGATTTCTCTTGAATCTTCTGATTCTGAGATTTTGGAAATCATAGACAATGAAGTAGAAAATGCAATCGAGCGTTCTTTCAATATCCTAAGAACACGTATCGATAGATTCGGAACTTCTCAGCCAAACATCCAGAGAATTCAAGGTTCTGGTCGTATCCAGATCGAATTGCCAGGTGTTGATAACCAGGAAAGAGTCCGTAACCTACTTCAGGGTGTGGCCAAGCTTCAGTTTTGGGAAGTGGTAGAAGTAAATGAAATCGGTGGATCTCTAGAAACTATCAATTCCGCTTGGGTAGCTGCAAATAAAGCTACCACATCCACAGAAACTGCTACTGACTCAGTAGCTACTGAACCGCTTTCTGAAGAAGATTCATTGAAAAGTGCGCTTGAGGAGCAGTTGGCTGAGATAGACCCAGCTAATCCAAACAGTAATTCCACTTCTCCGCTTTTCAGCCTGTTGAAACCAAACTATGGTTTGGCGTATGATCTACGTGATACCATGGAGATCAATAAGATCATCAAGAATGAAGACTATGTATCTATGCTTCCTCGTGACATTAAGTTACTATGGGGAGTCAAGCCGTTTGTGGCTGAAGATGGATCTGAGACTTTGGAGCTTTATGCGATCAAAGCTGAAAGAGGTACAGACGAAGCTCCTCTGGAGGGAGATGTGGTGACTGATGCCCGTCAGACGCTAGACCAGACTTCCAGACCAGCGGTATCCATGCAGATGAATGCAGAAGGTGCCAGAAAATGGAGAAAATTAACTTCTGAAAATATCGGAAGAAGAATCGCTGTAGTATTGGATGACTATGTGTACACTGCTCCGGTAGTAAACGGAGAAATCCCGACCGGTCAGTCTGAGATTTCCGGCAACTTTACTTTGCAGGAAGCGCAGGATTTGGCAAATATCCTTAAGTCTGGTTCTCTCCCTGCTCCTACGCAAATCGTAGAAGAAAGCATCATCGGACCGACTTTGGGTAAAGAGGCCTTGAATCAAGGTTTACTTTCTATGGTGGCAGGCCTTACTATCGTAGTATTGTTCATGGTGGCATACTATGCTAAAGGTGGATTCATCGCGATTGCCGCTTTGGTGTTCAACGTGTTCTTTATCTTGGGCATCCTGGCTCAGCTAGGGGCAGCATTGACCTTGCCAGGTATTGCCGGTATCGTGTTGACCATTGGTATGTCCATTGATGCGAACGTATTGATCTTTGAAAGGATCAAGGAAGAACTTAGAAACGGTTCCGGTCTCATGGTAGCGATCAATGCAGGTTACAATAAAGCATTCTCGGCAATTCTCGATTCCAATGTAACCACATTCCTTACCGGTGCGATTCTTTACGCATTGGGACAAGGCCCGGTAAAAGGATTTGCTATTGTATTGATGATCGGTATTGCCTCCTCATTCTTCTCTGCGGTATTTATTACCCGAGTAATAGTGTCCTGGATGAGTAAGAAAGGGGATAACAGTTCTATCAGCTTTGCCACTCCATTTGCTAAAAATGCTTTGAGTGCCCTGAACTTTGACTTCCTGAGCAAGCGTAAAGTTGCCTACTTGATTTCCACAGGAATTATTGTGCTAGGTCTTGGTATAGCCGCTGTGAACGGGCTGAAATTCGGTGTAGACTTCACCGGAGGACGTTCTTATATTGTGGAGTTTACAGAAGCTATTCCAGCTGCTGAATTGAAGACTGGCCTGGACTCTGAGTTTGGAGGATCCGTAGAAGTGAAAACCTATGGTTCTAATAATGTATTGAAAGTAACTACTTCCTACTTGGTGAATGAAGACGATGCTGAATCCAATGCTGAGGTAGAATCCAAAGTGAAAGAGGGTATCGCTTCGGTGACAGGCTTGTCATTTACAGAAGATGCGACTACGCTTGCAGATGGTCAATTTGCCATCACCGGATCATCCAAAGTGGGCGCTACGGTAGCAGATGATATCAAAGCTTCCTCCGCTGAGGCTATGATTGTAGCCTTGGTAGTAATCTTCCTTTACATCCTATTGAGATTCCGCAAGTGGCAGTTCTCTTTGGCTTCCATCATTGCCTTGGTTCACGATACCTTGTTTGTGATTGCCGCATTTGCGATTGCGAGTGCATTTGGAGCTACATTCGAGATCGATCAGGTATTTATCGCGGCGGTATTGACAGTGATTGGTTACTCTATCAATGATACAGTGATCGTATTTGACCGTATCCGTGAGAACATCGAGACCCGTGGTACCAATAAGCTGGTGAAAGTATTCAATGATGCGATCAACCTGACTTTGGGTCGTACCTTGATCACTTCCTTTACCACCTTGATCGTAGTGATCGTGCTGCTGGTATTTGGTGGTGAGGTATTGCGAGGATTCTCATTCGCTTTGTTTATCGGTGTTTTGGTGGGTACTTATTCATCGATTTACATCGCTACACCTATTGTAGTGGATTTGATGAAGAGAGAGCTAGACCATGAAAAAGCAGAGAAAGACACCAAAAAAGTGGCTTAATCACCTCAGATAATTATTATCCAAAGTAAAAGGAGCGAATCACCATTCGCTCCTTTTTTTGTTTGGTAAATCCGCTTTTCTGTCGGTAAGGAGGGCCAAGTAATAGAGGAAAGGTTCAATTTTAGAATTAAGGCCGCTTCGGCCTGACTGACGGCAAAGGCAGGTCTCCGGTCACTTGTGCTGAGCGAAGTCGTAGTACCGGTCTGCTGACCAGGTGAGCAAAGAGATATTGGGTACTGGCTTCATTCCGTATATCCATGTTTTTATTGCTAAGACGCTGATAAATTCCTTATCTTTTGGGAAAATATTTCCACATCATTTAATCATTTACAAATTTTTACAAAATCATTTTTCTATGAAAATCGACAAGAAGGACTTCGAAAGCATGAAAGACAAGTATGACAAAGAAGTCAAGAAGGGCAAGCCTGCGAAGGGAGTGAAGGGCAAAGACAAAGACAACCAGACTGACTGGATTTTTGTAACCAGAAAGACGCTAGAGGGACTTCTCGCTAAAGCTGACGAAGATCCTTCAGTAGGAGGGATCCAATTTTACATGACAGAATATACTGAAGAAACCGCTGAAAAGTCTCATCCGGGGCAAGGTGTAGCCTATACCGGCCAATTGGCATTAGTGATGCGTGCGGCTAATTTACAGGAAGGACAGTTGGTATCTGTTGGTCTGGGTGATCCAGAAGATGAATATGAGGAAGGTGATGTGGTCTGCCCTTACCATTGCGAGCCTCCACCCACAAATTCCTAAGAATGAATAGTAGATTTGTACAGATTTTCTTCAGCGAGTACATGATTTTTATCGATGTGCTGACGTTATTGGGTGTATATTTCTTTATTAGATTGTCGCAGGATCAAAGAGGGCAGCTTTATTTTTGGCTTCCCTTTTTGATTTTGATTTTCACTTTTTTGTATGAAAATGCGAGCGCTTACACCTTATACGATTTTGAGTTCAATAAAGCAGTCAATGCCTATTTCGGAAATACAGAATTTCCCATGTTCAATCTATGGTTAAATAATGTCGCACACCTTCAAATAATCACTATTCTATATTTTTTTTTAATAAAATCCTGGCTAGCGCCTTCTAAAAAGAAATACATGAATTGGATGCTTATTGGATTCGTGGTCAGCAGCCAATTCATACAGTTTTCCGGCATTGAGCCTATTCAGTGGTTTCAGCCGATTATATTCAGCATAGGTGCCAATATGATTCTGGTGGGCAGCGGGCTTTATTTTATTGGATTTATGGCTAATGACCTTTACCTGAATTCAAATCCACTGAAACTGGTTTCCTTTTGGCAGATGACATTTATCTTATTTACTTATTCTTTGACGTATATCCATTATGTTGCCATGCCATTCTTGGTAACTTACAATTATGAGCTTGGCAGGTCGATTTCTGAGATTAACCATGTCATGAATGTTTTGAATCTAGCAATACTGGTGTTGACTATCGCTGCACCTATGCTTCCAAGATTATTTGAACGAGAGCCTGCTTATGGATACTGTTGAGAGTTCAGTTTACATCATTATCTTTTCTACTTTATTTCTTGGGGGGATTATGTCCACTTTCGTCATTTCTATGGTTTTTATCCATAGACAACGCCAGGTTCAAAACCGTCAAAAACTAGATCAGATAAAGCTAGAGCACGAAAAAACTTTGCTGAATATAGAGAATGAGATCCAGCAGGAAACCTTGGGACATGTGGGACGGGAGCTGCATGACAATATTGGACAGTTACTCTCCCTGGCCAAGCTGAACTTTGGCTCCATTAAACCTGAAAAACATGCGGCAGGAAGAGAGATTCTCACACAGGCCATTCAGGAGGTTCGCGGCTTATCTAAGGAGCTGAATCTGGACTGGGTAGAGGAAATAAGCATCAATGAATTTATAGCGCAGCAGCTTCAGAAAATCCAGGATACTGGCCACTGTCAGACTTCGCTCGCCGCAGATTATGAACTTCTGGATCTTCCAAAAGACCACAAACTGGTGTTGATCAGAGTTATCCAGGAATCCCTGAACAATGCCCTCAAACATGCCTCTCCGGATAAGATTGAAATCAGTATCACGGCAAATGGGAATAGCAGACAGTTAAGGATCAAGGATGACGGACGAGGATTTGATAGTAGCATGGCCTCTACCGGCAGTGGAATGTTCAATCTGAAAAAGCGAATGGAAACCATCGGGGGGAGCTTTGAACTGACATCTATGGTCGGAAAAGGAACTGAAATCATATTGACCTTGCCAAATTAGAAATTACGCCATAATTTGGGGTTTAATCCCCTGAATAAGTATTTCTTCTTAATTACCCCAAGCTCATGATCAGGATTGCCCTGGCTGACGACCATAAATTATTTGCCAAAGGAATCGAAAGTATCCTCGAAGAAGAGGATGATCTCCAGATAGTCGGAATCTTCCCAAACGGCAGTGAACTCTGCGAATACCTACTAGAAAATGAAGTTGATGTAGTATTGACAGATTTGAATATGCCGATCATGGATGGTTTTGGCGTATTGGAGTTTTGCAGGGAGAATAAGATTCCGGTGAAGATTGTGATTCTTTCCATGTATGATGATGAGAAGATCTACAAGAAGTGCATAGACAAAAAGGCGGATGCTTTTGTGCTCAAGGATGCAGATCCTGATGAGCTCGTTTTCACCGTACATGAGGTGTTTGAGGGCAGGCACGTGCTCAACTTTGAGCGGGTAAAAAAGCAAGCCATCCAAGGGGCATTTTTTGATGCGTTCAGAATGCGATACAGGCTTTCCCGAAGGGAAACCGAAATCATCCAGCTGATCAAAGAAGGTAATCAGAACAAGGAAATTGCGGAAATACTGAACCTCAGCCAGCAAACCGTAGAAACCCACCGAAAAAATATCCACGCCAAACTACAGGTCAGTTCCAGAATAGAACTGGTAAACAAGGCTCACGAAATGAATCTTTAAAATATGAGTAATCCTATCAAAACAGCCATAGTAGGCTTTGGCTCTGTGGCCGAAAAAATGCACGCTCCCTTGATCACGGTATGTCCTGATCTGGATTTGGTGGCTTCGGTAGAGCGTCGCACCAATCGCTGTGAAGAGCTTTATGGAACCCAAACCTTTAGAAGCTTAGAGGACTTGCTCCAGGCCGATGCTGCCGACTTGATAGTGATTACTACACCCAATGAATACCACTTCCCAATGGCCAAGCAGTGTCTGGAAGCAGGGAAGCATGTGGTGGTGGATAAACCTGTGACCATATATGCCCATGAAGCTGAGGAGCTCCATAGACTGGCAGAGGAAAGGGGACTTGTTTTGTCTGTATTTCACAACCGTCGCTTTGACGGAGATTTCATGACCTTGCAGAAATTGGTTCGGGAGGGAGATCTGGGCGATTTGGTTTACCTAGAGTCACATTTTGATAGGTTTCGGCCGGAGGTGACGGAAAACTGGCGGGAGAAGGAAGTGCCTGGAAATGGGATCACATTCGATTTGGGCTCTCATCTGATCGATCAGGTCGTATTGCTTTTTGGTCTGCCCAAGTGGATACAAGCAGATATCAGAAAGCAAAGAACTGGCGCAGTAGCAGATGATTATTTTGATATAATTCTCGATTATGGTTCGCTGAAAGCTAGAGTTACTGCTGGCGCCCTAGTGAATGTGCCTACACCGAAGTTTTTGCTTTTAGGTAAAAAGGGCTCCTATCAAAAGTTTGGGCTGGATGTGCAGGAAGCTGCATTCAAAGCAGGAGAAAAGCCGGAAGGACCATCTTGGGGTGTGGAAAGTGAGGAAAAGTGGGGGAAAGTTTTCCTCAGTGATGAGAGCAGACCTTACGAGACCCTTCCTGGAGATTATAGAATTCTTTATCAAAATGTGGCTGATGTCATTATCAAAAATGCAGATTTGAAGATCAGCATTCCTCAGACCATCAGTGTATTGAAGCTAATAGAGGCGGCTTTTCGCAGCGCAAAGGAAGGAAAGAGAATCAGCCAAGAAGTAGGAGCCTGGTAAGAAAACAGGTTTTTTGGCTGGGGTTTTGGAAAGATTGATTCAGTAAACAAACTGAATCATGAAAAAACTAGTACTATTATCTTTTGCCTTGTTCGCATTCATTTCTCTAGCGAAAGCCCAAGTCAGTGCAGGTGTAAACCTGCAGAGCTCAGAGACCTTTGTCACTATAGGGACAGATCCTTCCAAGCAGATTTTTGGAGAAGCTAGAATCGGAACCGGGGGAGATGTGGGCGTAGAGCTGATGGGGGCTTACAATATCATCAGAAAAGAGGATGTTAATTTCTATGCAGGACTGGGATTAGGTCTAGATGACGATAGAAATCACAATCACGATGATGAGGATGATATTTACATAGCCATATCCATAGGGCTGCTGGTAACACCTTTCAACAGTAAGAATTTAGGTTTGGTGCTCGAAGCCGCTCCAATCCTAGCCGATGATCACGGAGATTACTTCCGAGCCGGATTTGGATTTAAATACACCTTCAGATAAAACCATAAAACCACCAACAACCCAAAAGGTCAGCTCAGCGATGAGCTGACCTTTTTTGGTTTCTGGTTAAAATGCCTACTTATTATTTAGAAAAAAAGATACACCAACGTTGATGGCTGATGCATTCAGACCGATGTTAAATCCATTGGCATTGACTTCAGATTTTTGGTTTTCTGTTTCTTTGTTTTCTCCTTGATGAGAAAAATATAAAAGGTTGGAAGATAGCTCGATTGCCATCCATTTTTTCGGGAAAAAGGAAAGCCCGATGTTAAAGTTACTTTCGAATTTATTGAAATTTTGTTCTATCTCCTCCTGAGTTCCATTAGTGTCTTCTGAAGACTGTAGCTCGTTGATTTTTCCAGTACCAGCATTTATTTCGGCAAATGCTGAAAAACTTTCACTAAATGCAATATATTTCCGGGCAAAAACCCCTATGATTAAGGAATTATTTTTATTCAAATATTCAAAACCTGTAGTGGATCCGTCTGAAAGTTGGATTCTATCTGAAGTTGCTTTATATGAATTAATTCCCAGGTAGGTACCAATGACTAAATTATTGTTCAAAGTGTATCCTAGCTGAGGATTGAAAGTAAATTGGTTACTTTGGACGTTATTGGCAGTGACTACCGAAGGATTGATAATCCTGGATTCTGAATCGTTATTATTATGAGCGTAATTTACTCTGCCTCCAACAAAAATACTACCCTTCTCGATTTGGGCGTTGGTGGAGAAATTAAATAGTTGAAATACCAGTAATCCAAGTAATAATTTTTTCATTTTCGGAGTTGTTTAGCTTAGCTTTCAAGCTTAGACGATTCTAGTGACAAATTAGTTGTATGATGTTTTCTAATTTTGAAGACTTTCATTTTTCTACGTGTATTCATTCATTTTCCCTATTTTTGCGCCTATGGCAAAAACAGCAACTCCTGCGGAAAACGCGCAATTGAAAGATATTATTTCCCATGCCAAAGAGTATGGATTTGTTTACCCTAGTTCTGAGATCTACGATGGCCTGCAGGCTGTGTATGATTATGGGGCTTATGGAGTAGAACTGAAAAACAACCTGAAGCGGCTTTGGTGGGAAACCATGACGAAGGTTCAGGATAATATAGTTGGGATAGATGCAGCTATTTTTATGCACCCTACCACTTGGAAGGCTTCTGGCCACGTGGACTCCTTCAATGATCCTATGATCGATAACAAGGACTCTAAGAAGCGATACCGCGCAGATGTGCTCGTGGAAGAGCATGCGGCGGTATTCGAAAGAGCCGGAGATGTAGAAAAAGCAAATGAACTTACCGGAACTTTAGCGAGATTGCTCGAAGCGGAGGATTTGACAGGGGTGAGGGATTTGATCGTCAATGAAGGCATTAAATGTCCGATCAGCGGCACCAGTAATTGGACGGAAGTCCGTCAGTTCAACCTGATGTTTTCTACTCAGGTAGGCTCAGTAGCAGAGGATGCTTCTACCATTTACCTGCGTCCGGAGACAGCACAGGGGATTTTTGTGAACTTTCTGAATGTGCAGAAAACGGCGAGGATGAAGGTTCCTTTCGGTATAGCGCAGATCGGAAAAGCCTTCAGAAATGAAATCGTAGCCCGTCAGTTTATCTTCAGAATGCGTGAGTTTGAGCAAATGGAGATGCAATTTTTCGTGCGTCCTGGCACGGAGCTGGAATGGTATCAGAAATGGGCGGATATGCGTATGAAATGGCATTTGGCACTGGGAACTCCTGCGGAAAAGCTAAGAAAGCATGATCATGAGAAGCTGGCTCACTACGCCAATGCGGCCATGGATATTGAGTTTGATTTCCCATTTGGATTCAAAGAAGTGGAAGGAATTCACTCTAGAACTGATTTTGATCTGAAGTCCCACCAGGAATACTCCAAGAAGAAGCAGCAATACTTCGACCCTGAGGTAAACCAGAATTACATCCCGTATGTGATCGAGACTTCTATCGGGGCAGATCGTTTGTTTTTGTTGACACTTTGCAATGCCTATACGGAAGAGAAAACGGAAGAGAAAAGCAGAACTTACTTAAAACTTCATCCAGCAATCGCACCTGTAAAAGCAGCAATTCTTCCCATCACGAAGAAAGACGGCTTGCCGGAAAAAGGAAAGGAAATCGTAGAGTTGCTCAAATATGATTTCAATATCACTTATGAAGATGCAGCATCAATCGGTAAGCGCTATGCCCGCCAGGATCTGATCGGAACGCCATTCTGTATCGCAGTAGATCATCAGACTTTGGAAGATAATACGGTCACGATCCGTCATCGTGATACTACCGAACAAGAGCGAGTTTCTATCTCTGAGCTTCATGGAAGAATCGCTGAGGCTACAAGTTTTAGAAGAGTATTTGAGAAGTTGTAAGAAAAGAAAAGCCGTAAAAAATCTCCTGAGATCACACTCAGGAGTTTTTTTAATCAAATTCTATAGGGAACCATATAGATTTATCACTTTCCTCTCTTAGCGTACCATCATCCAATTTTTTGAATGTTAATTCAACCCCAAATTGGTCATTATTTTCAATTTTTATTTTATCTCCCTTGAGTTTGTAGGTGGTGCGGGAGATGATATCTCCGCCATATAATACGTCAGCCACTCCTCCAGCAGAAAGCGTAATAAAACGTCCACAACTAAATTCAGGATTATCCCCAGGGATACAATCTTCAGGTGTATGAGCGTAGCTGCCTAAAATATCCGGCTCCTCAAGTTTATCGCAGGAGATAAAAAGAATGGAGCAGCTAAGTAGAAATAGTAAGTTTTTCATAAAAAGGAAGTTAGGTTCGCTGTCCTTACGTCCTCCTAGCCAAAGTCGCTACATTGAATCTAACTATTTCAAAAATTGCTAGTTTAGAATTTGGAATTCGACGCATGACTAAAAAAGCCATAATCATAGGTTCGGGAATTGCCGGCATAGCTTCCTCCATTCGCTTAGCTTTAAAAGGCTTTCAAGTGGAACTTTTCGAGGCAAATTCCTATCCAGGGGGAAAGCTGTCTGAAATAGAAATTGAAGGGTATAGATTTGATGCCGGGCCATCGCTTTTCACGCTGCCCGAGCAGGTGGATGAGTTATTCCGGTTGGCCGGGAAAAACCCCAAAGACTACTTTGAATATGAAAAACTCGATGTGGCTTGCCAGTATTTCTGGGAAGATGGCACTAGGTTGAAAGCTTACTCCGATCTGAATCTTTTTGCAGAAGAAGTGCAAACCAAGCTGGGCGAACCTGCACAAAACATCCGGGAAGCACTCAGGAAATCAGCATTTATCTACGATAGCCTTGCGCCACTTTTTATGAATCGCTCGCTCCATCAATTGGACACCTGGACGAATCCCCAGGCATTAAAATCTTACTTGAGAATAGGGAAGTTGGGAATCTTCTCCACTATGAATGAGGCGAATCGACAGCAGTTTTCCCACCCAAAGTTGGTACAGCTATTCAATCGCTATGCAACTTATAACGGTTCAAACCCTTATGAGACTCCCGCTACGCTGAATATCATTCCCCATCTGGAATTTAATATAGGTGCGTTTTTCCCGAAAAAAGGAATGCATGACATCACGATGAGTTTATATAAACTCTCTACAGAACTTGGCGTGAATTATCATTTTGGACAGAAAGTAGAAAAGGTTCTAGTGGAAAATGGAGAGGCAAAAGGTATTAGAGTAAAGGGGAAAGATCAGTTCGCTGATCTGCTGGTGAACAATATGGATATGGTCAACGCGTACAAGACCATCCTGAAAGAGGAGAAGCAACCTAAACTTTTGCTCAAGCAACCCAAGTCTAGTTCTGCACTGATTTTTTACTGGGGAATCAAGCGTGATTTTCCTGAGCTTGATCTTCATAATATTTTCTTCTCCGATAACTATGCGCTGGAATTCGAGCATATTTTCAAAAAGGGGACGATCTACGATGACCCTACGATCTATGTAAATATCACTTCCACGCACAAATCAGACGACGCTCCAGAAGGATGCATGAATTGGTTTACCATGATCAACGTCCCGAATAATCAAGAACAGGATTGGGATAAAATGATCGCTGAAGCAAAAAGAAATATACTGCACAAGCTTAACCGAATCCTGAAAACTGATATAGAATCACTGATCGAAGTGGAGGAAATTCTTGATCCCCGTACTATAGAGTCTAAGACTTCCTCGGCCCAAGGCGCCCTTTACGGAAATAGCTCCAATAATAAGTTTGCAGCCTTTCTCCGCCACGCGAATTATTCATCGGCTATAAAAAATCTCTATTTCTGTGGAGGTTCTGTGCATCCTGGTGGTGGCATTCCGCTTTGCTTGCTTTCTGCGAAGATTATGAGTGAGATGATATAGTGTCAACAGACCACCGTCGACGGTCAACAGCTGTCCTGAAACATTAATGATAGATTTTTGAAATTTGGTGGCGGTGGACTGTGGTCAGTCGTCAGTCGACGTATTCAAACTCTCAATCGCTTCCTTCACCAGATCCATTTCAAATCCCCTGTTCATTAAATACTGGATGACCTTGTATTTTTTCTTATAGGCATCTGGTTCTTTTGTGGTATCCCATTTCTTTTCGGTCAGGGTCAAAAGCGTTTCGTAATATTCTTCTGGATCGATTTCTGCTAGTCCTTTTCGTATCAGATCTTCTGGGATTTCCCGCATTTTGAGTTCCATGCGGATGCGGTTTTTACCCCATTTTTTCAGCCTGAATTTGCCTCTGGCAAAAGACCGGGCGAAACGGCTCTCGTTTACAAATTCCTCTTGGACCAATTCTGCGATCAATCGCTCAGCGGGTTCGTCTTTGATTCCTTTTTCGTAGAGTTTGCGCCTGATTTCCCAGGGGCAGCGATCCTGATAGGCACAAAAAGTAGTGAGTTTCTCGAATGCTTCTTCCTGTGACCAGGACTTTTTTCCTGACTCATTTGCCTTATATTTTCCCCAACTGGACATTTTCCGTAATTTTAAATCAAATTATTCATTGAATCTTTTTTTTCAAACCTTAATAAAATTTTCAAACCCATTATGCGCAAGAAAATCGTAGCCGGCAACTGGAAAATGAACATGACTTTCGAAGAAGGTCAGACCCTTACTTCCGAGATCATCAATATGTTGAAAGACGAGCATTCCGGTGATGCTATCGCAATTTTAAATCCTCCTTTTCCTCATATTTTCCCGGTTAAAAAGCTGATTGGTGACGCCAAGGGTGTATTTATGGGTTCTCAAAATTGCTCGGACAAGGAATCCGGAGCATATACCGGTGAGACTTCCGCTAAAATTCTGGCTTCTTTCGGCGTGCAATATGTGATTATAGGACATAGTGAACGTAGGGAATATTTTCAGGAAAGTAATGAGATGCTGGCCGCTAAGGTGAAGTTAGCTTTGGCCAACGGCCTAACCCCGATCTTCTGCTGTGGAGAATCTCTGGAAATCCGTACTGCCGGTACTCATGAGCCAAATGTGAAATATCAGTTGACTGAAAGTCTTTTTGACCTGAGTCCTGAAGATTTCTCCAAAATCGTGATTGCCTATGAGCCGATCTGGGCGATCGGAACTGGGAAAACAGCCAGTTCAGACGAAGCGCAGGAAATGCATGCAGCTTTGAGAAGACACATCGCTTCCAAATACGGCAAAGATATCGCTGACAATACTTCTATCCTGTATGGAGGAAGCTGTAATCCGAAAAATGCCCAAGAGTTGTTTTCCAAGCCAGATGTGGATGGCGGGTTGATTGGCGGAGCTTCATTGAAGTCCCGTGATTTTGTAGACATCATCAAATCATTCTAACTACCCCGATGGATTACCTGGAGTTTAAAATCAAATGCCTGGATGAATTCCGGGAAATCCTGATCGCCGAACTATCCATGATAGGCTTTGATTCCTTCCTCGAAACTGAGGAGGGAATCGATGCTTATGCGCTAAGGTCAGATTTTGATCAAGCGGAATTCGACGAGGTGATCGCAAAGTATAAAGATGAAGCCCAGGTGACTTTGGAGGAGGGGATTCTCCCCAAGGTCAATTGGAATGCAGAGTGGGAGAAAAATTACGATCCCATAGCGGTGGATGATCTGGTCTATGTCAGGGCTTCTTTTCACACTCCACAGCCGCAATACAAGCACGAGATCATCATCAACCCCAAAATGTCCTTTGGTACTGGCCACCACGCCACGACCTTTCAGATGCTCAGGCATCAGGGACAGATTGACCATCAGGGAAAGAGAGTCCTAGACGTAGGGTCCGGCACGGGGATTTTGGCTGTCATGGCGCACCTGCTTGGAGCCAGTTCGGTGGAGGCTTTTGATATCGACGACTGGTGTGTAGAAAACGGCAATGAGAATTTTGACCTCAATGTGCTAGAGACCCGGATGAAGCTTGGAACCATACGAGAAGTCAATCCATCCGGCGAATTTGATATCATTTTGGCCAATATCAACAAGAATGTCTTGCTAGACGAGATGGAGATATACGTCCAGCTGCTGAAAGAGAACGGAGATCTGCTGCTCAGTGGATTTTATACCGAAGATATTGAAGACCTGCAGGCATGTGCCAAGCAGCTGGGGCTGGACTTGGTGTCTAGTCAGAGTAAGGATAATTGGGCAGCTTTGATACTGAAGAAGACTTCCTGAGAAACTCAATAATAATTTCAATATTAGCTTAGTGCTAAACGCAATCATGACCGAACTGATTACATACGCAATAGTATTTGCACTACTGATAGGGCACTGTCTTTTGGCTGGTAAAATGTACCGGACTGTTCATGAGGACCAAGGCTTAAGTCTACAGGAGAAGAATGACTGGAAGTTGAAAGCATTGATTTTCCCAGCCTATTTTTTTGGGAAATACAAGCGCCAAAAAGGATAGCTTTTTTAGGTTTTTGCTAAACCTTTGACCCGAAAAAGGCGAATATAGAGACAAGCCTTTTTAGAAATTATATCTTAAAATCCCACCATTACTAATATAGCTGAATGGAGTACGTCTGGAAACAAAAGCCTAAAGGCGATCAACTTATTATAGACCAGTTGAGTAAGGCAATCAACGTCAACCCCATCTTGTCCAATATGCTGATCAATCGAGGTGTGGAGAGTTTTAGTGAAGCCAAGAATTACTTCCGCCCGTCTTTGACTCAGCTTCACGATCCTTTTCTGATGAAGGATATGGCTGAAGCGGTGAACCGAATCCAACAAGCCATCGCAAATGAGCAGAAGATCCTAGTCTATGGGGATTATGATGTGGATGGGACTACGGCAGTGGCCTTAATGTTTGGATTTTTAAGGACCTTTTATCCCTTGGTGGATTTTTATATTCCAGACCGCTATAAGGAAGGGTATGGGATTTCTGAAAATGGAGTTCGATTCGCTGCAGACCAAGATTTCAAATTGGTAATAGCGCTGGATTGTGGGATCAAGGCCATAGAAAAGGTGGATTTGGCCAAGCGCCTTGGAGTTGATTTTATTATTTGTGATCATCATACGCCCGGAGAGCAATTGCCAGATGCTGTGGCGGTTTTGGATGCCAAGCGAAAAGATTGTGACTATCCATACAAGGAGCTCAGTGGTGCTGGAGTGGGGTTTAAATTGATCCAGGCTTTGGCCAGTAAAAGGGGAATGGATAACGCTATTCTGGATGCGTATCTGGATTTGGTAGCAGTGAGTATTGCTGCTGATATAGTTCCGATTACAGGCGAAAATAGGATTTTGGCCTATTATGGCCTGGATAGAATCAATAATACACCGTGTCCGGGACTGAAGGCTCTCATGCTCAGTAGCAAGCTGGAAAAAGACATAGGCATATCAGATGTAGTTTTCAAAATCGGCCCGAGAATCAATGCATCTGGGCGATTGGAACATGCCAAGGCTTCTGTGGAATTATTGATATCCACTGATCTGGAAGCTGCCATGGAGCGTGCGAAGGTAGTTGACGAAGTCAATGCCACCAGGAGAAATTTTGATGAGAATATCACTAAGGAAGCTTTTGAGATGATAGCAGCTCAGGAAGAAAGCCTAGACTGGAACTCCACAGTGCTTTTCAAGGATGATTGGCACAAAGGAGTAATCGGAATAGTGGCAAGTCGCTGTATTGAAAAATATTACCGACCTACCATTATTTTGACGGAGTCTAATGGCAAAGCTACCGGTAGTGCCCGATCAGTCGTGGATTTTAATATCTATGAAGCTATAGAGGAATGTGCGGAACTTTTGGACCAATTTGGAGGCCATATGTATGCCGCCGGGCTGACCTTATCGGTGGAAAATGTTCCTGCATTTCAAGAGAAATTTGAGGCCGTGGTGAAGCGAAGGATCAAGGCTATGCACCTGCGTCCGGTGATCGAAGTGGATGATGAATTGCTGCTAGATCAGATTAATTACAAATTTTACAATATATTGAGGCAGATGGCGCCATTCGGGCCTGGAAATCCTGAGCCGGTTTTCCGGATTTCAAATGTTTATGCTGAGGATGTAATTGTGTTAAAGGATAAGCATCTGCGATTTAAAATCGTCCAGGATGGGCAGGTAACTACCCCTGTTTGCTTGGGATTTGGTATGGCAGATCGAGCAAAAGATCCTGATCTGACTACCGTAAATATGCTTCAGGGCAAAATGAGGTTTGATATAGTGGCAGAAATGCGGGAAAACGTCTTTCGTGACAAAAGTAGTCTCCAGCTATATGTGAAGGATATAAAATTTGATTGATATGATGCTTCGTGCGGAACATTTAGTGAAAATATACAAGGGACGCCGTGTGGTAAACGATATCTCCGTAGAGGTGAGCCAAGGCGAAATTGTTGGGCTTTTGGGACCAAATGGTGCAGGGAAAACCACGTCCTTTTATATGATCGTAGGTTTAATTCAGCCCAATGAAGGCCAGATATTTTTGGAGGATGATAATATTACCAGTTTGCCCATGTATAAGAGAGCGCAGGCGGGGATAGGGTATCTGGCCCAAGAAGCATCTGTTTTTCGAAAGCTTTCCGTGGAAGAAAATATCATGGCAGTGCTGGAAATGACCAAAATGCCTAAGCAGCAAAGAAGAGAAAAGGTGGACAGCTTATTAGAAGAGTTTAGTCTTACACATGTCCGTAAAAATCTGGGGATGGTACTTTCCGGAGGAGAAAGAAGAAGAACAGAGATCGCCCGGGCACTAGCGGTAGACCCCAAATTTGTGTTGTTGGATGAGCCATTTGCAGGAGTAGATCCTATTGCGGTGGAGGAAATACAAACCATTGTAGCTAAATTAAAGACAAAGAATATCGGGATTCTGATTACAGATCACAATGTCAATGAAACGCTTTCGATTACTGATAGAGCTTACTTGATGTTTGAGGGGAAACTGCTAAAAGCTGGTACTGCTGAGGAGCTGGCGGCTGATGAGCAAGTCCGCAAAGTCTACCTGGGCAGTAATTTCGAGTTGAAACGCAAAGTTTTTAATTAATGGCAGTGCTTAACTCTTTTATGTCCTGGCTTTTCAAAACCAGAAAGGCGCAGATTGATCACTTTAAAAACAACCCCATAGAAGTTCAAAATTCGATTTTCAAGGATTTGATCGAAGCTGGACTGCGAACTGAGTTTGGCAGAGCGTTTAATTTCAAGAATATCAAATCCTATGCAGACTTTGCTTCTAATGTCCCCGTCCACGACTATGAGTCACTCAAACCATACATCGAGAAGACCATGCGGGGTCAGCAAAATGTGCTTTGGAATACGGATATAGAGTGGTTTTCCAAGTCATCCGGCACTACTTCAAGCCGAAGTAAGTACATACCAGTCACTGAGGAAAGCCTGGAAGAATGTCATTACAAGGGAGGTAAGGACCTGCTTTCCCTTTACCTGATCAATAATCCTGATTCGAATCTCTTTTCCGGCAAAAGTCTTACTATAGGAGGTACATTAGAAAAGAACCCCCTAAATCCAACTGGGAAAACCAGAGCAGGAGACATTTCAGCGGTAATCATGCATAACCTGCCTATCTGGGCACAGCTAGTCCGTACGCCATCTTTGGAGACGGCGCTGATGTCAGAGTGGGAGGAGAAGATCGAAAAAATGGCCCGGGAGACCATGAACGAAAATGTGACCTGTATTGCTGGTGTACCTACTTGGACTATTGTATTGATTCAGAAAATACTTGAAATCAAAAAAGCCAAGAACATTCTGGAAGTTTGGCCAAACTTGGAGGTTTTCTTTCACGGAGCAGTGGCATTTGGTCCTTACCGTAGTTTATTTCAGGAATTGATACCTTCGGATAAAATGCGCTACATGGAGACGTATAATGCCTCCGAAGGATTTTTTGGTATCCAAGATCAGGCAGATTCTGATGAGCTATTGTTGCTGCTGGACTATGGGATTTTTTATGAATTTATCCCCATGGAAGAGTGGGATAGAGCCAGTCCCAAAGTAGTCCCGCTTTCTGAGGTGGAAACGGGTAAGAATTACGCTATAGTGATTTCTACCAATGGAGGGCTCTGGCGATACAAAATAGGTGATACCATCAAATTCACTTCTACACGGCCTTTTCGCTTCCGGATTACTGGAAGGACCAAACATTTTATCAATGCCTTTGGCGAAGAGGTGATTGTAGAAAATGCCGAAAAAGCTATTCAATATGCCGCTGAGCAAACAGATGCGCGCATAGCAAACTTCACCGCTGCCCCGGTTTACTTTGAGTCATCTGGCGGAAAGGGAGCTCATGAATGGATTATTGAGTTTCAAAAGGAGCCATCCGATATGAAAAGGTTTGATCAGCTACTGGATGAAAAGCTCCGGGAAATCAATTCGGATTATGATGCAAAAAGATACAAGGGATTGGCTTTGATGGAGCCTATCATTCACCATGCGCCAGCGGGGCTATTTGAACAGTGGATGCGAAAAAAAGGAAAGCTAGGCGGGCAGCACAAAGTGCCAAGATTGTCCAATTCAAGGGAATATCTGGAGGAGATTTTATCGTTGAATCTACCTTCTGAAGTTTAAGGACTGCGCCTAAAAAAAGCCAGATAAATTAATATCTGGCTTTTTGAGTGAAGATTTATTAAGCCTCCAGGCCTTTGTCCCGCATCTTTTTGAACTCATCAAATCTCCGGTATATTGCGACGGTGAAGCCTAGCAGCATGATGATGGTACCCATCCACAGCACATTGATATATGGCTTTACAATAGCCTTCATCACCACGTAGTCTTTTTGGTACTGATTGACTTTGAATACAAATTTGTTTTCCTCCGGTAAGATATTTTCCAAGCTAACTTTTATCCCTAATTCGTTGTCAATAACAGGTAGTTTACCCACCTGGTTATTACGGATGATAAATGTAGGTTGTAGTGTTTTTTCCACATCATAGTCTAGAATTCTCAGGTTAGCTCTTACAGCCACATCGCCTTCCTGCAAGGTGTAGCCATCCAGTTCTTCCAGAACATCCGCCCCGTCAAAATAGGTCACGTAATCTGCCACATGGAATTGCTCTCCAGGAGCCACTTCGTAAAGTTCGTCTTCCTTCCAGTCAGGATCTTCAGGATCGTTCATAGCCGCTACATAAGTGTAGAGGTCTTTATCTATGAATATTTTGGAATCAGGAGAGGAAATCAACCCTCCCATACCCTCATTGAATTGGGACATGGGACTAAGTGAGAATTTCATCACTTCATTTTGATAGTATTCGATACGGAAGTAATCGTTTTCTTCCAGTACAATATCCACTTCATCGCCTTTTTGGAAGTAATCTTTATACCCTTCCAGTGCGATCATTTTGTTGACTGCATCGGTTTCTTCCAGAATTCTTGCAGGTACATACTCAGGAATACCCACCACCTTCTTTTGGCGGCCTCTGTAGATGACTGTGTAATCTTTCATCTGAATCGGCTTGTTGATCCAAAGCAGCACGTGTTCTTTGTTCAGTTCATCCTCCCAACTGTTGCTGTAGGTAAGACCGGACATGTTGATGGAAATCACATCTGAATAGCCAGAACTGAACATGACGCCGATCAGCACCATCCCCAGGCCAATATGTGCCAAAGAGCCTCCTGCTAGCTTGAAAGTGGACTTCTTTAGGATTCTGATCAGAATCACAGCGTTTGCAGTGATTGTAAATGTGCCGGCCAGTACTACTATGATATACTTCCAATCGTAGACTTTGGCCAGTACAATCACCGCAGCTGATAGCAATACAGAAATGATATAAGGGGTTAAAAGCGCTTCTTTCAAGGCTTTTTTATCCATTTTCTGCCACCAGAAAAATTGACCCACGGCGGTGAGTAAAGCGATCACCACTGCAAACCATAACTGGAATTTAGTGTAGAATTCGATCTGGTCAGCCGGAGGAGCCATATTGGATATGCCTCCGAAGCCTTCTACTAAAGCATTCCAGGCCGGGATGGAGGTAGGCAGTATGACCTGGAATGCCATTAGACCTAAGGTGGTAGCACCTATGAAAATCCAAAATTCTCGCGAGTAAACAGAGGCTTCCTTTTCAGAGCTTGGGATGTGCCTCCAGGCTCTTACTGCTAGAATTATAGCTACTACGAGGAAGAAAAGCATATAAATCAATAACTGCCCAGAAAGCCCCAGGTCAGTAAAAGAGTGTACTGAGGAATCGCCCAAAACTCCTGAGCGAACCAAGAAGGTAGCGTAAAGGACCAGGATAAATGTGGAGATCACCAGGACTATAGAAGTCTTGAGCGCGGTAGCACTTTTCTTAAAGGTGATCATGGTATGAATGGAGGCCACCAGTACTAGCCAGGGAACATAAACGGCATTCTCTACTGGGTCCCAGTTCCAGTATCCCCCAAAGTTCAAAGTGACATAAGCCCAATAGGCGCCCATAATAATACCCATCCCCAAGATCATGGCAGAGAAAATTGCCCATGGCAAAGCCGGACGAATCCACTCGCTGTATTTTCTGGTGACCAATCCTCCCATTAAAAATGCAAATGGGACTAGTGTGGATGCGTAGCCCAGGAATAGGGTAGGCGGGTGGATGACCATCCAGATATTCTGCAAGAGCGGATTTAATCCAGTGCCATCTTCAGGTATAAAATCCGGATTCATCTGGAAAATCGGCGCTTGTGTGGCATCTCTGAGTAAGATGAAAGGTGTACTACCTATTTTCAAATCACCGATGACTACTCCTAATATCATGGAAACCAGGAAAGCCTGCACCAAAGCAAAGACAATCATCACCGGTGCTTCCCAAAATTTATTCGTGGCGATCAGGATGGAACCCAGCACTACATTCCAGAAAATCCACAGGATAAAAGCGCCTTCTTGACCTTCCCAAAAACTGGAAATCATATAATGCACCGGCAGGGCCTTAGAGCTATGCGAGTAGGCATAGAAATACTCAAAACGGTGATTGTAGATGATTTCGAAAAGCGAAACAGCTATCAGCACACTGGATATAGCATGCAAGGAAAAACTGATTCTACTGAATCTTCTCCAATTCGCCTTCTCTAGTTCGGGTGCCTTGAAATATTGGTAATATGCGTAAGCGGTAATCAGCGCGGTGACAAAGGCCACTATGGTCATTAAATGGCCGAAATTACCGATAAAGGTATTGATCATGGATTGTTTATTCTAGCTTCACTTTCTCACATTCCTGCCGCCTGCACGTCAGTTTCCTGGTATTTGGAAGGGCATTTCATCAGGATTTTGTCAGCGATGAAGATTTCATCATTCTTATATGACCCTATGACTACCACTGACTCTGATCGTGTGAAGTCTGCCGGTACTGGCTCATTGTAAAATACCTCCTGCTCGGTACCTTCATTGTCCACCAAAACAAACGTAAAGGAAACCTTATCTTCCCTGACATTCAGTCCGGTCACTTCTCCATTGGCATCTTTTTTCAATTGCCCCACGACGTGAATAGCATTCTCATTCCCTTCTTGCTTTAGTTCTTTGGCGGTACTGAAGCTTTCGTAGCTACTGGCATCGCCTATGGATGTCATGATAATCACTATCGCAATAGCGATGATTCCCAGACCTAATAGATGTCCTTTTTTCATGAGAATTGCTGTTTAGGAATGAATGTTTTTTTCTAACCTACTGATTTTTCTATCTGTACTGATCAAATAGAAGGTCACGCCTGCAAATATGATCAGAATCACCCCGACCAGCACATAGATCTTTCCATCTGCACGCATCACATCTGCCATCTCCACAGCGTTATTGGAGTAATCTGATTCGGTTACCGCGATTTTTTCTTGTGCCAAAGCAGAAAGACTGAAAATCAACAAGGCTATTGTTACTAATTTTTTCATGGATCAGGGATTAATCATTCGGTCTTCTAGAGTTCTCTCCACCCTACGCATTCTCACACGTACGGTTGCGATCCAACTACCGAAAAGCGTCCAACCTATGATGGCTGGATAGAATACCATTCGAAGTTTGGAGTCCAGGTCATAGGCGTTAAAGCCAGGATTACCACCATTTCCAGGGTGCAGGCTGTCGGTAAGTCTAGGGAGAACAAAGATCAAAGGGATGAAAGCAGCGAAGGCAAATATGTTATAAATCGCGCCTATTCTGCCTCTTTGCTGAGCATCAGTAAGTGAATTTCGGAGGATTAAGTAGGCAAAATACATCAAGATGCCGATTGCAGCCGCATTTTGTTTGGGGTCTCCACTCCAATAATCCCCCCAGGTAAATTTGGCCCATAGCATACCGGTCACTATTCCCAGAACGCCAAATAGGATCGCAGAATTGGTGTATTCTAATGCTAGATCGTCGTATTGTAAATTGTTTGTTCTGAGGTATTTGATGCTGTAATATACCGCCACAACCAGCATGAGAATCATTCCAAACCACATGGTGACATGGAAATGTAATGCACGGATAGTTTCATTCAGAATTGGAAGCCGGGGCGCGTCCATCAGTAAGCCTGCTATTAATGTGTACAGCAGCAGGACTATAGCCAAGATTTTCCACCAAGATTGGCGCATAGGGGTATTTTTGCTAATTCAAGCGCAAAAATAACTCATAAGTTCCTGAAAACTGTGCTTTTTCTGATAAAAGGCTGGGATCATGGAAATATAAAACAGCTTAGTTTATGATCTGCTTGCACCGGTCAAAACACCTGATTTCAGGTACTTAGAATTGCCTTTGCCGAAAGCCTGCTTTTTGGTCATTTATGTGGAAACTAACTGGTTTTATTGTTGGATTTCTATCACTTTGAACTCAGTCCTTCGGTTGGTTTGATGTTCTTCTTCGGTCTGGGCATTTTCAATAATCAGCTGGCTTTCTCCATATCCTTTGGCTACCAGTCGGTCAGCATCTATGCCCTGCGAAACGATATAGTCCACTGCTGATTGCGCTCTCCTTTGCGAGAGATCCTGATTATAGTCATCCGAAGACCTGTCATCAGTATGTGAACTCAGCTCGATTCTAATGGCAGGATTGTCTTTGAGTATTTGAACTAATTTATCCAATTCCACTGCCGCATCAGGTCGGATATCAGCCTTATCTAGATCGTAATAGATGTTTTCCAAGACAATAGATCTATCCAGTACCAACTGATCCAAGACGATGGTGGTGTCTAATGTAATGTTAGTGACCTCTTGTATCAATGTGGCCGGGTCCGGAGTTTTTCCCACGGTGGAATAGGGGATAGACTTGGAGAAATATCCTGTTTTCGAAGCGATGATGGTAAAGTCTGCATTTGGAGTCAAAGTGAATCTAACTCTCCCGTTTGAATTGGAGAAATCTCCTCCGGCCTGCTTGCTCAAGCTATCATAAAGGACTACTCTGGCTTGCTCTAGCACCGCATCCGGTTCCCCTGCCACACGCTGTTTGGTGTAGACGTTCAAGAGTACATTGACGATTTTTGGCTTAGGGGTTTTGTCTTCAAAATAATAAATATCATCATCTCCTACGCCGCCCTCTCGGTTTGAGGAGATAAAGCCAGCTTTAGGATATTCGGTAAAGAAAATAGCAAAATCATCATTTTGGCTATTGAAGTTTTCACCTAAGTTTTTGATGACTTGTTCTCCGGACTCATTTGGCTCTGCCACAAAGAGGTCTAGCTTCCCAAATCCCGGGTGTCCATCAGAGGAGAAAAAGAACTTCCCGTCAACCGTAGGCCTAGGGAATAGCTCATTGCCTGGTGTGTTCACTGTAGGACCCAGGTTTACCGGATTTCCAAAATCCCCATTGGCCAAGCGGGTAGCTTTATACAAATCTATACCTCCAAATCCTCCGGGTCGGTTGGAGGCAAAATAAAGTTCTGATCCATCCGGGCTGAAAGCAGGTGTGGAGTTCCACCAGAATTCATCCTCATTTACTGGCATCCAGATCGGCTGTGTAAAACCAGCACCACGGAAATAGGAGACAAATAAGGCGGTCTCCGGAAGATCTTTTGGGGAGGTGGAGTTTCCTCTGGCATAAATGATGGTGTTCCCATCTGGGCTGATCGCGATAGCAGCCTGATTAAGGCCTTCTTCGTTTTGAAACTCTGGCAAAGCTTGTGCGGCAGTAGCATCTACGTTGACACCATCTGCTCTGGCCCTAAATAATTTGGTGTATGGGGAGCCGTCAGCGGGATAGAGTCCGCTGGCCTGACGACCAGAAGTAAAGTAAAGGAAACCTTCACTGGCAACTGGCGCATAATCCGGTCCTGCGGTATTCAGGTCTTTATAATTGATCAATTCGTGGTAAGGCCAGTAGTCCTCAATGCCTTGGGATAGCTTAATGGCTTCGATTTGACGCTGTGTTTCGGCTAAGTATTCTTCGTTTTGTGTGTATTCTTTGGCACTTTCAAAAGCCTCTTTCGCTTCTTCTGGCTTGTTTTGAGCTTTTAGGCTTAACCCAAGTCTGTAATAACTTTCAAAAGTCGGGGACTCCTCGATTAGTTTCTGGTAGTAAGGCGCTGCTTCTTCGATTCGGTTAGAAAGTCTATAGCTCTCGGCTATGATTTGGTTTGCCTCCTGATTATCAGGTTCATCAGCTAATATCTGGGAGAAGGTGTTGATCGCGTATTGGTACTGACCGGATAGATACTGGTCATTGCCTTTCTCCTGAAGGCTTTTACATGAGCTTACTCCTACTAGGAGCAAAAGGCAAATCCACAAAAAATGGTTTTTCATCTGAAAGGGCTATTCGATTGATGATCTATTCTGAATATTACTAAATTAATTTGGAAAGTATCTGCTTAGCCAGCTTTTCCCTGCTGAAATCCAGACAGATTCCAAGTCTTTTTTGGTTTGAACCTGCGGATTGATCACTAGTGTATCCTTGTCGATTTCTCCTGAAAGTACTTTTTCTTTGACTCTCAAAGCAGGAACTACGAGCAATTCCCCTGAGTTGGATTTGAAGGTGACTTTCCCTCGATCAGTCAAATTGGTGGAAAGTTGCTCTTCCAGCTGGCTTAGCGTACGCACCGAACTATCGATGGAGCATCCGCTGGCCCCTAGTCCGGTTTCATCCACTGCCAGTACGATCACTTGCTGGTCTATAATTTCAAAGGAGGTCGGCATACGGTTTCCATGCGTATTCCAACCTTCACAGAATTTGGTTAAAGTGGAAGAGATCAGTTCAATCTCCTGATTGGAGAATTTACGGGTGGCTTGATATACCCAGACCCTTGAATCTTCCGGTAAGTTTTTAAAATCAACGTACATATTATAATTTTCTTATAGGCAAAGAAAAACCCTTTCTACCTAACGGCAAAAAGGGTTGAATTGATTCAAAGAGAGGCTCAAATTCCCATGTCTTTAGCAATCATTTCTGCCAGGTCATAGACTTTAACCTGCTCTTCTTTCTCTTTGTTTTTGACCCCGTCTGTCATCATGGTGAGGCAAAACGGACAGCCTACCGCTATGGCATTGGCACCGGTGGCCAAAGCTTCCTCGGTTCGCTCTACGTTGATGTCTTTATGGCCAGGTTCTGGTTCCTTAAACATCTGAGCGCCTCCGGCACCGCAGCAAAGCCCCTTGGTGCGGCAGCGCTTCATCTCTACCAGCTCCACGTCCAGTGCTTTGATCACTTCTCTTGGCGCTTCATAGACGTCGTTTGCACGTCCCAAATAGCAAGAATCATGAAAAGTGATTTTTTTGCCTTTGAATTCACCTCCGCCTTGGAGCGCTACTTTTCCTTCATTGATCAGTTGCTGCAGAAACTGGGAGTGGTGAATCACCTCGTAACTTCCGCCTAGTGCCGGGTATTCATTTTTGATGGTATTGAAGCAATGTGGGCAAGCTGTGACTACTTTTTTTACCGCATAGCCATTCATCACCTGGATATTGGCGACTGCCTGCATTTGAAAGAGGAATTCATTTCCTGCTCTTCTTGCCGGGTCTCCTGTACAGGCTTCTTCAGGTCCCAAAACTGCAAAACTTACTCCTACCTTATTTAATATTTTGACAAATGCTTGTGTGACAGCTTTGTATCTATCGTCAAAAGATCCGGCGCAGCCTACCCAGAATAGTATTTCAGGGCTTTCTCCTTTGCCGGCCATATCGGCCATGGTAGGGACTTTATATGTAGACATGATTTTGATTTACGATTTATGATATTGGATTTACGAGGGCAACTTCACAGTTTTACCTATTCTCGCTAATTCCAGCTCTTCTGGTTACTAAATTTTTTCAATTTTCAAATCTTCTAAATTTTAATCTGGAATCTCCTGCTCTTTTACTCTTTCTGCCCAGTTGAATCTGTCCTGCGGGCTGAATTTCCATGGAGCAAAGCTGGTTTCCATGTTTTGGAACATGGCATTCCACTGAGCAGGGGTGCCGGATTCTTCCATGGCAACGTACCTCCTCATCTGTAGAATTATCGATAGCGGATCTATATTGACCGGACAAGCTTCTACACAGGCATTGCAACTGGTGCAGGCATTCAGTTCTTCTTTGCTGATGTAGTCTCCCAGTAGCGATTTGCCGTCTTCTAGTCCTTTTCCTCCGGTGTCCAGGCTCTTTCCTGCTTCTTCTGCCCGGTCACGTACATCCATCATGATTTTTCTTGGCGAAAGCTTTTTGCCGGTGAGGTTTGCAGGGCATTCAGCGGTGCACCTGCCGCATTCTGTACAGGAGTAGGCATTCATGACATTGATCCAACTCAGGTCATTGATGTCTTTGGCCCCAAATCTTCCGATCTCTGCTGGGGGATCGGCAGGAGCTTCTGCAGGAACACCAAGCATCATATTGACTTCATTGGTCACTTCAGGCATATTTGGCATTTCTCCTTTTGGCTTTAAGTTGGAATACCAGGTATTGGGAAAGGCCAGGAAGATATGCAGGTGCTTGGAATATGTGACATATACTGCAAAAGCCAAAATCCCGATAATGTGGAACCACCAAGCAATCCGTTCTACTGCAATCAAAAATTCGGAACTGAAGTTGTCGAAAATCGGGCTGAATAAAGAACTGAATAAAAGTGTGCCTACAGGGATATAATGCCCCACTCCACGCGATGCAAGGATTTGATCTGCGGCATTCATTTTCAGAATGGCAAACATCAGAACGATTTCGATCAGTAAAATCACATTGGCATCCAAGGCCGGCCAGCCTTTCATTTCAGGCTTGGTGAAGCGTGGTACTTTGAGGATATTTCTTCTGATCAGGAATACCACGCAAGCAAGAATGACCAGTACGGCCAGAAACTCAAAGATATTCATGGCCAGGGTATAGACAGAGCCTAAGAATGGAGCAAATATACGGTGGGTGCCCGCCAGTCCGTCTATCACAAACTCCAGCACTTCTAAGTTGATCACTATAAATCCCACGTAAACCATGAGGTGTAAAATAGCCGGCAGCATTCGCTTGAACATTTTCTTTTGGCCGAAAGCCACTAGCGCCATGGTTTGCCAGCGTTTTTCGGGTTGATCATTTCGGACTTCGGCTTTGCCCAGCAGGATGTTTCTGCGGAGGAATTTGACCCTTTTCACCAAAATGAAAGAGGCAATGCCCAAAATGACTAAAAAAGCGAGTTGAGGTAAAAAGCTCATATTGATGAGATTAGAATTTTATTTAGTATTTCTCTCGTATTTTTTTCTGAAATGATTTGCTTCAAATATTCAAATATCTACCTTTGCATCACTTTACAAAACGGTGATGTAGCTCAGTTGGTAGAGCATCGGACTGAAAATCCGTGAGTCGGTGGTTCGAATCCACTCATCACCACAAGCCTCGAATTTATTCGGGGCTTTTTTTATGCGCTTTTTTGTGTTGGGCAGGTTCATTTTTTTTGAGTTTGAAGAGTAGGCAAATTAGCAAATAGTCTGCATGCCTACTATTTATCCGTTCAATTTAGAATCAATTTACACTTTATATACTGGATATTAGGGAGATAAAAATTGCTTTGCCCATGGGGCTCATGGCCATACTCTTGAGGTAAAGTTTTTTAGAAAAAAATCCTGGATACTGTAACATTCCCGATTTCCATGCATCACTATACAAAATGAAGTCATTTTTTGAAGCACATATCTGGCCGAACCGTGGTCGACTCTACCGATTAGTTTATCTCTGGGTGAGAGATCGGTCCCTGGCGGAGGATATGCTTCAAAATGTCTTTGAGAAATCTTATGCAAGAGAAGAGGAACTGAGTCGCCATCCCAATTTGTCTGGCTGGCTGGTGAAAAGTCTGAAAAATGAGGTGCTGATGCATTTTCGGCAGACTAAAAAACTGGAGGCATTGGATGGCTTAGAAGAGTTGCCTGTGGAGGAGTCTGGAGCTGCTGAGGTGAGTGAAGCTGCGGGCAAGGTGATGAGGCTGGTCAAATCCCTGCCTTTGCGGCAGCAGGAAATCTTTCAGCTGCGGGAAGTGGAGGGATTGAGCTATGAGGAAATAGCCGGGCACTTAGAGGTGAGCATGGAGCAGGTAAAGGTGAATCTGCATAGGGCAAGAAAAAGCATTCGAGAGCGGATGATCAACCAAAATATAAGCAAATGAGTCAGCGAATAGAAGAATTACTAGAGAAGTATTGGCAGGCGGAGAGTACTCAGGCGGAGGAGGCAGAGCTGAAGAGCCTGCTGAAAAGCGCTCCAGGCTATGCAGCCGAGAAAGCGCTGTTTGTAGGTCTGGAAGAATTAGCTGATGAGGAACCTGCAGTTCAAATGCCTGTGAAGGTGGTGCCGCTGAAATCCCGCTCATGGCTAAACTGGGCAGCTTCGGTGGCTATTTTGGTCACAGCACTCTGGGGCTGGAGGAACTATGAACAGCACCAAGAAGAGCAGGCTTACCAGGAAGTGATGCAAGCTTTCGCGGTGATCCAGAACAATCTCAATAAAGGTCAGCAGGAGATGGAGGCTATGAATGAATTCAAATACCTAAACACTACTAATAATCTGTTTGGTGACCCTATGATGAAATAAACTATGAAATCGAGCAGGATTAAAAAGTCACACACTGGGATGATAATAATGCATGCGGGATTCCATCCCGTTTCCTTCGTCACGGGACAGGTTGTGGCCTTTAAAAGACAAATTATAATCATATGAAATCAAGCATGACCCGAAGCGACACACAGAGGGATGATTATAATTCATGCGAAGATTCCATCCCGAGGTATCGGGACAGGTATTGACCTTAAAAAAAAATTATAAACACATGAAAAAGATACTGATAATCCCCTTTTTAATGTTTGCGATTGTGCTTCAGGCCCAGGCTCAAGATGATGCGATCCAACGTTTTTTTTCTAAGTACATGGATGACGACAGGTTTTCCCGAGTGTACATTAGCCCGAAGATGATGCAAATGGCAGGTGGCTTTCTAAAGAGCAATGCCGATTCGGATCAGGATTCCAAGGATTTGGGCGAACTGATCCAAAAGGTGAAGGGCATACGCATACTCTCTTCTGATGAGGTGGATGGACAGACCTTTTATAAGGAGGCGATGGGCACGCTCAGCAGAAACCAGTATGAAGATCTCATGGATGTGCAGGATAAAGGATCCAGTCTGAAATTCATGGTACGGGAGGAAGGAGGCTTAGTGAGAGAGTTGATGATGATCTCAGGTGATTCGAAAGAATTTACGCTACTCTCTATGCTGGGGAGTTTTACTTATGAAGATCTGAATATGCTGGCTGAGCACACAGATATCCCCGGGATGGATAATTATGGGAAAGGAAGTAAGGGAGCAAAAGGGAATAAATAACTATGATTATCCGCAATGATGCAAGTCGCTTTAGATCCTTCGCTTATCTGGTCAGAAGACCGATACTACAACTACGCTCAGTACAAGTGACCGAAGACCTGCCTTTGCCGGTAGGCAGGCCGATGTGGCTTCAATTCTAAAGTTCAACATATGCTAAATTGCTTTAGCCTCCTTCCTGGCAGAAAAGCGGATATACATGTAAATAAAAAACCTACTCAATATTAATATAGAATCTAAACCATTTTAAAATGAAAAAGCTGATTTTAACTTTTGCACTATTAGGTGCAGTCTGGTCTGTACAAGCACAGAGTAAAAGCGTCAAAGCCTTATATGAAAAATACAAAGGTGAGGACGATTTCTTCCACATGGAGCTGGGAGGTAACTTCATGAATTTTGCCGAAGGGTTTAAAATTGACATTGATGAGAATGACATGGCCACTGTGGCAAAGTCTATAGACAAGCTTAATTTTTTCAATCTGCCGGATCAGTCAGATGTGAACCGCAGAGAGTCCAAGTCTTTGCAAAAGGGGCTGGAGCGTGAGCGATACGAATTGTTGATGGAAGCTTCAGAAGGAAAAAGCGGGAGCGTGATGGTGTATTCCAAAGGAGGAAAAAAGATTTCTGACTTGGTGGTGCTGGTTGGCGGTGATGATGGGGACTTGATGGTCGTGGAATTACTTGGGACTTTTGACCAGGAAATGGTGGCAAAAGCTGCCAATTATAAGGGGAGAAACTAGCAATTACTTGAAGTTTGGAAATTTGCAGGATTGCAGAATCTGCAAAATTTCCAGTGAGTGGGTTGAAACTTTATATTTCAGCCCACTTTTTTTGTCATAAATCAAATTTCAGGGTGTGTGGTTGGGTATGCTCCCCTGTGTTTCTTGCCAAAATGCTGATAATTGGCTGTATAACGGCTTGTAAAAAGAAGGCTGAAAAACTTTTTTAAAATTTTTTTTCACAAAATTTCCATTGGATAAAAGCCTGATTCAAAATCAATGGTACGACACAAATTCTGGTTTTTAATTTTTTTCAAATGAAAATTCTGTAAAAGTGCCAAATATCCAAATTCCAGAGCCTTCGCTATCGATTGCGGAAGTATTTTATTAAATACGTAAAAAATCAATGGTTTTGTTAACGAATCATTAACAATAATCTTTTTTCATTGAAACATTTGCAATTACGTTTCCGTGTAGTACCTTTGAATCATAATAACAAACCGATCGGTAATCAAACGGACCAAGTAGCCCAAATTACCCCCAGAGACTGAACAGCCGTCCAGCGGTTATTTAAAATTTAGAACCTATTCAAACCAATTATTAAAATGAAAAAATTATTCACATTGCTTTTTGTTGCGGGGATCGCAGCAGGAGCGTTTGCAACTGAAAACATTGCTGTCCAAATCAGACAGATTGAGCCAACTAAGGTGGCTGTGGCTTTCAATGAAGCGCCACAGGGAACTGTAATAGTGAAAATCACTGACACTGAAGATCGTGTGATCATGAGAGACAGAATCAATAAAGAAGAGGCTTTTGCTAAAAAATATGACTTGAAAGCTCTTCCTGAAGGAACTTATTCTGTAGAAGTGATCGATCAGTCTGGTGTTTTGAGAACTGCCACTTTCGATACTTTCGTAGCTGAAGCTCCAGCGGTTTACACTAGAGTGACTCCTATGGGAGATAATCAGTACAGATTGCTAGTAAGCAACCTTCAGGCAAAAGATATCGAAGTTTTGATTTATGACGGAAACCAATTGATCCACACTGAAAAGGTGGACAATCCTCAAGGTCTACACAAAATCTACACAATCGACAGAGCCAATGCCGACGGAATCAACTTCAGAGTAAAGACTGGAACTGGTTTTGAGAGCTTTGTGACCATGCTATAAGCAGTTCAAACCTATTAAAACAGCACCGTTCAGTTTTCTGGACGGTGTTTTTTTATGCCCAAAAATCCATTTGTTTCAGGACTGAAGGCTCCCATTTAACAGCTGTCCATTCAAAGCCTCACCGCCCTTGGAATAAATTTTTTATTTCAGTCAGTTCACGTATTTTTGGGCTTTCTTTAAAAATCGTATTCCAAAATATATTTATGGCATATTTATTCACCTCAGAGTCAGTTTCTGAGGGACACCCAGATAAAATCGCAGATCAAATTTCAGACGCATTGATAGATAATTTTTTGGCGTTTGATCCCAAATCGAAAGTAGCTTGTGAAACTTTGGTAACTACTGGCCAGGTAGTCTTGGCAGGTGAGGTGAACTCGGACATCTATCTGGATGTGCAGAAGATCGCCCGTGATGTGATCAATCGCATAGGTTATACCAAAAGTGATTACATGTTTGAAGGGAACTCATGCGGGGTGCTTTCGGCCATACATGAGCAATCTGCGGATATCAATCAGGGTGTGGATAGACAAAGCCCCGAAGAACAGGGAGCAGGGGATCAGGGAATGATGTTTGGCTATGCCACCAATGAAACGGAGAATTACATGCCGTTGGCCTTGGATATTTCTCACAGAATTCTTCGTGAACTGGCTGCCTTGAGAAGAGAAAACAAAGAAATTACATATCTAAGACCTGACTCTAAAGCGCAGGTAACCATAGAATACAGTGACGATAATGTACCTCAGCGAATCGAGGCTATTGTTGTTTCTACGCAGCACGATGACTTTGATGAGGAAAGTGCTATGCTTGCCAAGATTAAATCTGACATCATTTCTATTTTGATTCCAAGAGTGACTGCTCAGCTCAAACCAGAACTGCAAAAGCTCTTTACCTCAGATATCAAATACCATATCAATCCTACCGGGAAGTTTGTCATCGGTGGACCACATGGAGATGCAGGACTTACCGGTAGAAAAATCATCGTGGATACCTATGGTGGAAAAGGAGCACATGGTGGGGGAGCTTTCTCCGGAAAGGATCCTTCCAAAGTGGACCGATCTGCCGCTTATGCTACTAGACACATTGCCAAAAACATGGTGGCAGCAGGAATTGCAGATGAGGTATTGGTCCAGGTTTCCTATGCCATCGGAGTAGCTGCTCCTATGGGAATATATGTCAACACTTATGGCACGTCCAAAGTAGGCTTGAGTGATGGGGCAATCGCCAAGAAAATCGAAGCAATTTTTGACATGAGACCATACGCAATCGAGCAAAGGCTGAAGTTGAGAAATCCTATCTATGAAGAAACCGCTGCTTATGGACATATGGGAAGAGAAAACAAGGTAGTCACCAAAACTTTCCATTCCCCGTATCGTGAGTCTGTGACCCATGAGGTAGAACTTTTCACTTGGGAAAAACTAGATTATGTGGATCAACTCAAAGCCAGCTTTGGTTTATAAAATGGGAAGCCTTCTGAAACCTCGGAAGGCTTTTCTTTTTGAGGCAATTTTTCAGTCTAATTAGTCGCTGCATGCTTATCTTGGCTCATTGAGTAAATGCATATTTTCGCTACACTTTTATGAATAGGGCTTCATCCTCCTTTGTGTTAATGGCCGGGATTATTCTGGTTTCCATCAATCTTCGGACTTCCATAGCGTCAGTTGGGCCATTGATTCCCTTTATCAGGGAGGACCTAGGCTTGTCCAATGGCCTGGCAGGATTCCTCACTACACTTCCTCTTTTGACATTTGCTACCTTCTCTCTATTTGCACCGGGGATAGGGAAGCGCTTGGGGATGGGTAGAGCTGTATTTCTGGGACTGGTGATTTTATTTACAGGAGTTGTAATCCGTGTATTAGGTGGTATAGAGCTAATGATTCTGGGTACCGCTTTGACGGGAATTGGGATCGTAATCGCCAATGTGCTTCTGATTCCACTGATCAAGGTGAGGCTGCCAGAGAAATTGGGATTGATGACTGCACTATTGGCTACTATGATGTCATTATTTGCTGCCATAGCGGTAGGCTTAAGCGTTCCCTTGGCAGTTGATTGGGAGCTAGGCTGGAGGGGATCTTTGGCGTCTTGGTCAGCATTTATGGTGTTGGCGATGCTCTTTTGGATCCCGCAGTTACAGCGGCCCAAGGCTAGTTTGCATGAAGTAACAGGAAAAGCAAAGAATGTATGGAAATCCAAGTTGGCCTGGCAGGTGACTGTTTTTATGGGAGCCCAATCTGTGATGTACTTTACGATGATTACCTGGTTGCCTGATATGTTGATTTCAAGGGGATGGAGCCCTGCACAAGCCGGAATAGTGGCCTCTTTGATGCAGTTCGTTTCTCTTTTGGGATCCTACTTTGCTCCCAATTTTCTGATCAAAATGAAGGAACAGACTGCTGTGATCAAATGGGTGGGAGTGGCTTATGTATTGGGATATTTAGCCTTATTTATTCAGCATGAACTGCTCACTTATGCAGCTTTGGCATTAGTGGGATTTTGTATGGGTGCGAGTTTGAGTATCGCTTATACCCTCATATCGCTACGAACGGCAGAAGACCAGACTACCGCAAAACTTTCGGCCATGGTGCAGTCTTCAGGCTATTACTTGGCAGCCCTAGGTCCTTTGTTATTTGGGGTTTCATTGGATTTATTTGACAATTGGAATGTCCTGATTTATTTCCTTTTATTTTTTGCTTTGGTATTTACATACTTTGGGATGGCAGCCGGGCGAGACCGTAAAATCTAATCCCAAATTTTATTTCGCTCTTGCTGGAATAGGGTGTAATTTTGCGGCTTCAATCTACCTGATTTTGTCATGCAAGAATTTCTCAATACCCTAGGAGTTTCTGATCAGCTTTTTAATTACCTGATCATGCCTTTGCTTATCTTCTGTGCGAGGGTTGGGGATGTCTCCATTAATACCTTGCGCATCATGTTTATGATGAATGGCAAGAAGAATATCGCCCCTGTTTTGGGTTTTTTTGAAGCTTTGATATGGCTACTGGCCATAGGACAGATTTTTCAGAATATTGACAATCCCCTTTCCTACCTGGCTTATGCAGCTGGATTTGGGACAGGGACTTATGTGGGGATGTATTTCGAAGAAAAGCTTGCTTTAGGTAGAGTTTTGGTGCGGGTGATCTCGCCAAAACCCCATCCCGAACTGCTTGAATACATGAAAGAACGGGATTTCCGATTCACCAGCGTAGGGGCTGAAGGGCGTTACGGTAAGGTGATTCTACTGTTCACAGTCATGAAAAGAGAAAATCTGAAGGAGTTTGTGGACAAATTGAAAAGTGTGGACGAGAAGGCGTTCTATACCATTGAGAGTGTGAAACGGGTCTCTGAAGATGATTTGAATGTGATGGATGACAAGCCCAGATTCAATATGAGCTTTTTCAGTAAAGCCCGTACCTGATGGGAAATTCCTGGTTTCGCTTTCAGCAATTTACAGTGCACCAAGATCGAAGTGGCATGAAGATCAGTACCGATGCCGTGATGCTGGGAGCATTAGCAACTGCTACTTCTCCTAGAAGAATCCTGGATATAGGAACCGGTACGGGGGTGATTGCGCTAATGCTTGCGCAGCGGTTTCCAAATGCACAGATTGAGGCCATTGAAATAGATGAACAGGCGGCGGAGCAAGCGGCGGAGAATATCAGCGCTAGCCCGTTTGCTAGTAGAATGAACTTGATCCATGGGAGGTTACAGGATTTTACTTCTGCTGCGCCATATGATTTGATCGTCAGTAATCCACCTTATTTTCCGGACCACCTCAAAGCTAAAGATGCACAGCGAAATACCGCACTGCACACAGATGAGCTTTCTTTTTTGGACTTGATTTCCAAAGCAGGTGAATTGCTTCAGACAGGAGGGGGTTTTTGGGTGATATTGCCTCCTAGGCAAATGCTGGAGTTTTCAGCAATCTCTGAAAATATGGGATTAAATATGGTGGAAAAATTCACGCTTCAGGATAAGCCTGGCAAGCGGGTACAACGGGAAATTTGTGCTTTTTCTTCAGTAAATCAAGCGATGGAGGTTCGTCCCATTTTTATCAAAGATGAAGATGGAAATCCTCACTCTTCCTATGCAGCCTTGGTAAAAGGGTTTTTATTGGACTATTAAAGGTGATTTCACGGGCCTTCTTTCGCTAAAACTTCTTCCTTAAACCGTATTCCAAACTTGTCCAATTCCTCTAAAATGGGTTGATATAGCCTTGGGATCACTGGAGTATGTAATCCTGCGAGCTTAATTTTTCCATCCAAAAACAAATCCACCGCAATGGCCAAGGGTAAACCAACTGTTTTGGCCATGGCTGTGTAGGTACTGCCCTCCCCGAAGGAAACCAAGGTGGACGTGATGGTTTTTTTGCCGCTTTTGGTTGCAAGTTCAAAGAGATGCTGCATGACGATCATGTCTTTGTCTTCGGGATAAAGCTTCCAGTTTTTCTCCAAAATTGCCTGTAAAATGGCTGCCGGGGAGCCTTTGGTTTTGGGTAGTGGATTTGGACCAAAAAAGCCCAACCATTGGATCTTCTCCCATGTTTGAAAATCAAAATCTGGAATGACGTCAGCAACTTTTTCCTCCACAGTCTGGACAGGATCATAGGGTAGAAAAGTATTCAGAAACTGCCTGAGACTCATCTTATCAGGTAGATCCAATTCATAACTGTCATCGCACATACCCAGTTGAACGAAAATATTCCAGGCTTTGCAATAACCTTCTCGACGTAATGTGCCGCGTAGCATGGTAGGGATGTTTTCCACCCCGTAAGTTTTGCGATAGCTGAGCGAGTCCCGGTTTGGATAGCCCTCGAAGTTACCAAGTCCAGGAAGCTTTATGGAGTCCAGCCGGGTAAATAGTCGATGATAAGGGACGAGTTTAAGTTCACCTTGATCGATGTATCTGGAGGCACCTTGGCCGGCTAGTACTACATTTCGGGGGTTCCAGGTGAATTTATATTTCCATGGATTGTCCTCAGATTCAGGGGATAAAAGTCCACCGCAGTAAGATTTAAAAGAAATGATTTCCTCCCCTTCGGCTTTTGCCCGGTCTATAATTTTCATGGCAGACATGTGGTCGATTCCAGGATCCAAGCCGCATTCATTGAGGAAAATCAGGTTCTTGGCCTCGATTTCCGTTTTCATTTTTCTCATCTCATCCGATTCATATGAGGCAGAGAAGAAGTGCTTTCCAAAATCCAGGCAGTCTTTGGCCACGGTGGGGTGCAGGAATGCAGGTAGCATGGATATGACTAAGTCGGCTTCCTGGATGAGGAATTGTCTGGCACTGAGGTCTTCGATATTTAGCTTCCTGGCTTCGGTGTTTGGGCGATCCTTGAGTTTTTCTTGAGCAGATCCTAGGTTTAGGTCTGCCAAAATCAACTTTCGGGACTTCGAAAGGCAGCTTTCTGCTAAGTAATCAATCAAATAAATGGCCGATTTGCCACCTCCTAAAATCAATATGGTCTGCATAGTACTCAAAATTAGCCTAGGCTAAAATGTGCAATTTATACTAGCCAAAAAAGCAGGCTGGCCTAAAGTGGAATAACTTTTCTGTACCTTAATCGTTAGGATGACACCTATTAAGAGACTATGAGTAAAAAGATAAGATTTCAAGCAGAGTTTGAAGAACTGTCCTGGGAGGAGCTAAGTACAGAAGAGCAGCAGCTGATGATGCGGGCCAGGAGGATCTCTGAAACTGCCTATGCTCCCTATTCAGCATTCCAAGTGGGCGCAGCGCTGAGGCTGGAGTCAGGAGAGATTTTGCAGTCCAGCAATCAGGAGAATGTCAGTTTCCCAGTAGGGACCTGTGCAGAGCGATTGGTTCTGGGCTATGCGGGTGCCAATTTTTCTGGGGTAGCGGTGAAGCAGTTGGCTATCGCGGCTAGACGAAGAGGAGATGAGGTCTGGGCAAAGGTGTCGCCTTGCGGAATGTGCAGACAGGCTATCAATGAGACGGAGATGAGATTTGGAAGCCCCATTTCCCTATTGCTTCAACAAGCAAATGGGGATATTTTGAGGTTTAATGGGATTCAGTCCTTACTGCCTTTCAAGTTTGACGATCTGAACGCTTAGGGTTTTGAAGAAAAGTTTACATTTTCAATATCAGGCACACTATGCCCTTTCACATGAACCTACCTTCGAAGAGAAGGAAGTATGGTTGGTGTTACATGGCTATGGGCAGCTGGCGGAGTTTTTTCTTCGGAAGTTTCAGCCTCATGACTCGTCTGAGCGGTTGTTCATAGCACCAGAAGGCACAAATTACAATTACCTGAACGGGTTTTCAGGGAGAGTAGGAGCAAACTGGATGACCAGGCATGAGCGTGAAGTCGCCATTGCCAACAATCATGTTTTATTGGATAGCTTGATGGAAAAGTATTTGTCCGGTTTTGCAAGTTTGCCTAAAGTGAAAGTTTTGGGATTTTCTCAGGGAGCAGCCACTGCCACGCGCTGGGCCAGCCAATGGTCTGGCAGTATAGTTCAATTGATACTTTGGGCCGGAGGATTTGCCGAAGACATGAAGCTGGACCTGGCCCGGGAGAAATTTGGTAAGACAAAGATTCTAATGGTAATGGGGGATCAGGATGAATTTGTCACAGATCAGGCAATTTTAGCTCAGCAAAAGATGCTTTTTAAACTAGGTAAAACAGCCGAAGAACTTAGCTATAGTGGAGGTCATCAAATTGATTCTGAATTGCTTAGCAAAATCATTGATTCTAATGCCTAAAACCTCTTATATTGTTTTCTCAATTCCCTGAACAATAGAATTTGATCAGAATCCCACATTCACTATTTTTCTAAAAATTTTCTAAAACCATCAATGCTTTCGCTTTCTGAAAAGGAGATAGACTTAATCTCCACCCAATTACTCAAAGGTATGATTTGCTTCTACCAACTGGACAAGAAGAAAATCCACTACATGCCAGACGATGAGGATTACTACAATTATGACCTTACTGAAGCTGAAGAGGATATTCTCGATGCTATCGAAGAGGAGCCGGATAACTATGCAGAGTTCACGCAGATGGAGCCGGCACAGGAGCATCAGATGATGCAGGACTTCATAGACCAGCGGGTGAAGGAGCGCAGCCTGGCAGAGGATCTGGTAGGAGCCCTGACCAAGCCTAAAGCTAATACTGCCTTTAAGTTTCTGATCGAAGACTCCAAATACGCCCAAGACTGGAAGGAATTCCGTAAGAGCAAATACTACGACTGGATCAAGGAACAAGTAGATAGTTTCAACTATACCGAAGATTAATAGATAGCCGTTCAATTTTGGACGGCTATTATTTTGGTTTTAACCGTGGTGGACGCTGAGGTTTTCGCAGAGGACACAGCTTCAGGCTGAGTGTCTTACAAGCTACCGAGATTCGCGGAGTATGGGGCGGTCAGGCTGAGCGTAGTCGAAGCCTATCATATTCTCCGGAAGTTGCTTGGGGATATTTTCTAGGCTCTTTTTGTCTTCCAATATACGGTATAACTAGTATCTTATTATTTTTACACAAGCAATTTGCCGCTTGCAAAAAAAACGCCACTCCTGTAATTTGATTGTTTAGGTAACTGGCTGGTTTTTAGTTTCAACTATAACTTTAACCAAAACAATTTTATTATGAAATCAAGCATGACCCGAAGCGACACACAGAGGGATGATTATAATTCATGCGAAGATTCCATGTGACCTTAAAAAAATTATAAACACATGAAAAACAAAATGAAAGTATTAGGCCTCAGTTTAGGGGTTATGGGAATGTTGTTTGCTTCATTAATAGTAAATCCTTCTAATGCTAAAGCAAGTAAGGAAGCTCCTCATCATATATGCTGTATGGCAAATTCTAGTGGCTGTACAGACCTAGGAGGAGTCTTTTGGGAATATGATGAAGCTAGAGTGGCAGAAACCTGTACACGTTAAAGATTTAATTACATTTATATTAATTCCTGGCCTAAAAACCAGGAATTAATTATTTAATATGAAGAACATAGTTAGTTTTTGGTTTTCTTTATTTTCATTATTGTTGATAATTTCTTGTTCTGGTATAAGCCAAGAAAATCCATTTTTGGAAATTGAAAAAAGTGAAAAAGTATATTATCTCGAAGGTGAAAAGATCTATTTCCAGAGATAATTAATCCGATAGCTATTAATGCTGTTGGGGATTTTTTAATCATATCAGAAAATAGGCGAAATGACCCAACTTATCCGCTTATACGTATTTTTCGAAAATCTCCCTTATCTTATTTTTCATCTAAAGGGAAACCAGGGTTTGGTCCTTTAGAAATCCCAAGTGCGACTTTGGTGGAATCAGGCCCTAATGATTCAACTTTTACCGTTTATAGTGGGATGAGTAAAACCCTTACTGATTTTTCACTTGCAGACACCTCCTTATTAGGAATCAATCAATATAAGCAACCAGAAGGCCTATATGAAGTGTATAAAATGTTTCATGCTACGGACAGCACGATGCTGGGAATAAAGTCTATTGACGAGAATAGGCTTGTAGAGATCTCCTTGAAGGACGGAAAAAGAATAGCTGGATATGGAAAATGGGAGAAAATTCCTAATGCTGATCATTTGATTGATTACAGCGACCCAATAGTAAATTTTCATTTAGGTCAAATCAATAAAGGATGGTTTAAGGCTAATAGAAAAGAGGGGCTGTTTGTTACGGCAGGCGTATATCGTGATCGTATAGAAATATTTGATTATAATAACAAGAAGTTTACGGTAGTGGAGGGGCCTAGGTTAGACCTCCCAAAATTTGAGATTGTACCTTCTGGAGCAAATTCAGTTGTGATTTTTGATATAGAGAATAAATATGGTCATCGGGACATTTATATTGACGATAAGTATATATACGATCTATACGGTGGATTTAACGAAGAGGAAATTTTTGAGAACAATGTAGTTGCCAAGACCATCTATATCCTAACTCATTCAGGCGATGTAGTGGGGATGTTACATCTGGACATATCCATTAGAGGATTAGTTGTAGACACAAGTCTAAAGAAAATCTATGGGATTACTACCGATAAAGATCCCGGTATTGCTGTATTTGACCTTCCTGACGAGTTTTTGTGATGATATGTTATCAATCAACATAAAAAAAGGAGCTCAGCTATGGGGTCCTTTTTTATTCATTCATAGTAGTAAACTTTTTACTTTTTTTCTATTTTAAACGAATGCAAACCCCACCTGAATTTTCAATCAGAAATACCCTTGAGCCAGGAGACCTGGGGCAGGTGGCGGCATTGCATGGGAAAGTATATGCTGAAGAGCAGGCGTTTGGGTTGGGGTTTGAAGCTTATGTGATGGAAAGTCTGCTGGAGTTCTATCGAGCTTATGATCCGAATAAAGACCGGGTGTGGGTAGTGGAAAGTGCAGGGAAAATGGTCGGTTTTGTGCTGCTGATGCACCGGCCTGCAAACCGCGCCCAGCTCAGGTATTTTATTTTGGCCAAGGAATTTCGGGGTCAGGGAATCGGTAGCAGGCTGATGGAGGAGTGGATGGATTTCTACAAGGCCAGGGCTTACTCCGCAGCCTACCTATACACTACTGCCGGACTGGATGCTGCGGCGAGCCTTTATGAAAGAATGGGCTTTCGCAAAATCAGTGAAATGAAATCCAGAAATTACGGAGTGCCCCTTTTGGAACAGTATTATGAATTTGTGGAGAGCGAGTAGCGCTTGGATATTAGTATACTTAATAAACTTTTAAATATGGAAAATCAACCTTTGAAATCGGTTCGTAATGCATTGAAGCATTGGTATTTCTTGACCATTATAGGTGTCATCTTTATCCTTTTGGGGATTTGGGTGTTCAGAACTCCGCTTGCATCCTATCTTGTATTGGCTACTTTCTTCAGTATTTCTTTTTTGCTTTCCGGATTGGCAGAAATCTCTTTTGCCCTCGGCAATAAGAAAGAGCTGGACAATTGGGGCTGGTTTTTGGCTTCTGGAGTTTTCAGTGCATTAATAGGCATATTGCTATTGGCCAATCCTGCTCTTTCTATGGCTACTTTGCCACTTTATGTTGGGTTCGGGGTGATGTTTCGCTCCGTGGCGGGGGTCAGTTTTGCGCTCAGCCTGAAAGACCATGGTGATGAATACCAATCTTTGCTCTGGATGAGTATTGGGGGTGTGGTATTGGCTTTTCTCCTGATCTGGAATCCTGCTGTGATCGGCATGACATTGGTTTCCCTTACGGCTATTACCTTTATCTTGCTAGGGGCTGGAGCCGTATGGTTTTCATTGAAACTGCGAAAGTTGCATCAGATTCCGGGAAAACTCAAAGCTAAACTGGACCAGAGTGACAGGGGTTGAATGGTTATAGCAGGTAGAAAGTAATTTTCGCAAGCTACTTTCTACCCAGTATTCCTAGTTGACTACAATTTTGCAATGATTTTCAGGGTGTCTGCAATTTTGTTTTCCAGCAGGTCAAATTGCTGATTTTTGATCCATTCTTTATTGAAAAGCTGGGATCCCATCCCCACGCAGAATACTCCGGCTCTGAACCATTCAGAAAGGTTAGCTTCGCTAGGTTCCACACCTCCTGTAGGCATGATGTTCAGGTCTGGGTAAACAGACTTTGCGGCAGCTACGAATGCTGATCCTACCACATTGCCGGGGAAAGCTTTGACTAAAGTAGCCCCCAGTTTTTTGGCAGCATATATCTCTGACATGGTAGCACAGCCTGGGATCCAGAAAATATTCTGAGAATTGCAGTGTACGGCCAGTTCCGGTATCAGAGCTGGAGAAACAATAAATTGAGCTCCAGCCTCAGTATAGGCTACTGCGTCTTCTACTGTGAAAATAGTCCCGATTCCCATGATTAAATCCGGGTATTTTTCGGCGTATTGTACGAGTTCCTGGAAAATCTGAAGGGAATTTTCGGTTCTGTTGGTGAATTCAAATACTCGTATTCCGGCTTTGTACGATGCCTCCAAAACACCTTTTGCGACGGAGATATCAGTATGATTGAACACAGGGATCATTCCTGTGCCATTCATAGCCTGTAGTATGGAGCTTGTAGTAAATTTCATTTTCAATATTAACGTAAAAGTTTTCCGACATTTTTTCCTTCTACCAGCTGGTGGACTTCATCCACAGAGACATAGTTAGCATCGCCGGGGATGGAATGCTTGAGCACAGATGCTGCCACTGCAAATTCCAGCGCATAGTGTTCCTCTTCATGCAGCAGCCCATAAATCAAACCGGCCATGTACGCGTCCCCGCCACCGATTCTATCGACGATATGGGTCATGTCGTAACTTTTGGACTGGAGCAACTCTTTGCCATTCCAAAGTATCCCGGACAGGCCATTCTCGGACGCACTGATTGAGTTTCTATTGGTGGTAGAAATGTATTTCAAGGAAGGGCATTTTTCTTTGGCCTTTGCACAGGCTTGGAGGTAGTCAGATTCCTTGATATCCATGCAGTTTTCGAAATCGGTCAAACCGGCTATGATCAGATGTGATGGAGCGATAAGCTCAGGCATAATATCCAGAGGTCCCTTGCCGTACTGCCAGAGATTTCGTCTGTAGTTGATGTCTGCGCTGATTTTCACCCCCAGTCTGGAAGCAGCCTCTACTGCGGCTTTGCAGAGATCTGCCGCCGCTTGGGAGATGGCTGGCGTAATTCCTGTCCAGTGAAACCATTCTGCTCCTTCGAAAATTTTGTCCCAGTTGAAATCATCAGGATTAAGATTGGCAAAAGCAGAATCAAATCGATCGTAAATGATTTTTGAAGCTCGCTGCATGGCTCCATTCTCCACGAAGTAAACCCCCATTCTTCCCTCTTGGTATTGTATATAAGAGGTGTCCACCCCAGCAAAATTCAGCGTACTCACTGCCGCTCGCCCAATCTCATGGTCAGGAAATACGGTCACATGAGCGGCATGACAACCCCAGTAAGCTAGGGATGTGGCCACATTGGCTTCAGCACCACCATAATTGACCTCGTAAGATTGGGTTTTGATAAAACGCTCATTTCCTGGAGTGGAAAGTCTCAGCATGATTTCACCAAGGGTGACTATTTTCTTTTTCATGAGTAATAATATTCTTTCAGTGCCAGTATTGACTTCATTTCCTGCTGAGCTTACAGATCTTGCCATGCCATGCTGAAGAGCTGCGCCCTGTTCAAACAAGGTCAAAAGGATAAGTCAGATTTTTAAAATTTGCCCAAAAAATGAAATTCACAAATATAATTCCTTGAGCTATTTATGATCCGACAATAATAAATGCCAATTGTTGGTAAAACAATAAATCTCGCCCAATTCTTTGAAAGTCATTCAACAATAATTTTGGAAGGAAGTCTAGGGAATTTGTTTTTAGTGGCGAATTCTTTTGAAAGGGGAATGCCTCTTCCGATATTTTTTCTAATTTTGCCCCAATTTGGACTTAAGTATTTATCTCTCTCTATTCCCCTCTAAGAATGCCAAAAGACAGTAGCATCAAGCACGTACTCATCATCGGTTCTGGTCCCATTGTTATCGGCCAAGCATGTGAATTTGACTATGCAGGTTCTCAAGCGGCGAGGTCCCTTCGCGAAGAAGGTATCACTGTGACGCTGATTAACTCCAATCCAGCTACCATTATGACCGATTCGGTCACGGCGGATAATATTTATTTGCTTCCCTTGGAGAAAAAGTCAATCATCAAAATCCTGAATGAACACCCGGATATTGATGCAGTTCTACCGACTATGGGAGGACAGACGGCTTTGAATCTCGCTATTGATTGCGATAATGCCGGAATCTGGAAAAAATACAACACCAGAATGATAGGTGTGGATATTGACGCCATAGAAACTGCCGAAAACCGTGAAAAATTCAAGGCACTCATGGAAGAGCTGGGAGTTAACGTCTGTATAGGCCATACTGCCACTTCCTTTTTGCAGGGCAAAGAAATCGCACAGGAAATTGGCTTCCCGCTGGTAATCCGACCTTCCTACACACTTGGTGGTACCGGTGGAGGTTTTGTAGAAAAGCCTGAAGACTTCGAAAAAGCCTTGACCTCAGGATTGCAAGCTTCGCCAACTCATGAAGTTTTGATAGAGCAAAGTATTCTGGGATGGAAAGAATACGAGCTAGAGGTCATGCAGGATTCTATCGGAAATATGATAGTGATCTGTTCCATAGAAAATTTTGACCCATGTGGGGTACATACCGGAGACTCCATCACAGTAGCACCGGCGATGACCCTTCCGGATACAGTGTATCAGGAACTGAGAAATCAGGCCATCAAAATGATGAAAGGAATTGGGAATTTTGCAGGTGGCTGTAATGTGCAGTTTGCCGTAAGTCCTGATAACAAAACGATCATAGGAATCGAAATCAACCCGAGAGTTTCCAGATCTTCTGCTTTGGCATCCAAGGCTACTGGATATCCTATCGCCAAAGTTGCCGCCAAGCTAGCTATCGGGTACAATTTGGATGAACTGACCAATACCATTACCGGAACTACCTCCGCGTTTTTTGAGCCTGCGATCGATTATGTGATCGTAAAAGTGCCAAGATGGAATTTCGATAAATTCAAAGGTTCTGACCGTAGACTAGGGCTATCCATGAAGGCTGTGGGTGAAGTGATGGGCATTGGCCGTAACTTCCAGGAAGCTTTGCAAAAAGCCTGTCAATCGCTTGAAATCAAGAGAAATGGACTTGGTGCAGACGGCAAAGAGCTGAGAGATCAGGAGAAAATCCTTTATTCACTGGCCAATCCGAGCTGGAATAGACTTTTCCATGTGTATGACGCATTTAAGTTGGGGATTTCCTTTAGGACTATCCACGACCTCACCAAAATCGACAAGTGGTTCCTAAGACAAATCGAGGAGCTGATTCACCTGGAAGCTGAGATCGAAAAATGCGACATTAACAGCATTTCCCAAGAGCTGATGGAAATGGCGAAGAAAAAAGGCTATGCAGACAGACAGTTGGCGCATTTGCTAGGTTGTCTTGAAAGCGAAGTCTTCAATAAGCGCTATGATGAAATGGGGATCAAGCGAGTGTATAAACTGGTGGATACCTGTGCAGCTGAATTTGAAGCCCAAACTCCTTATTACTACTCTTCTTTCGGGGATGAGAATGAATCTGTGACTACGGATAAGAAAAAAATTGTGGTCTTAGGCTCTGGGCCTAACAGAGTAGGTCAGGGAATCGAATTTGACTACTCTTGTGTACATGGTGTGCTTGCAGCAAAGGAATGTGGCTATGAGACCATCATGATCAACTGTAATCCAGAGACGGTTTCTACGGACTTTGACATTGCGGACAAATTGTATTTTGAACCGGTATTCTGGGAGCATATCTATGAGATTATCCTTCACGAAAAGCCAGAGGGAGTTATCGTTCAGCTAGGTGGACAAACAGCATTGAAGCTAGCGGAGAAACTGGAAAAATATGGCATTAAGATCATCGGGACGAGTTTTGAAGCCTTGGACCTTGCCGAAGACAGAGGTAGATTCTCCAGCTTACTGAAAGAGTTGGATGTGCCTTATCCGCAATTTGGTACGGTTCATAATACTGACGAAGCACTTGAGCTTTGCAAAGAGATCGGGTTTCCCTTGCTGGTAAGACCAAGCTATGTGCTGGGCGGACAAGGCATGAAGATCGTGATCAATGAAAAGGAACTGGAAGAGCACGTAGTGGATGTACTCAGAGATATCCCGAATAATGAAATTCTACTGGATCACTTCCTGGAAGGAGCGATAGAAGCTGAGGCTGACGCGATCTGCGATGGGGAGAATGTGTACATAATTGGCATCATGCAGCACATCGAGCCGGCTGGTATTCACTCCGGTGATTCCTATGCGGTGTTGCCTCCCTATAATTTGGGTGATTTGGTGATTCGTCAGATAGAGACCTTTACGGAGAAAATCGCTTTGGCACTGAAAACCGTAGGTTTGATCAATATTCAGTTTGCGATCAAAGACGATAAGGTGTACATCATCGAAGCGAATCCAAGAGCTTCACGTACGGTTCCTTTCATTTGCAAGGCCTACCGTGAACCTTATGTAAACTATGCCGTAAAGGTGATGTTGGGTGAGAAAAAAGTGACGGATTTTGAATTCAAACCTTACAAACATGGTTATGCTATCAAACAGCCCGTGTTCTCATTCCATAAATTCCCGAATGTAAATAAAGAATTAGGGCCGGAAATGAAATCTACCGGAGAGGCGATTTACTTTATCGAAGATCTGATGGATGATTATTTCTTAAAAATCTACTCTGAAAGAAACCTTTATTTGAGTAGATAAGGTCAACAAAAAACAACAGTTTTGGTAAAATTTCTTGTCATAGTACTTGGAGTCGGCTGGCTATTGATCCAGCTGCTCCGATATTTTCTTAGATCAAAGCTTGCAAAGTTTGCGCAGCATGTAAATGAAGTAGCCAAGGAAGAAGAACGTGCACAGCGTCATGCTTCCAGGCCTAAAGATGAAGTGGTGGTAGACTATGTTCCTAAGAAGCCGCATGAGAAAAGCTCCAAAGATATACAAGGCGGGGAATACGTCGATTACGAAGAAGTGAAGGATTAATCCTTCACTTTTTTTATTTTACTAGCTTACACCAAAAAACCTTGAAACCACTTTGGGTTTTGGTCCCGATCAGAAAATCTTCCCCTCCGTCCTTTACGCCGAGCTTTTTCTTCAGGATTTCTGAACCACTGGCATAGTTTCGGGTGATCACATTTACCTTCCCCGAAGGGAACAGCTTTTTGATTTCAGCTTTCTTAGGCTGCACCTCCCGGATTACTTTGAATACCCGGGCTGGGAGTTCGGGCTTTAGCTCAGAGCTGGTATAGAGGTGGCTGTTTGGTTCTAGTTTTTCCAATCCAAATCTACTTCCAAAAGCCTTAAAAGCTCCTGCTTTCAAAACTCCAGAAAGCGGCTCAAACAAATACTCTCTAATTTCCCCATATACAGACTGGCTGCTTTCTTCTTCACCCAGTTCAAATGAAAAAAGGGTTTCTTTCACACCCAGATCAATAGCTTCAATTCTCAAAGGAACTTCAGATGCTTGCTTTTGCCAATGTAATAGCAATTCTTTCACCTCATTTTTGACAGAAACCACCTGCACTTTTTGGATGTCCGGAAGAGCTGAGATTGCCTGAGAGATGTCAAGCATGGGCGATACTTTCAGCAAAATCGAATTGGCTTTACTTTTCAGCATTTCCCAGGAACTGACCACATCGGGCTCGCAATCCTCAAGTTGGTAGAGCTTCTGGTTTCCTTTTCCCCTACGCGCAGGATCCGCATAGATCAGCTCAAACCGTTTGGAGGTCTGCTCCAAAAATGCTATTCCATCACCCTTGATAATTTCGAATTTCTTTGGTGCTAAAAGGTCTAGGTTGTGCTCGGCTATTTCTGCTAGTTCCGCTTGCTGTTCACAGTAGATAGCTTTTTCGAAGGCCCTATTTAAAAAATAACTGTCCACCCCAAAACCCCCAGTGAGGTCAATCATTGTTTTTCCTTGCAGGTATTTTGCTTTGAAAATGGCTGTTTCTTCTGAGGAACTTTGCTCCAGCGAAATACTTGCCGGGAAGACCAATTGTGGATTTGAAGCCCAGGAGGGAAGTTTTTTCTTGGCTTTTTGCCGAGCGGAAATTTGCTGAACCGCTGTTTTCAGGTCAAAGTCAGTTTTGCCCTGGTACTTGAAAAGTAAAAGTGCAGGATCTTCACTGAGATGATCCTGCACAAATTGCTGAAAATCGGGCCGGTGAAACTGGCTCAGATCCATTATATCAAGCCGTTTGCCAGCGCATATTCGGCGATTTGAACGGCATTGGTCGCAGCACCTTTTCGAAGGTTATCTGCTACTATCCACATATTCAGGGTGTTTGACTGAGATTCATCTCTTCTCAATCGTCCCACAAATACCTCATCCTTTTTATGGGCATTGATAGGCATAGGATAGATGAAGTTTTCCGGATCATCCTGAAGGATTACTCCCGGAGTCTCTGCGAGAATTTTTCTTACCTCATCTAGCTCAAAATCCTCTTTAAACTCCACGTTTACAGCCTCAGAGTGACCTCCCATGGTCGGGATTCGCACGGTAGTGGCAGTTACTTTTACACTTTCGTCAGAGAAGATTTTTTTGGTTTCGTTGATCATTTTCATCTCCTCTTTGGTGTATCCATTGGGCTGGAACACATCGATATGAGGAAGTACATTCATGTCAATTTTGTGCGGATAGACCATCTGCGGAGTTTCACCTGCACGCTCAGCCATCATCTGATCCACAGCTCCCTTGCCAGAGCCAGTCACAGATTGATAGGTGGACACCACTACTCTTTTGATGCCATAGCGCTCTCGCAATGGAGCCAAAGCCAATACCATTTGAATGGTGGAACAGTTGGGGTTCGCAATGATCTTATCTTCTTTGGTAAGTTCTTTACCGTTGATTTCTGGCACTACTAGTTTTTTCGTAGGATCCATTCTCCAGGCAGATGAATTGTCAATCACTAAGGTGCCTACCTCTGCAAACTTTGGAGCCCATTCAGTCGAGGTGCTGCCTCCAGCAGAGAAAATAGCCACATCTGGCTGCATAGCGACTGCATCACCCAACCCTATCACAGTGTAAGCTTTACCCTTATATTCAATCTGTTTGCCCACTGATCGCTCACTGGCGACTAGAAGAAGTTCATCAAAAGGGAAATTGTGCTCTGCGAGCACTTCTAGGATTTCTGAGCCTACCAAGCCGGTAGCTCCTACCACTGCTAATTTCATCTGTGTAAAATTTATCTTCCAAAGTTCGGATGGAATCTTGTAGATGTTTTTTCTTCACTGAAGCGAAGATTGAGTTCTACTCGATTTCATCAGATTGTAGAGGTTGATGTTAAAATTTTTTGAAGCACAAAAGTAACTGCTATAGATTCATTTCCAGTCTTGAATTCCAAAAAAATTGAGGAAAAACAGTGAAATCCTCTGCTTTTTTGAGAATTGATACTATTTTGATAAGCATATTAAGTGTGGACTTTTTAATCAATGCTATTATGGTCAGCTTATTTTTTATTTGGCAATTGGTCTTTTTTGAGGTTTTATCTTCAGAGGAACCTTTGCCTATTTCTGAGCTAAGGCTAGTCCAGAATTTTGAGTCAGATTTTGATGCCGTCAATAGGCCGGAAGCCTTTTTGCCTGGTTGGTTTGGTAATGAAATCCGGGATGCTGCCTCTAGGATTTATCAGGGAAATGGTCTGGGTAGAAATGGGAGCAGGGCGCTAGTGGTTCAGCCAATTTCTACCTTTGATGGAGAGGTCATTATTCGCTTGGATCCGTCTGACCTGAGTGCTCCAAAAGTCAGATTTTGGGCCAGATCACTGCAGAATGGCTCAGGTGACCGGCCCGCTTTGGTTTACTTTTCCTGGGGCTTGGAGTTAGATGGGGTATTTTCTGATGCTAGGCAGCTGGGAGAACCCGATGAATTTGCAAACGAAAACCAAGAGTTCAGGAGTTTTACATTTTCGCTTCCAGAGGGCATGACTGGACTTCCGGAAGTTTATTTGAAGCTCCAGGTTATCTATGGGGAAGGAGCTGGTACCTGCGCCAAGTGGATGATGGATGATTTTGAGTTAGGTGATTTGGTAGAGGATACGCAAAGTCCGAAGGTCTCAGATGTCCGAGGCTTTGATGAAAAGGTGATTCAATTGACGTTCGATGAGGCCTTAGACCCGGTTTTTTCTGAGTTTAGCATGAGTTACAAGCTGGATGGATTGGAACCGGCTTCAGTGGTATTGGAGAAAGATTCTTTGGTTTTGTTGCAGTTTGATGAAAAGCTGGAAAAGGGTAGGGACTATGAGGTTCAGATCAGGCAGATTCCAGATTTGGAAGGGAATTTCATGCAGGATACTACAGTTTACTTTCGGTTTTTTGATCCCACAGCGTTTGATTTCAAAACTTTGGTAATCAATGAAATAATGCCGGCGCCGCGACCTGATCTTGATTTGCCCAATGCAGAATATGTAGAAATCTATCACGCCGGAGAGCATGTGATTAGGCTAGGAGGGCTTTCATTTGCCAATTCTAGAACTGAGGTCAAGCTACCAGAGCAATGGGTATCCCCGGGGGAGTATTTTCTATTGGTACCAAAAAGTGACGCTGCTCTTTTTGAAGATACCGGGCAAGTTATGCCGCTTTCCCCTTGGCCTGCCTTATTGAATTCAGGTGATGAACTGAGTTTGATAGATGATTCCGGAAAGTTAATTGATCATATTTCCTATCAAACTTCCTCTTGGGGAGGAAGCGAATTCTCAGGAGGAGGTTATAGTTTGGAGGTTTCAAATCCATATAGGAATTGCGATCAGAGTGAGTTGTTGGCTAGCTCTACCGATCCGCTGCGTGGAACTCCAGGTAAGCAAAATTCTAATTTTGACCTGAGTCCGGATACTAGCCTACCTACTCTTATTGCTGCTTATTTTTCAAGTGATAGCAGTATGGTTTTGACTTTTTCAGAGGCTGTTCAGGTTAGCTCGGACCAGAGTAATTGGAGCAGCGAGCCCGAATTGCTGGTCGATACAACCTATAGTTTGAGTTCTACTGAAGTTTTTGTTTCTTTTGCTGGTTCGGTTATGCCCAATCAGCACTATGCTATACAGTTTGGCTCGGTGAGTGACTGTGCAGGGAATGAATCAGGACCGCTTTCTTTATCCCTGATTTTACCCCAAAAGGCGGAATTGGGAGATGTGATGATCAATGAGTTGCTTTTCAATGCTAAAAGTGGAAGTCCAAAATTTGTAGAACTGGTAAATGTGACGGATTCCTATCTGGAGATAGGAGATTGGGTCTTGGCAAACCTGGATGAGGATGGAGTTCCAGATCAAATTAGGGTTTTGAGTGAAAGCCCTTTGGTATTGGAGCCAAGAGATTTTTTGGCTATCAGCTCGGATTCCAGTCAATTGAAGTTGGACTTCCCAAAATCCTCCTTTGGTAATTTTCATCAGCTTTCAAGCTTGCCGAGTTACCCGATTGGGGGTGGTACTGTAGTGTTGTTGACCTCTGAAATGGAGGTGGCGGAAAACTTCACCTATTCTGATGAACTACATCATCCCCTGCTCAGGGATTCTAAGGGGGTATCCTTGGAGCGTATTTCTTTGGAATCCCCGGCCAGTTTGGCTGACAATTGGCAAACTGCTAGTTCGAATGAGGATTTTGGGACTCCAGGCAAAGCAAATTCAAATGTCTTATCAGATGAATTTAAGGGGGATATAATTACGATTGAGCCTGAGATTTTTGACCCCGAGGGAAGTTCCGGGAATTCCTTTACGAGGATTTCTTATGAGTTTGAACAGGCCGGTTGGACGGGATCTTTTTCGATCTATGCCACAGATGGACGGCTAATTCAAACTTTAGCCCAAAACCAAATTCTAGGGAGTTCTGGTTTCTACACTTGGCATGGCACCGATGAGCTGGGCGGTCGGGTAAGAGCGGGGTATTACGTGCTGCTGGTGGAGTTATTTGACTTAGATGGGAGGAAATCTACTATGAAGAAAACACTAGTGGTCGCTACTCAGCTCAAATAATATTGCCATTATTCTGTTTTTGAAATGCATTTTTTCAGTATCTTATGCATACCAAACCCCAAAATCATGGAAAAAGACCTCATCACCCAGGCCATCCAGATGATTCACCTCCAGGCAGGAAAGGACCTTCAGGAAGTAGCCCAGTATTTGAAATTAAAATACCGTATCGACGTGGACCATTTGGTTCTAAAAAATCGCTTGGATAAAATTTTAATGGAGGAGAAATCCGTCGCTTAATGCAAGTTTTATTAGAAATTCAAGATGACTAATTGCTTACTGAATCTGGTTTTTTATGGTAGATCAAAATAAGTAAAGTTTGTTTTTAGGATAGCTTGATTATTCTATGAAATTGATTTTCAGATGCTTGGGAGGAAGAGCCTAACAGCACTTAATTCCGACCTACCTACGGGGTAATATTCTCATCCTTCCGAATGAAAAAAGGGGCAGGCTTTACTTGCCGGTGATACTCAGAAGCTTCAGCGAAACTACTTCATTAGATCTTTGGAAATCCATTGCGTCCGTGTATTTTAGGGAACTATTTGAAAAGGATACCGTCCCAATTTATATTACATAATCTAAGCGCGACATGAGCAAGGAAGAAAAAACCGCATATTCCCCTGAAGAATTGAAAGAATTCGAAGTGATTATTCAGGGTAAACTTGATAGTGCGAAGGCTGAGCTTAATTCCTTAAAGGAAACACTCAGTAAGAAAAATGACAGTGGTACAGGATTTACAGCTTCTACTTCAAAACTGCTGGAGGATGGAGCAGACACTCTTGAGCGCGAAAGCATGAATCAATTGGCTGCTCGCCAACAGAAGTTTATCTACAACTTGGAAAATGCACTGATCCGAATCAAGAACGGAACTTACGGAGTGTGTGTGGATACCGGTAAGTTGATTTCGAAGGAGCGTCTGATGGCAGTGCCGCATACCATGCATTCCATTGAAGCTAAATTAGCAAAAAACTAATTATTGGATTTTCTTCACCGGCATATTGAAGCATTGATATTTTGTGCCCCAGAACCTTTGCCAAAGGCTGAGATTATCAAATGTATGGCAGAGATGTTTGAGGCAGAGATCCCTTCAGCACATGTGGATGAGGCCATTGATCAACTGATGGAGAAGTATCAGTCTGATGAGTTTTCATTCCAGCTTCAGAATTCTGGAGGGGGGTATCAGTTTTTGACCAAACCGGCTTACCAAACTTCTATCGGGATTCTTTTGCGACAGCAAAGCCAAAAGCGCCTATCTACTGCGCAGCTTGAAACATTGGCGATTATTGCTTACAAGCAGCCCGTGACCAAAGGAGACATAGAACAAATCAGGGGAGTAAACAGTGATTATTCTGTGCAAAAGTTATTGGACAAGGAGCTGGTGGAGATAAAAGGAAAGTCTGAAGGACTGGGCAGGCCTTTGATATATGGTACTTCGGATAAGTTTATGGAGTATTTTGGGATCAATGCACTGTCTGAACTTCCGCAGCCCAAGGACTTTTCCCAGCCGGACAATCAAATCGGAGAAGAGCGTGAGTAAGATGAGCAGGGGTTATCCATTGGAAATGAGTGTGGAGCAAGACTTCCTTTTACTCATCGATTAACTTTACTTTGGCCAGCTGGGCAATCAAGTATTTTTTACCCGAAGAGATTTCCTCACAGAGTACCCGAGTCCGCTTAGTTTCTATTTTTTCAAAAACTCTACCTGAAAGCTCAAATTTATTTCCGCTTTTTAAATCAGATAAAAACAGTGCTTTTGCGCCGCTGGTATTCAGGTCGTATTTAGACATTTCCTTCATTAAAAACAGATCTCTGGCCGAACTTGCTTTGGGGTTAAGCATGTGTTTTCGTAAGGGAATCAATAGGTCGATGGGGAAATACACTGTACTTAATACCGGGCTCATGAGTTGCTGAAATGTTTGTTTCCATTCTTTGCCATGAGGAGCAATATGGGTGCTGTATTTTACGAATGCATGCAAATGAGCGACCTCGTGGATGTAGGTAAGTAGAAATTGATAAGGATTCAGGTCAGCATTGATGGTGATGGTCTGTGTGCTTCGGTTTTTGCGAAACCTGAAGTCTCCCAGTTTAGTTTTGCGGGAAGCGGTCACTTGAAAGGAAAAGGGCTCTTGTTGCCAGAGGCTGAGGCAATAGGCCACCGCCGGTTTGGGCACGTGTTTGGAAAGGATGACCTGAAGCTTATCTGAAATCTGCATTTCGAAAAGTACAAAAAAAAGAGTCCCGGGAATCCCGGGACTCAATACTTTGGAAGTGAAAGTTATTATTGAACTTCTTCAACAACCTCTTCTACAACTACTACAGCGGTGTCAGCGGGAGTTTCCTCGATGATCACTTCTTCAACAGCAGGCTCTTCTACTACCTCGATAGTTTGTACCTCTTCTTCTTTAACTTCTTTGTTGCCGCAAGAAGAAGCTACGAACATGCTAGCCATTGCGAAAATTGCAAATACCTTTTTCATTTTTTGTGGTTTTCTTAATTATTCAGCAAATGTATTACTAGTCTGTTCAATAAAACAATAGACCGCTCAAATATATTTTATTTGTTTTTGTAAGTGATTTTGATTGGAACACCTTCAAAATCAAAATTTTCCCTTAAGCGGTTTTCCAGGTAGCGGGTATAAGGGGCTTTTATGTATTGAGGGAGATTGCAGAAGAAAGCAAATACCGGATTTTTGGTCGGAAGCTGGGTAGCATATTTGATTTTGATATACTTTCCTTTCCAGGCTGGAGGAGGGTATCGTTCGATTTCTGCGAGTATTACATCGTTAAGTTTGGAAGTGGCGATCCTTCTTGTTTTGTTCTCGAATACTTTGACGGCTAATTCTATCGCCTGGAAAATTCTTTGTTTCTCAGTGACTGAGGTGAAAATAATGGGGATCCATTTGTTTTCGCCTAGCCTTTCCAGCATGTCTTCTTTGAAGGTGTTCATGGTTTTGTGGTCTTTTTCAATTAGATCCCACTTATTTACCATGATCATGATGCCTTTATTATTCTTGATGGCAAGCGCGATCAAGTTAATGTCCTGGGCTTCCAGTCCTCTAGTGGCATCCACCATGACTATTACCACATCAGACTCCTCCAGGGTGCGAAGGGATCGCATGACAGAGTAGAACTCTATATCCTCTTTGACTTTGGCTTTTTTGCGAATTCCTGCTGTATCGGTTATGATGAAGTCTTGACCAAAAAGCTTGTATCGGGTGTGAATGGCATCACGGGTAGTTCCGGCTTCATTGGTGACAATAGACCTTTCCTTTCCGATCAGGGCATTGAGGAAGGATGATTTGCCTACGTTTGGGCGGCCCAAAATGGAGATTTTCGGAGTGTCTGCATCAGGGTCTTCAATTCCTTCATCCTGAAAATGCTTGATCATTTCGTCCAAAAGCTCTCCTGTGCCACTTCCGCTTGCAGAGGCGATTGGAAATACTTCGTAATCACTCACACCTAAGGCGTAGAATTCATTGGCCATAAAACTTTTTTCCTGGTTGTCAGCTTTATTCGCAACTAGGAAAATCGGTTTTTCGGTGGATCTCAGTTCATTGGCAAATTCAGTGTCCAGATCTGTCAATCCATCGTGGCAATCCACCACAAAGAGAATGACGTCGGCTTCTTCTATAGCCAGTTTTACCTGTTTTCTGATCTCTGCTTCATAGACATCATCAGAGCCTGTCACATATCCGCCGGTATCTATTACTGAGAAAAATTTGCCTCCCCACTGCGCATGACCATAATGTCTGTCACGGGTTACGCCGCTCATATTGTCTTCTATGGCTTTTCTTTCCTCTATTAACCGGTTAAACAAAGTGGATTTGCCCACATTTGGTCTGCCTACAATTGCTACAATATTTGCCATAATTAAGTCGGGTCGTACCCAAATTTTTTCAGTTTCTGTTTGTTTTTCCTCCAGTCCGATTCCACCTTCACAAAAGTTTCCAAAAAGATTTTCTTACCAAAGAATTTTTCCAGCTCCTCCCGGGCTTGGATTCCCACCCGTTTTATGGCTGCTCCTTTGTCTCCAATAATTATTCCTTTTTGGCTGTCTCTTTCCACATAGATTGTGGCGCGGATTCGGATGATATTGCTTTTTACATGAAAGTCCTCGATTACCACTTCAGTGCTGTAAGGAATTTCTTTCTTGTAGTTTTTGAAGATTTTTTCACGGATGATCTCGGAGGCAAAGAACCGCTCTGAGCGGTCAGTTAGTTCCTCTTTATCGTAAAATGCCGGATGTTCTGGAAGCCTATCCAGGATTTCTTGTTTTACCCGGTCTATGTTGAAATTTTCGCCGGCGGAGATCGGGATCACGGTACTCGCGTTGATTCTTGAAGTCCAATAAGCTGTGACCTTTTCTAGTTGTCCTTCTTTTGCCAGGTCTATCTTGTTGATGGCCAGTAGTACCGGTACTCCTGACTCGTTGATTTTAGTGATGATCTCTTCGATCTCCTCATCCGTTTCATAAAGATCTGTAACAAAAAGTATGATGTCCGCGTCTTCCATCGAGATGTTCACAAAACTCATCATGTTTTTGTGGAGCTCATATTGGGGTTTAAGCATTCCTGGGGTGTCTGAAAAAACAATCTGGTAATTTTCTTCGTTGATCAGCCCTAGGATGCGGTGCCGGGTAGTCTGGGATTTGGATGAAATGATGGAAAGACGCTCACCGATGAGGATGTTCATCAGGGTGGATTTGCCCACATTTGGTTTTCCGATGATGTTTACGAATCCTGCTTGGTGCTTGCTTTGAGTCATTCTATTGAATTTTTCACAAAGGTACTTGATTTTTAGACATTAGGATGGGTTTTGGGATTTGTACAAAATAAAATTTGGGATGTTGTCTAATAAAGACTGCTCTAGGCAAGGGGCTGCACATGAGTAAATTAGTGTGTTCAGAGTAGGGAAGCGGGTGCTTGTTTTGGGGGGTGTTAGGAAAAATTATTGAGTTTGGTTTTGCATTTTAAATCAAAACATCTACTTTTGTATCACCATTCGCCGGAAGGGCGGGTTGAGATAAGAAAAAAGAAGCACTAAGCTTTAAAAATATATCGCGGGATGGAGCAGTTGGTAGCTCGTCGGGCTCATAACCCGAAGGTCACAGGTTCGAGTCCTGTTCCCGCTACATTGAGAGTATAAGGGGTTGTGAATCAATGATTTGCAACCCCTTCTCTGTTTTTGCTACAAAAATTGCTACAGGAATAGGCTTATTTTTTATGGCGGACAAACCAATATACGAGTACCGAATGTGCGAAATCCGGGATCGCGGTGGTGATCTCAGCAAGCGCTGGTATGTTGAATTTTGGGTCTGGGATGTAGCTACAGAAAAATTAATCCGTAAACTTGATTACTTATCTGCCAAATTCAAGACTGCTCCGGAGCGGTATGCTGAAGCTCAGCGGATCAAAACTGAAATCGACAAAGCACTGAAGGATGGTGCATACATCGATAGTTCTGGTAAGACCCAACGGCAAAAGCATGATCCAAGGCCAAAGAGTATTTTAAAAGCCTTTCAGTGGTTCACTAAAGAACATTCCGGGGAGGTAGGAGATCGGGCAGTGGACGGATACAATTCATTTTTGAATGTTTTTGAAGAATATTTAGCTGATCGGAAACTGACCGATTTGCCTCTTACGCGATTTGACCAAGATCAGGTTTTTGCATTTTTGAGTTACCTGACCAATGAGCGACCGGTCAAGAAAGGAAAGACAGTGATCAGGGTAGGAGTATCCAATCGAACCAGGAACAATTATAAAATCTGGCTGGATACAGTTTTTAATTACCTGGTAAAAAGAAAGGTGCTTGATGAAAATCCTGCGAAGGAGGTTTCTAAACTGAGGGTTTCCAATTCTTCCCACATTCCCTATAGTGATGTCCAGGCGAAGAGGGTAAAGGATCATCTGAGGGAAAAAGATCCTCAGATGCTTTTATTCTGTGCTTTCATTTACTACACGCTGGCTAGACCTAAGGAAATTCAGTTGCTGAAGGTTAGGGATATCCGTGGGAATAAGTTGCTGATCAGTGCACAGGTAGAAGTGAAGGGAGAAAAGAAGCAGCTGTCCAAAAATCACAAAAACCAGTTTGTGATTATTCCGGATGGCCTTCGTCAGCTGATCCGGGAGTTTGGAGTTCTAGACCATAATAATGATTTTTTCATTTTTGGTAACAAAGGGGAACCGGGACCAGAGCCATATTCCAAGCACTATAGTACCAAGCGGTACAAGCCGCATTTGGATTTTTTGGGAATCACCGGTGGACAGACGCTATATTCCTGGAAGCACACCGGAGCGATCAAGCTTTATCAGGCGACAAAGGATATGAAAAAAGTCCAGCGCCAGTGCCGGCACTGGAGTATTACCGAAACGGATAATTACCTCCGGGATCTAGGGATGTTTGAAGATGACGAAGTCGAATTCAATTTTCCGGCGTTTTGAGGCGTTTGCCTTCAGTGTCTTTTTGCTTTAGTTGATCGGATAGGCTTTCGCATTTAGCGTGAAGGTTCCAGATTACCTGAGCTCTGCGATAGTCTGCAGCTGAGGTATAGTCTAGATCCAACGTGTAATGGGAGTTTAGCAGGTCAAAATCGTCCTGGGTAAGGAGTCGGGAAAATCGTTCATCTAGTGCCATAGAGGTGGGGTTATACGGTGCTGCTGACCTTCTTGCGCACGCGCAATCGGCATGGGACTTTCACCCACTCTCCGCAAACCCCAGTGGGGTTGCGAGAGCGCGTACGGTTTAATCCAAGAAGGTCAGCGGTGTAAAGATGGCAAAAAATACTAGATGTTCAGATCTCTATTTCGTTCAAAAGCCTCGCACTCTAGGAGTGTTTGAGAATGAACTTGTAAATTATTAAGAATATCTCGGTCTATTTTTAAAGAATCAAGATTTCGGATTTTGATAGCAGTTCCGGCCATACATACCATTAACATTCCTTTTCCTCCTCCTGCCTCTGAATAGTCTATATCAGTGCCTATAATGGCATTCCCCCCCAAGTTAAGTGTTTGAATTCTCAATTGAGCCTTGCAAAGGTCCTCTCCCTCCTTTAGTTTTTTATTGAAACTGCCAGATTGCATTCCAAAAAAATCAGTCCAGTTTGAAGCTATTTCTGATATTAATCCAGTCCCGGATACGGATTGGCCACTGACAATCTCAAGAGTAGTATAATCCCAATCTTTTGGGCTGTGTAGAGTGATTATAGGAATGATTGCTATATGATTTTTGATGTAGCTTTCGGCTTCATTTTTTAGGGTAAAGAAGTTTCTTTTTGCTTCAGGAATGATTGTTTCACTGCATTTTTTGCAGTAGGATTCGCTATCCAAATCCGTGTATTTCTGGATAAACTTAGCTGTAATGCCATCTACAATATGGTTGAATTGAAAAACTGTGTCTTTGATTTCTTTCTGGCAGTTTTGGCAGGTCATTATTTTTTGATTTATAGGTTTCTTAAAAAGTCATCTTCTGACATTATTTCGATTGATTTTCCTTTTTCAATAAGCTTGATGGTTTTTTCCTGCTTGGAACTCATTCCATCGTCTCCAACTACTCTATAATCTTGTTGTCCCACCACTAAGAATTCTATAGAATTATTAAAACCCTTCATTGGAGTACCTCCTATATCCGCAATTGCCTGGTTAGCTTCGTCTCTTGTCATAGAATCCATTTTGCCTGTGAAGAGGACATTTCTTCCATAGAAAATGCTATCAGGGTTATGCTTTTCTGGGTCCCCAGTATATTGTTTTGTCTCTTTGGGATAGTAAACTCTCTTGGTTTCTGAAGGCTTATAACCACCTGGGAATAGTCGACCAATGTTGACTTGTAATTTGTCTGTGAACTGTTCTAGCGATTCAAGTCCTATTTCGGCAAAAGCTTTCAAAGAGAGTTTTGCGGCTGCTAGACTATCATCACCGGCTCGGTGATGGCTGAATTGAATTTGATTAAAAGTGCAAAGATCCCGAAGACCATAGCCTGGTAGTCCTGGCCATACTTTTTTTGAAAAAATATAACTGCAGCTGTAGGATAACTCAGGGAAATCTAAATCATAGAGTTCAAGACTTTTTCTAAGCACACTAAAGTCAAAACCTGCATTATGAGCAATCAGAAATTTGTTCTCAACATAAGGCCTGATTTCCGACCAAAGATCTCCAAACTCAGGTTTATCTTTTGTGTCGTCTGGGGTGATTCCGTGAATTCTGATATTATAGGAATCATAATAATTGCTTTCTGGCTTGATCAGCCAACTTTTTGTTTCCTTGATTTTCCAGTCTTCGATAAAAGTAAGCCCAATTTCGCATGGGCTATTGCGTTGAGACGTAGCTGTCTCAAAGTCAATTGCTACAAAATTCATAAGATAGGTTAGTTAAAAATCTAACCTAAAATAAAAATTCCCGCTGACTTTCCAATCAGCGGGAATCCTTAAGCTTTATACCTTTTTTCCAGATCTTTCGCCTCTTTTCGGAATGCTTCATCTTTTGAGTATACCAGGTAGGCTTCACTAGGAAGTGGGTTTTCCAGATTGTGGTTTAGCCTGTTCAGAGCTTTGATCAATCCGGAATTATCAACTCCAGGAACAGGATTTACTGCAGCAGTAGGACTTGCCGTTGGTGAGGTTTCCCCGCCATTATAGAATGATCTACCGGAGAATGCCCTCATCCGGAGGGACTCCAAAAGCGGCTCGATCTGCATCTGAACGATCGGCTCTTTGCGCACAGCCTCTGGGATCACATACTCATGACGGTGCACATAGCCGGCATACTCTCCGTACTGGTCGCCAAACCCAAGTCCACCTCCTGTGGCTCCACCAAAGTAGTATGAATTCTTTGGCGCTCCTGTGGATCTTCCACGGACAGGAGTGTTCCCTTCTCCTTCGCTCTGACCAAATTCCGGCACTTCGGAATTGCTGAACAGGTTCTTGGCTCTGCCTGCAGCTGCCAATATTGACCCAATGATGCTGAGCTTGGTTGCCTTATAGATGAAAGGTGCTGCAGGTCCGCCGGCTGAGGCAGCCTGCAGGGCCACAAGCTCGGCTTTCATGATGGCCGCTCCGGTATCTATACCGATCTGTGCCAAAGCCAGGATTTTCTGAAATGCTGTGAGCTCGCCGCCTTTCTTGCCTACCAGGTTGATGGCCTCACCGGCGATGCGGGCATATTCCATGGTCACCTCAATCTGGGCCTGGCGCATTTCCATGTCTGCCCTCAGCTGGCGATCATTGGTTTGCTGCTTTTGCTTCAGCAGGCGCTCATCGAATTCCTTGTTGATCTCCTCAATGGTCTCCCTCCGGAGGCGTTCCAGTTCTGCAGTGTCCAGTCCATATTCCTGAGCCTGTGCAATCAGTGCATCAAATTTCCTTTGTGTTTGCTCAATCTCCTGCTCCTGCTCATCCATGGCCATTAGGGCAATGTCTTCCTGGAATTTTGCGCGCTTTTCTTTGACGGCTTCATTTTGCTCATCAATAGCTCTGTCCTGATATTCATTCTGCAGGCTGTCAAGCTGTGCAACGGTCTGATCATAGGTCTGCTTGTCCAGATAGCCCTGATTGTAATATTCCAGTGCCTTTTCGCGAAGGGTCTGGAATTTCTGCTCAATCTGGGCGATTTCCCTGGAGTCCTTCTCCAGCCGGTCAAGCTCGGCTTCAGCGTTCAGATCTTTGACGGTCTGCTGAAAGTCCTTGAATTTCTCCAGCATCTTGTCAATCTCCTGCTCAGCTGAGCTTGAACTAGCTGAGCTTTCGCTGTCTGCAATAGGATCGGATTGGAAAAATCCGGCTCTGCCCAGTGAGGCCGGAGCTCCCTGGAATGCAAACTGACTTACGGCTTCATCATCGCCCAGATCAGCAAGGATCTGCATTCTCCCGAGCTTCTGATCATTCAGGCTATTGAGTTCTTTTTGAAGGTTGCGGATCTCGTCTGCAGTAAGCTTGACTTTCTGCTGGGCCAATCCTGACTGTGAGGTCACGTATTTGAATAGGTCTCCTTCATCATCTCGGCGCTGTAATGCCCACGAGATCCGGAGAATGTCATTTTCCAAAAGTTTAAGATGATCCCTTTGCTCAGCAATGGCATCTGCATTCTGAAGTTTCAGCGCCTCTTTTTGCGCTTTGGTAAACTCCCGGACTTTTCCTGTACTGATTCCGATGGCCTTACCGTATTCATCAAATTCGGTCACTGCAGTTGGTACCAGGCGAGCAATTTCCTCAATGATCTTGGCCATTTCTTCCTGCTGTTCAGTATTTCGGACAGCATACGTGTCAAGTTCATCATATCGATTAATGAGATCCGGAAGCTTACGCTCCAGGCTTTGGACGTATTTCTCCTGTCCCTGAAATGCACGTGTGGCTTCATCTATTCCCATGGCCCAGTCAGCCAATTTTCCGATGGATTTTTCCAGGAAATTCATAAAAGTAGAATTGATGAAAGCCTGGTTGATCCAACGCTGCACCTTGGCCAGCGAGGCCGCTAGATTTTCATTTTTGACCTGAAATTCCTCGGTGATGGAAGTGCCTTCCTGAAATGAGCGGTTGGAAAGTGCCTGCTGCTCCCGGAGCAACTTGGTGTTATTGGCCAAAGTACCGAGTACACCCACCACTCTACCGCCATCTTCGCCCAGGTCTCCGAGTGTCCCGGCCAGTTCGGTGATTCCGGCTGAATTATCCTGGATTCCCTCAAGTACCCGAATGAATGCTTCATTGGCATCTGTATTCATCAGGTTCACAAAGTCAGCCATTTCCATCTTGGCAAATCGGGCATATTCCTTGGCATTCTTCGCCATATTGATGAATAGCTTGGAAAGTGCAGTAGATGAAGTTTCCGATGTCTGGCCAAGGGAATCCAGTGTAGCTCCCATACCCAGAATCTCCTGAACTGAGATCTTGGCCAATGGGGCAATTCCACCCATGCGCCTGGTGAAGTCTACTATATTTCCCTCGTTGGCCGTGCTGGCCATGCCGAGCTCATTGATAGCAGAGCCTACCCGGAGCAATGATTCCTCGATGCCATAAGCCTCCTGGATTTTGTAGGTACTGGTAAGCTTGCCCAGCTCACGCATGACGGTCTCAGTTTCTCCCAGAGAATCGCCCAGTGCCACATTTATCTGATCTGCAGCATTGACAAATCCAAGGATATCAGCCTTGCCTTTGATCCCGAGTCGACCGGCAATTTCTGCCATGCCCAGAAGCTCTTTTCTGGCTGTACGGGTATTCAGGTCTCCGAGATCTTTGTTCAGCTCTTTGACTGAAGCATCGGTCAGATCTGTAGTTTTCCGCACATCAGAAAGGGCATCAGAAAGTTCAGCAGCTCCTCTTACCAGGTTACCGATCCTGCCCAATAATTCCTGCGCTCCCAGGTATCCCAATGCCAATACACCAAAGCGCGTGATCTCTGTCTTGATCTTGGACCATGCGGAAGTAGTGCCATTGACATCTGCCCGCTGCGCCCGGATGGCACCATTCACTTCCTGGATCTCTCGCTTCAGCCGCTCATATCGCTCCGTGCCCTTGGTGATGCCCTTATCCATCTCACGCTGGAGATCCCGCTGATGGCTTCTAAGCTGGGACATAGTCATTCCAGCCAAGCCCATTTCTTTGCGAAGGGACTTGATCTTTAGGTTCGTTTCGTCGAGTTTGTCAGCAGTGGCCTTGTACCGGGCCTGACTGGAAGCGAGGTCTTTGGTAGCCTTCTCTGCAGAGCGAAGTTGCTCGGAGACTTTGCCTAACTGGGTAGCAGTCTTGATATATGCTTTACCGGTGGTCTTACCGGCGGCTTCCAGTTCCTTGACCTGCTTGGTGAGTCTGTCATAGCGCTCGCGGATCTTATCCACTTTCTTGGACTCACGCTCCAGGGCCACTTGCTCTTCCTTGATCTGCTTGAGTTCGGAGCGGTACTCGTAAGCGGCCATTTCCTGCTTGCCGAGTTCGGAGATCGACTGCTTGCCGTCGATCTCCATGCGCATCTGCACGGTATCCTGTCTAATCATCTGTCAGAGGGGTTTTGACCGCGCGGATACTTTGCTCCATCATCTGGATGCCAATGGCTCCCTCGAGGGCATTCAGTCGGCCATAGAAAGGGCGGGAATACCATTTTGCCACTTTGGAGCGCTTTCGGTTCTTCCCCTGGATGATCTCGCGGTTGGTAGTGGTGGATTCGAATTTCAGGGAGAGGTCTTTGCCCCGGCCACGGCCGACGTTCATATCCCTGAACCGGCCATAGGTTAGGAAGGACAGGTCATAGCCGATCATGGCAGAGGCTTGGGCATACACCCGTGACTGCACGGACTTAAATAGCTCCTCCGTGATGCCCACGCCGAGGCGCTTCATCATCTGGAGTAATACCTGATCCGTCCTATCCGCCCAGGACTGGACGTAGGATTGGATTTCTGAAATGGGATTTTCGGCCATACTTCCTGAATGAGGAAGTAATATGGAGGCGTGGGGAGGCGGGGATTAGGACACAAAAAAACCAGCGATTAGGCTGGCTTTGGATAAATTGAAGAATGATTTCTACTGTTTATTAAATAGATCTCCCTCTAGGGAAGTCCTAACAGAAATCTGTTTTAGACCTGCTTTATTGAGTAATTCAATAAAAAAGGTATCTCGCTTGTAAAGAGCTTCATGAAATGATACTCTAATTACAGGGAAAAATGGATCGTCATTATTGAAGTCGAAGCCACTAGGGTAGAAGTGTGGTGGATTTGATTCGAGAAGTAGTTGACTGAAACGATGAATTTCAGAGTTGATTCCTTCAGACGTATTCGGGTTTTTATTTATGACTTCGCAGTCAATCAAATAGTAATAATATTTATTAGTCATAAGGTAGGGATGTGTGAGGTGGAAATCTACAGATTTCGATTCAAATTATACAACAAGAAAATCTTAAGAACTGAAAGTAATTTGTGAATATTAACTTCGCGCTATGGACAGATCCCTATCCCCAAATCATAAGCGACTACTGAAGGAGCTGGAGCAGCTGCAGGCCCGGGTAGTGGCGAAGCTGGAGCGGATCAAGTATGAGGATGGATGGGAGGAGCGAAAAAAGAAGGGCCATGAGATCCGCATGCTGGTACTGGATGCGATCTATAACCTGGAACTTCGCAGGATCTCCAAGGTAGGCGAAGCGATGGATAAGCTGCAAGCTATGGGCGTCAAGGTACCGGATAGGTGAGGTAGAAAAACCTAAATAATTAACCTATAAAGTACTGGTTTTGATGTAGTTATAATATTATTTATCTTTGTACTAAATTAATATTATTACTATGAACAGAGATTTATTAGACAACATTTCCAGACTAGATCAAATGGCTAAATCAGGAAATCTCGATATTATTTCGGGAGTTAACTATGGAGGGAGATATGTCCCACTTCCAAATGAGCGCTTGATTACTAGAGCTGTTCCTCAAATTAAGTATCCTTATGAAAATTTGAAATGGTTTAGAATGGGCAAGTGGATCAGAACCAACCAAAAGTTACTTCAATGGGTAATTGGACTCATAACAGCCATCATTGGTTGGTTTATAAGGAAATGATAAAGCAGTCTTAGTGCTGCTTTATTGTAAATTTGGAGAATGGAATGGTGGCAAATACTTCTCGGCATACTCACCTGGATCTTAGCTGTCTGGCTGATGTCCCGCTTCGGCAGGTATAAGAACCGCCGGCCAGGTGATCGAAGAGGTAAGTATAATAAATGGTGGTAATTAGCAATTATGGATCGTTGGCAAGAATTAATTAATTACTTAAATATGATAGCAGAGTGGATTCAAGTGATATTTACAGGAGTCGGTTTAATCTTAGCCTTTGGATATTTACGGCAACATGCTAAAAAAGTGAGACTTGAAAGAAGTTATTCTTTAGTACATGGATGTATGGTCAAGATTTCAAAATATGTCGGCCAATATCATTTGTTTTATAAGCAATCGGCGGCTCCGAGGTACAAAGTTATGTTAAAGGAGACCTCTCCAGTAGAAGCTATTGATGAAATATATGATAAGTATTATGAGTTGAAGAGGGATTTGGTTGATATCGATTTGTTAAACTTTGAAATTGATGCAGAGATTAAATTGATATCCAATTCTAGAATTACCGCACTCTGGGTTGATTTATTAGATAAGCACGAAGCAATTGGATCTATCTATGAAAACATTTATTCAGCCAAAGGTGACCAAGAGAAATGTGACGATCTCATATGGGATTTACCTGATGGGCTATTGAATAAAAATCACTCTCTATCTATTGAATTTCTCACATCTTACCGTAGACTTATGGATAGTCTTCTGATCTTTTATAGGGAGCAAGAGAACGAATTAGAATCTATACCAGTATTGAATTTATTCAGGTTATTCAAAAAGCCGGCGCTAGCCCGCTTTCTTTGCTAAATAATAGGATCTTCTACCTCCGGAAACGCCACAGGCTGTTCCGTAATCAACTCTCCAGCCTGATCATAGACCGCATAGCTAGCTAGATCAAACCTCTCCATACAGTAGCGGAAAAGACCATTAAGACTATACTTCTTAATTGGAGCACCAAAGAGCTGGACAAAGAAATCAAAGTCCTCAGCGGTTGAAATCACTGGAGCCAATTCCTTTCTATTGATCCTCATTCCATTCTCAGTCTCATCATAGGCCGCCCATTTTACTCTTATCAGTTTAGACTTTGGCCGGATCATGATCTCCTCACATTCGATCACTTTTTTTGTTCCATATACCTCATCCTGAAAACTCACCTCATGCTTATCAGCATCAAGGATATTGAGTAAAAGCTCCTTTTGGTTGATTGTGATATTGTTCATTAGAAAGACTTGTTTTGATACTTGTTATAATCAGATGAGGCAAGAGTTGAAACATCCGTAGGCATACTCACCATACTTGGGGTAACTGTACCTACATTCGACACCTTGAAAACTTTTGAATCATTGTAGGGGATAGAATAAAGACTACCATTACCAGCCAGAACGAGCCCTGCATGAGCAGATATTGTAAATGGCAAAGTGATTTCAGAAATAGAATCATCACTAGGGTCAATTTCTAGCATTAATGATCGACTAAACGGAGAGCCTAAAATTTTCCCATTAGGAACCAGCGATCCCCCCATCCATTTATTTGCACCTGAGGCCAAAACTGTGGGGAGCAAAGCGGAAGTACCCGCAGCAGGATCGAGCTTAATTACTTGCCTAAACGCCCCCGGAATACTGTAGCCAAAACCGTTTTGTGCCAAAATTGCGGGTTGTGAAATTTCATTTCCAGTTGCTCCGCTAGTTATATAATCTATTGAAGGCGTTAAAGGATCAAGTTCTCCCCATCTGTTATCACCTGTTGACGGAGCAAAATATATCTTATTATTTCCACCAAGGAACCCGCCTCGCCATTTGTTAGAACCTCCTCCGCTTGCACTCAATACACTTGAAACTGTGTCGGTTGATGGATCAATCTCATATACGGTAGTAGTCATTCTTGGACATGTATAAATCTTTCCATTTGAATGTAATACCCCTCCAGCATGACCGCTAGCCATAGCAAATTCATAGATTGAATCATCAGCGGTGTCTAAAACCATACATGCAGTCCTTGACGATGGAATAAAATAAATCTTTCCATTTGGAGCAGCTACACAACCGATCCATTTATCACCACCCGAAGCGCAAGGAATCAAAGTAATTGAATCATCGCTAGGGTCTATTTTCAAAATGTTTGAGCTATTTCTGGGAGCTCCATAAACACAACCATTTGCACCTAAACAACCTCCCCACCACTTACTTGATCCAGATACCACAGTTGGTAATTGTTCAAAATCAGAAGGAGGGATAACTTCCTGATTTCTCCTCATCCAAGCCGATCTCCTTCTATTATTCGTCATGGTCAATGATATAGCGTTTATAAGTGGCTGAAAATGCTTCTACATAAATCACATTGATCTTGGCTGGATCATAGTCATCTGAGCCAGTACTTTTCTCCCATGTTGCCGGAGGATTAAAGCTGGCGGCTTGATGAAAGATTACCTGAGTCACCTTACGGAATGGATCATTGTCTTCGGTCAGTGTGGCATTAGTGTTTGGGCTTCCTAGACTATTGTATGTCCTAGGCTTGTCAAACTCAATTACTGACCCTGTAGAATCTTCTGGGTCTGATTCGTTTTTGGTGTAGTAGTTGTCCTGTAAATCATTTTCCAGATCGAGGAGTGAAGATTCAAGATCTTCTATATCTGAAATGATTTCAGTAAGATCGCCGTATAGCTCAAACTCGAATTGGTCTCCAGCCGGGAGTGGATTTCTGCCATCCTGGTGGTGGTAGAGATAAACATTAGATGGACCAAATTGCTTCAATGGCCGAGTCTTATAGAAAGCTGCGGCTTCATCATGGGCGACGAATATGGCGTAGGTATCAGTATCTAACCTGACCATCTTGAGCTTTGCAGTATTGATCTCGCCCCAAACTTTGAGTTTGTTCGATACCATATCCCCATCATCATCCACCTGGAACTGTACCCAAAGCTCACCTTTCTCATAGTTAGCTGATATGCCGGAGAAATCCATCCTAGCAAAGTATCGCTTTTGACCTCCAGAGATATCTATTGTCAGGATTTTCGACCAGTCGCCTACGCCTTCTACAGTAGAATATACGTCGTTAACAGCTGGGGTATCGGATAGGTACAGCCTGCCTGACATGCTGATACTTGGCACTCGTAAGGGTGGGCCATCGGTACGAGCCATCTTCTGGAAGGCTAGCCAGCTGGCGATGGTCTGGGTGGCAGTGGCTATTTTGCTTACCCACTCGGATGGAGAGGGGGTGGAATCATCCACGTCCACGTCGCCATTGGGGTGACGGGTGACCTGACGGAGGAGTACTTCACCTTCGGGCACGATGGGCAGCTGGGCATTGCCCTCAGCGTCTATGGTGCCGGGGTAGTAGTTGATATTGCCCTCGTCGTCTCCGGTGAAGATGTCCGGTCGAGGGAATGAAGCATGTGGAGCGGTGACAGGAAGGGCGACCGGGCCAGGCTGGAAAATCTGGTAATTGATCGCCCAGACAGTCAGATCCAAGGCTGCGCTGGTAGTAGTAGGGAAGTCTAGAGTGCCAGGGGAAAGCACGCCCGTCTTGAGGCGATTGGATTCGTCGATTTCTCTTCGTAGGTCATTGGTACGCTGCCCGGAATAGGAGGCAGAGGCGAGTATAGCTTCGCGGACTCTTTTCCATTTCTCGCCAGGAAGAAGGCGGTTGACTTGCTCAGAAAGTGCGGATCTACTCATTTAATTTTGAAGAGTTTGGCTTTGGCTTTGGCATACTCCAGAGGCGAGTTTTGGACTTCTATTTCCTCCAGAATATAATCCAAATTGGCGATGCGGATCAATGGAGATTTGGACAGCTGGAGCAAATTGTAATTGTCCAGGATCAAGACTGTTTCGTATTCCTTGCTGTTGGTAATGATTCGCTCTTGATCCGCATGGAATGGGTACATATCCTCAGAGCGTATATCCAAGTCGTATTGATCTTCAGACAGGATTTCTTTGGCATCAAAGCGCGTACAGCTGGCGAAGGAATACAGTCCGCCGGCAGCATCTTCCTGTTGGCCATAGAATGCAAATATCCGGAGACCGGTCTCTTTGTTCTCGAGATTTGTTTCAGGCTGATTGGCCGTGCATTCGATACCTGGCATCTTGCGGCCATTGATCCATGAATCCACTAAGGAGTAGAGAGAAAGATTCCAGGATTGTCTGGATTCTTTGGATTCATCCCGTATGATATCCGATTGCTGTTTGAATGCGAAGAGCTTCCAGTAGGGAGGATTGTCCTGATCAGGGGTGAGCTTGAACCAAGCCCGGAGCGACTGCACGAAGGCAACTTGGAACAATTCAGCATCCAAGCCATCCAGAGCCAGGTAATTCTGCACGTTGAAATTCTCTACGATGGAAATAGCCCCTTCAGGATCTGTGTAGCTAACCTGGGTAGTTTCAGGCAAAGCCCCGTCCTGCATGAGCGGATCCGGATCCTGATAGCTGAAGGCAAAACCTTTCTTCTTGCCATGGCTAAGGATAAATACTCTTTCTGCCTGCCTGGTCAGATCCAGTACTTCACGGGAGCGGATCTTAGAGCGGACAAATCGGATTTCAACCCGGTTCTGCAGGATGTTGAAATCGTATTTCAGTCCAAAGAAATTCTTCAGCCCCTTCATAAACTCCACTACAGAATAATCCGGAGCGTGATTGGCCAGCTTGATGATCAGATCATGGGTGTTCTCATACCAATAAGATTCCTGATCAGGATTTTCATCCCCATAGGAAATATTGGAAGTGGTTCTCCTGGAAGGAGCTCCGTTCACACGGACAGACACAAAGTCCAGCGTTCGATTGTTATAGATCAGCATCCGCTTCACCAGATCATGGTCAAAGAATTCACCGGAGACCTGGATCTTTAGAAATTTGAAAATCGTCTTAACCACATCCGTCAAATAGAGGTAAGGCACAATGCAGTTTTCCCAGCGGAAAGACTCATTGTAAGTCAGGTATTTGATATTGGAAAAGTAAAGCCTGCCCTGCTCATCGTAGCGGTTGACTACCCCGTCATGCATACTGTTGATGCCATCGTATAGATTTCTGTTGTAGACAGAGGGGAAAGCGATGCGGTTGGACTCATCCACATTGTTCCAGGAAGTCATATCAAAACGCTTCGAAGTCAGATATCTGGCGCGGCTATATCTGGAGGTCGTCCAGGAGCTTCTTATGAAAACCAGGATTTCGCAATCCGTCACGGTGGTCGTGTCCCAGTAAATAATCTTGGAAGTCTCATCAGCCAGGTCTTCGCTGTATTCAATGAGCACTTTTAATCCCAATCCCAACCCTTCGAGCCAATCAGCGACCGCCTCGAGCATGAGAATGTGATCTTCGAATTCTGCTTTGAAAAAATTGCGGGTGGAGTCATTGACCGAGATGCGGATATCTGTGTAATTGAACCGAATTTCAAATCCACCAATGGCAATTACCGGTTGACCGGAAATATCAATCGGCTCCTCATCTGCATAGCATTCCGGAAGCGTGAGTTTTTGATTTTGCGAAATGAAAAATCCTGAATCCAGGATAAAACTACAGCGGATCTTTCCCTCGTCTGACTGGAGAATATCCAGAAAACCTTTGTATCGAAGATTGCCTTGTGACCAGACTTCCGCAGGGATAGGCTCGGTAAAGTCCTCATTTGACTGCGCATCATTGGGAAGACCAAGTGCGGTCATTTCCTTGGGAGAAAGCGGGATATTTACCGGATAGGAATATTCTCCTTCCAGGGAATCAGAAAGCATCCCTTCGATACGTTTCTGCACGAATGGCGGGATAGGCACCTGAATTCCTTTTACCCGCAATTCAAGGTCATAGAAGGAATCCTGAAGCGGTTCTGGAGCAGGAGGGGCGGGAGTTTCCTGGAAGTTGGCCACTAAGGCGGCTCCATAGACCGGAAGGGAGAAATTTAAGATTGGAGAATTGGAGATCGGAGCGCCGTTTCGGCTCCAATTGACAAAAGAATAACCAGGATTGGCCACCGCAGAAATTGAAATGGTTTCTCCGGCTTCATAAGGTGCCGTGTCGGTCAGATCCACTGCATTGCCACCAGCTGGAGGATTGGCAGAAAGCGCTAACGGCCAAGTGGCCACAGGAGGAGTTCCGGCAATGTAAAATCCTCCGTCACCATCATACATATAATCATCTCCTCCGGAGGAATAGATCAGCTGATCATCAGCCATTTCATATTCCTCCAAACCTAAAGCCCTGGAATCTGTTTCCTGAACCAAAAGAGTGTCGGTATTGAAAAAATACTGGTGGTAATTATCGCGTCCTGAAGGAAGCGTGACGGTGAAAGTCTGCTTGAGTAAAATTAAAGCCATGGATTAAGATCTTGAGTAGGCATATTCAGACCAGGCATATTGAGCAGAAAGCTCCAGAGCAAAGAGGAATTCACCGTCCTTCTTGATCTGCTGGGTTCCGTTGGCCAGGATCAGCCTGCGCAGCTCTGAGCCATCCAGTAAATAGACCTCATTTCGAAGCCGCATGTCCCTGAGGCTATTGATTTCGTATTTGCTCATCCATCCTGAGCGCAGGATGAAGCTGTCAGTAGCGCTTTGATTATAAGCTCTGGAATTACCGACCTGAGCATCAGTAGGAGGAAATTCCTGTGCTGCGAGTGTCTCTCCGGAGGTGTCCTGGATCTCTTCACTTTTACCCGTCAAAGGGATGTGATCCAAACCTCCCAGGGAGTTGCGGAAAAACAGCTGCCGGAAGTAAGGATTTCTATTATCAGTCAACCTGTAGGTTAACATTTCGGCCGATCCGGTCAATCCCGTCAAGTCAATTTCAAGATAGGCAAGCGGTTTAGGATAGGCAGGGATTGAGACATTAAGAGCAAACGGTACTAAGGCAGTCACCGGATCCAGGGCGATCACATCCGTCTGATCCGAACCATCTTTGAAAGTGGCCTTGATGCGAAGTGAGGGCGTACCGGAAGCCACTGGCAATACCTGCAGGTGAATTAACTCCAAAGGGTGAAACCTCCTGATCAGAGGTCTAGTAGTGAGAAACAGGTAAGCTTTGCCGGTCAACAGGTCTTGGCCGATGTTCATATAAGAATTGCCGGCAAGCCAGGCTTTCGCTGCTGAAGTAGTGTTAAACTCACCAAGGGGATCGCCATCCACCACATCCCGGGCCTTCAGGCGGTAATTTTTTACCAATCCAGGAATTGGCTGGATGGCCGCCGCTTCCAGATCAGGTAGAGCTGGGGAGAGTGCGCCCTGTAGGGCCTTATGCAGTGTTACTTTCGCCTCATCACTGGTGTAATCGTAGGGATTGAGGTATTCGCCGATCAGGCGCCATTCGTCAGAACCAAGAGTATCTTCAATTTCGAGTTGGACTTCTACTTGAGATTGGCCTTCACGGCCGGAAGCTGGATCTGAAGCGTCCTGGAGAGCTACGATCAGGGGGTCGTAGGCGGTGTGGATGGTGGGGAGGGGAGTGACGAGGGCTGTGGGCATTTGGATGTCGGATGTCAGATGTCGGATGCCTGATATGACATTCGAACCTTAATTCTAGTCCAAGATGGTAGGAGGAGTTTGGAGGTGGTAGGACAATTAATTTTTGTACTATAAATAAAACTCTTTATCTTTTATATAATGATTTATCAGGCTTTGGGTTGAAGCAGTGATTAGGTCTACTGAATTAACGCTACAGGACCGTTACAGTTAGCTAAAATTTGGTTTAACCTAACTGTACAACAACATGGCTGAGGTAATTTATCATTTCGTTCAAGACTTGTCTGTAATTTTGGCTATTGAAATCATTAAAAACATTGTTGTTATAAAAAATGGCAATGAGAATGATTCATCATCAAAAAACTGATAGTCTATTGAACCTAGCTTAATTTGTGCAGTTAGTATGTAATGAAGTTAGGTTGGTCCCTATCTAAATTTTAGATAGGGATTTTATTTTATGATCATACATTTTTTTTCAAGCGGCAAATAACTTGTGATATACTCTGCTCTTTCTTTCGTGTCGATATTGATAGCGTAGATATGGAAAGGCTGGCCAGTGTGCTTGTCAAGATGACGCTCCAGTAAAAAGTAAAGGTTGGCAGTGAAGTTCTTTCTCCAGGTTAGATCCTTGCCATCCCAGAATATTTCGCGGACCAGGTGAACTTCCCGCTTTTCTCTATCCAGGTGCAGCGCTCCCTTTTCTTCGAGTAATTTGAGATGCTCAACCAGCTGCATGCTTTCTCGGATGGCTTTTTGGGTCTTGGAAACTTTCATTCCTCTAGTATAACTCATAGGTGGTTGGTTTTGAAATCTATTTGAGTGTGTCGCTCAGTTTCTGCTTGAAGTAGTTGTCGATCAGGTGCCATTCGTACCACTGATCAGCCGTGAGCTCCCAGGGACATTTGGGTGTGTTGATAGCTGCCCATCCATAATCCCAGCGCTGCTCCCGGTCGAGCTCATCCCAAGTGGGAGGGAATAAGCGGAAATAGGAATACTTCCAGTTGAAGCCCAGCCAGAAGAAAACAGGAGTAGCCAAGATGGAAATCCATGTGCCCAGACCTCCATATCCTTGGAGAATGATCAGAATACCACAAATTAAGTAAGTGGGAAAAATTATCCGACTGGGGCGGACTGCAGAAGTCCATCGCTTGCGAATCTCCAAGGGGCGGAAGAAAAGCCAAGGGATCTGCATGCGATACAGACCCCAAAAGTGCTTGATGATGAATTGACGAAGATTTCTCACTGCGTTCGAAATAACGTTAATTTCCTCGCTGGGGAATGAGTATGGGTTTGAGCTGTGCCAAGGGTATGGATATTTCCCCAGAGCCAGGTGATTCAGCTGCCAGTGTAGTGGAAGTACCAGGATTGGCAGGCTTGATGATGAAATAGCCTTCATCCTGCTTCACCCCGGGAATCATCCGGATGATCAGATCAGGATTGTCAGCATTCTTGGCCACAGTCCTGGCATAATCCTTCAGCTTCCCCTCACCGACTGTCTCATCATAGAACTGATAGAAGTCAGGCGTAGTAGTAGCCACTGCCTTGACTGTGTCCCGGACTACGGCAGTTTTGGAGAGGTTACAGGACTGAGTGACCAATGCCAGGCAAAGAACTGTTAAGAAAGTCAAGATTGTTTTCATGTGAGTTTTGGTTTGTTTGTGAGATTGCTTCGTTCCTCGCAATGACGAGGTATGGAGTAGAAAATTAGCTGATCCAGTCGGCTGGGTTGATGACAAGGGATTCATTCGGCATGTACTGATATTCTAGCCGGTAGCCAAAACAGCGGTCGAATAACTCGGTGCCTTTCTGATAGGCAAATCCCTGGACCTGGAGACCTCGTAGCCATCGGGGTTTTTCGCCCATAATGGCGAGCTCCTGATCCTTGATCATCCGCGCGGCCACCTGCTTGCAGAGATACAGCGCTCTATCCAGGACAATTCTCTCTGAGGCGAAATCATCCAAGGGAACATGCTTGAGGATCAGAATAGCCGCAGTCTGCAGATCCTTCACCTGTTCTGATGCAGTCTTGTATATCTGTCCGGAGGGATCTTCCAGGAGTAGGCAAAAGCCCGTCATATCCAGATTCTCCCGGAGACCTGTTAGCACCTCCTCGATGTGGTAATGGCCATATTTCGGAACTGCTTCCGTGTGAGCGATATCCACCATTTTGGATGCGATATCGGAGAAATAGGAGTCTGCTTCGGCGAGTGTCATTGCTGCTTGTTTTTGTTCATCTCAATTTTCAATTTCTCGGCATCGATGCGGGATTCATTGAGCTCAAAGAATACCGGCACGATCGGGCGAAGGAGGACTTTCTCCAGTTCTATACCTTTGGCGAGCTCGCGGGCTATGTGATAAAGTGTCTTAGGGGAATCATTCTTGATTTTGGGAGGTAGTTTCTCACCAGGCTCAAAAGCCCAGGGGAAATTCTTCACCAGGATCTGCAGGCAGCTGTCGAAATAGTAGAAGATGGAGAGTTTGAGCCCATTTGGCCAGCTGGCCACTTTTTCTTTCATGACTTCAAAAAGTGCTGCAGTGTAGAGCTCGCGGGGATCCTCCGGATTGAGCGGATTGGATTTGGCCCATGGCCAGCGCTTAGGCCGATAGAGACATGCTACCAGAGAATCCAGGTCTTCCGGTTTGTGCTCTTTGGCGTAAGCAGTATAGAATTTCTCTGCCTTGATGAACTCCTCGAAGTAAACGTACTTGAAATCAGCACCTGGACCGAAATACCCTTTGAACTTAGGAAAAGGATTGTGCCGAATGAAAATTGGCTTCTCGTAGAGCCAGTAGGTCATGAACTTGGCCGCGTCGTGCCGCTCTTCATCGCTAAGGCTTGCTATGATCAGCTGGTGCTGCAGGTGATCCTTGGTAGCCGAGAGAATGAGGAATGATAGCAGCTTATGCGCCATGAGGTCCTGAGCCTGGTGCATGTGCTCCACCAGAGAAGCCAGCTGCCAGCGTTCGCATTCTTCCCATTTGGCAGGGATTTCAAGCGCATTTGTACCGTCGTAGAAAAGTTTGTTCAAAGTCCGGGAGGTTTTAGGTAGTTCTTGATCTTAGGCCAAACAAACCGAATCCCCACAAATACCAGCAGGACAACTAATCCGATAATCATCAGCCAGCCCATGGACGAAACTTTGAACTTCCACCTGCTGCGGTCGGTGTCACCTTTGGATTTGTCCTTTGACTTGTCCACGTTGTCAGAATTGACTTTTGACTTGTCTTTTGATCGGTCAACATTCCCGGAATTGATGTTGATCCTGGATTTATCCTTGTGGACAAATGTATGAGGAGAACCTACCGTTTTTGAGGTGATTTCCTTGGATTCGGAGGTGATCACTGCTAATCCCGGTCTGATCGGCGTGATCGTGACCGGGCCAAGAATCTGAGGTTCGCCCATGGGATACAGATCGAACTCCGGGCCATAATGGAAATCCAAACTCGGCTTTTCCCTGGTCTGGGTATCGGTGATCTGCTGAGCCTTGCAGGCCAGCATCAGGATGAACAGAAAATAGATGCAGCTTCTCATGGCAGAATTTCCAGGGAAATTGAAGTGCCTCCTTCCAGTGTAAGCATCAGCTTTCGGAAAGCCATGGAAGATTCACCGACCATGGAATCCGTATGACTCAGACCGGGAAGGATACAACCCAAGGTATCCTTTGGGTAATTGCCTTTGTGAAAGAGAATCCAGGACCTGCCGGGTACATTCAGCACATGCAAGTGGCGATATTTGTAATTGCTCCGGGGGTCTTCGCGGTACACTACTTCATATTGGCCTGCTGGTATGCATGATCTACGCGGTTCGTTGTTTCTCCAGGGAAGCTCCAGCGTATGACAGACAAATACGCCATTCACCGAGAGATTGCCTATCGTGCAATCTTGGTTTTTCTTAACTCTCTGAATGAGGATCCTCTTTTCCATGATCATCAGTTTTTATCTTGCCAGAATCCCGGTAAATCTTCAGTCGGTCGAGGATCCAATCAGGAACCAGCTTTGGGTTAGAAATCGCTAGTTTCTCCAAGATGGAGATCCCCTCTCGAACCAGCAGGTACGAGTGAATAGCGACCGTCACGTAAGAAAAAACAGGCATGGATTCTCCTCCAGAGCGGGCATTGAGAAATACATGGCCAAGAATCAGGAGCGTGCCATATTCGGCCAGTTTCTTACCCATCTTGGCAAAACCCTCCTGGGAAATCGTGCGAGTTCGCCATGCCCTAGTGAACCCCCAGGCGAAATCCAAGGCCATCAGAATCAGGAGCAGCTTCAGGAATTCCCAGTCGTTAAAAAAATATTTCTCCACATAGAATAGAAGAGGGCCAATAGGCAGGCTCAGCTTGATCGCATCCAGGTATTTAGCTTCTAGTTTTAGCAGCATTATCCCCAGGTGTGAAAAAATCCCGAATCTTCCTCATTGTAGCCCAATATCCCCGAATCACCTTCCTCCGGAGGAGTGATGAAATCCGTGACGACATCTCTATACTGGGAGGCCAATGCATTGAGCAGGTTGATTTTCTCCTGCACAGCAGCAGGAAGAGGAGGATGCTTACCATAGTCTTGATTCTCGATGTAGATCTGATAGAGTCCTTTCTCATTCATCCCCACATTCTTCATCTTGAGTCCGTCGGCCATGGATCTGCAGGCGATGAATGCGGATACATTTTCCCTCAGCTGATAATTGGGATCACTGGCCGGTAATATCGGAAGGATGGCCTGATAAAGTGTATTCCCGAGCACCGGAGCCACTTCCAGGCGTTCGATATGGTTGATCACTGGGCGGAGCTGCAGGAATACCAGGGCAGACTCGGAGATATCCACCCAACGCTGGAAAGCGATGTGATCCGATACGATCAGGTTCTGATAGCCAGAAGCCGCAAAAACAGCCGTCCACCAGGTGAAGAGTGCAACTTCCTTGATCAGGTATTTGATCAGACGGTCTAGGTTTTCCAACCCAGCTTCAGCAAATGATTTCTCCAGGCGGATGATCTGACGAGCGTCGGCTTTCTCCCTGTCATTTGTCTTGGTGGAAACTATCCCCGTGGATGTGACGGTCACCTCCAGATGTGGGATGGTGTAATAATAGCCTAGATTGGCCAGGGCATCGTAGAATAGCGAGTAGAGCTTTTCTTTCTTGGCACGCTCGGCCTTCTCGGGGTCAGTGGCTCCCGGATCCAAAGGTGTTGCCAGCTCCGCATCCAATTCCTCGTATTGCTCCTCCGGAAAGAATCGCTCGATGTGGTTGCGATAGGCGCGGTTGATATGCGCCATGTGGAGCTGAGGATTAAATGTAGTGGTAGAGCTGATCCGCTCTTTGATCTGATCAGTCTTGAATTGGATCATGGGTAGCCTCTCTTTCGGATGGTGATACTTGATTGAGTGTTTGCTGATGTGCCTTGACAGATCCCCATACCAGGGAAGCGTAGGTATATCCCTTGGACTTGAGCTTGTTCAGAGCCAGCTGATCCCAGCCGTTGAAGTCCGAGATATATTCAAAAAACTGCATGAGCAGTTCCTCAAAGGCATAGATCGAAGTATAAAGCTCATTGCCGGCCTCGCGCTTGTCAGAGCCGTTACGGTTGGCTCCAGAAGTACCAGGCGTGAAGCCGCCCAGGGCAGGATCTACCCCATTGGCCGAATAGATCTTGGTGGTCGCTTCCTGGGCATCCTCAATGTACTTGCCGTCCTTCAGCTTGTCATCAATAGGTGTGATTCGCCAGCCCGGATATTCCTTGCCGGTAGCCGGATCCGTCTTGAAAATCGAGGTGATGGATTTGCCTGTTTTCTCCAGGCCGACCAGGAACTTGTCAAACTTGTCGATTTCTGCTTTGGTGAGCTTGGTCTGCTCCTCCTTTGGCAGGGATTTGAACTTCGGATACTTCCACTCCATCCAATAGTCCGGCATCTGGATATGATACTTCAGAGTAACCTGATTATTCATCAGCGCAAGCTTGAACGCCGGGATGGAATTGGCCAGTTCCAGCCATTTGGAAGTGATGATAGACACCCAAGTGGCCAGCTGGTAATATTTCTTGCCAGTGGGGAAGGAAATCGGGAAAATATAGTTGAGACTATCCGTGCGCTCCTTAAGAAGATCCGGTGGGAAATAGATAGGGTTCAAAATCGGGATTTTGACTGTTTTCGTATCCTTCACCGTGCCGCCGGTCGCCCAATTGGGATTCAGATAGAGGTTTTTGGAATAGCCCAAAACCTTATCCATCACCTCATACCTACCCTCTTTGGTGATCTTGCAGTCGATATACCGGATCTTGGAGCGGTCCAGGGAAAGAACCAGCTCCGGAAACACATTATAGAACCTGGTGAACTCGATGCACATCTTCAGGAATGCCGGGCGGTTGCGCTTCAGAAACTCCTCAATCTCCGGGATGATCAGATCGATGTACTTGGCATTGCCCTCCTCATCTTCCACCTGGGCTTTATATGTCAGCCCATAGGAATAGAGCTTGAGTGCTTTGAACTGGAGGACATTTGCCAGATCCGGGTTTGACTCAATGTGCTTCTCAATCTGATCCGGAAAATCATTGGCTTTGCCCCAGTAGGCCACCTCAGAAGCAAAGGATTCATCTACATCCGCCTGCTCCGTGGACTGAGGTTTGCCTTTACCACCGGCCAGCTGATATGCCGCACCCGTGGTCTCGGAATAGCCGATGAATGCGTCGGGATTTTCTTCTAATTCTTCTACGATTACGGCCATTTACCAGCAGATTTCTTGATTGTTGAAAGCCCACATCAGTCTGATATGGACGTTATAATAGCGCTCAGCCTTCAGGTCAAAGATCTTCTTGACGCTATTGGCGTGCGATTGGGGGCGTTTTTCGGCCTTGGTCTCCTGGATCTTGTCAGACTGGGGAGCGGATTTGAGCAGACGGCCAAGTACGGCTTTCTCCAGGGTGATGATCTCGCCTCCGGTGTTTTTGCCCTCATCTGCAGTGCAGAAAGTGAGGGAGAAAGGCACGGCAATCCCGCGGTGATCACGGGACTTCATGGAGTCCAGGGCTTGGGAAAGTAGAATCATGCTTCAGTGTTGATTTGAAGCAATATGGCAGGGTGAAAAAGTGTGGATTAGGACATCCTTCGGCAAGCTCAGGGCAGACAGTTTTGACCGTTGTAAATATGAAACGGTTTAAGTAGATTTAAGGATGAAGAATAATGAACCAATGACAACCGGAGCAGAGCCACCGGCTATGTACCTCTCCACGGAGGAGGGGAGCCTTGAAAAACTATTTGCTGAAATCATTAACATCAGGGGTGTGCATCATCAACTGGATATGCACGAAGGGACAGTCAGAACCTACCGGAAGCGGTTTGCTGACGGGAAGATGACTGTGGAAAAAATGCGAGAGGTACTGGAGAAAGCAGGTTATAAAATGAAGCAGGAGGAGAGATGGGGGAAATGAAGGAAAGTTCTGGGTCAATTATTTATGAGGATATTGAGGAATTAAAAGGTTTATTTCCAGCCGTTCTCTTTATAATATACGTGATAGGATATTCCTATTTAAAAATTTACTATGGAAGGTTTGGGGTAGATTTTGAGAACTATATTAATTTGACAGATTTAATGTTTTTTGCGATTAACCCTGTTTTATTCTTTGTCTTTTACTATGGAGTACTCGAGTTAGTTGTTTACATTTTATTTTGGATGATTTCACAATTAGTGTCAATCTTACGGGGTACCAAGGGATCAATCTCGAAAGGAGTGGAATATTATTTTTTTAATAAGTCATTTTATAAGAGTTACAATAACTTAATCTATTATTTTTTGATTACCGTTGCAGTTCTTGGTGTTATATCATCTTTCCCATTACCTATTGAAATTGGTTGTTTTTCTCTAATTGCTAAATTTCTACCAGCTGTCCTCTTTAAAATAATTTTAGGGACTTTAGATCGGATTGAGAACTCTACTAAAAAGCCATTGGGACTCACAGATAATCAAAAAGTAACTGGAGTTTTATTTTTAGGTCTTTTAGTATGCGTGATAGGCTCTGTAGTCCAAGCAAATATTGATTCTAAAAATGTAAAAAAAGGACTCAGTGAAAGAATGGTTAAATTTAATGTTGAAGGTCTTGAGGTCTCAACTCTAAAAGGGGATAGCAAATTTATTGGAGAGACATCAAATTTTATATTTATATATAATATGAAATCAAAGTCTACTGAAATATATAGCAGATCAGAGATTTTGAATTTTCAAATTCATTCAGATTGACTTAACATTTTCACACCAAATCAAGGAAGGCGCAGCAAGGGAATTAATTTAAACTAAACTATAAACATTATGAAAGTTCCAAAAATGAAAATTTTCTCTGGTCGTAAGCATGTGGTAGAATCAGAATTTAATGAATGGGTGATGAATGAGAAAAGTACCCCAAACATTATCTTCACTAACCAATCTCAAGATAGTGAGTTGATTGTGTTTACAGTCATTTATGAGTAATTGAAAGCATCCTGGGAAAAGACCGGATCCGTGCGGTCGTAGGATAGGAGGGGAGTCAATCACGGTTTATCCCAGCTTTTAATATTTCAGTTAACATTTTCACACCAAATCAAGGAAGGCGAAGCAAGGGAATTGATTGGGGTGAAAAAGTAGTCAGAAAAAGATGTTTTTGAGATCCCGGCAAGGTGAAAGCTTGAATGACTGGAAGGAATCGGCGCGCAGCGCCGCCGGGATCGAGAAAACGCCGCTTCCGGCGCAGGTGAACCACCTCTAAAAGAGTAGTTCACCATCAGGATCATAAGGCTATCCAGAGCCACCCCTTACCGCTGGGGTTTACGCCGTTCGCTTTCAGATTTGAGCGTTTCCGCTCGGGCTATTTCTCAAAAGAACTGGAAACAAAAACTAAGCCCTGCGCAAATTCTAATTATAGCACTAAGTCAAGCTCTACGGCTTTTAGATCCTCGATTGCCTGTGCTATCTGCTGGCGCTTTTCCCTTCGATCGGCTTTGCTTTTTTTTTCGGCTTCTATCTCTTCGGCTGTTAGGACCTGATCCGCCCGAAATAGAAAGCACATAGGGAAATAATCTCCAAAATCTTCATCCTCCGGGCTTGGCTCTCCTTTGGCTTCGGCTTTATCGGCTTTCTGCGCTCGGAGCGGTTGACCCCAGATAACTAGGGCTTTCTCTCCCTTTTTGATCATGCAGTTTTTAGCTTTCCACTGGTGGAATGTGCCAAGCTCCATTCCATCGGGTACTTTGTAGAAGTATTTCAAAAGCATAAAATTGATTGTTTGGCTCTCCCAGTATTCGGCATCCTCTGGGCTGTCGGCTTCATCTGCAAACTGAGATTTTAAAGCCTTGGCATCAGCAGACAAAAGTAGTAGTTTCTCCCTGTTGGGATTCGGCTTTCTTTTTGGTTTTTCTGTCGTGGCTTCCATGGCTTAGGCTTCGATTAGGGTTTGCAAATGAGTTCTTTTTACGTTGATTTTATCCAGCGCAAAGGCTAGCACCTCGGAGACTAAAACTGGATTATTGATGTCCAAAATCCTGTTTGGCTGGCTGTGGCTGTAGTCTTTTTTGGTGACTGTGACGGCGAATTTTTCGCTGGAAAAGTCGTTTTCCTTCATGGATTCCTTTACATCCTCACCGATTTTAATTAGTAGCTCGGCAAAACCATCTAAGCGGTTTAGCTTGGTGATGTTTTCCTGCTTAGCCTGGAAATATTTGATTTTGTCTTCTAGGCTTTCGGGCTGGCTTTTTAGCTGGTTTTGTAGCTCCTCAATCTGTTTTTTTAGGCTTTCTACCTCATTTTTTTGTGCTTCGGTGATTGGTTTTACCGTTGTTCCTTTTTTAGTAGGTGTCATAATACTATATATTTAGATGGTTAATAAAGGGCTGATTTTCAACCCTTTTGATATATCTAATATACAAAAAACGTTTCATATTTGAAACGGTTTAATGTAATTTATTTTCTCATTTTCATTTTTTTATTTATCTGTAAATCAGCTGTTTAAGTCTGATTTTTGATAAAAAAATGATCATGTAGAAACTCCGACCCAACGACCCGCGCCAAGGTCTTTGGGCAACTGCCCAGAGGGCAAAAGGCGGTATGTGATTAAGGGTTTAGGTCAAAAACAGCCCCCACTGGTTCAAATCGCCGTTTTTTCATAAAAAAAGCCGAAATCCTAAGAAATCGGCTCGATCGGTCGGGAGGGAGTGGGCAATTCCGCCCCCCTACATCAAAATGTCTCGATGAATGTCGAGTCGCCACTTAGCTTGCGGAAGTGCTTGCCATAGAGCAGCTGATCCAATGCCTCGGTGGGGTGCGGTGCATCGATAGGCTTCACGTTTGGATCATCCTCAGGTCTTTTGTCCTTGGCTATACCATCAGTCCCCCTTCGTGTACCGGTGTTATTCATGGAGGAAACTAGATCCTCAGTATTATTGAGATGGAACTTGACTACTGGTAGTCTAGGATCATCCCCTTTCAATAGTTTGTTCAGTAGATAGTATCTGGATCTGTGGCTGGGAGCTTGACCAATGTAGTGGTCAACTACTGTCCAGTCGTTCTCTGCCAATATATACTTGACCTCCTCAGCATGCCTGATGTCTGAGCTGGCGTTTCTTCCCAGCAATGCGGTATGGTCATAGTAATAGTTGACTACCTTGGTTGGATACCCTTTGTAATACTCACAGAAGTTAGCTATGAGATCTTTCAGCATCAAGGGTTCTTCTACATACATGAAGTTCCGGATATAGTCTTCCCGGATAGTTTCCTGACCAATCACCATACAGCTGATTGCCCGGTTGTAATCCAGCGCAATATCCAGAGGCTGATCAGTCACAAGATCACCATCCCATCGCCAGTCTTTCTTTGGCTGATCCTTTCGGAAATCAATCTCCAGGTTGTCCACGTAGCTCCAGTCTGATTCTTCAGGAATATAGGTATTCCGATCTTCATTGAATCCGATATAGAAGCCATGCTCTACCTGCTCTAATCTTTTGGATAGTACAGATACTTGAAAGTCCAACTCAGAAAGCATTCTCCTGAAGCGCTTGATCACATCAATGCCCAGCGCATGGATATTGTCCAGGGTTGATGCAAACGAAACGTTTACCAACTCCTTTCGCATCTCATTGCAATAGGCATTCATTTTGGCGATTTCCTTATCAATGAGAGCCTTTTTGCGCTTGGTTAAGCTGTCGTAATCCCTTGTCAGCTCAGCAATCTTTTGCTGAAGGGCAATCACCAGATTAATCGTTTCCTGATCCACTTCATCGAGGTAGCGATAGAGCCATTTACCCCGGCTGTCTTTGGGTAGATCTGTAGTGATCAGGATGGAGCCGTGCTGGCTTAGGTGTCCGAAGTGGGCGTGATTGCCCCGGACAGTAAGCAATGCATCATTGAAGCTTTGTTCTTTGAATAGCCTGGCTTCATCGGCATACATCCAATCAAGGTTGATCCCCACTGAAGTACTCGGCCGGTCGATTGACATAATCACCGCTCCGGATCCATTCCACCAGGGAATATAATGTTCGGATTTCTTCGGTTCCCGGAATGGTTTGTCTTTAAAAAATCCCGCAGGAGGCATTTTGCGGATGAAATAATGTAGGTTCTCCAGGTAACCGAACTTCTCCCAGCCTTGCACGAGTCCGGGAACGATCATCGTCAATAATTTGTCATACGAACTGGAGAGTATTCCCCCCATGCTCCGGGGCATGGTATTCATATTGTTCATGGTGAACATGGCTCCAGGACCTTCGGTCTTACCGGTCGCACGCCCCCACAAACAGATTGAGATTCGCGCTTGCACCAACCAATACAGGAGCTGAGGTACATTCAAATGCACCTGCTTTTTCTCGTTATTCTCCATCCTCTTCGATTATCTGGGCATCGTGCATGACCTGGTCAATCTTTCGCTTAGGCTTGATGATCTGCTTGACTTGTGCCTCCCAATCATCTGGTAGTTCCACTTTGGTAGTCTCCGGAAAGAATCCGATCAGGATCTGAGGAGGCTGTACTTTTTCAAATGGAATAGTGTCCTTATCACCAGCCAATTTCTCGACTGCAGCGATCATATTCTTGTGGATGGATGAGACTGATCGATAGTCCTGCTTGATCAATGCCTTTTGCCGGTCGTCGATCATAAAGCCCATAATGATATCCAGCCAGAATTCTCTAGAGGTTTTTTGGGTAGTTCCAAATACTTCCTGGGTACTTTCAAATATTCGATAAGCTTGTGCCCTCGATATTTTATAATTACTCATCAGGATCTTGGCAACTCTCACTCGAGATCCGTATTGCCTGATCAGATCCCTACATTCATCAAGCCTTTCCAGTTTGGTTTGGAGGGCTTTTGAAAGAGGTTTTGGATTGTCTGATATCAGGTGCTCAATGATGATCTCATCATCCGTCTTAGTCGTCAGTTGCTTCATTGATCTTCATTTGGGTGATGTATTGATTGGCCATGGCCTGAGCCGGGCCAGATCCTGCTTTGGCCAGTTCGATCACGGATGATCGAAGCTCGGCTTCACTCTTGAGCCGTCCCCGGAGTATGGGATCTTCACTTTCCCCCATGATCACTTCGATTTCTTTTCGGGTGAAGAATAGGCCGGCCAGCCACTCTCTTTCTTCGTCCGGGGTTCTATTTTCTGAAGGTGTCTCCATGTTCGATTTCGTTAATTATCCAGTCACGGTGAAAGCGTGCTACCTCTCTGCAGCTACTCAATACACCGGCTTCTATCCTGGGATTTTTGGTAAGATTGGCCGAGCCGAGAATGGTGATTGCCCAATCCTGATTAATCAGGATGGCTACTTTGGCGTGGATCTTCACCAGCTTGACTCTGGATGCGTTGACTTTGGCCAGTTGGAAGGCTTCGGCTTTCTGCTTTTCTATGCGGTAGTCAAAGAGGCAATGGAGCTCTTCGATCAATCCTTTTTGGATCAGCTGAAACAATACCCGCATAGGCTCTTCTGTGATAGTCCAGGTACTGAGGTAAAGCTTTGCCGGGCCGATCTTCTCAGATGCCAGAGCAATCATATCATGCAGGCTCCAGGCACCGGCTGTGGTGTAGTGGTAGTTCTGATCTGGAGCAAGGTTTTGAAGAGTATGGATCAGCTCAGCGGCTTCCCTAGCTATGATGTGGGTGCTTTTCCCGCCCCCTACGAGCGCAATCTTTCCTTTCTTTCCGATTGTCTCACGCTTGATATCGGATGAGCTAAACAATGGCATTGAGCCTCCTTTCGAGTTCGTTCTTTTCGGCTTCCATTTCCTCGATTGTCATCTTGTACTTTTTCTTTCCGGATTTTGCTTTGGAGATGTAGGATCTCAGGTTTTTGAGTCTTGAGGTCATTTCCTTGACGGTCATCTGACCGGTCTGTACCTGGATCAGATCGGGACTGAGGGCTTTATGTTCTTTCCAATAGTTGAGGATTCCCCAGATGCGTTCGATCTCCCGCCAATTGGATTTGATCAGAAATGCCAGGCGTTTCCGCTCTGCTTCCGGAGTGCCTTCTTTGAAAAGCAAATACCTGGAGTGATTGGCTTCAGCAAAGATCCCCTTTCGTTTCAATACCAGCTCCTGCAATTCTTTGGGATAGTCAAATTCCGATTCCGGGATGCGCAGCCTTCCGGGTAGCTTAGCGCTGTCAACCTTAGGAGTGGAGCTTTCATCCTTAGCTGTCATCTTTTCGGATCTTCTGGCTTCTACTACTTCATGCTGCACAATGGGATTGGTCTGGCTCAGTTCCTGGATGCATTCTCTGAGCATATCATCCGCCATCTTGGTCCAGGGCTGCGCAAAGAGAAACTTCATGGTATCGCTGTCCCCATATTCATCATAGATGGATTTGGCTTGGTCAAAGTCCCATTTATGCAGGAGTTTCTTAAGTATTTCACTAAGGATCATATCCGAAAGTAATTGCCCTGACCATGGCAGTGCTGGACACTTTTACCACGCAAAAAAGCCTGATCCAATGGACCAGGCTTTAGCGTTCAAAAACCAACTAACCTATCTATTTTTTTGTCTCTGCAGGAGGAGCTGCTTTGGACTCTTTTGTTATTTTTCGCAGGTAACGGAACTTGTCATCCGCTGCCAACTTTTCTGCCATCTCCAGGGAGATAGTCCTCAGATCCACATTTCCATACTTCTTGGTGTAGATCACACCAGGTAACACGCCTACTGCTTCGAATTTGCCTTCAATAGCAGGGCTGAGTTTCGCAGTTTCTTTTTTCTTATCGCTCATGAGAATTATGGATTAAGGTTCTACGGCTTCAGTAAGTGGAATTGCGCCAGAGTAGAACTTGGCAATTCGGCCTACATATCGGAAATTGATCTGGATCATTTTCTCATCTGCTACGGATGCACCGCCTACTTCTTGCCAGTCTGGCATGATCTGAGCAGGCAGCCCTTCAGCTCCATAGACTCTCAGATTACCCTGCAGATCCTCTGCGATCAATACCAGATCATCATTCTTGTAGGTTTCTATCCAGCCCAGCACATCCGGGTCGGTACCATACATGAAGAATGTCAACTGATTCGCAGCTGAGGAGTTGCCCACCTGTCCGGCTCCGGAGTTGGTAAAGCTGTTTTTCTCCACGTGTCCTTCGATGAAGCCAAAGCGCGTTCCTACCTTCATTTCGAAGTCACCTTCCAGCGTCACCTTGTCGGCAAGTACTGTCATGGTCTCCGGGACGGTTGGCCAGACATTCACGTCCCTGGATCTACCGAAGTAGAGCTTGGTCTTTAGGCCGGCATCATTGTCCAGACCTACTTTTCTTTCGATGTCCTGGATATCCATTATTTGCTTGGTTTTTTATACTTCACAAATAGTCCGGATCCGGCTTTGATCAGGGCCTTGACAGCATCCATGTCCTTGATCAGATCTTCAGCCTGGATATTCTTCCCATCCACGATCAGGGTGCCTTGACCGAGAAATTTGTAAGGAGTTTTGTCCACCATGACGATGGGTTTCTTGCTCCCAGCCTGGATTTCTTTCACCTCCAGATCCGCAGCCTGCTTGGCTATGATCTTTTTGGAAGCTTCCACTTCTGCTTCAAGTTTTTTGGATTTTTCCTGCTCTGCTTTCAGAGCAGCTTCCAAAGCCTTGATTTTGTTGGTATCAGGAGTGGCGCCTTCAGCGCCAGCTCCTGTTTTTTTATCTTCTGCCATTTTTTGGATGGGTTATTCTGCTACAAAATCATAGTGCTCGAGCAACTGAGCTTCAGTCCACTCTAGCTCATTGTCACACTGATACACAAGCTCAGGTACATCCAGAGCAAGGCAATAAGCCCAGTCTCCATAGATATCCACTACACGCTTATTGCGTTCGATCAACAGACTGTTGGTCTTCTCTGATTGCACCGGCTTGGTTCTGTTGCCTGGACGTGTGATCCAGTGCTTGTCAGAGCCTTTCTGCGCAAAGGTTCCTTTGACTTTGATACTCTCATTTTCATTGACAGTATCAAGATCGGTGACTTGGGCATAATTGATATTATACTTCAGGCGCTTGCCTTCTCTGTAGAGCTCATGGCGCGCCTTAGAGCAATACAAGTAATCCAATCCATCTCTAAACTCATGAGGAATTGCTTTGATGAAATTCTCCACTTGGGTACAGTAGGTCTCCGCGTCAGTAGACCAGGCCCCTACAGTGATCACATTTGTTCTAGCCTGGATTTTCTTCAGTACAGTACCGATGCCATCCATTGCGGCATTTGCAGGAGTTACTTCACCCTCAATGAACTGACGAACAAAAGTCTCAGGATCTACAGCTGCTGCAGCTGCAACAAAGGCGGTCACTTCCCAGCCGTAGTAGGCTACTTTCTTGATGAAATCTTCTTGCTGCTTAGGCATGAGCATTTCCATCACATACCAGCGGATAAACGGCCACTTGGCTCTATCCACTTCATCCAGTTTAGCAAGGAAGCCAAGCCAGGACCTTCTGAACTTGTCAGGTGCAAGAGTAACATCTACTTTGAACTGACCCAATTGATATTGAATCGGAGCAAATGCGATATCCCCTTTTGGCAAGAATGGAAGCTGGAAAGCCTGCAATACCTCATCTATGGTGGTATAGGTTGATTTGTAGATAGATCCCTCGTTAGGAACTCTCGTGAAATCAGCCGAAAGATCATCTTCTGTGAAGATCATCTTTTTGATGTCCTTTGTGGTCTGGCCTTCAGGTACATAGACCTGGCCCCACTGATCAACGATCTCTTGGATCTCTATTTCGGTAAATTCTCCCATCGCTTAGATATTTTGAATGTCCTTCATGGCCTTTTTGAAAACAGAGGACTCCTCTACTTTCTTTTCTTTACCACCCTTATCTGCTCCGATCTCAGGATCTGTGTCAGTGTTGGTGTCCTGGAACATTTCACCCGCTGCACCTCTGTACTTTTCAGCAAGGGCACAATAGGCTTCTTTGTCCTTTGTCTCTTTGGCCAGTGAGGCTTCCAGATCCGATTTGTCTTTCTTCAGCCCGGTGATCTCCGTGCCGAGTGCTTCTACCTGTGCTTCAAAGGCCTCTTTGTCCTTTGTAGCCTGGGCAAGCTCAGTCTCCAGCCTGGTACATTCAGCACTGAGCTTTTCCACATGATCAGCAGTCACTTCAGGAAGATCCTCTTCCTTGGTGTCTGCCAATCCGAAGAATGTCAGTGCAAAAGCCCAAGCCTTCTGAAATTTGATTTTCATTGGCGTGGTGTTATGTGATTTAAGTGATTGATACTTCTGTAGGAATCCCTCGAGCTTTTCGGGATGCTTGCCGAGCCATTCGGCGATTTTGGGATGTTCGTCGAGGAACTGTGTCGCGATCACGGCAAACTTGTCCGGATTAGCAATAGCAGAAAAGAGTTTGTCCGTAGCAGCTCCTTCATCTACCAGGTCATTGCCCCAGAGTTCTTTGAGCTCTACATAGACTGGTTCATTAGGATTGTATTCGTAATCCTTAGAAGTTGATTTCCATCGGTTTCTGGAATGAGACCAGTCTGGTTCAACCTCGAAAGCTTTCCCGTCAGGACCATATTGATAATTGTGATCTACTGTGAAAACAATGCTGGTCATGATCGCATGGGGATCTTCCTCTGCCATGGAAAGAATCCAGTCACCGGCTCCCGGATGGGTAGGGCTGAGATTGGCGGATTTATAGACGTGTAGATCTGCTACCATCTTATCGTCTACCACTTTGAAATTGTGGTAGCGTCCGACTTCTGTTCCCAGGGCATCATTGCTCATGGCGGGATGACCAAACCGGCACTTCATCCCTACTTTGGTATGGTGCTTTACAGCGTAGGCGATACCGGCATCAATGAAAGACTGCTCGAGGTGCACCCCATGCCCTTTGGCTTCCCCTACCTGGCAAAGAATCACATCGTGAATGATGCGTGCCTCCTGGTCCACATTGGCACCAGCTGCTACGGAAGCGGCCAGGGAAATGCGTTCGGATTTGAAGAGTTTGGATGTGGTAGGTTTAGGCATTGTGTGCGGTGATCTCTACACAATGATATCCTATCACCTTGCGGTGGGCTTGTACAGGCTATTCTGTCAGAATGAGCCGTTTTCTAGGGTATTGGCTGATTCCTGAGATCCTAATACCATGGGATTTGCCATCTGTGGGGTTTTCTCCGGAACTGAATTCTTCGAGGAACAGTCCAGGATTTTCCTGATCAAACATCAGCCAATATCTACCATCCATATCCTGGATAATCAGAAATATTTCCTGACCATCATAAGTGTGAATGAAGGTTTGGGTAGCTTCATTGTCGGTAAGGATGGCCGTGGAAGCTGTTTTGGTGTAAGTAGTTCCCTGGTCACTGGGTTGGCTGGACTGAGTGTAGAGCGCCCGGTAGGGGAAGATTTCCAGTGGATCCAGATTGCCCAGCTGGGCAAGGGTGATGGATGCAGTGGCATCGGATAACTGTGGCCAGGTGCCGGCAAGGGATTTCAATCCTATCCACGCGGCGCGGATTCCTCCTATATTATCTGCGAAATCTCTCATACCCACAAAGGTATTCGGCTTCTTTTCTTGTTTGTGGCCATAAATCGCCTCCAATCCTTATAGGCGGAGTCCAGTTTGATTTCTTCCTCCAGGATATCATAAAGCTCCAGAAATTCCAGTACTGCTGTACGTGCAGCCCTGCCTGCATTCACCTGTCCCAGCACATAGGTATTCATTTTTTCCCGAAACTGCTTATCTATGCTCCGGATGATCGCATAGGCTTTGAAGGGATTCATATCCAGTCCTTCGATGGTGATCCTACGGCTGCCCTCCTGAGGTTCCATCCATTTTTTGCACCGCTGATAGTTCGTGGGGCTGATGATATGGTAATGCTTTCCCAGATAGAGCTTGTCTCGGTAGTCGTAATCGCGTAGTAGAATCTTGAATACGTGGACTGGGGCATAGATATGGACTTGCTTGATCATAATCCAATATAGATAGCAGGAGCCCTCAGGAGCTGGACAAATGTATGAGGACATTTACAGCGATTTTTCTTGGATTTTTGGTGCCAGATGAATAGCTCTAGAAGTGACTGTCAAAGATACTTTTTTCACTTTTTTTCAAATTTTCAGCGATATAGCCCACCCACAAAATAAGCTTCGTACGCTCGTACCTGTCGTACACGATCTTTCTTTGCCTTACGTGATCTGACGTAGTAGCCAGTCAGTATATATCTAATTAACTGATTTTTAATAAATTAACTTACGTACGATACGTACGATCGTGTAAGTGCTATTTTTCGGATGTAATGGAAAAGTGAATCAAATTCAATAAATTGGGTGAAAAATAAATGGAGGAATTTTTTACCGATATCAATTCAATCCCGAGATGGATTCTATTAATCACTGGATTTATACCACTTATTCTGAAATTGAGAAGTCACTTTTCCAAATCTCGAGAAAGGCAAATAATTAAACAGGATCTGGAGATATTAGAACTCGCAAAAAAAACTGGGTTGGAAAGTAAAGTGCTTGAGGACTCGCTTAGAGATAAATTATTAATTGATGATAGTGGTGAATCTAAAATTTTCGGGTTTTTAACCGGTTTCTTTGTTTTTATTTTTTTTGGATTCTGGAGTATAAGTGTTTATGAAGATTATAATGGGTTCTCAGCTTGGATGGGTTTTCCAATTTTCATGAGTTTGGTTGGAATTTCAATGCTCTTTGATGAGAGTACTAGAAAAAATAAAGAAGAGGTATTCTTAAAAATTGAGTTAAGTGATAGGAGAAATTTTCAGTTCGCATTTGTCATCTTTCTGTTCACTTTTATAGTTGGAGGTTTGATTTATCTTAGAGATGATGAGATTAATTTTTGGGTGATCTTAAACTTCTTTTTTTTAATGATTTCAATTAGATCAATTTTGAAGTGCTTAACTATTAATAGTAAATAAAAAAAGCCAATAGAGAATCTGGGTTTTTGCTAAAAAAAGAACTAATATTAAATTTTGTAGTCGCAATAAATAATTCACGGCTGCAAACTGTCGATTAGCTTAAGGCTAATTCTTCACCCAGCCTCGATCTAGATGTTTGCTAAAAAAGTAAAGAGATATGCTAAAATATTACGTCTACATTTCCGACACAAAGGTCAATATGCTCTATTCACAGATTCCTGCAAAGTTTCTTGAGAAAGTTCAGGGTGATGTTAGACTTAATTTTGGCTTTTTGTCAGGTACATTAAAAAAGGAAAAAAAATCAGAGGAAAATGATGTAATTAAAAAACTGGGTTCTGTCAATAATTATATCCTTCAACACGAGTCTGTTGGAACAGTTGAAAATCCTCTTAATTATATTTCTGGTCGTTTGCGATTAAAGTATGGAATAGTATCGGAATATGCCTCTGATATCGCTTTTTTTGGAGGAGAGATTAATGGTAAATTGATAGGTCTTATAGGTGCTACCAGAAGCCTTCTTGGAGAACCAAAAAATAGTGAATCAAACCATGCTCCCTATTACTACACATTAGAATTTTTAAATGGTTTAATCAAAATGAATGAGAAGTCAGGAGAATCTCCTCCATTTTATAATTATGATGAAGCTATAAAAATTGCTATTGAAACGATTAATGACAGCCCTCATTCACTTGAATTTTTAGCAAAAGTTCTTCATCACGACGAAAATTTTGTCCTAGCAACACCGATTTATGTATCAATTAGTGAATAGTAAAAGTATGCTCGTTTACCTTTAAAGATTTTATGTTGTGGCCTAATAGCATTATTAGTGCGTAGGCTTCCAATTTTTGATTTTCCATTTTGTTTTATGTGAAAGGTTAGTTTGACTCTGCAGTTAATTTTTCCTTCGGGATCCAGATGTTCCCGTGGCTGATCTCATCTTCCAGCCACTTCAGGTTGGTCTCCCGGGTGATCACCCGGAGATTGAGATATCCGTTCCGGAGCCGGTGGAAATAGGGTAGATGTACCCTGAGGATTTTCTCGTGGTGAAAGTCCTCCAGGGATTTAGCTGGCTTAGTTGTGACGGTTATGTTCATAGGCTGCTATTTCTTCTTTCATACTCGGATAGGGATTGTCTGTATCCTGTGGAAATGACTCCTCTTGGCCACATGGAAGTTTTACACCGATCTGGCTGTAGCGGAATACCAGGGCGGAGCTGTTACTCCCCCAGTTTCCCTGACCGGCAAAGCGCTTATTATCCTTGGTCTCTATATAGGCAGGGCAGACTGATTTGTCCTTGAGCTTGCCCAGCAGGGTATTGTAGGGCACGCCTGGCTTGCGGTGTACTTCGAAGTGCGCTTTGTTGTACAGCGTCCACAATTGTTTGAATCTGATATAGATTTCCTCTCCCTCGATGGAGTATTCCGATCCGTGCTTGGCCAGGTTGACTTTTGGATTGGTCATGTAGAGTACCATATCCCAGAAGTTCTGTACTACTCCTCCGGTATCGCGCTTCTCGGCGTGGATGGCGATGGTGTCCTGGAGGAATGACACCAGCTCAGCATAGCTAAAGGTAAACTGTAGTTTCTCCCGTAGGATGTGGTAGGTGGTAAGTAGTACGGAGTAATTCTCTGCCATCCTGGAAGGCACGCGGATGTTCTTTGCCTTGAGGGCATTATTGAATTCACCATAGATCCGGCGGTAGTGCAGCGGAAAATCACGGTCCACGTCTTCCCGGTACTGGATTAGCTGGCCGGTGATGTTGGTGATACCTTCCATATTCAGCAGGTTCAGCTTATCGAAGTGCTCTACTACAGAATCCTCTCGGATGTTCACATTGTAGTCCATCAGGATCAGTCGCTGGAGAAAGGGATCATCCGTGGGATAAAAGTTGCCGGTCACACAGACTGCAGATTCTACGGGCACGGATTCAGTGCCGTACTTTGATTTGATATCGGATCGTTCGTACCCAAAGCGATCGTAAAACCCGGACAGGGTTTTGTCCACACTGATATCTATAGTGTCGGTGTATTCCTCGAAGCAGATCAGGGCATTCACGAACTGGGCAAGTTTCCGGATCTTGGCTTTGTCGGTGTTGGCTTTCTCCGTAAGCTTGATCGGTGCCTGAGGTACACCAAAGAGCATCTGGATATACTGGATCATCGTGGACTTACCGGATCCACCTTCGCCATAGAGAAAAACCAGGGGAAAGTTGTTCTTGTGCTTGAAGATGATGTCGGAAAAGACCGTGGCCAGTCCGAATATCAGCATCACCTGGCCCACATTCCCAAATGCTCCGCAGTAGTGTTTGCACCATTCCTGGAAGGTCACCGAGCTGTGCCTGTAGAAAAATTTCTTTTCGTTCAGGAAGCTGTAACGGTTTGTCTTGGGGTGAAAAGGAATGAAGTAATTCTTATCCTTATAGGTGAGCATCCCATGCTCATCCACCGGTATGAATACCGAATTATACACGCCATTGCAAAAGGCAAAGAACCCGTCGTCATGCCATCCCAGGGTTTCCAGCTGCTCGGCTGTTTTTTCCTCCTCATAGAGCTTAGATTTGACGCGCATGAAGTCTTCCGGTTTGCCGTAGAACATGAAGTTGCCCAGGCCTTCCGTGACTTTCTTGAAGCGTCCCAGTTCGCTGAGCTCGTCAGTACTGATGTCCTTGGATTTGACTCTGCCATGCTCGTTGGTGAAGTTTATTACCCGGCGCTGATCTTTATCCGTCTCGATGTGGTAGAGTACCTCGAGGACAAAGTTTGTACGCTGATTCAGATAGACTACATCCCCAAGGCCTTCGGTAAACCAATAGCTGTTTTTGTACTTGATAAATCCCCAGTCCCGGAGATCCTTTTCCATCTGCTCATCCACATCCTCGGTGATCTCATAGCGGGCGCCTCGGTAGGGAGTGGCCATGTACATGGTTTCGGATCCGTCCCGGTCGGCACGATAGCCAAGCTCTCCCAGCAGGAGAAGCAGCTTCTTTCCGTTCTTACGCTTGATGTCAGTGAGTGCCCGGTTGATTTTCTTGGTCAGTAGTTCTTCATCCAGCTCATCACTGAGGGCACCGATCTTTAGGTACATGTCCTTGCCTGCTTCGCCAAAGAAGGCAAACTCATGCGCCATGGCCATGCTGTTCTGCTTATTGATCAGGATGTATTCATCCAGGATCAGTTGATTGCAGGCTTCATGGATCTTTTTCCACTGCCGGGCCTTGAGTTTGTCCCAGGTTTTGGGGGTAGTCTCATCAACATCCTTTAGGTGCGGCTTTTCCTCGATGATCTCACCAGAATCCAAATCGATGCTGGTGAGATCATCTACCTTTTCCATATTTTTTCTACTAAGCTTCATGGCTTTCGCGGATTAGGTCAGTGAGGTTTTTACTTAACTGGAGGGAATGTGAGCTGCTGAAAAACCGGTCCCTTTCTTCTTTTGATTCCATGAGATGGGAGGACACTTCCTTTTGAAGTACATAGAGTTCAATAGAAGCAGAAGCATTGTCAAAAAGCAAAGCCTGGATGAACTCGTCAGCGAAATTTGCCAGCTCTATAATGCGGTCGATCTGGTCTGATTTTTTTTGGATAAAGTCTTCATTGATATTTCGTTTTTTCATGCTCTCCAGTTCTGACTCCAAATCCTGCACGAGGGTCATAAGTTTGGTTTGCTGGCGAACCCAGGCTATGCGTTTCTTTTTGATGATTTCTTGATCGATCATATTCAGTGTTTTGCTTCTGCAGAGAAACTAAGCTCCGCAATGACTTTGAAATGGACTGGTACATCTGGCTGATGCCCCGGTCGTGAGTGGAAAAATTCAGTGCCATCTCGTCACAGAATTGGATCTGTGCGCTGAGCTGGTCGGATTGGTCAAGTAATTCAGGGATGCTGCTCATGGCTCCAGTCCCAGCTCTAGGAGTTCCCGGTTGATCTCTGACAGCTTATCTGTGATGTGATCACGGATTACGCCGACGAGCTTAAGGAGTAAAGTTTCGTCCAGATTGATGGATTTGATATTCTTAAGTTTTAATTCAGGGGCATCAATCTTGATCATTCCAGCATCCCGGAGGCGGCTGAATATCATGTGTTCAAATCCTTCATTTGCCTGTGGTTTTTTTTCCTTATTCAAGGAAATTTTCTCAAACTCTAAACTGGCGACGGCATCTTTTGCGATGACCATAAGAATGTGCTGGTTGATCATAGACAGATCTTCCATCAGGGAATTTCGCCGCTCTACGAGTGCTCTTACTTTGGTTAATTCTTGGTGGGTCATGAGAATAGCCTGGTTTGTGATTTTTCCTTCCGGATCTCGCACTGGTACCAGTGCGGATGATCCTTGTATTTGATCAGTAGTACATTCCACTCTGCAGAGCGGACCTTATGCAGCTTGATGATCAGTTTGCTGTCATCAAGGCCATTTTTGCCAACCAATGTTCTGGACTCTGCCAGTACCTGATCGGCCATAGTCTGGAGATTGCCACCCGCGGATCCCAGCGCCTGCCGTACGATCTCGTCGAGTCGCTGCAGGGCTGGGAGGGGAGGGCAGTCAAGGGTGTATAGCAACTTCAGCATCACTTTCTAAGCTTTTGAGTTCATTTTCAGCTTGGGTTTTCCAGGCTTGGATCTGCTCCCTTTCCTCCGACTTGAGATCATGGATGCAGGTGAGCATATTATGGTACTGCTGTGCCAAGTCCCGGAGACGGAATGCGTGCATGGCAGGGGTTTCTATGATTTCTTGTTCTTCCATTGGTCATGTGCTTGGTGGATCACCAAGGCCAATATGCTGAGGCTCGTGATCCAGGTGAGGATATCGTTCATGGTTTGTATTTGGATGGGTCTGGATATTTGTCACCGACTTGGAACTGGTGCTGAGGGCAATAGAACCAGTTTGATCCTTGGGCCCCTTTGTCCTTGTTGATTACCTGAAAGGCGATCAACACATTGTCACCGTCCACGGATATCACAGTACCGATAGCCGTGGTGACCGGTGGCTGTTTGGCTGTCCTGCAGCTGAAGCACAAGAAAGCCAGGAGCAATAGCCCCCATCCGATGAGGTGGTATGGGACTTTATATTTAGCCATAAGTCACCTCCTCTTTGCTAGTGAGATTGATTCCCATATCCTTCATAGTGGCCTCTGGGTTCTCATTAAGAATGTCGATCATCCTATCAACTATCGTCGCTAGAGGCATGAAGATGGTTTTAATCGGAGCATTGATTGTTCCTGTGGCTTTCAGTGTGGATGAATCTTCATCTTCCTGGTAGATCTGAATTTCGATTATTGGTTTTTGGTCAGGCATTTTGATGTTAATTTTTGATGAGGTAATAGATGAATTTGAGGGTGTAGAATGCTGATTTAAGCATGTGGTGCCTCCTCCCTTCTATATTTGATTACAAATTCTTTAAAGGGTGTTTTTACCCCGGACTCCGTACACTGTATCATCCACTCGTTGCCTAGCTTTTTGCGAAGCTCAGGGGAGATGGATTTGATTATTTGGGCTGTGAGAATTTCTTCCATTGCCTGGTTAAGGGACTTGGTTCTATTCTCTAGTTTCCTGAATGTCATCCAGAGCATGACCAGAATTGCAGAATATGTGATCCAGATTGCGGTAAGCTGTAATTCAAGCATGGTTCACCTCCCATCTGATAGGTAAGAATCCTACGCCGAACTTGCGGTTCATGCGCTTGGTTCTGCGGTTGCGTTTCCTCACAGTGTTCTTTCGCTGGATCTTGCGCTTATTGTATTTCGGCTTGCCGAATAACCCGGCTGTGGCCGATGTGATTTGCTCAGTTGAGGAAGCGGGGAGGCATGCCCCGGTGGTCACGGGACTTTCTGTTGAGAACGGGGCTGTCATGGCAGTCAGGGCGGTAATGAGAATCAGGTTTTTCATTATGAAGTTGTTTAAGTAGATATTGGATTATTAGCAGTAGTGTGCAGATCATCACCAGCAGTGCGATGATGACCCAGTGATTAGGAGACAAGGGCGACCTCCTTTCTTGGCTTGATGAAAGTGACCGGGCTGGATTCGTTTACCTGGATCCAGATGCCTTTATCACCTAGCGGAGACACCTCAAGGTTTTTGATCCGGATCTGGTTGGTGTCCCAGATATCGAGAATGGTATGAATAGTTCGCTCCACGAGTGGGAATTCTATTTTGTCCAGATCAGTGAGGTGCAGTTCCTGTTCATACATGATGCGGAGTAGCATAGAGATCAGCTGATTGTTGATTTCAGTAGCAGTCATTTTCATAGTCTAGATCAAATAGGGTTTCGCCTTTCCTCCGGATTTTGCGGCGGAGTGTCCGCAGGTATTCTTGTTTTTGCTTTCTGGACATCTGAAGGAAGGTGTCCGGTACAGCCAGCATCAGCATGAAGCTGGCTAGCATGGCGACGGCTAGGGATTGGATTCCCTGGTGTCTGAGGATAGTTTGGATTGACATATGGCTGGTAGGATTAGGTGGGTGCAGAGTTCATCTTCCATCATGGAGAGCTCCATGCGTAGGTTGATCAGCTCGAAGGCTGGCTCTATCCGGTCGAGAGGCTCGGTGATCAGATCAAATCTGCTTGACTTTACTTTGATTAATTGTCTCCAGGCGATACAGAGCTGGATAAGATGCTGGATGGATCCCATGGTTTGATGAGGTTTATAAATCCGTGAATCAGTGGGTAATCGGTCAGTTCATCCGGTAGATACCGGCTCTTGATATCAGCGGCATAGCTGGCATCAAGTGGGCGCTGGATGAGCTTGAACTCATCCTTTTTATGAGTGATCATCAGGGCACGGTGGCCGATGGTGATGCAGTATTTGTCAGGGTCCCGGCGGCTTTTCCAGAAGAGCATTTTTAGATTGGTATTGGTGGATTAGGTCTAGGATTTTTTGTCGGAGTTTCTGGAACCTGCTGGATTCGGAAGGGATGAGCAGTAGAATGTCATCCATCAGCTGCCGGATGCAGTTGATCTGTTTAGGCTTGGGCACGGTGCTGAAGTACCCAGCCACAGTGATGATGTGCTCGGCGGCTTTCTCCTCTGCCATAGTGCAGCAGTTGGCATGGCGCAGCTGGCTCAGTCTGCTCTTGGCAAATCGGATCAGTATATCAGGCACCCGCTCCATGGCTCAGGCAGTTTGGAAATTGTGCTTGGCCAGTACCGACTTGTCGGGAGCTTTTGGAAAGAGATCCTCGATCTCCACTCCGAGAAATCTGGCGATTATAGGTAGCTGGAAGAATTCCGGGTCTTTCTTGTTTGCCACCAACTTGTTCCAGGTTTGAGTCTTGATCTTGAGCTCTTCAAGTATCTGCTCAGCCGGTATCATTTCTTCGATCCCTCTTTCTTTGAGTATTTCGGCGATTCTGTTCATGAATGATTCAAATGAATGTTTATGTTGACACAATCATAAATGTTTATGATTTTAAAAACAATAAAAACATTCATTTTTTTCTAAAAAAGTCCATTAAAATGAACAAAAACGCCTCGTTTTTCGAATAAAAGAGAGTGTATTTTTTTGACCTTTGTTATAACTTCTACTCATAAATATTCACTGGCTGAATGATAAAATTGAAAACTGGGCCTCTTTTAGAGAAGGTTTGTCGAGAACTTGGATTAAAAAACACGGATGTTGCTGAAATGATCAGCAGGACTCCGAGTAACGTGGGCCGCATTTTCAAACAGGATAATGTGAATACAGATACAATCGATCTTTTGACCGAAAAGCTAGGGGTAAATCTGTACCGTTATATAGCCGATCAGTGGGATAAAATGGCCGGTGATGAAAAGCTGGAGGGTTTTGATCAGCCAAAAGGAGAATACTTCCAGCATAAGGCCATACATACTGAAGAGGCTAGGAAGCCAAAGATTTCTCTCCTCATAGAAATCGATCAGGATAAGCAAAATGAAGTGATTAAACTTTTGAATCTCTAGCGGAAAACTGCTACAAAACCGCTACACATCAGCTATGAACCCCCTCTAATTAGAGCGTATGGATATATTTGACACATTGCTACAAATCATCGAATTAATGCAAAAACAGCTTCTAGAGTGCCTAGAGGCTGTTTTTTTGGAATATAGTAGCGAGTCCTGTTCCCGCTACTTGGTAACTCCGGACAATGTTAAAATTGTTCGGAGTTTTTTGTTTTTCAGGGGTTTAGCATTATTTCGAATCTATTTGATTCTGTTAAATTCGGATGGATTTGTCCCCCTTTTTGTCCCCCTTTTTGTCCCCCTTTTTGTCCCCCAATTTGTCCCCCTTCCTTTTTTCGATTTTATTTTTGTTGTTATCTTCAAGCATGATCGACATTACAATTTCTGCTGTCTTGAATCCTAAGAAGAAAAAATTCTTGGGAGGAGAGCCAATTTATTTGTGCATCAATCGAAAAGGAAGACAATACATCAATCTCAAACTTGAGAAAATTCCTAAAAATGCGTGGTCTGGAAAAACAACCAAATGGGTGAACGCTAACTACCAGTATGCAGAATTTCACAATCGTGCCATTGCTCGGGAAATTCATAGGCTTAAAGTGATTGCTCAGGATTTTTATAAAAGAAATGAATTGTTGACTGCGGAAAAATTGAAGAATGTCTATCTGGTAAAATATCAAGGTGCGAAAGTAAAAGGAGTGAGCGGGGTTCAGGCTCCTGGTGCCAGTGATAAAGTTTCCGAATTCATTGATTATTCGATCAACTTTGGAGCTACTTCCAAAAAGGTAGCTGGTACAAAGAAAGTTTATGTGACCCTGAGAAAACTGATAGAGTCTTTCAAGAAGACTTCTGTCATGGCAGATGTTGACGAAAACTACGTTTTGGAGTTTGTTGATTTCATGAGAAGTGATCAGACAGAAATCAATTCAGATACTACTGTTGCCAAGTATGTGGATCGATTGAAAGTTATCTATAGAGAATACTGTGACCAGTACGCCATTCCTTTCAGGAAGCGGATTTTTGAAGGAATAGATATAGATTCCAATAAAAGACCTGATAAGATCATCTATGTGAATGACGAGCAGTATAAGAAGCTTCGAAAGTTGAAATTTGACAGAAAAGAGAGAAGGCTTGAAATCACCAGAGATATTTTCATTTTGCTGTGCAATACCGCACTCTATTACAATGATTTGATCGCTATTAGGAATGAAAAAGGATTTGACCGTAACTTGCTGAAGGAAAATCCAAATCATTTAGTGCTTCAGGGGGAGCGAAAGAAAAACGGTGAGGAATTCTGGATTCCACTGAATGATACTGCTAAGCAGATTGTCAAAAAGTATTACGTTGAGGATGATGAAATGATATTCCCTAAGAGTGTTACAATATCTGAGCAGAAGTTCAACCAACATTTAAAAGTCCTAGCAGAAAGGATCGGTTTTACAGATGTGCTTTCCAATAAAGTAGGAAGAAAGACCTTTGGTACCTGGACTGATCGCTTGGGTATGGATGATAATGATATTAGGATGATTTTTGGTCACTCACCGGGATCAGTTTTAAAAAAGTATTATACTGAACGAAGGACGGTTGAATCCTACAACAGAATTCTTTCTTTCATTCAAAGGTAACTATGCAAAAGAAAACCAAGCTGGCTATCAAACATTACTATGGCAAGGAGCTGGAAAAGATTGGTAAATCTTCCACCGGATTTCCACTGTACGTCATGGTTCGATACAAGAATGTCAAAACCAAATTTGCTTCTAGGATCGGGATGAAATTTGTAAAGGATCATGATGGAGACCTTAGTGCTCTAGACCGTGAAGTATCCAGAGTAATAGAGGAGGAGGTCAACTATATTGAAATGCTTCGCGATTACTTTGAGGATTCTTTGGAAGTAGAGTTTATTCCATCTATGATAGTAAATGATGCCTATGAAAAGATAACCTTGGAAAGGATCGTTGACTATTTTGATTCCATTTTTGAGGACAGAGAGGTAAAGGAGATCCTTTGGAATATCAATCAGGATTTAGCTGAGTTGTATGTAGTGGCTGGACCAGTTCGGTTCTTGTCAGCTTTACGTCATCTTGATTTGGAGCTTTTTAGTAGGATTATGAGTATCCCTGCCGTCAAGGAAGTCTTTGATTACTATTTAGAGTACAAGTCTCTTAATTGGCCTGAGGTAACTAGGTTGCAATTCAGGATGGCAGATGACGAAGGTGAAGGAGTATCTTCGAAATTAAAAAAATGGCTGAATGAGAAATTTGATACCGAAATGCACCATTTCTATCATTTGAAGCCAATAAATATTTAATTCTTTAAAAAATAGGACACGAGTGACCGATTTTATATTTTTTGTCTATATTTGAGTAAATCAAACTCAAAACAAGATGAATCAAGACACTTTTATTCCGTTCTCAGCTGTTAGCCAAAAATGGCTTGAAGAAAAGTTTAACAAGCTGGAAGAAAAAATCGCAAACATGAGTTCGGGGGATTCCGACAAATCAATCAAAAACGAATGGTTATCACTTCAGGAATTTATGGAGGCTACAGGTGTGAAATCTCATTACTCCATTTCCAAAATGGAGTCCGTTTCTGAATCTAGGGGAGAGGAATTTCGCTCCATGTTCAGAGGGAAAAGACGCTTTATCCACCAGAGAGAGGTGGAAAGATTTTATGCTGGAGAGTTTGAAAATTAAAAAGGAAAGGACGGCCATCCTTTCCTTTTGTTGAAAAAGCCAGTGGGCAGTTCCAAGTTGTCTTTTAACCTTCTGTTATTAAAAGTGTGTACTAAATTGGTAAAACTTTCAATCAAAGTCAACTTAGGCAAGACTGATCTCCCAACTTTTTCATCTCTCCCGAATCAGCGCCAACTCTTGGTGATCAACTGATCTAATCAATTTATTCTTAAATAATTAATAGCAGCATTGGGAAATAATGTTGCCTGGAATCTTAATGCCAAAAAGTATGACTTCAGTAAATCAAAAATCTAATTTAAAGGCTCCCAAAAATGGTGAATTTTTAACCATCAAATCCGCGAACCAGTGGATAGACGAAGCCAAAAGTAAACCAATTCCCAAAAAGATATTTGGCCCATTTTGGTATGAAGAAGAGCTCTGTATCCTCTTTGCCGATACGAATCAGGGTAAATCTCTACTTGCAGTTCAAATCATCGATAGTGTGACAAAAGGCACTTCAACGTTAGGCCTCGAAATGGAACTTCCTGAATCCAAAGTAATTTACTTTGACTTGGAATTGACAGCCAAGCAATTTGAAATGCGATATGCCCAACACGATAGGGATAAAGACATCTTGTTTGACCATTTCGAATTCAGTGAGCACTTTTTAAGAGCTGAAATCAACCCATACGGGTATGATGAATCGGTAGAAGATTACGAATCCTTTCTCTTTCGTGAGATTGAAAGCCAAACTACTGAGTCCGGGGCAAAGATCCTGGTGATCGATAATCTGTCCTGTGTCATTTCTGACAATGAAAAAGCAAAAAATACTACTCCGTTTCTGATTCGGCTAAACAACCTAAAGAAGATGTATGGCTGGTCGATCTTGTTGATTGCTCATACTCCCAAGAGGAATTTGTTCGCTCCCATCAGTAGGAATGATATTCAGGGAAGTAAGAGTTTTATCAATCTTATTGACTCCTGCTTCGCAGTAGGCGAGAGTCAAAAAGATCCTTCGATAAAATATTTGAAACAGATTAAAGTCCGGTACGGAGCATTTCAATTTCCTTCAGAGAATGTAGTGGTCTGCAAAATCGGCAAGGAGTCTAATTTCAGTTCTTTCAAATTTTTAGAATATAGCAAAGAGTCAGAGCATCTAAAGCACTTCGATGCAGCTGATAAAGCCCAAGTAAAGAATAAAGCTTTTGAACTGAAAAAGAATGGCTATTCGAATGTGAAAATCGCCATGGAATTGGGTGTATCAGAAGGAGCCGTGCGAAAGTGGTTGAAACAGGCTGAAATCGAGGAATAGTCGGATTCGAACGAATCGTACTGTACGAGGGGTACGAGGGGTACGAGGTGTACGAACCGTACGAATTCCTATACCTCCTACCCTTCTTATTCTTTTTGATGTATTTCTGTCAAATGTCAGCAAAAGAAAAAAAGCTAATGATTTCAAGTGGCTGTAAATCAACTGTCTTTTTCAACTAATCAAAACACTTAAACACAAAACAACCATGAATTATTCTGATTTAAAACATGAAGCAAGTCGAATCAAAAGGGACTTCTCTATTATAGATTACTTTCAGGGCTTAGTGAGTGCCGGAGCACTGAAATATGAAGGGATGCAAGGAAAGGAGCATTTCTTTGGTTTTCTTTCACAGAGGACCGGTTCCATTGCAGTGGATCATCGAACCAATGTGTGGTATGATCATGCTGCAGGAAGAGGAGGTGATGTTTTGGAAGCTGTTCAGGTTTTCGAAAATAAAACCTTTGCCCAGTCAGTTGAGCAACTTTCTGATTTGCCAACAGAGAGAACAGGGGTTCCAAAGAATAAGCCTAAAGCTGCTCCAAAGATTAAGATTGAAAGTGTGAAGAAGGTTTCTCATCCAGCTTTGGTCAATTACATACGAACCAGGGGGCTAGAGCCTGATGAGATTTCCAATTTTGCTAAGGAAGTACATTGGGAAAATAAAGGGAAAAAGTACTTCGCTGTCGGTTTTCCCAATGAATCTGGTGGATGGGTGCTTAGATCTTCCATTTTCAAAGGGAATATTTTAGGAGGAGGTATTTCTATCCAGATTCTTGGAACTCCTGATAGGATCAAAATCTTCGAAGGTTGGTTTGACTTTCTGAGTCACTTGAAATTGTCAAGAGCAACTGATTTCAAAGCCATTATTTTGAACAGTACTGCCAATTTAAAATTAAGTCTGATCCTGGATGTTTTGGCAGAATATGAGGTGGTGGACCTTTATTTGGATAACGATGCCACCGGTGAAAAGTACACGAGATTTTTTATGAAAGCAGCCCAACTATACCATTATTGCCGTAACAATGCAATTTCTACTGATTGGGACTTGAAGATGCTAAAGGGTAGCAGAGATAAATTTGAGAAGCTGATATCGACTCTCGAAATTAATCCTAGAGATGTTGAAGTAATATGGAGATTTCAAACAGAAGTCACCGATCAAAGGTGTCGATATATGGGATTTGAGGATTTGAATGAGCTTTTGAAGTCTCATGTTGTCACTGGAAATCAAATTAGACAGTGATTCATTCAGTTTTTCTCATTTTATATACAAAAATACCCAGTACTAGACTAGCCCCAGATTTTTGGACATTTTTTTCTTGTTATGTTGAATTTAGTGAATGGATTCGATAACTCACTGGACTCATTCCATTCAGGTTTAATCGGATTCTTTTGTGATTATAATAATGGATGTATTCTTTGATTTCTTTTTTCAGCTCATTGATTGAATTGTACTTTTTTAGATAGAACAATTCACATTTAAGGGTTCCAAAGAAATTTTCTATTATCGCATTGTCCAAGCAATTTCCTTTTCGGGACATACTTGGGACAATGTTCTTTTTGTGTAATGTATCCTGATACAATTTCATTTGGTAGTGCCATCCTTGGTCTGATTGCATAATTACCGGTTTTTCCTTCGCAATAGGGCGTTCCACTTGCTCTAACATATCAATTACAGGCTTTAATTTGGCATTTTCTGACATGGTATAACTGATGATCTCTCCATTGAACATATCAATGATCGGAGACAAGTAGAGTTTCTTGTCAGTGACTTTAAACTCCGTAATATCGGTAGCCCATTTTTCATTTGGCATAGAAGCTTTAAAGTTGCGTTCTAAAAGATTTGGAGCGACTTTACCCATTTCCCCCTTATAGGATTTGTATTTTTTTGTCCGAATCAAACTCTGGATTCCCAATTCCTGCATCAATCTCAAAACTGTTTTATGGTTGAGAATCATGCCTTCGTTTCTAAGTTGAAATTTGATGCGCCTGTAGCCCATTCGCCCTTTATGTTCCTTATAGATCCTGGAAATAGCCTTTTTGGCTTCCAGATATTTATCCGGCTTTCTGGATTGTTTTATGTGATAATAAAAGGTACTTCTGGCCATCCCAGCATGCACTAACAGATCTGATAATGCATGAGACTGCCTTAATTCCTGGATGACTTCCGCTTTTCTTCTTTCTCTTTGTCGGCTTGAATTAAGGCATGGAGCTTTTTTAAATATGCATTTTCAGCTCTCAGGGAAGCTAATTCCTTCAGGAGCTCTTCTTCCTTGGTTTTGGGCTTTTTGATTCTTTTGGCCATGGGAAATTTTGGTTCACTTTGTTTCCTTGCTAAACCTTCAGAGCCTTTTTCATCATAAAGAGCTATCCATTTGACCAAGGAACCAGGACTTCGAATATTAAACTGAATACAGGTCTCCAATAAAGATAACGACTTCTTTCGCATGGTCTCAATAGCCTTGACCTTGAATGCAGGAGGATATTCTCTATTTGAAATAGGCATAAGGCCCATAATTCCGTGTTTTTGATACAAGAGAACCCATTTACGAATAAGAGATTTATCAACTCCTAAATCCTGACCTACTTTAAATACTGATCGCTTATCGTGGATCACTTGATCAACTGCCTCTTTCCTAAAGAGGACAGAATACTTCTTTTTACCTTTCATAAAATTGCCTTCAAATAGTGTCTAACTTTTTGGGGCTATTTCAGTACAGGGTATTTTTTTTGTTTGGAATAATCCTTTTCTTGATGGTGCCATTTATCTAAAATGTCTTTTTAAAGTAGAAATGAGATAAGTATGGGTGTCAAATAAATGGGAAATATCACCAACTAATTAAGGATATCAACCCATAATGGAGAGATATCTCCTTTGGGAATATACAATAGTTGGGGGTAACTAAAAAAGATGGGGTCATATTGTGAATTATATATTTCAAAATTTCCAATAGCAACTACAAAAAATGAAGTTGACCCATTCCTCCTATCTGTATTTCAACCGGAGGACTTGGTTGAATTTGATAGAAAAGTAGGTGATCGTTTTAAGCTACTTTACGGAAGGGATGACGAGGCTGAAGAAACCGAAAGAGCTATTCAATATGTAAGTACTGCTAAAAATCTCAAGGACAGACTAAATGTAATTGGGTTTACAATGAATAGAGTTGAAGAAGCTTTTGAGAACTCTAAAGAAGAATCAGTAGAAAGACTCAAGGAATGGTTGGCAGACCCGAACTTCAATAGCAGTGAATCAATGACCAACAGGTTAAATACAGAATTAGAACTTCTGAATAATTCTAGCTTGTCGGATTTTTTAGAAGCCTCAAAAGAAATCATTGAAAATGAATATGGGTTTTCTCCTGATGAAAAAACTCCTATTTCCAAGAACCCTGTTGTTAATTATCTACTTGAAGAACGATATGGACTTGACAAATTCCCCTACGATTATGACCAAAGAACATTATTAAGAGCAATATTAGAACTCGCCAAACCTGATGAGAAAGTAACCTACGATATTACTGAGTTAGTTGAGGCAGGATACTATGAGGACGAACCTGAATCTGTTTATGACGAAGTAATTGAGGCCGTTACTTATGACTATGAAATAGGAGATAAATTTCTAATCCTAACAGAGGGCTCTTCCGATATCCAAATTCTTAAAAACTCCCTCGAATTGCTTTACCCTCACTTAGCAGGATATTATTCATTTATGGATTTTGGTATATCAAATGCCTCTGGAAGCGCAAGTTCACTAGTTGCAAGCATAAAATCCTTTGTTGGTGCAGATATACGGAATAAAATTATTGCACTATTTGACAATGATACTGCTGCAGAATCTGCGATTCGAGGACTCTCAAAAACAAGAATTCCAGAGAACATTAGAATCGTACAATACCCTCCTTTTGATTTTTTAGAAGATTATCCAACAATTGGCCCTACGGGAATAACAACAATGAATATTAATGGACTTGCTGGTAGCATTGAAATGTATCTAGGAGAGGATACTTTAACTGATAAGCAAAAACTAATTCCGATCCAATGGAAAGGCTTTGATTCCGCATTAAAAAAATATCAAGGTGAAATTGTAGATAAAGCTACAGTTCAAAAAAAGTTTGATAAGAGAATAAAAGCTTGCAAGTCAAACCCGGAATTAATGCAGAATTATGACTGGACAGGAATTGACCAAATTTTGAAAATGATTTTTGAAGTATTTAATAAATAATTACCCCCAACAAAGTGCAAAAAATAGCGCAGGTTGACGGCCAAACGAAAGGTTAGGGCCAATCAGCCAGCTTTGTCTTCGGCCGACATTTAAGTACTTTTAAACGCGCCAATTTTTTGCACAAACCGGTAGCTTTCATTAAAAAACAAAATATGAAAATAATATCGCTATTTAATAATAAAGGAGGAGTTGGAAAATCAACTTTGGGATATCATTTAGGCCACGCCTTGAATGAAATTGGAAAAAAAACGTTGATGGTAGACCTTGACCCTCAATGTAACCTTACAATCTGCGGAATTGATACAGAAGAACTACATAAGATTTGGCTAGAAGAAGATGAGTTCGTGGATGATTTCGAAAAATTCAATGCGAACAATGAACTTCTTCAAAAACCAAGAAGTATTCATTTTCTTTTAAAACCAACAGAAGACGGTTTAAGTGATTTTGATATTATTCCACCACCAGTAGAATTGGCACAAAACCTCCATTTAATACCTGGCAGACTTTCGATTCATAAGTTTGAAAACAAACTCGCAGAAAGATGGAGTGGAGCATATCAAAGTGATAATCTCGCAATTAGAACAATTACGAAAATTCGTGAAATATGCAATTTATATTCTGCAAAATATAACTACGACTACATCATAATAGACACTTCACCTAGTTTAGGGATTTTAAATAAGACAATTATATCTACGGTAGATGGTTTTTTCATTCCAGCACAACCTGATATGTTCAGTCTTTACGGAATAAGAAACATTGGTTCATCTTTAAACCTTTGGCAAAGAGAATTTGAAACAATTTATAATCTAATTTCATCAGACAAACGAACCAAATTCCCCGAAAAATTTGTGCAATTTCTTGGTTACACTATATACAACGCTAAAAAATATAGCACAGATAAAAACGAGTATGACCTAGCTCAAGCACATTTTTCTTATGTCCAAAAAATACCAGAAGTTATCAAGGAATTCATCAAAGAATCAAATCGAGTTCATTTATCAAAGGAACAAATTGAACAGCCAATTGGGGGTGATGCTGTTATTCACTCACATAATACCTTTCCTTCTGTTGCTCAAAGTCTAAATTGTCCTATGTGGGAAGTTCCTGATAAGTATTCCAACCTCTATAAAAACAACAGAGATTGGTTAATCGAAAGGGAGATTGAACCCATCAATCAAGGAAGTTATGGACGATATAGAGAAACCAAGGAGAAATATATCGCATTTGCACATTCCCTTATTGAGCGCTTAAATAATTTGTGATATGAATAAATTTGATGAGGTATTAGCATTTTATCAAAACCCTACGACTCAATTTCAACTTGAATCATTCAGGAAAAGAGTAAAGGATTTCTTTGAAAACAACCCTGCATTTAGTGATCATTTATCAGTTGTTCATTCTGTTAAGTCCAGATTAAAGGATGTAAATCATTTAGAAGAAAAATTAGTCCGAAAGGAAAGTGAAAAGGGGAAGGAGATTACTACGGACAACTTGTTTAATGAAATTACAGACTTGATTGGCGTTAGAGTACTACACCTATATTTTGACCAATTTGGAATAATTCATAATGAAATAATGAAGCAGATTGACAATGGTGAATGGACTTTATATGAACCACCAAAGGCCTATACATGGGATCCAGATATGTCTGAAGAATTCGAAAAACTAGGCATAAAATCCAATCGAAAAGATAGTTACACAAGCGTTCATTATGTTATTAAGCCAAATCCAAAAGAAAATGTTTTTTGTTGTGAAATTCAAGTAAGAACCTTATTCGAAGAAATTTGGGGCGAAATTGATCATTCTATTAACTACCCTGTAAAAACAGATAGCATTGCCTGCGCTGAACAATTAAAAGTATTGTCTAAGCTAGCATCCACAGGTACTAGACTTGCGGATTCAATTTTCAGAAGTCATATTGACCATAAAAAAACGAAAGCTGACAACTAGGTTTTCGTTGCGCGCCTAGCAAAAATAAGTAATTCGATGTAGCCAAATACTGATCCATCTACCCCTTTCCAAACCTCTCCTCCAAAGTCGCTATTATCTTGAGTTTGGAATCCAGAAGTTCACGGTAAAGTTTGTTTTCAGCGTTGAGTCGTTCGATTTCTACTTTTAGGTTTTCGATCTGTTTTTGGTCATCAGCAAATCTTTCAGGACTCCATTCCTCATTTGGGATGGTGGAGTCCATCATTTCTCCTTCACCGCTTTCCAGCCAAGTTAAGTTCACATTGTGCACCTGCTTCAGCATGATTTTTATTTTGCCGGAGACATTGTTTTTACCTCTTTCAATATCTGAATATCCAGCCTGCGTCAATCCTATGGATGCACCAAAATCCACTTGGGTCATACCTAAAAATTTTCGGATGATTTTTATTCGCTGATTTTCAGTCACTAGTAGTCAGTTTTTACTTTTTTTAAAGCTATATAATTTTCAAAAATATCGCAAAACCATATATTTGTATATGTAGATATATTCACACGGAATAGTCAAGTCTGCATCTACATATTATCCAATTTCTGTGATTTATCATGATCAGAATCCATTTGAATTTGGAGAAAAGAATAGGTTTTCTTTCTTCCAGTTTACGAAATGGCATTATTTGGCAAATATATGCTTATAAGTGTATTTCGAAACTGTTTTACTGTATTTCTGAGATTTGGTATGTCTGGATATACAGATATATATTCAGATATAGGAATATCTAGATATATTATGAAAGAAGTGCAAAGCTTCAAGTCAATAATCTTAAGAGTTGGAATTCAATTTTAAACTTTTATGGTTTTGCGATACGGCGACGGCTTTTGAACCGTTGAACTAGTAACAGGATTTTTGTAGAAAATGAGGGCTAAGGCATCCTTTGCGTGTGCCATGCAAGTTGTGTATTTGTGACACAAATTCTGACGAATTTTTCTCCCAAACACGAACTTGCCCTTTTAGAGATTCTTGGCAGAATCATCCAAAATGGAGGGATTTCACCTCGCAACTCGGTTAAATTTTAAAAGACTTATTCATGAGAAAATTCATCGAACAGGATCGGAAAAAAATCATCAACATTTTAGTAGAGTCATTTAAAGGGAATAAGTCCGTGGACTTTGTAGTCGGGCAAACTGAAAAAGGAAGGAAAATTCTCATGGAGTACAGTTTAGAAAACTGTTTGGAAAATGGGGAAGTATTTGTTTCTGATTCCGGTAATTCTTGCGCTTTGATTAAATATTCAGATCAGAAGAGCAAGCCCTTTAAATTATGGGTTTGGGATCTGAAATTGGCCCTTCAAGGAATTGGAATACCTAAAATCCCGCAAGTGCTAAAACGGGAATCAAGCATTGAAGAAACTCAGCCTAAAGAACCTTTCCTCTATGTTTGGTTTATTGGTGTAGATCCAGAAAGCCAGGGAAAAGGAGAGGGCTCCAATCTCATGAATTCTATTCTGAACATGGCAGAAGCAAGGAATCTACCAGTCTGTTTGGAAACATCAACTGAGCGCAATTTCAAGTGGTATGAGGAATTGGGATTTTCAGTTTATTCCTCTTCAAATCAATTTGGCTTCTTGTTTAACTTTTATAGAAAGGATTTGATATGACCGTATTCGGCTCAGATATGCATATTGTGACGTTTATTTTCGTAGTATGCGAGGTATTATTTTTCGTATCGCAATTGGTTTTTTACCTCCAAAATCCTGCTGATAAGAATCGTAAATATTATCTGATTTTGTTGGGGTTATTGATTCTTTACAATATTACAGGAGGTTTATACCCAGATCCAAATTTGCCATTTTCTGAAAAGGTTCAATTAAATCTTGCCTATGGATCTGGCTTTGTGATGGGAGCTTTTTTTCCATACTATTTCTACCGGGTTTTTGGTTTAGATGAATTGAAATGGGATTCCAAAGTAGGCATATGGATTTTCCTTATAACTCCATTCGTCTTATTCTTTTTGATAGGTCTTCCTTTGCTTGATGATTTGCCTTTCACCATTTGGTACGGCTTGGCAATTCCATTGGCCTATGCCATTTACCTAGATGTCAAAATTTTTCTTTGTATAAGGAAAAAGTTCAAGGGCACACAAAATCCTGTGGAAGCGGTTTTGACATATATGGCAATGTGTCCTTGGGTATTGCTACCTGTATTTAGCTATGTAGATGCATCTCAACTTTTTGAGGTTTTATGCACTAATATTGGTTTTATCATCATTACCTTTTTGTTTATAAGAAATAAGATTTACGAAAACAGAAAGGCTTTTGAAAAATTGAATGGATTTGATCAGAAGACTCAAATTGATCAAAGTGCTTTTTTCAACCAAAGGTGTGTGGAATTGGGGTTGACCAAAAGAGAGTGCGAAGTTGCGGAACAGGCAGCTCAAGGTTTGACAAGCAAAGAAATCGCAGATATACTTTTTATTTCAGAAAGAACGGTAAATAAACACCTTCAGGCGATTTACAAAAAATCTGAGAGTAAAAACCGGGTGGAATTGATCAACTCGCTAAACGCTTATTCATAATTCAAATATTTGGGTGTAAACCCGCGCTCTAGGCATATATGCGTATATATATTTCTATATACGCATATATGCCTATTTGTCATTTTTGCGCATTTCTAGGTATTTTTTTTCACCGCACAATTCCAATTCTTTACTCCTGCTAACACGCAGCCATGAAAGAGAAAAGAGAGAATCTTTCTTGGGTATCTGTCAGGTTAAAACCGGAGATCTATACCCGATTGAAAGAGGAAAGTCAGTCACTAAAGATGTCATTGAGTCAATTGATCAGGATAAAGCTGAGCAGCGAAGATGCCAAAATCATTGACCTCACTGGACTCTTGAATTCAATTGAAAAACTAGTCTCAGAACAGGCTAGGGTGAACAATAATATCAACCAATTGGCAAAACATGCCAATACCTATAGGGACAAAATTTCTCCCTCTGTTTTTAAAGATCATACCACGCTAATGTCAAAGCATATCGAGCACCGAGATTTTATGAACAGGCTTTTGAAACAAATCTATCAAGCAATCAGATGAGGGCTAAAATTCTTTCCAGCACGAGCAGCTTTAAGGGCGTGACCTACAACACCAATAAAACCCAAAATGAAAAAGGGGAACTGATGAGGTTGCTCAATTTTGGGTATCTCCAGGACACCAAAGAAATAGGTCCGAATGAGGTGAAGAACTTTTTGATTGCTCACTCTAATCGAAATTCCATAGTCAGAGACAAGCAGTTTCATGCCATGATCAGCTGCAAGGAGCGAGAATATATAAAAGAGGAGCTGACTGATATTGCGCATGAGTGGGTAGATAAAATGGGCTATGGGCAGAATCCGTTCCTGATAGTTTTTCACAAGGATACGGCCAATAACCATGTCCATATAGTGTCCTCAAGAATTGATAAGGAAGGAAAGAAGATCAATGATTCTTTTGAAAAAATAAGAGCTCAGGAAGCGATCAATGAGATCATGAGATTGAATCCAAAACAAGAGGCAAATAGAACAACTGATGCACTTCAAGAATTCAGATTCAGTACAAAAGCTCAGGGAATGATGCTCTTAGAGAATCTTGGATACAAGCTCAAGGAAACGAATCAACAACTGGAATTGATCAAATACGGATCGGTCCAGGGGCGAATCCCTATTTCTGAAATTAATCAAAAGCTCAAGTCCTATGTATTGGATAAGACTAGGGCAAATCAGCTAAAAGCAATTCTGGATAAGTATTCCAAAATCTACAAAACTGACCCAATTCCATTATTTGAACCGAAACACGGGAGTGTATCAGCTAAGCATCTTGGTTATCGCTCGGATTTAGGGGATTTCCTTTCTGCCAAGTTTGGTGTTCAATTGATTTTTCATGGAAAGGATGCAAAGACACCTTACGGCTATTCACTGATAGACAATGCCAATAAGATTGTGTTCAAAGGAAGTGAGGTATTTCCAATCAAGCGCTTGCTTGAAGCGGAAGGGAAACAGCAAGAATTTCAAACTGACAAGTCCAAGGCAATTAATCTCATTGAAGGTAAGGTAAAGCTAAGATCAGCATTCAATGACTTTTCCACTATCCAGCAAGGACTAGAGCATCATTCACTAAGGTTTGATCGGAGAGAAGGAGATACTTACCTGAATACCTCACAAGGAATTCTTTCCACCAAGGATATTCTTCAGTCAAAGCAACTACAGGCTTTGGACGAGTATTTAGCCCTATCCGAGGAGCATTCTTCAGGACAAAGCCAAGACGAATTCGACTTGATACCCATACTACATGTAGCCAATGACGAAGATGATGAGGCTGCCCACGGAAGGAAAAGGAGGAAAAAACGCAATGGAGACAATGAAATCACCAGATAAAAAAATAACCATGATCATTCTATTTGCCAATCAGAAAGGAGGCGTCGGTAAAAGTACCTTGGCAGCACTCTTTTCCAACTTTTCAGTCCAAAAGAAGAATAGGAAGGTGAAAGTCATCGATATGGATTTTCAGCAGTCTTTGTATAACAAGCACCTTAATTCTGACCTGTTGGAAAATGAGAAGCTGTATGAAGTAGAGCTATCGAAAATTTCAGGTTTCCGGAATATCAGCAAGGTAGCAACTCGGAATCCAAACCTGCTTACTGTCATTGACCTGGCAGGGACGATGGATGATGACAATCTGGTACAGGTTTTTAAAGATTCAGGGTTGATCATATGTCCCTTTTGTTACGATGAATACAGCGTGACAAGCACTTTTGAATTTTGCTATGTGGTCAAAAAGATAAACCCGGAGAGCAAAATCATTTTGATTCCAAACCGAGTGAAAACTTCGGTGAAATATGAAACGCTGGACAGCGTCAATCAGGCACTCAGCAAGTTTGGGGAATTGACCGCACCGGTTTCGGATAGGATTGATTTTCAAAGAATAACTACTTCCTATTCTCCAAAAACATTGGATCCAATTCTCGACCCAATTTTCAACAAAATTTTTAATGACTACATAGACGAATCCTCATGGGAAGTGGAAACTATATAAACAAACTAGTACAAGGAGTTCGAGGCGAAATCCCTACCTCTGGGGAAGAAAAAATGCCAGAATCCATCAACAGTGGAAAGGTAGAAAAGAAGGAGAGGGATCCAGAAGTGGATGAGCTACTAGAGCGAATTCGAGACTATAAAGTAAATGGAGAAAGCCGGAGACTGATACGGATGGATTCTAAAATAGAGGATGTCTTCAAACACGTGAATTACCTGTTTGGGATCAAGGTCACCTCTCTAGTGAACTATGTATGCAGGGATTTTCTGGAAAACAATCCTGAACTGGTCAACGAAATCAAAAAATCACTAAATCAACTAAAGCTATGAATTGGACAGACTTCTTTCTATACCTAGCTCTTTTCTATGTTGTGTACTATGCAGTCAACGTCGTCTTTGATGTATTAAGGACACCGCATCGTGCCAAATCTCAGGAAAGGCCTTCTTATGCATTCCAGTCAGATCTATCAGAATTTGACGAAAAGCCAATGGTCGTTGAGGAGGAAGATTTTGTAAACAAATCAACTCCAAAATCTGAAAAACCCGCTTCAAATAACGCAGAGGGAAAAGAGGAGAAAATGGAATTCAAGGAGACAAATCCTGTCAAGTCAACGGGCGGGGTGACTAACCTAGATTGCTTGTTTGCTTTGGCAAAAGAGAACTCAATCGAAATGAAAAAGAAAGTAGTGTTCTCATGAAGCCAATTCATTTTCTCTTTTGCTCCCTGTTAATTCTCTCTTTGCCTAGCATGGAATTGTTGGCGCAGACTCCTCCGGGCGTGGAAGAATTCCAAGAGGTAGAATCAGATATGGGATCTTTCTACATCGCATTGTCAAGACTATCTCTTGTTACTGGAGCTATCTCAGGGTTACTGGGAGGCCTACGGGTTTACAACAATTGGCAGATGGGCCGACATCATATTGATGTCCAAGTGATCAGCTGGTTTGGAGCATGCTTGTTTCTCGCAACTGTCAGCTTTTTTCTTGGCGGACTTTACGGAGTTCCACTTACCTAAAACTTTACAACCAATTCAATATAGTCCATGAAATATTTTCTTACTAAAACCACAAATATCATGTTCAACAGAATTACAAAAAAGATCTCAAGTGCCTTAGCAATGGCCATTGTTTCAATTTCTGCACATGCCCAGGGAGTCCAAGGCATTACTGCAGCTGAATCCTCGCTATTGACCTATGTAGATCCCGTCGCAAGTCTTTGCCTGGTGATCGGTGCAGTGGTCGGGATTATTGGAGGTTTCCGAGTGTACAGCAAGTGGAACCAAGGCGATCAGGATATCAACAAAGAGTTGATGGGATGGCTGGGGTCCTGCATTTTCCTAGTACTGGTGAGTGTGGTCATCAAGGCGTTTTTCGGTGTCTAATGGCTAAGCAATTTCCAATATATAAGGGGCTTCAAAAACCCCTTATATATCGTGGATTTCAAGGAAAATTTATCGGATGGGGAATTGCCTCATTGATCATCGGAGTCGTGCTGGGTGGAGTTATCGGAAGTTTGACCAGCATGATAGCAGGAGGTATAATCACAATTTCAGCAATAGTATTTGGTCTATTGGTTACTTCTCAGCAACAAAAAAAGGGACTGCATAGCAAAACAAGGCATGTAGGAGTGTTCCAAATCGCAACATCCTTAAAACCTAAAAAATGATATTGAAGAATAAAAGGAATGAATTTAAGTTGCCCTACGCAGGTATAGAGACTGAATTCAAAGGATTCCATCTACTTTTTAATCTAAATGGGGATTTCGGATTCATTCTGAAACTTGAAAACCCTGTTGTCCAATATTCAGCAGACCCTTCCAGGTACGATTTTTTTCACCAGCTATATACGAATGTCATCAAAATATTAGGTGAAGGTCATTTGATCCAAAAGCAGGATGTTTTTTCCACTGAAAGCTATCATGAGGATAGTTCAAAGGAGTACCTGCAGCGGAAATATGATGAGCATTTTCAGGGCAGAGAATACGTTTCCCACAATACCTATTTGGTTATCACCAAGCGGTCAAAAGGAAGGTATAGTGAAAAATCAGTGAATGATTTTATTCAATCCATCGGAAAGGTAACAGACCTTTTTGAGCGATCAGGGATTAAATCTAATGCTCTGAATAAAACCGAGATTGACCGCTATGTGAAAAGGATTCTAAGTATGAATTTCTACCAGGATAGAATTGTACTGGACAATTTAGTGCCGGTAGAAAAACAAGTGGAAAGTGGAGATAGGGCATTCCGATCAATTTCACTTGTTGATACTGATAAGGTAGAGCTTCCCGAAACGATAGCGTCCCATTCAGAAAGAAGTGATAAGGATAGCCTCAAAGGATTTCCAGTTGATAACATGGGTTTTCTATTTGATGTCCCAAACTTCCAAACCATTGTTTACAATCAAGTCATCGAGATCGTAGAGCAAAGACCAACCCAACACAAACTTGAAGTCAAGCGAAAGCGGCATTCGGGAATTCCAGATCCTGCCAATGATATGTGTGTCCAGGACATTAACAGGTTATTGGAGGATGTGACAAGGAACAATCAGCTCTTAGTCAATTGTCATTTCAATGTCTTGGTTTCGGCACAGAAAGAGTATATCCAAGGAGCTTGCAACTATGTAGAGTCATCCTTGTTTCAGCAGGGGATTATTGCCAATAAAAATTCCTACAACCAATTGGAGTTGTTCAGGACTGTCCTTCCATGCAATACAGCTGAACTGAAAGTTTACGATTACTTTTTGACCACAGCAGATGCAGCGCTGTGCTTTTTCTTTAAAGAATCACTGAATCAAGATGAAAAAAGCGGTTTTCAGATTCGATTCACCGATAGACAGGGAATCCCCTTGAAAATTGATCCCTCAGATTTGCCCATGCAGACTAATCGAATCAACAATAGAAACAAGTTTGTATTGGGGCCTTCCGGATCGGGAAAATCATTTTTCATGAATGCCCTAGTGGAGCAGTATTGCATGTGGAACAAGCAACCTGATCCTAAGTGGCTGATGGATGTAGTGATCGTGGATACGGGACATTCCTATTCAGGACTGTGTCAATATTACAATGGCAAATACATTACCTATACTGAAGAAAAACCCATTACAACCAATCCTTTTGCCATCACTGAAGAGGAGTACAACATCGAGAAAAAAGACTATCTCCTGACGCTTGTTTCACTTCTTTGGAAGACAGCTGACGGCACCGTTTCACAGGTGGAAGCAGATGTGATCTCTTACACCATTTCAGCTTATTATTCTTCATTTTTCTCTGATGAAGGCAAGATTGATCGGCTTTGCTTCAATAGCTTTTATGACTTTGCCCTAGAGACAATTCCTGAAATTATGGAGCGTGAGCGAATCACGTTTGAACTGGATGAATTCCGATTTGTGCTCAAAAAATTCTACCAAGGTGGAGAGTTTAAAAATCTGCTAAACGAAGAGGTTGACCAATCCCTATTCAACGAATCCTTTGTGGTTTTTGAAATTGACAGCATCAAGGAGCATAAGGTTCTTTTTCCAATAGTGACGCTCATCATCATGGATGTATTTATCCAGAAAATGAGATTTCGAACCAAGTACCGGAAAGCTCTGATCATTGAAGAGGCATGGAAGGCCATCGCTTCTCCCTTGATGGCAGGGTATATTCTGTATCTGTATAAAACGGTGCGAAAGTTTTGGGGGGAGGCGATTGTAGTTACCCAGGAACTTGGGGATATCATCGGGAATGAAGTGGTGAAGGACAGTATCATCAACAATTCAGATACGATTTGCCTCCTAGACCAAACCAAGTTTAAAGACAACTATTCACAGATAGCTTCTTTGCTTTCCATCAGTGAGAAGGAACGAAGGAAGATTTTTACCATCAACCAGCTGGACAACCAGGAAGGGCGTGGCAGATTCAAGGAAGTTTACATTAGAAGAGGGGCTACAGGCGAAGTATATGGAGTAGAGGTTTCGCTGTTCCAATACCTAACCTACACCACGGAAAAGCCAGAAAAATCGGCAGTAGAAATTTATGCCAATGCATTCGGAGGCTATAAAATGGGTTTGGACGCATTTGTAGAGGATTATACTACTTCTAATCTAAGTCTTCATAGTTTTTTCGAGAAGGTTAACAAAGAAGGATGTCCACTCACTGATACATTTCTTTCACCGAATTACCGCATAGCATGATGAGGCATCTTCAACTACTCATATTGCTGCTTTTCTCAGAGACAACTTTTAGTCAGACTGTTTATGTGGACCCGGCTGTTTCGGCTGCTACCGCCGCCCATGCTTTAGTTATAGATTCACAACTTGAGGTGACCAATGAAAGATTGACTTTGATTGAACGGGGCCAGCTAGCAATCACTGGAAACCTGACCATTGTTAATACGATGCAGGACAAAATCTACAAAGGTCTTTCCGAGGTTAGTTCCATTTTGACAAACCTTTCCAATGTCAAGGAAATCGCACGAATGGCGACTGCTATTTCAGGCGATTTAAATGATGTGATGGAATTGGCAGGTGAGAATCCTGCTTTACTTCTGTTTGCCGAGCGAAACGCTACTATGTTTCAACAAAGAGCAACTTCCCTAGCCTTGGAGGTCAGTTCTTTTGTCCTGAAAGGTGGAGAAAATAACCTCATGGATGCCGGAGAAAGATCCAGATTGATCAACCAAATCTTGAATGAAATGGTAATCCTTAGATCCTACACTTACGGCATGTATCGATCCATGTACTTTGCCCAGATGAAGGGAGTTTTCAAGGCCTTAAATCCTTTTCAGGGGTACATCAATTTGGATATCCAACTCGCCCAGGATATCGCCAGAAAAGCCAAAACCCTGCAGCCATGAAAACTTTGATTCTAAGCTTAATTATTCTGTTTGCCAATATCGGGACAAGTCTTGCGCAAACGAATGTTGCCCTTCTTCATCAGTTGGTAGAGGAATCTAAGTCCGAGTACAACTTGCAAAAGGAGGCAAAAGAAAATCAGGGGAAAAATGCCGTCAACGAGGAAGTCAATAACAACCTGGTTAAAACGGTCAAAGAAAAATACAGAACGGTTCAGGAACGATTTGCCAAGCTTTCCATAGTCATCGATGCAATCGGAATAGGTTCAACTGCCGGGCCTTTGGTCAATTCCATCATTGATAACCAACAACAGATCCTGTATTACTGCAAGCAAGATCCTGCTCTCCTCCTTTTTGCCGTCGAGACAGAAAAGCTCTTTGTCCAACGATCCTATTCATTGATGAATTACCTCCTCGGTCTATCGGCCAGTATTGGAGTAATCAACCAAATGAAAGTCTCAGATCGAAGGATTCTTTTTCAGCACATTATTGAGGAACTGAAAGAGATCAACGGAATTTCTTACAACGCTTCCCAAACTCTAAAGCATCATTTGCAGGGAAAATTAGGAGTCAACCCTTATTTGGGATATGTGGCAACAGAAATGGGACTGGTAGAAGAAATCATTCAGAACGCCAAAACACTTGCCAGATGAAAAAGCTCATTTTCTTTTTGCTGTTTATCAATGTCGCTCAGGCATATTCCCAATCAGTGACGGTGGTGTTTGACAGAAACCATTTTGCGATTGTCAATGCAAATGCCGCTATGAGGAATGTCAGCGAAATTGGGTATCACCAAACGCTGGATGTCATCAAGCAAAATACAGATGATATCGTTGTCAATTCATCCAGTTTGGCGATGGTTCAGACGATGATAGTCAAGTCCCTGACTCAGGTCAATGAAGGATTTAAGGATGCAATTCAGGTAAAGATAATTGGTGAGACTGTCCTGGATATCAAATCAATTTCAGCTGAGGCATTCGAGCTTGCCTCTGATAATCCGCTCCTTTTTCTTTTTGTCGAAGAATATACTGCACAAGCTAAATCCAGAAGCATCAACCTTGCTGCCGAGGTGTCAAGCCTGATCCTAAACGAGGGTAATAATCTGCTGATCAATTACAATGTCCGGGACGAACTTTTAGATACTGTCCAGAAGGAACTGCAGGTAATCCGTGCTCTGATGCTTTCCGCAAAAAACAGCATCTATTGGGCGAAAGCCAATGGAGTAATCCGATCACTTAACCCCTATCAATCCTACGTCAACAAGGATTTAGGGCTGATCAATGAAATTATCATCAAGCAGAAAACTCTTACACGATGAGAACCTTACTAACAATTTCAATCATTTTTTGCATATGTCTCAAGAGTCAAGGACAAACTTTAATTAAGGATAAAGCCATTATTGCCCAACAGGAGAGAATGGTTTTCAAGCAATGGGATGAAGACAAGTTTTATCCAAAGACCATCAAAGTTTTAGGAATCCCTATTAACTACTTGTGGTATTCAACTTGGGCATTGCATCCCAATTATCCAGACCTAGACAGAAGACCTTTGTCACCCACCGGAGAGCAGACCCAGAGGCTTGGGTTGGCTGCTGCGATGCAGATCTCTTCCGACTACTACAAACAACATTCGGATACGGTTAAGAATTTGGCTAGTGCAGAAATGGCTCGGATATCAGGTGCACTTTCGGCCTCGGATCCTCTATATCAACTCTATTATAAGAAGGAACTCAAGCCTTTGGAAGATCCTGTTTCCTCAGCTTTCCAAGGAATTGCCCCGGAGGTTGTCGAATACATGACCGACCATGGTGCCTATCAATGGTATCTGGACAACATGGCTTCCCTTTCCGAGCGCTACGGTTTTTCAAAGACCCTGGATATGGAGCGAGGTCAGCGAATCCTAATGTACCACAGGATTATGCTTGAAATGAGGGATATACTTGAAAAATGGCAATATAAGCTGGATATGTCAGCCAATATGCTAGCCTTTCGGAAGCTTCATGAGCGAAAAGCAAGCGGGGAATTCACTATTTCAAATTCGCAGGATGAAGAGGACATAGCCAAAAAAATTGCCAATCAAACCCAAGTCCTGAAATGAAGAAGCTTTTCACCGGAATTTTAATGTTCCTAGGCTTTTCTATCATGGGATTTGCCCAGTCTGGCAACCATGACGAGTACAAGGAGACTATCAGTTACTTGCAGGGAAACAGCATTTACGATAGAGGCGTCATGACCTTTTTTGAAGAAATGAGAGATTACGGCTTTGCCCATTCCGACCCTTTTATCAGGGATGCGCAGACTTTGGCCTGTATTTTCATGCTGATTTTTTTCAGTCTAAAATGCTACGAAATGATGGCAGGGGACAAGAGGTTGGAAATCATGCCGCTTTTAAGACCCTTCGCCTTGGTGATCCTGCTCATGTGGTGGCCAATTTTCTGTCAAATCATTGCTTTTCCCACTGATTTGATTGCGGCCAAGACGGAAGCTCTATTCAGTACTCAGAACGATACCAATAATTCTCTTCGTCTTGATCGTGCCGCCTACATGGTGGAGATGGGTGACCAGCTGGTGGAATACCAAGCTGTAACTGAAATGGCTTCGGATCAGGCTGAGGATTCAGATGAGGATTTGGGAACTGTAATCGTGGACGGAGTAAAAGGGTTCTTTTCAGACCAAATCCTTTCACCGATTATGCAAATGCGGATCAGAATGCAAACCAGCCTTCAATTGCTGGTAACCCAGATTATTGAACTGATTGCAATGTGGATTCTTAGGATTTGCGTCTATATCATTTTCATGATCCAGATCATTTATTCTACTGTGCTGGTAATACTTGGGCCTTTTGCGGTAGTGGTCAGTATCCTTCCGGCTTTTCGGGATGCTTTTACAACCTGGATTGCCCGTTTCGTCTCGGTCAATCTTTATGTAGGAGTCGCTTTTTTGATTCTCTATATCACCGGGAGGCTACAGCAATATGCTCTAGAAGTTGAAATCGACAAGTACGAGTATTTGCTTTCCGCAGGAGGCGGAGTGGATAGGCTTGAAAAGATGGCTTGGTTTGCAGGGAATGGCTTGTTGAGCTTCGGGCTTGTCATCGTCGCTTTTTTCGTCAGTGCCATCGCTATACTGACAGTTCCCTCCATATCCACTTGGATCATATCTACTTCAGGTATTTCATCAGCTGCAACTACTGCAGGAAGAATGGGATCATCCGCTACCAAAACCATTTCCAGAGCTAAAGTAATCTAAGCATGATCATCAAAAACATAGAATCGAAAATCAGGTTGGCAACCCTACTTTCTATCGGAAGTTTTTTGACCTCCATTGTCATTTGTGGGTTTGTGTCAGTATATGCCTATCAACAGGTAGCAAACGCGAGACAGTCCATTTATATCCTGGACAAAGACATTCCCATTTTGGCGAAGCAGACCAATATGCAAATGAACAGGCCAGCTGAGTATAAAGCAGCGGTGGACTTGTTTCACAGCCTCTTTTTTAACCTGACTCCCGATGATAAACACATCGAATATCAGATGGAAAAGGCCATGTACTTTGTGGATGAAACGGGAGTGGGCCAGTACAACAACCTGAAAGAGAAAGGCTATTTCAATTCCATCCTTTCATCAAGTTCAGTTTTATCTATTCAGACAGATTCGATTGTCATTGACCAAAACAGGTTTCACTATTACGGCAAGCAGAAGATCGACCGAAGAAGCGCAACGATCACCAGATCTATAGTTACCGAAGGTGAATTGATCGATATCCCCAGAAGTGAAAACAACAGTCACGGGGTATTGATCACGAATTGGAAAACCATAGAAAATAAAGACCTCTCAAATGTTTCGAAAAATACCTTCTAAAGTAAGAGATACGACTGTATTCCAGGAATTCAAAAATGAATTCTCGCCACAGGTAAAAGCATACGAGGGGCTGGCCAAGACCTTTCTAGATCGGCATGCGAAAGTGATTTTTAGCGCAATGATCCTTCTGATTGTGGCTTCTTTCATTCTGACCTTTTTTGTCCTCAAACCCGAATCGGGGGATCAATCCCATGGTATAAAAAAAGAACTGAATGCCATTCCCGGTGACTTGGGAGGTGAACTTTCTGCCTTGCAAGATCTCTCTTATCGGGCGATGCAGATGAACGAATTGAAGGCTCAGATTGAACGGATCATATCCCAAGAATCTATTTCTAAGGAAGATTCCATTTACCTAGAAAAAGCGATTGAACAATTGCAATACTTCAACAATCAACCGAAAGAAGATGAAAATTGACTTTAAACAGCCGAAATACATTTTGCCCATTATCATGCTTCCCTTTTTGTGTTTGCTGTTTTACGGGTATAAATCATTCAGCAAGGACAGCCTAAACCAACCCGTTCAAGGAACAAGTGGTATCCAGGCTCAGATAGGGAAAGTTTCAGAGAAGATTCAGAATAAACCAATCGATACAAAGCTGGATGCATCGCGAGAGACCTACAAAAGGGCGAATGACGGCTACACTGCAATCAAAGGATTGGAACTGGATGTCGAGGAGTCCAGTCAGATCAAGAGCCTTTATAACGAAAAGGAAAAGAGACTTTTGGATTCCATCGACAATGCTTTAAAAAACTCAAGCTTTTATTCTGCCCCATCAAAATCCAGTAACCCGGTTCCATCAGTTACCCAAGGAATTTCCAGACAACAAACCTTTTCGAAAGAGGATGAAGAACTGTTGCAGGCTATTAATCAATTGGAGGGAGCAAAAACGACTAGCCCAGCTAATAAATATGAAGACCCAATGGATCTCTTCAAAGCACAAATGGCAGTCATAGATTCCATTTCCAAAGCGAATGATCCTGTCTATCAAGAGCAGCAGCAAAAGGAAAAGGACGCTCCAAAAGAAAATATTGAAAGGGAGGTTTACAAAGTCCAAAAATCTGATGCTGCGGCCACCCTGTTCAATACTGTCACCAAAGAAAAGAAGAGGGATTTTATTGAGGCGATTATAGATCAGGATATCAAAAACGGGACGCTTGGAGCCAGGCTAAGAATCCGACTTTTGGATGATGTTCTAATTGGGAATGCCATCGTCAGAAAAGGGACTTACCTCTATGCTTTGATTTCTGGCTATGATGCTCAGCGGGTAAAGCTGAACATTACCTCCGTAATGTTGGGAGATCAAATCTGCCCTATTAATCTTTCCATTTATGATGTGGACGGAATGGAAGGACTGTATGTTCCAGCCAGTGCTTTTAGGGAATTTTCCAAGGAACTCAGTAGCAATACTACAGGAGGGATGAATATTTCGATGCAGCAAAACTCAGATGATTTGAGCCAGCTATATATGTCTGCGCTCCAAAGAATGTTTACCTCGACTTCCCAGGCTGTTTCTAAAACTATCAAAAAGAACAAAGCCAATATCAAGTATGGAACCTCTGTTTTCTTGATCGATCCTAGTGAGTTGCAGGCAAATGAAAAAATGATCCAAAACCAAAACTGATCCACTATGAAACTGAAACTTATAATTTTCTTCCTTTGGGCTGTCTCAATTTCGGCTAATGCTCAGCAAAATGGAGCCTTGTTGAAAACGCAGCTTCCCAGAGTTTACATTGACGAGGAAATATCGCTCCATTTCCTTTCACCGGAGCCGATCCAGTATGTAGATATTTCCACCAATGTTATGATCGGAGATATTCCCTTGGAAAATGTGTTTCGAGTGAAGGCAGTCCGGGACAGTGTTTCTGATTTGAACGGATATAATAAATCCCTGGGAGTGGTGACCATCATCGGCCAGAAATTTATTGCCCAATATGATCTTTGGTATGCGCATGACGAACGCCAGCTGAAAACTCAGATTGAAATCCTGCCCATCAATACGACTCCATTGGAAGTAGGTGAGATCCCCATGAGCGACCAGGAGCTTCGATTTTTTGCGACGGAAGCATTCAAGGATAAAAAGAAGAATAAAATCACTCAAAACACAGAATATGGAGTGACTGGACAAGTCAACAACATCTACACGGTGGATGATTATATCTTTTTGGACATCTCCTTCAAAAACAAAACAAACCTAAAGTTTGACCTGGACCAGCTCAGGTTTAAGATCGAGGATAAGCGAATCCTCAAGGCAACCAATGTCCAGTCCATAGAGATTGAACCAGAATACCAGTTGTTTTCAACAGAGAGCTTTGAAAGGAAATATCGAAATATCTATGTCTTCAAAAAGGTGACTTTTCCCAATTCCAAGGTGTTTACCATCGAATTGACGGAATCCCAAATCAGCGGAAGGGCACTCAAGATGCAGGTCAAATACTCTGATCTTCTGAATGCAGATACACTTTAAAAGAGGAGCGGAATGAATGAGAAAAGAGAGTTAAAAAGCCTTCATAGTACATTCCAATTCATCGTTTATCTGATGGTATTCATGGACATCCTAATGTTTGTCTATGCTCCGAAGCTGATGGAAATGGAAGAGGTTGGGAGATTTCTTTTCCCACTTTTTGACAAACTCCTTAACCTGAAAATCTATCAAAATGTCTTGATTGGGAAAATCGCCATCTTACTTGCGATTTGCCTTGCTGCCATCGGTACAAAATCCAAAAAGAACCTTGATCTAAATCCAAAAGGACAAATCGTTTTTCCCTTGGCAATGGGACTAATCCTGTTTTTTGGATCGGTCTATATCTTCACTTTGGAAAACTCTTTTTTGGTAATCGATTATACCTCCATTGAAAATGTCGGTTACATCTTGAGTACATTCATTGGGGCTGTACTAATTCATACCTCCTTGGACAATGTGTCCAAAATGATCAAATCAGGACTGGGCAAGGATGAATGGAATATCGAGGGAGAATCCTTCATGCAGGATAAAAAAAAGGTCGAAAATCCCTATTCAGTCAATATTCCCATGAAATTCTATTACAAGGGAAAAGTCCGAAACGGATGGATCAATTTGGTCAATCCATTCCGTGGAACCTTTGTGATAGGAACACCAGGCTCCGGAAAGTCTTTTGGAGTAATCAATCCCTTTATCCGACAGATGATCGGAAAAGGATTTACCATGTGCCTCTATGATTTCAAATTTCCGGATTTGGCACAGATCGCTTATTTCCATTATCTGAAAGCACAAGACAAAAAGAAAAATCCAAATTTCAAATTCCATGTGATCAATCTGGATGAGGTTGAATACTCCAGACGGATCAATCCGATCAATAGACGGTATCTGAAAACAGTAGCCAATGCATCCGAAACTGCAGAGGCAATTTTCCAGTCTCTTCAAAAATCCGATTCCTCGGGAGGAGCTGATAAATTCTTTGAACAATCGGCGATCAATTTTCTCTCAGCATGTATCTTCTTTGTGTCTAGGTATGAGGAAGGAAAGTACTCGACATTTGCCCATGTGCTGGATTTTCTGAACAGGGACTATGAGGATATTTTCGACTGCCTGACCAAGTATCCAGAGCTCAGGTCAATGATTTCTCCTTTTCGAAGTGCCTACGAAAAGAAGGTGTTCAAACAACTGGAAGGTCAGGTCGGAACACTGAAAATTTTCCTTTCCAGACTCAACACCAAGGAAACAGCCTGGGTATTCAGTGGGGATGATTTTGACCTTAAAATCTCAGATCCCAACTCTCCATCTGTATTGGTCCTTGCCAACAGCACAGAGACTCAAAGCATTACCGGGACATGCTATTCTGTTGTGATCAATAGGCTCACTCGTTTGATTAACACCAAAGGAAATCTACCTACTGCCCTGATTGCGGATGAGGCCCCGACTTTCTACATCCACAAGATCGAAAATCTGATCTCCACCGCTAGAAGCAATAAAGTAGCTGTATTGCTTGGACTCCAGGAACTTCCACAGCTAAACCAGTTGCAGGGAAAGGATACCGCTTCAACCATGACTTCGGTGATCGGAAATGTCCTTTGTGGCTCAGTTCGGCATAAGGACACTTTGTCCTGGTTGGAAATGATGTTTGGCAAGCGAAAGCAATTAGGCCAGAGTGTTTCCATTGATCGAGAAAAAACATCGGTGTCATACAGCGAAAAATACGAGCCTCTTATTCCTGCCGGAAAAATTGCCTCCATGCATACAGGGGAAGTGGCCGGGATTATTGCTACAGAAGGGACTGAATTCGATGGGAAGTATAAAACGTCCAATATTCATTGCCGCGTAAATCTCGATATGAAGGAGATCCGAAAGGAAGAAAACTCCTACCGAACTACTCCAAAGTACTATGATTTTAAAGGTAAAAAGGAGGAGATATTAGAAAAGAACTTTGAGAAAATCCATCGTCAGGTAACTGAAATTATTGAAAGACATCGGGAAATGGCGACGGTTAACTAAATCAAAATTTCAATGAATTGGACTCTAGTTATGGCTCTTTTTCTTTTTGTTGCACAGGATGGATTTGCTCAATTCAACCCCCATCAATTCCACAAAGGAGTTCCTAAAGTAAAAGTGATCCAACAAGCAGTTCCTTTAGAAATAGTCTCCAAAGATTTGGGCAATTATTCTGAACTGATTCAACCGATTGAAAATGTGAATAAGGTTTTACTTGCCTCCCTTCCATTAGATAGCTTTTCCGTGACATCAAGGTATGGACATCGAATTGACCCGATTACTAAGGATCGCTCCTTTCACCGGGGAATAGATCTTAAAACCAATAGATCCAAAGTCTATTCTATGCTGCACGGTAGAGTTGAATCGGTAGGAACAGACCCGCTATTGGGAAACTTTGTCAAAGTACAGCACGGAAAGTACGAGGCAGTTTACGGCCATCTTTCCTACGTGTCTGTATTGGAGGACGAAAGTGTTTTACCAGGTTCTGTGCTCGGAATTTCTGGTAGTACAGGAAAGTCAACCGGGGATCATCTTCATTTGACCATCAAAAAGGGGAAGAAGTACATCAGTCCTACACTTTTCATTCAGATGATTTCCAAGATTTCGAGTAAAGAAGAGCTATTAAACCATATAACAAATCAATAACAATATGAAAAGTCTAAGTGCATTACCAATGAGGGATTTGGAGATTTTCGGCATCGTCAAAGACGGAAATTTTACCATTCCGGAAAAAGAAGTCCATGCCTTGAAAAATGGAAAAATGACTGATATCGTCGAATTGAAAGATTTGAAGGGGAAAGAGATCCAAATAGATAAACTGCCGGCAAGACTTTCCATAGTTCGAGGAGAAGATGGAAATCCATCTTTACGAATTGACCCTGTCTATACAGAAGCGAACCCTCATCCAGATTTGAGCGAATCAGAACAAAATCAATTGGTCAAAAAGGAATTGGCAAACTTGAAGAAAAGCTACGTGGACAAGGATGGTAATGTCCAATCCCAGGTAGTTGAATATGACCACCGAACCAAGCAATTTCTATCCTATAATCCCAGAGACATCAAGGCTCCTCATCAGGTAAACGGTGAAGAGCTTTCCCCACAGCAAAAGAAAAAATACAAGGAGGGTGATACTGTGACTTTGGAAGATGGAACGGAATTTCAACTATCCCCATCCTCTCCCAAAGGGATACGATCTAATAACAAAGGATTGGTTCTTTCGGTGATGCTAGACGGAGGACTTTCTTACCTGTTGATTACCGGAGTTGAGAAGATGTTGGGTAAGAAAAGCCGGGAGGAAAAAGCTTATACCGAAGGGTATTTGCAAGCTGTTAAAGCGGTCCAAAAACAAGTAGAGCGAAGGATTTCCAGAAATCCGAAAGACAAGGATGCAGTCCGGGATTTAAACAATATCAAGGAGGAGTATTCCAAAATTTCTGCAGACACGAATCTATCTAAGGAAGTCAGGGATGATTTTGATATCAATAAAATCAAGCGGCTGAACAGTTTCGATACAGAAGAAGGAAGGAATCCAAGAGGGAGAAATGGTGAGCAAGCGAATGACCAGGAAAGAGACATTTGATATTTTAACTTACAAGGGCATTGAAAAGGATATTCAGCGCCTTTTTTCCAAGCATGCTTTTCAAGATGAGAATGGGCATATCATTTTTGATTTTTTTGATCAAAACGGTAAGCTTGTCAATCAAGAGGTTCTCAGTCTTTATCATAATAAACGAGCTCCTTATGGGATTTCAAGTCTAAATTTTTCCGAGACCACACGCTCGGTTTTTATCTCGGACTCCTATGCCTCCTTGATCTTTTTTGCCAACCAGTTTAGGGCTAGAATTTCATTTGAGGAGGCGGGTTTTATGATTGTGGGTGCAGCATTTGATGAGGGTCTAATTAAAAAATCTTTAGAGGAAATCCCTGCAAAAAATAAGGTAAATTCGGTTTTCAGTTCCTCTATCCTGGGACGAGTGATGGATTGCAGAGTTCAGGATTTGATCCATGAAAGAAATTGTTCCTACAGGCTGTCAAACGGATCAGTCCATTTGAAGAACCTAAAAACAGGAAAAGTTACAATAGAGCCAATAAGCTCTTTTTCCCTTCGGACCTACTGCATATCCCAAGGGGTTTTGCAAACAGTAAGGACATTTAAGCCCAGAAAGAAGGGAGTGGAGTCATTTTATCAACTCAATAATCAGGCATGGGACGGTCTTAAATAATATGGTTTTGCTATATTTGAGCCCTTTTCGTTCAAAATATAAAGATTAAATAATCTTAAACTCCAGAAAATGAAATGGAAAAGTGAATTCAAATTGCCTAAATTATTATTTAGCAGTAGGCATTAATTTATGATGAAGAAAATAGCATCTTTAATATTCGTGTTGACTCTGTTTGGCTGGAACCCGTCATTTGGACAATCATCTGTATATCTATATTTCGACCATTCTGGGTATTTTGAAGATGGTATAATCAAGGAGAAAAGAATTAAAAAAATTTCAGTAACAAGTTATTGGACAAGGCCTGAGGGAGAAATTTATCAGGATCAAAAAAGCATTTATTCTTTCAATGTATTAGGCGAACTGCAATGTTCTGAATCTTATTATTTTTCTGAAAATGATCCTAAAATAGTTACTCAACAGACTATTGACTGTTTTGAATATGCAAATGGATTACAGTCTCGACACTTACGGTACCACGACAATAGAGATTCTGCAGAATGGGTTAGGGAATTTAGCTATGTGCTGGACAAGAATAAGAATGTTGCCAAAATAATTGTTAAAGACAGAACTCACCCTCGTAATTCCAATATTATTGAGAAACTTTATGACGCCCAAAACAGAATAATTTCTGAGAAAACTGATTATGGTTTTCTTACAGAATACCGATATGATTCGAAAGGGAATTTAATAGAAAAGATTTGGGGGGATGTAGAAGAATTAAGAAATAGAAATATCTATGACTATGATGATAGTGGAAATCTTATAAAATATGAATTTAAGGGAACTCCCTTTGACAACTATGACATAGTAAAAGAAATTAAAAAGTATGATAGCCAAGGCAGAATTATTTCAAAAGAGTCAATTTCCGCTGAAAACATAAAGTCGTTTACGAGATATTCTTATGAAGGTGAAAATATTGTTAGATCTGAATTTTTAAATCAAAAAGGAGAGGTTTACAGTACAACTACAAAGGATTTTTCGAGTGGACTAATTCAATCAGAAACTACTGTTAGGAATGGAATCATTTTTTCTAAAGAGGTATTTAAATACGAATTCAATAAAAACTAAGCAATGAAAAAACTGAATTATCTATTACTTTTTGTGTTTGCCTGTCTAGCTTTCGCCTGCTCCTCTGGAGATGAAGATCCCAAATTGATGGAAAAAAACGTCACCATCGAAGTAGAATTAGATGGAGACTATTCCGATTACCTGGTGACTTTTACAGTTCATAGTATGCTTTCCGGAACTTCCACTTTTGTCGCTCCGGTATTAGGAGAGCCAAATGATTTGGACTGGACTCAGGTGGTGGAGCAGGGAAATACTTACACCTTGACCTTTGAACCAGAATCACCTTCACTTTCAGCAATCTCTTCAGCTCCTATCCATAGCCTAGGCTTGGTTTTCAATGCTGTCCATTTGGGAGGCGATACAAATGATTCATTTCAGCCACTGTCGGCAGAAGTGAGAGTATTGGCAAATGGTTCTGTTTTTAAAGAGTTCAACTATGAGGCGATGGCTGCTGGGGAGACTTCGGTTCCTTTGGCGGAAGAGATTTCATTTTAATAGTTCGGTAAAGCGTCTCTGTCAATCTGTATTAAATGTAGAAGCAACAATACTACAATTAATTGAGGCAAAACTTTTTGGATTGAACCTACAACTTCATTTTTACTTAAATTTGTAATTTGTTTGGGATGAAAACATTATTGATAGTTGGCATATTTATCATCATCATTCTTTTACCAATCGGAATTTGGATGCAAATAAAGGCGAAAGATAGAGGGCTAAGACATTTTGAAACTTTCTATTCAGCAGAAATAGATTCACGGATTGAATCTATAAGAATTGCTTTCAAAGGAACAGGAATGAAATTGAGTGATGGGCGAGAATTTGTGTTTTATCCAATTACAGATCAGGTTTTAAATGATGGTTCGATTTTCAATTACACAGCCGAAAAGAAAAATAGGGTTATCAAAAAACCTTACAGTGATACGATGTATTTGATTAAAAATGACCAGAAATTAGCATATACTTTTAAGAAGTTTTAGTCAATGATAAACTGAAATTTCTTTTTATCAAAGCGACATTTTTAGGTTGAAACCATTGATTTTTGATAGTATTCATCTTGTCTATTTTGGCCGCTAATTTCCCTTGTTAATTATGCCTTATCTCGGTTTTGTCTAATTGTATGCACAAAGGTCAGTCGTCTTGTCGGTTTCTAAAAATTGGGGCTGATAGCAGAATTTCTAAAAAAGCGGGGTTTCCTAAGGACTGCCTCCCAGTATTTGAATTCTAATTTTTTTTCCACTCTCCAAGACTTCCTAATAGACCTGCATAAATTTTAACTAAAACCAAAATACTATGGCATTCTCAAAAAAGTACATCGGTAAAGGAAAGCAAGTAGAAAACATGGACATCGTCGAAGTAAGCCTCAACATGGCTGAACTTCAAAACCACACCTTCGAATACGAAGGAGAAACCTACGTCAAGTTCAACGTCGCCAAACTAAAAGAACCTGACCAATTCGGCAAAACCCACACGGTATATGTTTCCGTCAAAGATCCTGAATCAGAAGAATCTTGAGAAAAGCCCTTCAGGGCTTTTTTTTTCAAATTTTTGACTTTGATTAAACATTAGCAGTCGGGTTAGAATTATTAGTGTTTTTCTGTTTATTATGAAACTATATGAAGACAGTCCTGAAAAAATCGGGTATTTTAGTATTGGAAGTGTCTATTCACACAGTATTTGATTGATTTAGAGATACCCAAGGCTGAGTATTCATTAATTACTTAAAAATATTTTCTCCCTAATATGAAGAATTTAATATTTCAAATTAATTCCAGAAAGACACCCTTGGATTTAATTTGACTTGTTCCAGCTGGCAGATCGCAGTTTTTTGTAGAAGAGAGTTTTGTACAAATTTTCAAGCCTCATTATTTTCTGGAAATATTAGTTCGATTTTTTTCTATTCAAAAGTGTAGGCCTCATTAATTCATTTGAAATTGAACCTTTAACTTAAGATACTTGGCAAGGAAAAACCCAAATAGCTCCATTAGGAGCGGATACAAATTCGAAGACCTGTTTGTATTGCAATTATGTGTCGAATGGTTATGTGAACCGGAAAAATTCAACAACATAAAGATCCAGTATATTCCTGAGGGTGCGAAGGGCTTTTCAATTGACGATATTGTAGTCGAAAATGCAGATTCCAATCAGAGTTTTTATCAATTAAAATACAAACAAAATCCATCTGTTGATAAATGGCACTTTTATCATCTAATAGAAAAAGGACTGTTCAGATGGATAAAATCCTACAGGGCGTTAGATAATGTTCCCGTTGAAAATTGTAGTCTGATAACCAATGGAGCAGCCCACACTGATGTCCAAGCTTGCTTGAATGGCAATAAACTTGATTTGTTCAGGATACAGCATCATTATCCAGAGGTTGAACGCCAACTGAAGCAGGAATTTTCAGATAACACCCTTCTGTTAGATTTCTTTTCAAACTTTACGTTTATCTTCAATTATCCTGATAAATATGAACTTGAAGATAAGCTCCGAACAAAGCTCTACGATGCCCTAAAAGTCACCAAAGCTGGTGTTGACAGTCTGTTATTATATATCGGAAAGGAGGGGTCTGAACAATATCCCAAAACGATCACACTCTCCGATATTAGAAATTATTTGTCCTGGGACAATCCTCGTCCTTTAAATCAAAACTTTAAAACCCCTTCTGATTTTAAGTTTTTCGACAGGAATACCCATCGAAATGTATTGGCAGATCTTCAAAATCCGGAAGGGGGAACAAAAATATTTATAGGAAAACCTGGTGCAGGGAAGAGCACTTACCTCTCCAAGCTTTATGAAATCTTAAACCAAAAACATATTGCTGTATTCCGGCATCACTATCACCTTAACCCCAAAGACCAATCATATCAGGAAAGACTTAATGCAGATAGGGTAAAAGAAGCCCTAAGAGCAGCATTTAAAAAGGAAAAGTCTAAAGTTCTGGAAGAGCTTGGAAGAGAGAATACGGAGCATACTCCGATAAGAGAATTCATCAATAAAATTGCATCATATTATGCAAAACAGCAAAAAACCTTTGTTCTGATCATTGACGGCCTTGATCACGTCATACGCGAAGGAAATAGCGAGGCTCAACTACAGGAATTCATTACTGAAGTCTTTTATCCCCAAAAAGGGTATTGGTTATTACTAGGGACACAGGAAATAGCGATTAAATCTCTGCCAAATGCAGTACTTAAAGCGTGTCCCGAGAACAGATGGGTAGAAATCAAAGGATTGAACAGGTCAAATGTCGCCAGGATTGTAAAATCAACCCTTACATCATATAATAAAGAGAAAATTGACCCCATAGAAAATGAATTCATCAGTAAAATTTTTACCATAACCGCAGGAAATCCATTGCACCTAAGATATGTTCTTGGTGAAATTATTAATTCTGGAGAACCTGTTTCATCTTACCATCTGGACAAGATTCCTTCCTATAAGGGAGATATCAAAAACTATTACGAAGATATTTGGCGGCAGCTCTCAGATTTAGCCAAAACATTCTGCTTCGCCATTACAGCGCTTGATTTCAAACTTCACAAAGAGCAACTGATTCAACTTGGTAGTTATTTCACTCCTTATCCCTCGGAAGTCACCAAGTCCTTAAAAGAGATCAGGCACTTAATACTCCAGTCACAACTTTCAGGTATTTCTGTCTATCACAATAGTTTTATGGTGTTCATGAAAGAGCAGCCGGAGCTGGAAGAACAAAAGCTATTACTCTATCGAAATATCTTACGGTGGTTAAATGATTATAACGATGAAAATCTGAAATGGTCAGAGCTGGCTAAAATCGAGTATTTTCTGGGAAACCCCTTGCCGTTGCTAAACCTGGATAAAGAGTGGTTCATTACAAGTTACCTTGAATGCAGGGATGAAAACCAGATTCAAAACCTGCTGGACCTGGCAACTGAAGCCGCTTTCAAAAACAATGACTTTAAGAAAGTGATTTTCTTCGGTGAAATTAGTTCCAGATTTCAAAACCGATTGTACAACCTCTGGGATGAAAACCTGCATAAAATCTGGGTAACCTCCTTTAGAAACCATCCCGAAACCTTCATTAAGTACCCCGATTTTTCACGATTAACGCACTATCAGCTAAAGGAACTTTTGATCGCACTAAAAGAGCGAGGAGTTGTAAATGAAATTCCGGAGGCTGCCTTTGACAGGGTAAATATACTGTTCCAGGATCGTGACTTTCAGACCTATGATATTGCCATATCCTGGTTGGAAGTACTCCTGAACTTTGAAAATATTAGTAACCAAAGGATATTCAAATTTCTCAAGCAATTTCGAAAAGGGGATAGGTCAGAATTATATTTTGCTTTTTATGTCAAAAAAATCCTCGAAAATCGTGACCGGTTTGACTTCCGGTTGAAGGCATTACTTAAAAGTAAACTGACTGATCCGGAAAAGAAAAGCATAGGCCATGTTTTGGTTCAACATGATCTGAAAAATGGTCGTTTTGAGTGGAAGAAAAGAGTGGAGAACTATCCACTTCAAAATGATTGTACTCTAAAGGTTTATAAATATCTGTACAATCAGGATCTCCCGTTTGAAATAGTACTTAGTTCACGTCATGAATTTGCTGAGAAATATAGCTATGCAGCCGATAACCTCAAACCAAAAGAATTATACTTCAACCACTTTTCTACGGCACTCCTTCTTACGCTTTCCAAACAAACAGAACAAATCCGTCATTGGTTAAAAATAGAGGAAACGGATAAACAAACACAATTGCTGAAAGCCATCCTGCTTATGGGGCAAAGGCTTGGAGACTGCTGCTTAAAAAAATCTCCCGTTGTTATTTCAGAGATACTGCTTCCCCTGAAGGCGGTTCCTGAACTTGATTTTTACAAAGACCATTCCCTTTATGAAATCCGTCGTGCCGTTATTCCAAAGATTATTGATGAAGTGATATGGTTAGCCTATGTTTTCAATACACATCATCAATTTGATGCTGAAATCCAAATTGAAGAGATTGACATATTGACCAGCCATCCATGGTATCACCAGTCTCATTTATTTGAACTCCTGCATGAGCATAAAGCAAAACTTTCACCGAAAGCATTTTCTTTTTTTGCCGAACAGGAACTTGAAAAGCTGAATGATGAGCTAGTTGAATTTAAATATAAGACCGAGACCATGGCCAATCTGGCTATTCTTGCTGCTGAGCTGAAAAATGCAGAGAGCCTGAATTTACTGTTATATCACGCGGCTGAAAATCTTATAGCTTATGGCCAACATAAAGACATGCTTTTATATGATATATTGTTGGGCACCGAAAAGCTGAACCAAGCAGGATCTGAAAAGCATAAAGAATTGTTATGGCGTATTGCACCTTATACGTATCAAATTGATAAACTTACTGATGGAGATGAGACAGGTAGTTTTATTTATGATTATGCGTCCCAGCTCGCTAAATCAGATGTGCCGGCCTTATATAACTTCTATCTCTTGTCTCTTCGTAAACGTGATTATTATCTTTCAGAACGATTGTTTGGGGAAATCCTGTACACATTGGATTTTTCGGATAAAGTAGGGAAAGCCATTGGTAGTACCGCAGTGGGTGATGCTCCATACTTTGAATTAACAAAAATTGCGGCTGAAGACCCGATAGCCAGCGAAGTATTGCAGGATATTCACAATAGTTTGGGGGAAATAGATTTTAGCAGGAAGTCAGAAAAGGACGGTGAAAGAGGGAGGGAAGACAATAATGATTTAGAAGATATCTATTTGGCGGTGCAGCCCCGGGATCTTGAAAATCACCTGGAAACCTTTCAAAGTGGATCTTCCTTTAGGCAGTATGAAAAGTCAACCTTTATTTTAAAATGGACCAAAGTTTGGCTAAACAAAGTCCATTCAGACAGGGGACTACTTATAAAAGTTCTGAAAGAAATTATTGAACCGGACTTTTTGAAAGCAGAACATGAGTTACTTGATTTCCTTTATCCTTTTGCTTTAACCGTTGATCGCGAATTTGCCTTTAAATGTATCTGCTGGGCACAATCCAATAGCAGTTCCTGGTCCAGTGATTATCTTTCCCGACCTGAAGAAGCCAGAGCCAGATGGAAAAAGGTTTTTGCGGACTTTCCATTTCGACTAATGGAATTCTTTACTATTAGTGTCAATAATTCCGGGTTACGATATAGCAATACAGACCAAAAGAATTATAGTATTTCCGCGTCCAAAACGATTCAGTTTTTTATAGATACCTCTCAAATGCAAAAAGCTGAAGAGATTGCCGGTTATTTTATGGATGTCCTGCCCAGCCTCTTTCCCAATGTGAACCTTCCAGAACCGGAATTCTATAGGATGGATTTGCAAATAGAGTTATTTGATATACTCCTGCTCAGACTGGAGTGGCTAAGCCCTATAGTAAAGGAAAGGGCAGCAAAACAACTTATAAAAATCCTGTCTGAAGATGAATCAGGTGTTTTCCATCAAAAGTTTTTGGAATGGTTAAAGATGCAAACATTGGAATCTAAAGCCTGTGAGGGACTAATGATATTATTGATTTCCGTGCAAACAGAAAATAGTTATTCCAAGAACTACATTACAAGAGAAAACCTGGGAGATTTACTTTGTTTGCGGTGCATGGCAACGGATCTTATAACAGAATCCATTGGAAAAGTTCTTGGTATTACCTTTAAATTTTTTCAACCTTTGTACGCGAGAATGTCCTTTGGAAATGCAACAAGGACTAAGCATGAGTTTGAAAAGCTGGTAGGAACCAATTTGCCACTGGTTTATTTAAATTACATTGAAGAATTGCAGGAGAATAGTCCATATGAAATATGGTCTTGCTGGAATACACTTTTTAATGACTACTGCAATGAGTATGAATTAACATATACCAGAGAGGATGAAAGATACCAGAATGATTTCAATACCGTAATGATTGGGAGAGCAACGATATTTGCTGAAATTCTGCGCTCCAGTTTTTTTAGACTTTTGGACTATTTACAAAATCAGAACATAATTACCATACTCGACCAATTTAGATATACTGTTGATACTTTTACCATTGAGCCTTCAGTCTTGAATTTACATCCTGGCACTAAACCGGAATGGTGGCCACAACTGAAGGACTCCCCAAAACTTAAGCACGATGAAGTTCCCCCTGAATTACATATGGATATAAAAAAAGTGCTTTCTTCGGTTGAGAATAAACAACTTTTGTCTCTAAATACGGTACTGCCAAACACGGAAAATTTTTACCACAGTGATTATTTATATGGCTTGGAAGTATTGCCGTTCGCATTTTCCGGGAGGTGGGAGAGCCAAGTGGAAGCCTCAAAAATATACCATGAGCTATATGAAAACGCAGGGGTTTGGTATCCGGGAGTTAAGGATATGAGAGACTTTGGGGTATTTTCAAACGAACTGAAATTCCATAAACCTGTATGTAAAGTGATGATTAATGAAAGAGAAATAATTCCTCTGGTCGCTCCCTTAAGGTCAAATGGCAATATTTTCCAGTATTATCGTTCCTTTTTTAACTGTAGACTCCTGACACCAATTATTAAAAAGCAGCTGGATCTTAAATTGGACGGCAATCGTTTGAGTTACACTGAGAAAAATCATGACCTTGGGTATTATCAGGATTTTCTGGATGGCTTAAGAGATGCTTCCGATATGTCTGAATTATTGCCTTACAATACATTTTTAATATTGGATAAAAAATACCTTTTGGAGTTTTTAAAAGAAGAAAAACTAAGCCTTGGGTATGCAGTGAAAAAGACCTTGTATACTAAAAATAAGTACGGCCATTCACAGAAATTTGATAAAAGGGAGATGTATTCATTGGTAGAATCGAAATTGTAACGTGATTTAAAAATTCTAGCAAATATCTATTATTAAGTGATTTCCTATTTCTTTAAAGGCTAATTCCCCTCAATCTTTTCCTCATTTGAATCATACTTATGGTTAATCACTTCAATGTAGATTATTAGGCTGATTACTTGTTCTATCACTTAGGCAGGGAAATTCACTATTGTCAAGTTATTATTGATTATGGTGGAAATTTACCTTTTTCACTTCTGAAGCGGCCAATAGACTACCGCATAAACACCATCTGTCCACAACCTTTCATTTATTCAGTTTCCAATTGGCCTTGATCGCTCAAAAGCTGGGAGTAGCACCATAATTAATTTCTAACTCCTAACCGTTATAATTATGGAAACGATCAAAACATCCTCCCAAGTCTCAGAAATCGAGCTAGTTTACAAGCCAAAAATTGATGTCCAGAAAGCCCGAAAAGTGAGTAGCTCCAACTGCGCTTACCAGATTTTCAAGGAAGTTTGGGGAGAGGATAAAATCCAGTTTATCGAATCTTTTAAAATCATTTTGCTAAACAGAGGAAATAGAGTTCTGGGAGTTGTAGAAATCTCGACTGGTGGAACTTCCGGAACCGTAGTGGATCCAAAGTTGGTTTTTGCAGCTGCACTAAAGAGTAACTGCCAGTCTGTAATTCTTGGGCACAATCATCCGAGTGGAAATTTACTGCCAAGTGTCCAGGATGAACGATTGACCAAGCGCTTGGTTGAAGCAGGAAAGTTTTTGGATCTGCCTGTTCTGGACCATATCATCGTAACCAGTGAAGGGTATTTCTCTTTCGCTGATGAAGGGAAGCTTTAGGCTTCCTTTTTATTGCTCCGTAACTTAAAAAAAAAGAGTTGAGCAATTAAAAAAAATACCCGAGATGATGAATCTCGGGATTTAGAAATTGGAGTTGGAACTAAGATAAGCGATGTGTCCTTAGGGTTTGTTGGCAGAAGTGGGTGCAGCTCTTAATTTCCAAATACCGTCGCTACCACACACACTCCCAAAACTATTTTACTGATGTCATTCTTTGTTCTTCTCATAATTACTTTCGTTTTCATTTTTTCAAAATTTTTCTTTTTTCGTACTCTAAAAACTCTTTTTGCCACATTAAATACTGACGTGGCGACTAATGTAAGACTCTGCCACGTGAACGCGCCAGATAATTCAACTATTAGTGAATCAATGAATTCACCACCAACAAATGCCCCTAAACCAAAGATCTTTTGCCTCATTAAGAAGCTACATGGATATAAACGTAACAACGTCGATAGAGTTCAAAAAAACTTGTTTTATAAAAAAAAATCTACATTTCGACAGCCTTGAGATGAGCACCCTTTATTAGGGCAATCTGGATGATCTCGGTTTTCAGGCACAAGTTGGACACATTCTACCTTGGACGTTCTTTAGGCCTTTTTCCTCAGTGTAAACCACTCCATTCATTCCGCTCCACACGCACCATTTTTCAAATGACTGCTTGCTTTGCTCCAGTCTTGGATAGGTTTAAACTCCCCACGGTCACAGTCTCACTTCATTTCCCTATACCCATTCCCGACAGGTCTGGGAATGGGCCGGTCATTCAGCTCGACAGTGACCTGGATCCTTATCCTCACTTTCAGCAATTTTCATTTCGCTCCATCTTTCCGCTGCAGTCAAATAGCTTTCTTCTCCCCACGGCCACACATTCAATCCGCTTTACTTTCCCTGTTCCGTCAAGCCTGGAACAGTGGAAAGTCGCTCCTCGAATAAGTGGCCTCATGCTCCTTTAGGGGGGCAAGCCATTTTTCGCTTTTCTGCTCCTTTCGTCAGGGAGCGTTTTTCTTCCGATTGGGTTGTCTGATCCGTTCCGGTTTTTGACTGGTGTTATACCGTCCAACCAAGCAAAGGTGAAAATCTGGCTCTGGAATCGTCAAAAATCCGCTTCGCCCTTCCGCAAAATGACGGTCTCCTACGGACTACCTCCGACATTTTTCTTCAGGTTTTTGTCTTATCCAGGCTCAGCTTTTCCAAAAAAACGCTTGTCGGTCGGTACCTCAACACCAGTGGATAAAAAAAATGTCACTACTCAGCCAAATATCCCTACTCTCCCAGAAAAACCAGGCTCCTCTGACTCCAGGGAAAAGCTCTGGAGTTGTAGGGTCGATGTTCCTTACATCCTTGGATATGAAGGGAGATTCTTTGGTGCTAGCTGGCTCTTTTTCAACATTTAAAACACAATCAAAATGACAGCTTGGGAAAATTTCAACCAACTAGCGGAAACCGTAACCAATGAAATCATCGAGGGAATTCAAAATGAAAACCTCACTTGGGAGCAAGTGTGGAATCCGAAAAATGCTCCAAAAAACTATGCTACAAATCGGCCTTATTTGGGATTCAATACGCTTTGGTTGGCTTGGGTGACAATCTCTAAGGAATTTAAGCATCCCTACTTTCTGACTTTCAAACAAGCGAAGCAGCTAGGAGGAAATATCAAGAAAGGTCAAAAAGGGACTAAAGTCGTATTCTGGAAGATCTCCAAATTCGTCAAAGGCCAAACCAAAAATGAAGCTGGTGAAGACGAAGATCTCTATGGAAGAAAGTTCACTCCATTTATCTGGACAGTTTTCAACATCGACCAAATTGAAGGAATCGAATTTTCTATAAATGAAACACCCGAGAGGGTATTTACTCCCATTGAATCCTGTGAGCAGATTATTCCCGGATATGCTGATTGTCCCAAAATTGTTCATTCTAGCAATGAAGCTTTTTACAGCCCTTCCTTAGATTACATCAATATGCCAAACAAGGAATCATTCAAAGGGGACGAACAGTACTATTCCGTTCTTTTCCATGAAATGATGCATTCGACTGGCCATGGTAACCGTTTGGGTAGATTTTCGGAAAGACCTGCTTTGGTAGGCTATGGTTCTGTTGAATATTCAAAAGAAGAATTGATTGCAGAAATGGGAGCCAGTTTCTTAAATGCTTATACTGGAATCAAAGATGCCAACTTCAAAAATTCCCTGGCTTACCTAAAAGGATGGATGAAGCCGTTGCAAGATGATCCTAAAATGCTGATCTACGCAGCCCAAAAGGCACACCAAGCAGCTAATTACATTCTAGGAATTGAATCAGAAGGGGATGAGTAATCTTCCCTTTTTTTTGTCAAAAAGGATTTTTGTAGTTTAAACAGTGAATATTAAAAACCGTTTGATCTGAAATGATGGAAACCTTACTAATTGTTACTTTTTTTCTTGGACTCGGGTTCTTGCTTTCCCTGATCCAGGATGCACATTTGAAAAATCCCTTTCTTTCAAGAGCGGGTTTTCGGTTAGTTAGTTTTGCTTCATTCTGCTTTTTCCTACTCGGATCTTTTGCTTCGTTGAAGTTCCTTTTTGGATTTTAGAGCTTATCCAAAATTCCCCGAATTAGTCGCTCTTTGTCAATCTCTTTTTTTCTTTTCGATCGCAAGCTGACAATGTAAATAATCCATATTCCCCATGCCACAGCAAAAAGAGGAAATGGATTTTCTGCTCCCAATGCTCCGATCATGGCAAAAAAGCTAATAAAAACGGTTCCTAAAAATTTTATTACTGACCACATATTCAGTTGGTTTTGTGATTGATTAATATAGTTGTTTACGGCTAAAACACAATGCCGTTGTTGTATTTTAAGTCATAAAGATTCTTTCATATTTTTTTTTATTAAGTCGATTTACAATGTTTTATTCTTCCAGATAATCAAAATTTTCGATGCTTAAAGAATTTAAAAAAGTGGCTATCATTCTCAGTACTTTTCTATATTTGACCTTTTTAGGACAATAATTTGGTTTTTACTAATGCTTGGTGAAAAGCTCAGAGATTTAAGAGAAGAAAAGGGAATGCTTCAACGAGAAGTTGCCGCATCCCTTTCAATCGATACTGCCTATGTCAGTAAGATGGAAAAGAACGAAAAGCCTGTGAGTAAAACTCACCTTAAGCAATTAGCCATAATCTTTGGTGTCAATGAGAAATCTTTGATGCCTTTGTGGCTTGCCGAAAAGATTAAGAGATCAATAAAAGATGAAGGTTATTCGAAACAGGCATTAGAGCTTGTTCTCAACGAAATAAACTATGGACAAGACTAAACACATTGACACCTACCTATCTCTCGCAAACAGCCTACGATTCAAATTGTGGGCTGTTGTAGGTGACAACAGTGCGAAACGGGAAAAAATCATCAATTACTTAGACTCCATTGACTACACCAAGGTAGATGTGGGAGCAGAACTGCAACCAATCTTTGCAGAGCTTGAAGCCAAGGATGAACCCAGTCATGATGTTGGACAACACATCAAAGAATGGTTTTCCAACAAGCCTGACAAACTCATTCTGCTAAACGCCAGCATCCTTTACCATGATGCCTTTACCAAAATCTCTCCGGTAGGTGCATTCAAGTACAACTCACGGAACAAAAGCAGTGTGTTGTTTTTGGAAGATGAGAAGATAATCAGCAACCGAATCTCTTATGGTAAGGTAGGCAGCGATGAGTACTACGATAAAGATGTAAACGACATACTGATTACCAAGATTGAAGATGTTGAAGATAACTATGTAAGCATCGTTTCTGAACCAGAAGGTGAATACAAACCACAGGATAAACTTCCTGATGGAGCAATAGGAAAGCTATTCAACTACACCGAAATCAAGGATGTGGTTGATATTGATACCGACCTGAAGCATGATGACCTGCAAAAGGAGCTTATCTCCAGCTACATCATTTCAGAAGGACTTGAAACCCAAATCAAGGATTTCATTGACAACATCAAGAAACCCAATCACAAGGCTGTTAAAATCATTGGTAACTACGGTAGTGGTAAATCGCACTTGATTGCCTTCTTGGTGAGTATTATCAACAATCCTTCGCTTCGCTCACTCATTAAAAACAATGCTGTTCGCAAAGAAGCCGAAACCATTTCTCGCCAATTCTTTACGGTCCAGTTTGAGCTTCAACCCGTAAACGTTGACCTTGCATACTTCTTCTTTAGAGAACTTGAAAAGCAATTAAAGAGAGAGTACGACATTGAGATTCCAAAATATGAAGATGGCGTAACGCTTGACATCAAGGAGCACCTATCAAATATCATTCAACTGCTTAAAGAGAAAGACCCAACCAAGGGACTTTTGGTAGTTGTGGATGAAGTTTCTGACTTCTTACAAGCCAAGGAAGAATACAAGATCAAGAGAGACTTCCAGTTCTTGCGAGTAGTGGCACAAGTTTGCCAGGATGAAGATATTGTATTGGCCATTTCCATGCAGGAAGACATCTATTCCAGCCCAAGATTAGCCAACATCGCTGCTGATGAAGCTCGAATCAGTCAGCGTTTCCAAAATATCATCATTCGTAGAGAAGCCGTAAAGAAAGTTATCTCTCAAAGGATTGTACCAAAGAGTAAGGAACAGAAACTCAAAATTGAAACGGAACTAAAACCTTTCATCAAGAAGATAGAAACGGTGGCGAATAATCAGGAAGAGTACATTGACCTGTTCCCGTTCACACCTGATTTATTAGACCTTTTCCATGAGCTGCCATATTTCGAAAAAAGGGGTATTATCCAATTTGCGCAAAGTGAATTGAAGCATGTAGTTTCAAAACCTTTCCCCTACTTCTTCACCTTCGACCGCATCTATGACATCCTAGCCAACAACCCGAATAACCGAAACCTTGAAGGAGTCCATGACTTGGTAAAGGTGGTGAACATCGTAAAGGAGAAGATTGTAGCCAACTTGGAACGCAAACTACATGATGATGCCTTCAAAATCATCAAAGGGCTTGCAGTTTACTCTCTTTGGAGTAAAGGTGAAAACGGTGCTACTGCCAAAGAATTAGCACAGAAGCTAATGATTATTCATCCTAACGACACCTTTGAAGCGCACGTTCGAGTAGCTCAAATTGTGAAGAAGGTGCGTGAAGCCACTGATGGCTTTTACTTGAAAGTGGTAAAGGATGACCAAACAGGAAACGATTACTTCAAGTTTGACCCTGCCATTGATGGACAAGACCCGGAAGAGCGTATTGACAATGAAATCAATGCCGTTGGAGGTAATGAAGACAAGCAAGAAGATGTGGTCTTTGATCAACTCAAAGAGATATTAGGCCTTATCAACTACAATAACTTGCCAAACATCTTTGAAGATGAAACCACATGGCAATCGGTTAAGTCATTCCGTAAAGGCTTCATCATATTCAACCGTAAGGGTGAAGAAGTGGAAGAAGTAGATTCGGCTGATTATGTAATTGTGTTCCAATCTCCTTTCAGCAAAAAGAAGATACCAACCTACGCACCCAACCAACTGAACATTGAAATACAGTTTGGAAGCCAGGAGAATATTGAACGCATCAAGCGGATTGTGGCTATTCGCTCTTTAATGAGTAAGAATATCCTAACCAGTGTAATGTCACGAAAGCTGACCGATAGCATCAATGGATACCGAGATCCTAAAGGCATTACCGTATCGGGCGTAAAATACCAACTCACCAAACAGATACAGAATTACGCTACCACCAGTATCAATGGTGATGTAATCAGCATCAGATCAACGCTTGGAAAAGAGTACAATAACCTTTCGGAAGTTATCTCTGAACTCAAGAAGAAGGTATTTGATGAATGCTTCAACAAAGAATATCCTGAGCACCCTAAGTATGCTGAAATTCTATCATCAGGCAACATTACACATTCACTTTCTCTGATAGCCGATGAAACCACCAATGGTAATTTCAGAAGCATTTCGCAAAGGGCTAAGAACTTCCTTTCAGCACTCAATTTAATAAACGCCAATGGCGACCCAGAGCTAAACGGAAACAAAGTGGTAAGCCAAATTCAGTCCATCATCAATGCCAAAAAGGGTAAGGTGGTAGATATTGAAAAAGAGATTGTGCAGCAGTTTACAGGCAAGCCTTATGGATTAGAACCAAAAGTGGTTCATTTCTTCTTGGTGGTGCTCACTGCCCTAGGCAAGATTACCTTAAAAGGTCGTGGTGGTGATGAGTTGGACATCTCCAACATCAAAGAGAAGTTTAGAAGTCTCAACATGTTTGAGAACATCATATATGCCACCAAGAAAGACGACCTATCTTATGACTTTGCCCAAAACCTACTCAATGCGCTTGGACTAAATGGCAACATGATGCTTCAAGAGAAGCACCGCAACGATGCGTTTGCTGAGTACAAGAAAAAGGTTGCTGAGATTGCTAAGGATATTAAGGAAATCGATTTGCTCATTCAGCGATTGGAAGCCAAAAGCACCAGTTATCTGAATGTGGATAGCGTAAAAGCCAAGTTTGATGAAATAAAAGCGATTGATTGGGCAGGATTGGAAATAAACAACCACGCTAAATTCAATACCATCAACAGCTATGCAAGCAAGTTGGGCGATATTTCTAGCCTACTTGGTGAAATGCACAACCTGAAAGATGCTTTGCATGAGTATTTTGAAAGCACCCACAAAGGCATTGAATACATGGAGCAATCCCTTGCCATTATTGAGAACAACAAATCATACTTAGAAGAAAAAGGGCTGCATGAGAAGCTCGAAACCTTGCATGAAGATACCAAAGCCATCGTTAAGGATTTCAAGAAGTTCAATAATCTGAGTGAGCGATTCCCGATAAAAGGCAAGATCAGCAGCTTTAAGGACCAGTATGTGAAAGACTTCTACTATCCTGCCTTGCGCAATACCATTGGCGATAAAGTAGATTGGAAACCTTTACTCACTTTCACATCCGACCCTAATTTCAAGCGAGCACAGATTTTGGCAAGTGCCCAGTGCAACGTACCGCAGAAGCTAGATGGCAAGGTGCAGAAATGGACAGGCTTAACTTCTCTCAGAGCCAAAGATGTAGATGTAGAGAGTTTATACGACATTCCATTTGATGTAAACTCCAACTTCCTCAAGCAAGAACGAGACTATTCATCCATTAAAGATGAAGCTGCAGGTGTTACCGCTGCGCTGAACACTATTGCCGGTGAATATGAAATGACAATTGTGCAGGAAGTCATCAAAAAGAAAGAGCAGCTTGATTTGGTGAAAATCCAACCGGAACACAAAAAAGCCATTGAGCAAATTATAGCCAAAGAAGAACTACCGGCAGACATCAACAGTGGTTTGATTGCTTCCATCAACAAACTCTTTGTAGATATTGAAGTGGTAAGCCTTAAACAGCAAGACTTGGTAAACCGAGTATTCAAGAAAAACGAATTAGTAACCCTAAGCCAAATGCAGCAAGCCTTCTTTAACCTTTACCAGGAATTGGAAAAGGACCATAAAGGCAAAGAAGTGCGCTTTAAAATTGAAGAGTAAGACTATGGATTATAAAGACGAACTTAGAAAGAGACTCCCCGAGCTAAAGAATATAGAAGGCTTTCCAATTGGTAGCGATGATGATATTATAAAACTTGCCCAAGCACCTTACTTTACTGCAGGTCCAAATCCATTTTTAGCTGAATTTATTTTGGAAAATGGAAAAGTATATGATCCTTCGAGTGATCGATATTTTAAGACAGCTTATAACGGTGATGTAGAAGAAGGTAAACGTCATCCTATTTACATGACGCACTCCTACCACACAAAGGTGCCTCATAAGGCAATTATGAAATACATTAAGCATTTTACAGAGCCAAATGACTTTGTTTTAGATGCATATTCAGGAAGTGGAATGACGGGAGTTGCAGCTCGACTTCTCAATAGAAACTCAATTCTCATTGATCTATCCCCTGCTGCTACATTTATTTCATACAACAACAACTATAGTCTCTTTGATTCGAATTATCTAATTGAATTACATAATATTTTAAAAGATGTAAAGAAGGAATGTAGAAAACTCTTCACCCTTCCCAACGGAGATTACATCAACTATGTAATATGGTCAGAAGTATATCAATGCCCAATTTGTAATTCCAAACTAACATTTTGGGATTCATTTGTTGATAAGGAAACTGAGAAAGTCAAGGATCTTGGTGAATGTACATCTTGTGGTGCTAAAGAAATCAGTAAAAGGTCCTTAGTTAAATCATTTAATCAAAGCGGTCAACCTGAAATGGTACCTGTTGAAGCCTCAATTTTAAAAGGAAAAACCAAATCAAGAAGGGCACTTACAGGAAGTGAAATAAATTTTCTATTAGAACAGGAAGAAACAATATCTATTCCTTATTGGTATCCAATAAATGAAATACCAGACGGATATAACTTAAGCCAACCTAAAAAATCAAATGGATTAACTAGGACTTCTGACTTCTATTTTAAGTCCACTCTTTATTGTTTATCGAAGTTTTGGGATTTAGCCTTAAAATCTTCAAACCAAAGTTTTGGCATGTTTTTCTGTACTTCAATTTTAGGGATGCGTTGTACAAAACGGATGCCCTATAGACCCAAAGGTTTGAGTGCAGGAGCAATAAACAATCTTTCAATCCCATCTTTGATTCAATCATACAACCCCATGGAAGTTGCTGAAAGAAAATTTAGTAAAAACTTTTCCAAAGCAATAATTAGGGAAAAATCAAATTCGGATACGTGTATATCAACGCAATCTGCAACTGATTTAAGTAATATTCCTTCTAATTCGATTGACTACATATTTACAGACCCTCCTTTCGGTTCGAACATTATGTATTCAGATATGAATTTTATTTGGGAGTCGTGGCTAAAAGTTTTGACCGGTATAGAGAAAGAAACTATAATTAACAAGAATCAATCAAAGGGTGATGAAGAATATTTAGACCTCCTTAGCAGCACTTTTAAAGAATATTTCAGAGTATTAAAGCCCAAAAGATGGATTACAGTAGAGTTTAATAATAGTAAATCTAAAATATGGAATACGATTAGAGATGCTATTAATAAGGCAGGATTTATAATATCTCAAGTTTCGGTTTTAGATAAAAAACTAGGTTCATTCAAGCAAGTATCATCAGACGCCAGTGTAGACAAAGACTTAATAATTTTTGCTTTCAAACCTGAAGAGAGCTTCAATAATAAAATCGTTCAATCTTCAAGTGGTCAAAATTTAGAACATGCGTTTATTGAACAGTATCTCAACCAACTAAGAATTGATTCATTTGTGGAAAGAACTGCCAAGTCACTCTATGCCAAATTAGTTGGTTTTTTTATCCAGCATGGTTTCGATCTGAATGTTGATGCTAAAGACTTTTACAACTCTCTTAGCTCAAGTTTTATTGAAGAAGATGGATTGTGGTTTACCTCTAGTCAACTTAATTCTTACATAGAATATAAGAAAGAAATGAAGTTAAAAGGGATGTCCGAAATCGTTCAAGGTCTAAATTCTTTATTTGTAATAGATGAAAGCTCCGCAATTGTTTGGCTCTTCAATTTGTTGTCAGAGCCTAAAAAGTTTTCAGATATATCAATCACCTACAATCAAATAGTTGATTTTCAAGGTGACCAAGTGCCTGAGCTTCGTGATTTATTAGAAGAAAACTTTGTGTTTGAAGGTGGCTTGTACCGCAGACCTAAGTCAAAAGAAGAACACAATCAAATCACAGAGAAGCGTCAAAAGCACCTTTGGAAAGAGTTTGAGACCATACTTATTCAGGCACAAACCGAGAGTAAGAAAATCAAAGAAGTACGAAAAGAAGCCCTTACCTACGGTTTTGAGCGTTGCTACAAAGACAAGCGATTTAAGGATATTCTCACCATTGCATCCAAGCTGCATCCTTCCATTTTAGAAAACAATGGAGAGTTGGCAGATTTTGTTGAAGCAGCAGAAATTCAGGTAGACGGTTTAGCCTAAGTTCTATGTTGTGGCAAGATGCAATCCATACCGCTTTAAGCCTTGATAATGGTCAGCCAAAGGTAATATCAGACTATACGGGCGTGTTGCTGCATGATAGCTTTACAGGCTATCTGCAAACGCATGGCATCAGCTGTCAGCTTTGCCATACCGTAGCGGATATGTTGCCTTTGAGCAATAAATCTGAGCCACAAATCATACTTACCACCGTTGAGAATGTTCCTACATTCATCTGCAACGATAGAGAATGTAAATCCTTCCAATATAAAGACCTGCCCATCAATGGAGATGCTTACAAGGCTTTGAAACAATTCAGTACGGAGCAAGTCATTCAGCTATTGGAAGTAGTTTATCTTTCAAATAGACACAACCCAATCAACAAAAGCCATATTGATACGCTCTTGGCTAAAGCCAATCGCTTACAATCTGAGAAGCAGTTCAATGCTTTATTGGAGCAGCTCAATCAATTGGTTATAGAAGAGCCAAGCATCAATTCCTTAACTGAAGCTAGTACGGTATTAGGTCAGCTCAACTACCTAAGTTATGCCTATGGCACAGCCATAGAGCAAGAAATCTATGAGCAGGTTGACCAGTGGAGCAAACCCTTTTTTGCGCAAAATGGCATGGATCAGATATTTTTTGCTTCTACACCAAAACGCCCATTATCAGTTGATAAAATCATTCCCCATCTAAAAGCTAATAACCATGAGAAGGTTGCCCTTCTATGTTTAGACTGCATGGGCTTTACAGAATGGAACCTACTCAAAGCGCATTTGGAATTAGATGAAGCAGAATTGGATGAAAAAGCTGTTTTTGCCATGTTGCCTTCGGTAACCAGCATTTCACGCATGGCCATTTATGAAGGCAAGCGAGAAGTGTACAACCACAAAGCACCGGGCAGACCTGCAGAAGCCAAAGCCTTAGCCAATAACTTTGCAACACAGCACACCACCTATTTAACCGAAAGCGATACCATCACCGCAGACAAGCTACTTGGTTATGATGTGGTTTCCGTTCTCTACAACTTCTTTGATGAATTAGCACATGCAGTTCAGTTTCCACCAGGATTAGAAGACAAAACACCTTACCTGAATGCAGCCAAAGACTACTTGCAGAAAAGCAGTATCAAGCAAGACATTCAGTTACTCAAAGAAGAAGGCTATGCCGTTTACCTCTGCTCAGATCATGGCTCCATAGTCGCCAAAGGCAATGGCAAACGCATAGAAAAATACCTGATTGATGGCTTTGCCAAAAGAGCTGTCATCATTAAGGCAGACAATTCGGAATTGTTGGATATGGAACAAATCAACATTCCATTCGAGAACGATAAAAAAGTGGTTCTACCTGAAGGCAGAACCATGTTTACATACAAAGACAAAATTGAAGTGAACCACGGGGGCATCACCTTAGAAGAGATGATAGTCCCTTTTATAAAATTGAATTGATGTTGGGATACGACAGACCACTAAAACCAGAGTGGATATACAAATCGCTCCGCATGGTAGAACCGGGAAGAAAACCCGAAGAGTTCTATGATGCCTACAATGATATTGCTACTGAATTAACAGGAAAGGACGGGAGAAGAAAGACAAGAACAGTATTGTTCAGAACCTTCATTTACAGTTTTCAGGAAAGCAAATCCACCATTGAAGACAACATACTCATCCAATTGAGCAAGCAGCATGATTACGAATACATGAAGCCCATTTACATGGCCATGTTTATCATGCACTACGATATTTTGAAGTCCTTCACCAAAACCTATTTCCAAATCTTTGATGCATCCCAAGAAATCAGTTCTACTGCCCTCACCAAAAAGATGACAGAATCATTTGGTGATTCAGAGATTGTGAAGCGTTCCACAAGGGCGTTTCTCAAAACGCTATCGGACTTCCACATCATTGAACCAATTACCAAAACCAGTTACGAGCAACTAAACAAAGCCACAATATCAAAAGAACAGGTGGCAGACATTCTAAAGCTCTATGCGGTGGTAAACCATACCAAACAAGTAAATATTGGTGAGTTCGATAAGGCAATCCTTGCCTTCTACGATGCACCACTACTCTCGGATGTAGCTAATTCGTTTCATGCTAAAGACTGGGAATACATTAAGGGACACAACAGAGAACTGTTAATGATGTCTTAGGCTGTCAATCGTCCCTTTTTTAAATAGGATGAAAAATTGATTTAATAGTTTATTGTAACTGTAAAAAAAGCTATTTAGCTCCTTGAGTTTTTCAATAACCATTGATTCTCAGTAAATATTTCAATATCACTAAAATCAAAATCACCATCGTCAGTAATAATTGTCAGGGAATGATCCAACGACATTTCGTAATAAATATAATCGTTGAAATCAGAATTTGATGGGTAATTTTTAGACAAATACTCAAAATTGAAATCATACAATTTGTCTAGAAATACTAAATTAGGAATGTAGCTTTCTATATCAGATTTGACTCTTTCTAATGTATTGTAATATTGAGTTGTATTCCTGAAATTCTTTTTTAAACTAAGCTTTAAAATTTTATCCCTTTCTGAGGAGTCACTTTCCCTTGCTAAAAGTTCATTTTTGTAATCATCAAAAGAATTTCGTATCAAGGCATTAAGGACTTCTGAAAAAACTAAGGAATGAGTCCATATTTTATGGCCTCCTGCTAAAAGTTTATCAACAAAATTAATATAGACTGATTCTTTCTTGTTTGGAGAGAAAATTGCTCCAAGTGAAAATATCCAAACATTTGCATCTAAAAAGTATTGCTTTTTGGGGTCTAGCTTCTGATTAGAAAGCTGAGAAATATTTAAGGCCATTTTGAATTTATGCGTTTTCGAGAAAATCCCTCATTGCATCTTCTCTAGCTTCTCTTCTCCCTTTGTTTAAAGCAGTATCTTTAACCCAATCAATTTTACTTAAAATACCGGCATCTGCATTTTTTATTTGCATCTTTTCAACTGCCTCAGGTGAATTCATTAGAACTTTCCCAATTGAGGCATTTAAAAAAGCAGTTGTACTTGTAGAAATTCCGTCAAAATTCAATGTAAATTGGCCATTTTCGACCAGTTCTTCCATTATTGCACCAAAGACTTTCAATCCATCAGAGTGAAGGATTGCAATTTTCTTTCCTAGTATTTCAGCGAGATTAATCATGGGAGCGCAAAAGTATAAAAATTTTTATAATAATGAGCTTAATGTCATCTATTTACACGAGAATTCCAAATTAATTGTTGTGCCTGGAAATTTTTCCATTTCCCAATGTTTAAAAATTCCAGCGCCATTTGTCCAACAAACCCCATCAGTGAGAATTTGAAAAATGTGCCCATGTTCTTCACAATATAACTTTAACCTACTTAATCCTGAACCGCCAATAGCATCTATTTTGGTTGTATTTCCATCTTCGAGAGCCCAATTTATTGCATCCAATGGAGATTGAATACGGCTTCCTAAAAACTCTCCAATCGGTTCATAAAATCCAATTCCTAAATCAACAAGAGTAAACTTTAAAACCTTCTTTTTAGGGTAAAATTGGCCACATGCAAAAACAGGATCATTTGTCCTTGCATGTAATCCAATGTTTGAGAAAATCTCGCAAAAATGATCAATAATATCATCTCTAATTTGCGGCATTTTATGAAAGGCCTTATTAGAGAACAAAAAATTTTCTAAAAAATGGAAAAATTTTTCGTCTGAGTCTGGAGTGAACCTAGTTAATCTCACAGCGGAGCTATTTGAATTAATTTCTCCTAACTCTTCCCCTGTTAATTTTACGAATCCATTCCTAATAAAAATTTCGAACCTACCTTTAATTTCATTGTGGTCAATATAAAATGTGTGTCCCGCCTCTTTATTTAATAAATAGAATATTGCGTCGAGACTTGCACAAAGATTTGCATCAATAAATTCAATGTGCTTTAAATCAAGCAATAGGTTAGATGGTGGTAAAGCTTTAAAAGCATTGTATAAATTGATAAGAGCTCTGAAACTTGTAGGGCCGGAATGTAAATTTTGAAGAATTTGGAATTCTGTAAATTCAATTTGACCCTTCATGGAAATATGTTCATTGTATTAACTTTAAAAAAAAGAGTTTTGTCGTAGAGAGGGTATCGTTGAAAAAATTTAATGAAACTAGATTTATATTGCTTTGTGAGCATGTTTGGGAAAGAATTTGAATAGAGGGCAAGCCGAAATTACAAAATATTGTATTATTTTCCGAGAAGGACTTTTGAATTAAATTTGCCAATCGAATCAATTAAAAGAAATTAAAATTCGTACACCTCGTACGGCTCGTACCCCTCGTACCGTACGAATTGTACGAGGCTAAATTGAGATTCTAAACCATTCAAATTACTTCAATCTGGTGACAGCTCAAATACCTTCAAATTTGCAGGAAATTCAAAGGTTCGTTTTCTAGTTTTGACCCTAGCTAAAATAGGTTCGTTTTCTGATTTCACATCAAAAAGAAAAAAGATCATTCAAAAATTAGAAACATAAAAAGTGGCTATATGGCGTTTAAACACATGTTTTGAGAGGTTCGAAATGGTTCAATTCAAATAAATTTAAAAAAGTAAATGCAAAATGAACCTGTCCCCCTTTTTGTCCCCCCTTTTCTTATAAGTCACTGAAAATCAATTGAAGTTTGTAGCGCTGTTCCCGCTACATTGAAGGACACTAGAAATGGTGTCCTTTTTTTTGTGCCTTCTTTATTCCTTTATATTTGGCTCATGAAGTTTCATTTGTTTACCTGTCTTTTTTTCATGGTAAATCTGTTAGGGGGAGATTCTCAAAAGCAGCATAAATCGTTTCGCGAGGATTTTTCCAAAGCTAAATCCAAGTTTTTCAGCTATGGTTCTACTGGAACTACCGCCGATTTTAAATCCAACTTGGGCGTAGAATCACGCTCTGAAGCAGGTACTAAGGTTCTATCGTTCAAATTGGACCCCGAGGAACAAGCAGGCCCAGGAAAGGGACCTGAGATTATTTCAAAGAAGTTTACACACTTTGGCACTTACGCAGCTCGACTCAAAGTCCCAGATGTGCGGCAACAGCAACCTAATGTTGGAGCTGTAGCCGGATATTTTACTTATCACGAAAATGAGCAGGAAGGTCTGAGTGAAATTGATTTTGAGTGGCTCCTTGCAGATCCTAGGATCATCTATGTGGGCACCTGGACCGGACAGGCAGGCAGGCTGCAGCGAATTGGAAGAATTATTAACTTGGCTGAGGGTGAAATTCTAGAGACTATCTCTAAAGTCAATTATGATGGTGAGCCTACAGCGCTTACTGGCTTGCAAAATATGCCTGAAGTGGTTTCTGCTATTTCAGACTACGATGCTTCTTCCGGATTTTACACTTATGGGTTCGATTGGAATCCGGAGAGAATTCGCTGGTGGATGCTTCATCCAAGCACTGGCGATACCCTAGTACTATGGGATTATCAGGGTTCTCAGCTTGGGATTCCTCAGCATGCCTCCAAGTATAGAATGAACTTTTGGCATACCCAAGACTGGGCAGTTGAGGGAAATCCACATTCTCTGGAAAAACCTAAGTTTCGATACGAACTAGAGGTGGATTGGATGGAGTATCGTACGCTAGATAAACCGTAATAAGTAGCCTGCACTGGGTAGCCCTGCCTAGCAGAACTTACAGAATTGCCTTGGGATGCTATGGGTTTTGGGGATTTCCGATTATTGCCAGTTAAAAAAAACAATGCATTATAAAGTCTGGTTTAGCAGAGGATTTAGCGTGCTTGGGCTTTCTGTTTTACGATTAGGAGTGCTAAGGTGTCTCGTTCCTGGAAAGAGGGTGGATGGTCAGATTTGCTTTTCATGCAACATGATTTCAAAATGTGAAGTGTTAATTTTTATAAATATCTGAAAGTCAAGGTTTCAATTCTGCTGATTTGTGATTAAATTTTAGTTCAATAAAACTGTTTGTCCTATGAAAAAGTGCATCCCCTTCCTTGTTGTTGTTATTCTGAGCTATTCTTCCATCGCCTTGGCCCAATCAAGCTCTACTCAGCAGGTAGCTGTGGCAGGAATTCAAATCAAAACTAAAACTGCGGGACTATTAGAAAGGATGCCTCAGCAACCTGTAGTGATATTGGAAGCTGGAAGTGGGAAAACTTTGAGTACTTGGAATCAGGTTTTTGCTCAGATAGCAGCATTTTCTCCTGTACTCGCTTACGATAGGTCTGGTTTGGGTGAGTCCACTTCTTCTGGGGAGCAACCTAGTGTATCCAGTAGGGTGAAGGAATTGAAGTACCTATTGGAAGCCATGAATATTGCCCCTCCATATATTTTGGTGGGAAGTGATTTAGGAAATTTGTTCATCAGGGAGTATGCCAGTACCTATCAAGATGAAGTAGAAGGTATGGTTTATGTAGATCCATTAGTGGATACTGATAATTTGGAAGGGATCAGACAAGCGCTTCAGGATACTAATCTGGATCAGGAACTCCTGGCAGAGAAGTATTTGGATTTTCAAAAAATGTGGTCGATTGGTGGGCAAGAAGTCGCAAATCAAGAGCGTGAACTATTAATCCATTTGATTTCAGCAAATCAATTGGAATGGTCTTCCCAAAAGTTGCCTGAAGTTCCGTCCTCTGTGATTCTAGCCAGAAGAAGCACCGTTTTTCCAATGAAAGAGGGCATGCCTATAGATCCCGAGGAATTTGTTCAAAAGATGCTTGCTGATAAAGTGGAGTTTTTGAATAAATACACCCTAGATCATCCCGAATATACTTTAACCCTTACCTCTGGATCGGTGAATGCACTTCCTATACAGGAGCCAACTCTGATCGCCCAGTCTGTGCGTCAGGTGCTATATGCTGACCCCCATAGGAAACTGGTAAGAGCTGCCAAGGTAAAGGATGCTGAAGTATACGCAGCATACGTAGCTGCCATGCAAAATTACATGCCTGCATCCCTGCTTTCGGAGCGAGATCTCAACATGCTTGGGTATAGTTTGATGCGCTTTGATTTATACGAACAAGCTTTGGTACTATTTCAAAATAACCTGAACCAGCATCCCGAATCTGCCAATGGCTATGACTCTATGGGGGATGGATTGATGGCTTTGGGTAGGGTGAAGGAGGCTGTGCCACTGTATCAAAAAGCCGTAGAGATAGGCTCCCAAAAGCCACATAATGATTATGAACTATTCAAAAAGAATTTGGCCAAAGGCAAAGCTCTCCTAGCTGAAATGGAGCCTTAAAGCAGAGTCACCTTTGGCCGGGGAAAATTAAAGCATATTGAGCTTATAGCTAAAGATTAAAACTCTACTCGATAACTTAAAATAGGAATCAAAGGAGCCTGGTAAGATGTTTTGATTTCATTGCTCATAGGCTCAAAGTATTGACCATATACATTTTTTCTATTGCTGGCATTTTGAATATCCAGAGCCCAGATCCTGGTGGATTTGGGTTTGTTTTTTGTGAGACTCAACCGTAGATCTGCTCTGAAGTAATTTGGGTTTTTCATTTCATACGCTTGATTTTCCAGATATACCCCTTCGCCTTTGGCTATGGATGCATCCAAGTCAAATGGAGTATCTCTCAGTCCGCCGCTGTATATTACCCTCAGATTCACTCCGAATACCCGATTTTTTTTCCATTCGTATTCTTTTCCAGCAGTCAGGGTCATATTGAAATTACCGTTGTAAGCAGTATTTCTCCAAATCTCCTCATTGGTTTTATACAGAGAATTATACAGTGAGCCAGAGAGAAGAAAGTATAGGCCATTATGAGTGAACTGCTCCAGGGTCAGTTCTACTCCGTAGTTTTTTCCATATCCCTCGTTCACTAATGGATCCGTGGCAAAAGTCCACTGCTGATTGATAATGGAGTAGCTTTCGTCTGCTTCACTTCGGATAGGGATCTGGAAAAGGTGCTGGTAGTACGTTTCTACTTTCAATCTCAGGTGTGGACTGAGTGAGCGATCATAGCCTAGCACAAAATGATGTGACTTACTTAGATCAAGATTCTTGTTTGGAAGGGTGATCTCTCCGTTTTTGTCCTGCTCCGCAAAGTAGGTTCCGAGTGGTTGCACTTGGGAATGCAGGCCATAGCCAAGGCTTACCCGCTGTTTTTCATCCAAAGCGTATGAAGTACCGATCCGAGGTTCTACAGAGTTGGAATTATTCAATAGCAGTTGAATGTAGTGGAGACCAAGGTTAAAGGTGAGACGCTCATTTGCCCGGTAGTTTAGCTGGGAAAAAGCCTGGACACTTTGCGTGTTCCCCTTAGAGTTGATGTTGGTTTGCAGGGTTTGGGTTTCCTCAGCAAAGTCATCTTCCCGAAGATTGTAATAGAGCTGGTTGACATAGAATCCGCTCCGCAAAGCTGCTTTCGCAGATACTTTGGTGTTCAGTACAGCGCTCAAGGTGATCTTGGAGTTGCTGTAATTTTCATAAAACCTATCCTGGAAATTCAGATTATCATCAAGCCTGTTCTCCGTGGTCCCTATGGCATTTCCAGAAGCCAGGAGCGTGGTTTGGAGGAAGTTTTGTGCATTGACTATGTAGGAGTGCTTTGCGCCAATGGCTCCAGTATTGGAGAAAAATGTACCTCCATACCTATCGCCTTCGGACTCCCATGCCAGAGAATCCTTTTCGGCATTTCCATCTTGGTCACTCAGACCTCCAAAACCGAAAATGGTAATGGTACTTTTAGGTCCGGTAGGGAGAAAAACGTTGAAGGATAAATCCTGAAAATTGGTCACAAAATCACCTAAAGGCAATCCGATTTTAGAAAGTAAGGAAAGTGTAGAATACCGGTAATTGACCAGATATGACCCCTTGTAGCCTTGGGCGATGGGACCCTCCGCTGCTATATCCACTCCCAGAAAGCCTGCTTGCAAGGTGAATTCTTGGTTTTCGTTATTCCCTTTCCTTAGGTTCAGGTCGAATACACCCGAAAGCGCATTGCCATACTCTGCCGGAAAAGCACCCGTTAAAAAGTCGGAGTTGGACAAAAGCTGGGAACTCAAGATTGAAACTCCACCGCCTGAGGTACCTGGGTTTACAAAATGGTTGGGGTTTGGGATGTCAATTCCTTCCATTCTCCATAGCAATCCATTGGGGCTGTTGCCCCGGATAGAAATGTTGTTGTTCCCATCATCTGTGCCGGTGACTCCAGAAAACGAGGTGACCATTCTGCCGGGATCATTTACTGCAGCAGCAAACTTGCGGGTGTCTTCTACGGAGAAAGTTCTTCCGCTGACCTGTACCATTTCATTGATGGTGCGGTCTTTTTCATTGGCTGTTACCACCACTTCTTGGATTTGAGTAATATCCTCTTCTATGGGTATGCTGAGCACTACTTCCTTTCCGGAGTTTACCTTGATATTGGGCAAAATGATTTCTTTGAAACCAATAAAGCTGACCTTTAAAGTATAGGTGCCAACCGGTAAATCTTCTAATTTGAATTCACCCGAGGAATCAGAAGTGGTACCAATCAAAGGGTCGGATCCCAGAATCATCACCGTTGCCCCTGGCATGGGAGCGTTGGTGATTTGGTCGACTATGCTTCCGCGAATAGTTTGTGTGAGATCCTGAGCGGATAGAGATTGGATGGTAACTAGTAGTAGTGCAAAAAGTATTTTGGCAGTAGGCTTCATCTTAACTGAGTTTGTTTTCAGCTAAGACATGAAGGTTGAAGCTTACCCCTAGTGCAGTTCAAAAAAAACTATAAAACTGACTGCTTTTACTCTACTCTTTCTTTGATCCAGCTTAGCACCACTTCCATAGCCGCGGGAGCAAAAGTCTGATCAATACTGGCATATTCACTGGGAGCTCCGGTGTTAGCTTCTTGGAATAAATGATTTAGTCCAGCTAATTCTACTGTGGTGATATCTGGATTTCCGCCTTTTTCCAAAGCGGCTTTTATTGCTCCTAAGTTTTCTTTGGGCGGAACTTGAAGATCTTTTTCCCCATTGATAGCCAAGACGGGGCAAGTCACCTTTTCTAAGGAGATGCTGGGATCATATTTGATAAAAGATGACATCCAGGGGCTGGTCAATTGCTTTACCTGTGCTGTTACAAAATCTGCTTCAGTCATTCCATTGGGTACATTTTCCGGAGGAATATTCCTATATACCTGGGTCATGTAGGCTGCGATTTCCTGCTGTAGCTCTTTTTCGCTCAGGTCCTTGAGCATGATCTCAAAAGCTTGACGACTGATCATGTCATTTTCCTCCAGCTGGGCAGGGGTCATTCCTGCTGCTTTTCCGATCAATGCTTGCTGGAGTAAAAGCAATTGATCACCGCGGATACCTGTGCCTGCAAGCAATACGATAAAATCCACATCCTGCGGATTGGAATTTGCGACCATAGGAGCGATGATCCCGCCTTCACTATGGCCTATAAGTCCGATTTGGGCGGGGTTGATCTCTTTTCTGGTTTTCAGGTAATCAACCGCAGCCGCTACATCTGTGGCGAAATCTATACTGGTGGCTGCCGTAAAATTACCTTCAGAACTGGCCGTTCCCCTATCGTCAAATCGAAGTACGGCAATGCCGTTTCTAGTTAAGAAATCCGACAAAACTAAAAAGGGTTTATGCCCCATCAATTCTTCATTTCTATTCTGTGGACCGCTGCCTGAAATCAAAATTACTGCGGGGAAATTACCTCCTTCTTTAGGTAATGTGAGGGTGCCGGCTAGTTTGATTCCGGCTTCTTTATTTTCAAAAAACAAATCTTCCGAGTGATAGCCGTAAGGCTTCGTGGGCTCCTGAGGTCGCTTGACTTCTTCAGACTGCACTTCACTTCGACTCAAATTCATCGGGAAGGTCTGACCCGCTTGTTTGAATACCCCTATGATGATACTGTCCTCACCCAGTGTTCCTTCATATTGGATATTTGCGTTGGTAATCGAGATTTTTATGACATCGTTTTCAAAGCTGGTGGAAGTGACAGGAATCCCAAATGCAGCCTGGTCTGGACTGTCCATGGTCGATTTATAGCCTTCGTCGGTCTTTTCGATGTGAAAAACAAGACGCAGCTGGGTGCCTTGGACTCTCAGCGCTCCATTCCACTGCCCGGTGATGTCCTGTGCGAAAGATGAAAAAGTGAAAATGCAAAGGATAAGAACTAACAGAAAATTTTTCATGGGTAACAGGTTGGCTAAAACTTTAAGAATGGATAAATAAAAGTAAAAGAAACGGATTGCCAAAATGGGATCAAGAATACTAGATGGACAGTCAGAATAAAACCTTTGCTGCCAAAAGATTTTCTATTGGTGGCAAATTCGCCATAGTTAGAATCTGAACTTTAAATTGACATTCAAATGTCAAAACTCAACCATTTAACTATTAGTGGAATCAATGGAAATACCCTAACAATTGAAAGTTCTTCACAAAGCGGAAATCCGAGGGACAAAGTCTCGCCCCATCCAGGGCTTAGGAAAGTCTTTTTAATTCCTTTACCCCGCACTGCGTACAGGGTCATGAATTGTTAAGCTCCTTCGGAGCTAGACTTTGTAGTATTAGGGTTGGATTTAAGACCAATTGACTCTAATACTAAAAGATTTTAATTTAAAGTTACTAGAACTGAATTTCTAACCCCCTTGATATTAAAGAATACTATACCATGAGTTTTCCGAAAAGATCCGAAGGATTGAAACGATTCATAACCCTCGGCAAAGCCGGGGGCATAGACTCCCTCGCAACTTCTCTTAGAGTAAGATGAGATAGCTATTTGTCGCAGTGCCAAAACTGCTTTTATTTCCTTCTCCACCAGCGAGTCAAGTTGGCTCCTTCGACCTAATTCCCTATTTTCCCTGCAAACAATTTTGATAAACCCTCTCAACCCAAAATAATTGCTTACTCTTTTTAGTTTCCTAGCCTTTACCGGCTTCGTAGCGATCTATTCTACCTGGATGCTACGCAAGCAAAACCTTGCTACTCAAGACGGATATTTTCTTGGTGGTCGCAGTTTGACGGGCGTGGTCATCGCTGGCTCCATGTTGCTGACCAATATTTCCACAGAGCATCTGGTAGGAATGAATGGATCAGCCTATAGAAACGGCGCGATCATCATCGCTTGGGAAGTCACTTCGGCTATCGCACTGGTGATCGGAGCTCTGTATTTTATCCCAAAATACCTGCGGATGGGATTGACTACCATTCCTGAGTTTTTGGAGAAAAGGTTTGATAAAATGACTCAGGCGCTGATTTCACTTCTGCTTATCATATCATTCGTAGTCACCTTGCTGCCAATAGTTCTCTATACCGGAGCAATAAATATCGAGTCAATCTTCGGGATATCGGAAACGCTGGGCATCACGCAGGCGGAAGGAATCTGGCTCACTGTAGTCGTGGTAGGAGTAATCGGAGCAGTTTATGCGATTTTTGGAGGATTGAAAATGGTGGCTTACACAGATACGATTAACGGTTTTGGTTTACTGATTGCAGGTTTGCTGGTTCCTGTTTTTGCACTGTGGGACATTGGAGATGGGAATGTGATTGATGGCTTGGTGAAAGTCTTCAATAATGCACCAGAGAAATTTAATGTGATCAGTAAAGAACCTTCTGTTGGCCCGGGATCTCGGGACTCCATTTTGCCATTCGAAGTGCTTTTCACCGGATTGATCATCAATCAACTTTACTTCTGGACCATGCACCAATCCATCGTACAGCGGGCATTGGGAGCGGTTAGTTTGAAAGAAGCGCAAAAGGGACTGCTATTTACAGGTATTTTAAAAATTCTGATTCCACTGGTGATTGTGCTTCCGGGGATTATTGGTTTCTACTATTTCGGAGACACGCTTTTTGATGCTCAGGATAGCGTTTATCCAGAACTGGTAAAGCGTGTGCTTCCGCCTTGGATGACCGGATTCTTCGTGGCTGTGATTATGGGGGCAATCTTGAGCACATTCAACAGTGCCTTGAATAGCGCTGCGACTATTTTCAGTCTGGATATTTTCAAGGTTTATATTAAGAAATCAGCAAACGAAGGTCAGCTCGTGAGAATTGGAAAGTGGGTTTCAGCGATTTTGGCGATCGTCTCTATTCTAGTCGCTCCATTTGTGGCCAATGCTCCAGCTGGATTGTATCAGCTTTTACAGCAGTTGAATGGTATCTTCTTTATCCCGATGGCGACGGTGATTATTGCTGGATTCTTTTTCCCAAAAGTATCTGCCGCAGGGGCAAAAGCAGGACTGGTATTCGGATTGGCATTCTACATATTGATGGATTTGATTCTTCAAGTGAACATACATTTCGTTCATATTTGGGGAATTGAGTTTGTCCTCAATCTGATGGTGATGCATTTGGTGTCTGCACAATCCCCGGTAAAAACTCCATTTGTAATGGCCGATTCTGGTAAACTGAGCATAGTTCCTTGGAAATATGCGACTACGCTGGGTTGGATTTTGATTGCAATCACAGTAATTATTTATGTAATTTTAGGTACAATCGCTTAAGGCTATGGAAACTAAAGAAAAGGAATTCAGAAATTACAATCACGTCGATGTCAAAGCTGCTGTGAAGGAGCATTACCGCAAAATGCGCATGTACCAGACCTACGATTACGTGCAGCGCATGAAATCAAAATACCTGAAGTTTGACAAGCCGATGAATCTGTGGGATGCCATGGAAAAACTCAATGCCTTGATCGATGTCAGTGATCCTGATTTGGATTTGCCGAATGTACAGCACTTGATTCAGTCAGCTGAAGCCTTACGCGCAGATAACCGCCCTGACTGGATGCAGCTGGTCGGTTTGATTCATGATCTTGGTAAGGTGATGTATTTATTCGGATCGGACGAGGACGGCACGAGCCAAGACGAGCAGTGGGGTTTGGTCGGCGATGTGTTTGTGGTTGGGGCGAAACTGCCTGACACCTGTGTCTATCCTGAGTTCAATAAACTGAACCCAGATATGAAAGACCCACGCTACAACACCGAATTGGGGATTTACGAGAAAGGATGTGGTTTAGACAATCTACAGCTCGCTTGGGGGCATGATGAATATTTCTATCAAGTCTTGAAAAACCACTCCCAAAACACAATTCCTGAAGCCGGAATGGTGATGGTACGCTACCACTCTTTTTACCCTTGGCACAATGGGGGAAGTTATTCGCAGTTTGAAGCTCCGCAAGATGCGCAGTACAAGGAATGGATTTTGGACTTCAACCAATATGATTTGTACACCAAATCTCCTAAGATTTACGATTTAGAAGAAGTAAAAGAATACTACCTGCCAATAGCAGAAAAGTATCTGGGGAAGGGGCCGATTTATTGGTAGTGAATTTTTCTTTGCCTATCTGTCCTTAGTTGTATTGGAGTTTAGCGTGTTTTTTTCTTAGGATTTCCTTCGTCTGCTTTGATGGACTGAACCTGGAGTTTGATCAAGTCAAGCTGTTGCTGTGTTTTTTCTTTTATTTCTGTCAGTTTTCCAACTTGGGAGTTTAGGCCTTTGGAGCGTAGTATTTCAGTTTGGACTAGGCTTTCCATTTCTTTCAGGCGTTTAGTTTGGATTTTGTCTTGACGTATGTATTCCTTGAAAAGCAAGAAATGAAGCAGCGCAATACTGCCCAAAACTAAAGGCACTAAAATACCTAGTAAGTGATTTTCAAAAATGGAGAGGACCATTGCAGAATAAAAAGAAGGTCTTCAAAGCTATATAAAGCTATTCTCCGAAATAATACGGCAAATGGACTATTTCATCTGTTTATAATTTGATTTTTAAAGGACACAACCTGTCCCGTGACGAAGGAAACGGGATGGAATCTCGCATGGTTGATAATCATCCCTCTGTGTGTCGTTTTTCGACATGCTCGAGTTCATACCATTAGCCATTGGTCAGATTAGGCTAATCTATCCGGAATGGAAAGGATGACCTGGGTGCCTTGGCCTTTTGCTGATATTATTTGAAGGCTTCCTCCCAGTTCTTCGGCTCGTTTTCGCATGTTGAATAGACCATTTCCTGCAGTAGCCTCAGTTTCTAAAAAGCCCGAGCCATCATCATTTATGCTCAGATTGAAATCACCATTTCTTTGGGAAACAGTAACTAAAATCTGACTGGGATAGGCGTATTTCAGGGCGTTTTGGATTGCTTCCTGTACGATTCGGTAAATTTGGATGCCTTCCGATGAAACCATACTAAAGTTGGGGTCCAAACTTTTATCCAGCTCAAATTCAAAGTTGATTCCACGTGTGGAAATACCAGCTCTCTCAAGGTAATCAGAAATTCTGGCGGACAATTGCCCCATGGTGATTTGGCCGGAATTCATGGCCCAGATCGTGTCCCGGAGCTCGGTGATGGTTTGCTTGGTGAAATTGGCAATGGACTCATATCGATGCGTGAGCGTGTCTTTGATCGGGTCAAAATACTTGAGGTTTTCTATCGCAGAAATGATAAAAGTAAGCTGGGCGCCTATGTTGTCATGCAGATCGCGAGAGATTAACATGCGTTGTTCCTGTAGCTTATTCTGCGTTTCGATCTGTGCCAAAGCTACTTTCAATTCGCCTTCCTGAGTGAGTTGGCGATTCTTCAGTTTTTGCTGGCTGTAGAGCAGATAGCCCACCAAACCCAATACTACCGCCAATACCAGCGAACCGTACAATTGAAAGTTTTTGGTCCTCAGTTCAAGCTGTTGCCGGGCAATGGCCGCATCCTTTTGCTCCGATTGATACCTTGCTTCCAGGTCAGTAGTGAGTTGCTGGATTTCCTGCTCTGTCAATTTCTTGTTTAGATCCACGTAAGCCGAGGTGTAATACGCCGAGCTATCAGGCATTCCTAGAGCAGCATAGACAGGGGACATCAGCAAGTACATACTCGCTACATCATCCTCTGCATTTTGGGCTTTGAAATGGGTCAAGGCTAGCAGGTAATATGCCCTGGATTTGCGGTAGTCCTTTAAGTCATGATAAGATTTGGCCAGATTTGACTCGATCAGTGCATAGTCATAGTCCGCTCCAACTTTTTCAGCTAGCGTGAGGCCTTTTTCAGCAAAGGAAATAGCGAGATCGCTCTTGCCCTGAGCATTGTAGAGTGTTGCCAGGTTATTGTAGGTAGTTGAGGTATAATAGTCGTCTTCCTCATTTTGGAAAATCTCCAAAGCTTCAAGGTAAGTTTCTTCCGCCTTTTCAAAATTTTTCTGGTTTTTATGAATACTGGCAATATTGGTAAGGGTAGAGGCATATAGGTAGTCTTCCCCGTTTGCTTTGCGGTATTCAGCTACTTCTTTAAGGATCTCCAAAGCCTTTGGGTAATTCCTCATTTCCAGATAAATCACCCCAATGTTATTCCGTACAAAATCAGCATTTCGCTCGTTTCCGGTTCGCTCAAAAAAACTGAGTGCTTTCAGGTAGTTGACCATGGCGGAATCAGACTGAAAATCCCGCTGATACACAGAGCCCAGGTTGGTAATGGTACCGTATATTTTCGTAGAGTCCCCCGTTTTATAGCGGATGCGTAGCGCTTCTTGGTAGTTTTTTCGCGCGCCTAGAAGTTCACCTTTTTCCATGTAGGCATAGGCCAGGTCACTGTATGCCTGTGAAAGTATGTCTGGATCGTCGAGTGACATCGCTAGGCCTACATTTTCCTCCCCAAAGGAGATCGCTGTGTCCAGTGATACCGGTACATAATGCCAGGTGAGGTCAGAAAGGACCAAAGATCGTTCTTGGTCAGTAGGGGCATTTGAGAGCTCTAATTTCAAACTGTCCAATAACTGTCGGGTACTTTGGGCGATCAATTTTGTGGAAGCCAGTAAAAGTAGAAATACAGCAAATAATCGGGTAAGAAAACGCATAAACAATTGATTAGATGGAAAATAAGCTAAAAAAGATTTCAGGTGCAAGGCTCCATTTAAAGTGGCAGATTTTCCGATCTGTACATTATTTCATCTTTGGTTTCTGTAGCGTCCTATTTATTTGATTGCGAAAGGGTTGAAAAAGAAATTTCCTACGGTCAGCTAGGATTTGTTGAATCCAAACTATTTCTGAATCTTAGGGTTTTTATAATAGATATAAACCCAAATACATACACATGCTAGATTTCAATCAAAATGAAAATCAGCGGATGATCGCACAGATGATCCGTGATTTTGGTGCCAAGGAAATTACTCCATTTCGCAAGGACTGGGATGAGCGGCAATTTTTCCCTGTAGATTTATTCAAAAAACTAGGCGAACTCGGCCTGATGGGTGTTTTGATCCCTACAGAATATGGAGGCTCAGGTTTTGGATACTTGGAATATGTTACAGCGATTGTGGAGCTATCTAAGCTGGATCCGGCTGTAGGGCTGTCTATGGCTGCGCATAACTCCCTTTGCTCCGGGCACATCATGGCTTTTGGTTCAGAGGAGCAAAAGAAGAAATACCTGCCCAAACTGGCTAGCTGCGAGTGGTTGGGAGCTTGGGGGCTGACTGAACCAAACACCGGCTCAGATGCCGGAAATATGCGTACGGTAGCTAAAAAAGAAGGGGGCCACTGGGTCATCAATGGCGCCAAGAATTTCATCACTCATGGTGTTTCCGGTGATGTGGCTGTGGTAATCGCACGGACTGGTGAAATCGGGGATTCACATGGAATGACGGCATTTATTGTAGAGCGAGGCACTCCAGGATTTAAAGGAGGACGAAAAGAAGATAAACTAGGAATGCGTGCTTCCGAAACGGCAGAAATGATTTTCACGGACTGCAAGGTTTCTGAAAGCCAGGTGTTAGGAAAAGTAGGTGATGGTTTTATCCAATCAATGAAGGTGTTGGATGGAGGAAGAATCTCCATTGCAGCACTTGGTCAGGGCATTGCTGAGGGGGCTTTGGAAGCCGCCGTTCAGTACTCCAAGGAGCGTCATCAGTTCAATAAACCTATCAGTTCCTACCAGGGTATTTCATTCAAATTGGCTGATATGGCTACTCAAGTAGAAGCTTCAAGTCTATTGATTTTCAAAGCAGCAGACCTCAAAAACCGTGGGGAAAAGGTAACTATGGCCTCTGCCCAAGCTAAGTATTACTCTTCCGAAGTGGCAGTTTCCGTTTCCAATGAGGCTGTGCAGATTTTTGGGGGATATGGCTTTACCAAGGATTATCCGGTAGAGAAATTCTATCGTGACTCTAAACTTTGCACGATTGGTGAAGGAACATCCGAAATTCAAAAAATGGTTATCGCTCGGGAGTTATTGAAATAATTCCAGCTTTATCCGCATCAAAAAGCCTGAAATCTGCGAAAATTTCAGGCTTTTATATAATGTAATTTTGGCGATCGTAATCACCAAATATACACTTTTGGTCAAATCCAATCAATTAAGCCCCTGCCATCATATACAGTCCTGCCGCCAAGGCAGCACCTACGAAAGGTCCTATAATGGGAACCCAGCCGTAACTCCAGTCTGAACTTGCCTTGCCTTTAATCGGTAAAATCGTATGCATAATCCTCGGCCCAAAATCACGGGCAGGGTTGATCGCATATCCTGTGGTTCCGCCTAGACTTAATCCAATCACCCAAACCAAAAATGCCACTGGGATCGCTCCAAGCGACCCCATGCCGATTGGAGTTTCATTCACATCGCCTATTTCTACTCCTTCATTGTATAGAATGACCAGAATCAAAACAAAAGTCCCTACCACTTCTGAGAAAAAATTCAATGGAAGGTTTCGAATGGCAGGAGATGTGGCAAAGGGCGCTGCTTTTATCCCCGCATCTTCAGAGGCATCATAATGATCTTTGTAGATTAGCCAGGCTATCCCCACACCTATCATGGCTCCCAAAACCTGCGCAATAATATATCCTGGTGCCATTGCCCACTCAAATTGCCCGGTCAGGGCCAGACCTAGCGTAACTGCAGGATTTAGGTGCGCACCACTATATGGGCCTGCGACCACTACCCCTACATAAACTGCCAAAGCCCAGGCCGTACTGATCTCCATGATACCTCCGCCATGTCCTTTGGTTTTTGGCAAAAGCATGTTCGCTACCACGCCTGAACCCAATAACATGAGCAAGCCAGTTCCTATTAATTCTGCTAGAAATACATTCATTATTCTACCCAGTTTTTAGAGCGTTCTACTGCTTTGTGCCAAAAATGAATCAGCCGGTCTCTTTCAGGATCCCCCATGTGTGGGACAAAACTGCGGTCGGCTTTCCAAAGGGATTTGATTTCTTCCTGATCTTTCCAAAACCCAACAGCTAGCCCGGCTAGAAATGCAGCGCCTATTGCCGTGGTCTCTATGATCTGGGGACGCTTGATTTCACAGCTCAACAGGTCGGCCTGGAATTGCATCAAGAATGAATTGGCCGTGGCTCCTCCATCCACTCTAAGCTCACGGGTGGGCTTACCACTGTCTTTTTCCATGGCCTTCAGTACATCATACACTTGGTATGCGATGGCCTCAAGTGCCGCACGGGCCATGTGGGCTTTGGTGGTGCCTCGTGTGATTCCAAAAAATGCTCCTCTGGCATCCTGATCCCAATGTGGAGCTCCCAGACCCGAGAGAGCCGGCACAAAGTAAACCCCATCATTACCTTCTATGCTGTCTGCCATACGCTCACTCTCTCGGGCATGCTTGAATATTCCCATGCCGTCCCGTAACCATTGAATGGCAGCACCTCCAATAAACACTGATCCTTCCAAAGCGTAATTGATTTCATCTCCGATTTTCCAGGCTATGGTGGTGAGCAGTTGGTTTTCGGAGCGGACGGCTTCTTTTCCGGTATTCATGACTAGAAAACATCCCGTGCCATAAGTGGTTTTTGCCATGCCTGGCTGGGTACAGAGCTGGCCGAAAAGTGCCGCCTGTTGGTCGCCAGCAATTCCGGCAATGGGGATTTTCTCACTCAGTACATCTCCTGCTGTCTCACAGTAGATTTCACTGCAGGATTTTACTTCTGGTAGCAGCGATGAGGGAATATCAAATAGATCCAAGAGTTCTTGATCCCACTCCTGAGTATGGATATTGAAGAGCATGGTTCTGCTGGCATTGGTGATGTCGGTTATGTGGGTTTTGCCCGATGTCAAATTCCAGATCAGCCAGGAATCCACCGTACCAAAAGCCAATTCTCCTGCCTCAGCTTTGGACCTTGCCCCATCCACATGGTCTAGTATCCACTTGATTTTGGTCGCAGAAAAGTACGCATCTATGATGAGTCCGGTTTTACTGACTATCCTTTCTGCCTCTCCTCTTTCTTTGAGCGCATTGCAAAATCCGGCAGTACGTCGGTCTTGCCAGACGATGGCATTGTAGATGGGTTCACCGGATTCTCTATCCCAAATGATGGTGGTTTCCCGTTGGTTGGTGATGCCAATGGCGGCTACCTGCTTGGCTTTGATGTTTTTATTGACCAGTGATTCTATCATCATGGCCGATTGTGATGACCAGATTTCTTTTGGGTCATGCTCCACCCAGCCTGCTTGTGGAAAATGCTGTTTAAAGTCTTTTTGGGCTATGGAGACGATTTTGCCCTGTTGGTCAAAAATGATTGCTCTTGAACTCGTAGTTCCTTGGTCCAAAGCCATCAAATAAGGTTTATTTTGGGTCATTAGGCTTTATTTTTTGATCAAATATTTTTTTGCAGTCTTTTCAAAGTCTGAGAGTTCAGCAGCTACCCAATCCTGATCTTTTCCTAATTCTTTGGCCATCAAGTCGGCAACCTTAGGCGCAGCATCTATGGCAGCCTGAGCATCTAGTACCAATAGCCGGATTCTCCTCGATAGCACATCTTCGACTTTCACAGCCATCTCTTCACGTACGGCCCAGATTACTTCTGCCTGAATGTTGGGGAAATCAGGGTGCAGGAGTTCTTCCCAAGTCTTGTTTTCCTTGGTCAGATCCTGAATGGGCTTGGCATCAAAGCCATAGATTCCCCAGTGGCCTTCCGGGACTCGAGTGGTAGCTCCATGGATTTTCATATCCAGTGAATTACTCTCAGGGATTTTTTCTCCGGTGACCCGGGTGAAATATTCTACCGTGTCTTCCCCCATTTTACGAAAAGTAGTCCATTTTCCTCCTGTAATCGTCACTAAGCCACTTTCCGAAAGAATCACCTTGTGGGATCGGGAGATTTCCTTGGTTTTGGTGCTCCCTTCCTTTGGGCGGGCCAAAGGCCTCAGGCCGGCAAATACTGATCTGATGTCTGCTCGGGTTGGCTTTCTGGCCAGGTACCCTGCTGCAGTTTCCAGTACAAAGTCGATTTCTTTTTGTAAAGCCTCAGGCTCCAGTTTGGGTTTGTCCCGAAGCGTATCAGTAGTGCCTACGACAAGTTTACTGTGCCAAGGAACTGCAAAAAGCACACGGCCATCCTTGGTCTTAGGGATCATCAGTGCGTCCTTACCACCTAGAAACTCTTGGTCCAGGACGATATGAATTCCTTGGCTGGGCTGTATGGTTTTCGGGGCAGAAGGATTGTCCATTTTCAAGATTTTGTCAGCGAAAACCCCGGTGGCGTTGACCACCATTTTAGCATTGACGTTATATTTATTGTTAGTTAACCTATCCGATACACGAAGTCCGGTTATTTTCCCGGATTCATTTTTGGTCAGACTAGTTACACTTACATAATTCAGGACACAGGTCCCCATTTCATCGGCTGATTGGGCGAGATTAATAGCGAGCCGGGCATCGTCAAATTGCCCGTCGTGGTACACCACACCTCCATATAATCCCTTTGGTTTTAAGCCAGGAAGCCTTTTGAGCGTCTCTTCTTTGGATATAAATTCTGATTTGCCAAGGCTTAGTCTGCCAGACATCCAATCGTAAACTTTCAACCCCAAGCTGTACATCAGCCGGTCTTTGGCAGTGAATATGGGGATGATGAACGGCTGGTCGTGTGCCAGATGCGGGGCGTTTTTCAGCAGCTTCCCCCGTTCTTTCAATGCTTCGAAGACCAAGCCTACGTCGCCTTGGGCGAGGTAACGGACACCCCCATGGACCAACTTGGTACTGCGGCTGGAGGTGCCTTTGGCAAAGTCTGCTTTTTCGAATAAAATAACGGAAAGCCCACGGGAAATGGCATCCAAGGCTACACCTAGCCCTGAAGATCCGCCACCGATAACGGCGATGTCCCAAGTTTTGGATTTGTCTTTAAGTTGAAGGAGGTTTTCTGGGCGGTTCATACGGATTAAAAATAGTGATTTTAAGGTAGGGAAAAATTGGGGAAAGTATGTTCTCACAGGCCTATAGAATCTCTATTTCACCTCATAATCAATAGTCCTTATATGTTTTTCTCTCAACTGAAGAAGTACCGTCCTTCGCTAAAGTCACCACATAGATGAAATTGTATTCTGTATCTCCTAGGTCTTCGTATTGTTCGCCGTCCTCTACAAAATAATTTGCCACTTGCCCGACGGTGTTACTATGACCAACGACCAAGATATTTCCTTCTAGACTTCTAAGTTGTATTACTAGCTCATCGTGCTTCTGTGGGTCATAGGAGTTGATGGAAATGCCCGCTTGGTCAGCAGTAGGCTTTGCTGTCATGCGGGTCCGCTGATAATCAGTGCTGAAAATGTGCTGGATATTTTGACCGGCAAGGATCTGGGCAAGTTTTCTCGCCCTGGCAGACCCTGCAGTGGAAAGTTCAGGATCATTTCCGTCCAATTGCTTTTCAGCATGACGGACGATGTAAATCGTTTTGGGTTTAGGGGAGGTACTGCATGCGGAGAGCATGAAAGCTGTAAAAAGGAAGAATAGGAATGTTTTCATCTGTTTGAAATTGTTTTTCAGCGGTCATAACCTGTCCCGTGACGAAGGAAACGGGATGGAATCTCGCATACATTATAATCAGTACGGTGTGTGACGATCTTCGGCCTGCTCGATTTCATAATGGAAAATAAAAAAACCTTGGAGATTTCTATCATTCCAAGGTTTCAGAAGTTACCCGCTGAAGGTATTGTCGAGATGCTGGTCTTTGGTTTTGAGTGTTTCAAATTCCAAAAACTGCTCCCAGAATTCTTCTTCTGGCACTGCAGCTCTCAAGTATAGTTTTTCCTTTTTGACCGGATGCACAAAGATCAAATGGAAAGCGTGCAAATTGATACTGGCGTCAGGATTTGGCTTGGCAAAGCCGTACTTCACATCTCCACGGATGGGACAGCCCATGGAGGCCAGTTGTACCCGGATCTGGTGAGGCCGGCCGGAAATCGGGCGGACTTCCAAGAGCCAATGGTCATTCATAAATCCCATGGTTTTGTAATTGAGCTCTGCTTTTTGCGAACCCGGCACCTCTCGGTCATGGGCGGTCACTACATTTTTCTGCTCGTCTTTGACCAGCCAGTGGGTCAGTTTTCCCATTTCTTCTCTGGGTTTTCTTTTCACCAGTGCCCAGTACACCTTGTGAATATCGCGCTTACGGAATACCTCCATCATGCGCTCAAGGCCTTTGGAGGTTCTTGCAAAGGCTACCAATCCACTGACCGGTCTGTCTAGTCTGTGGATAGGGTGGAGAAATACCGCTCCAGGTTTGTTGTATTTTTTGGCAATGTAATCCTTACAGTAATCTGTCAGGGTTTTGTCACCGGTTTTGTCCCCTTGTACGAGGATTCCCGAGGCTTTATTTACGACTAAAAGGTGGTTGTCTTCGTAGACTACGGTAAATGGCTTCTTTTTCATGATTGCTGCAAAGGTAAGGATTTCACTTCAGAGAGGAGTCATCATAGGGCTAGGCTATTTTTCGCCTTTTCTTTCGCAGATTTCTTTGAGTTTTTGAAGGGCAATGGGCCAGGTTTTTGAGAAATATTCATCGTATTCCATGGTGGAGTCTGTCTCAATCAGAAGAAGCGTTCCTGCTTCGATTTCCTTGAAGGTATATTTTTCATGGGCACCTTTCCACATCTCCACATCTTTGCCTTCGAGTATTTCCACTCCATCATTTAAAATGCCTACGTGTTCTATTTCAAGGTGCTTGGCCGGCAGGTGTTTGATTACCTTACTGATCATTCCGTTTTGATTTCCTTCTTCACCTTGTGATACAAAATGCAGCGTACTGCCTTCGTCCCAGTTGCCGATGTAAGTGGAGCCCGGAGAGAATTCATCTGTCCATTCCTCATATGAGGGCCTTTCGAGCATCAGCCGGTAAACCTCCTCTGGGGTATTGTCGATTTCAATCTGGAAATTCAAGCGCACCAGCTTCGCCTCAGATTGGGTATAGGTTTTGAAACTGTCCAGAATTGCCTGCCATCCATTTTTCTGGGTTTCTGCAGGATGGTCTGGGTCCGGATCAAAAACCTCCGTAATCTCAACTCCATCCGGAACCTCTCTGAAAGTAACCTGAACCTCCCTTCCATCACTCAGGATGTAGTCAAGATGGGAATGCCGCTCTACCTCTTGATACTTGCCTTCAAAATCAAAGCCCGCGCTGCCGTCTTTGGCTTCCATTCTGGTGATGAAACTGCCGCCTGGACGCAGGTCATTTTTTGCACTTGGACTATGCCAATCAGGTGAGGCGCTATTCCAATGGATGATGTGTTTAGGGTTCGTGAAGTATTCCCAGACCATTTCCATAGGTTCATGTACGGTGGCCTTTACAGTGATTTTGGTTTTTTGGGCAGTTGTCATGATCGTGTTATTTATTTCAAAAATCAGCAAAACAAGGGCTGGAATCTGCTATTTCATCGAATGGTTTTCCAAGGATGGAGTACTGGATTCCCTTTCCTTTCGAATGCTTCAAACTCACAAAATATAGCGATTTCTGGTCTGGAAAGTTTTGTTTTGAAATAGAATCACCAAAAAAAAGACCTGACCAATGGCCAAGTCTTTTTTGAAGCATCAACACACAATTAATGATTAGTTATCATCATTTTCATTTTTAAGTTCCTCTTCCAGCTTTCGCTTGAATTCTTCCATTTTGGCGGCATTCTCTTTTTGCCAGATTTCCATTTTGCGTTGGAATTCTTCGATTTTAGGCTGGTTTTCTTTTTCCCAAGCTTTCATTTTGGCCTCAAATTCCTTCATTTTTGGTTCTTGGGCTTTTTGCCATTCTTCCATTTTCTTCTGAAATGCCTCCATTTTGGGTTGCATTTCTTTTTCCCACTGTTCCATTTTAGCACGGAATTCACCTTCGTTGGCTTTCCATTTGGCGATGGCTTCCTGGTTTTCCTCCTGCCACTTGGCGGCCTTTTCCTCTGCTATCTTGGCCCATTCTTTGGCCTTCTTTTCCATTTCTTTTTCCCACTGCTTTCTTTGCTCAGGAGTCATGTTTTTGACCGTGTCTGAGTTGAAAAACATTTCTTCATCACCGTAGATAAATTCCATAGGAGGCATAGGGGCGATGGGTGGCATAGGAGCCATGGGAGCCATGGAAAATTCTGGCATTTCTGCCATAAATTCTTCTGGAAATGCCGGTGGAGTAGGTGGTTCTGGGACATCTGACAACTCTAAAACTGGCATCCCTTCCCAGTCCATATCAGCGGTAGATTTGTGGACAAAGTTGTTGGAGCCTTTGACTATAATGGTATCTCCTTCACTGATGATGGTATCTGCTACGATTTTAAGTTTGTAGGATTTAGGGTCTTTGAGTTCTATGACCTCATTGTCCTTGGTCACCCAAATGTGCTTGCCGGTGGTGACTTCGGTGGAATCCTTGATGATCAATGCCAGGTTTTTCTCCACAATGGTGTCTGCCTCTATGTGGATGTCATGATCGGCATTCATGTGGACATTTGAGTTCACATTGACATGGGGGTTCAGGTGGACGTTTTGTCCCGAGTTGGAATTTATTTTTACTTCAGAGCTGACTGGCTCTGCCAGCTCTACTTTCACGGGGACATCTTGCTGTGCACTGGCCATCAGGCCTGCACTTAATAATAGTGTAAGTAACATAGGGATAGAAATAATAGGGTTTTGCGGATAAGTCTGGGCAGGTTGACCCAGGATCCTTTTGATTCGTTGAAGGGTGGGATTATGTCGTTTCCGCGCTGCAGCCAGCGCTAGCTCCGGCGGATTTTGCTTGGCAAAGTTCAAGACTTCAGACAGGCTATAGGCCAGCTCCTTAGGAGCAATGCCAACCTGCACGGCCAAGTCATCTGCGGCATTTTCACGCAATTCTTTAATCGTCTGATTCATCCACCAGTAGCATGGATGGTAGAAAAAGAGCACTTCCAAAGCCGACTGGAAAATATTGATCAGGTAATCGTTGCGTTTGACGTGTGCCAATTCATGGGCGATGATGGCTTCCAGCTGGGATGGGGAAAGCTGGACTAAGAGTCCTATCGGAATGAGTATAATGGGCTTGAGGTAGCCGAAAGTAATGGGAGACACCCCATGTGAAGTCAGTCTGAGCGCTACATTTTTAGAGATGTTCATTTTCCCCATGAGCCGATATAGCTTTTTCTCCAGTTCAAAATCCTGGGGAGTTTGGGAGGTTTTTCTCAAGGTGCTGATTTCGGACAGACTGTTGAATAGGCGGAACATAAACAGTATTGCTCCTACAAACCAGAAATTGACCAAAACTGGTAATTGTAATTCGATCCAGTTGATCAGTACTTGAATCCACCCTTCCATGCCCAGATCAGAGCCGGCTTTCACTTGCTGGAAGCTCATTCCTTCCAGTGCAAGTCTCTCAAAAACTGGTGTAGGGGTGAAGTTGGAGATTTCATAGGTGAAAGTCGCCAAAGCAGCCAATACAGCAAGCGCCAAACTCCCTAATGCGAGGTGGTATTTAAATGCCGGGCTTTTTTTGTGAAAAGCTTTCAGCAAAAGCCACAGGGTCCCGGCTATTATCACCAGCTGCCACAGGGTATGCACCAATGTCCATCCAGTGGCATAGAGCAAACTATCCGGTATCCAGTCGTTTAAAAGGTTCATCTTTCTTTGGTTTCTAGTTGGTCTAAAAATGCGCGTATTTCATCTAACTCTTCTTTCGAAGGGTTTTCCTGCCCCAGGGCCTGCATGACGAGCTTCTGGGCCGATCCTCCAAATGCAGTCGTTACCAAGTTTTTCAGTAGTGACTTTTGAGTTTCTTTTTGATTGGTAGCCGGGCTATAGATATGCGTCCGCTGAGACTCGTTTCGGGTCAGCATTCCTTTGGTATGCATGATCTGCATGGTCTTCAGGGTAGTGGTGTAGCCCGTGTCTTTGGTTTCTGCCAGCTTTTCGTGGATTTGCCGGACACTTGCTTGTTTCATTTCCCACAATAGGGAAAGTATTTCTAATTCTGATTCGGTAGGCTTACTCATGGGAGTTTATACGATAACTTTCGTACCAAAGATATACGAAGAGAATCGTAAGTTCAAAATATCTACGAAAAAAATCGTATTAAAAACTGTTAAAAAATAGATATTCAGAGGATTAGGATGGGAGAGGTCAGGGGTGATCCTGAAATGAAGGCTGTTTGATGTGAGAGGAAAAACGTAGGTGGATCGTCACCTGGTGATTTTTGGTAAGGTTTTGATTCTAAATCAATGCTAAGAGAGCTGTAAATAAATTGAACTTTAATGCCTTTACATTAGTTGTATAGACATTGAATTTTTGAAAACTAAACCAACACCACCATGAATAATCAACAAGCATTACTGCAACCCATCACCCTGACCGATGGGTTAAAGCTGAAAAACAGAGTCTGGATGGCTCCTATGACCAGAAGCAGAGCAGACAACCCGGAAAAAAAACCATTTGAAATTCATCAAAAGTATTACGCTCAGCGAGCTTCTGCAGGACTGATCATCACCGAGGGTTCCCAGATATCCACTAAGGCAGTAGGCTACATCAACACCCCCGGTATTCATACTGAAGCACAGGTGGAGGGCTGGAAAGGCGTGACCGAGGCGGTTCACCGTGAAGGCGGGCATATTTTTATCCAGCTTTGGCATGTAGGTAGAATTTCCCATCCTGATTTTCACCAGGGAGATTTGCCTTTGGCACCCTCTGCCATTAATCCAAACTCGAAATCCTTTACTCCAGAGGGATTTAAGGAGACTGTGACCCCTAAGGGGATGAGTATGGAAGAAATCAAGCAAACCATAGAAGATTTCAAAAATGCCGGGAAAAATGCCATGAAGGCTGGTTTTGACGGAGTGGAGATCCACAGTTCCAATGGGTATTTATTGCACCAGTTTTTCAATGCCACCAGTAATATCCGGGAAGATGAATATGGGGGATCAATTGAAAACCGTGCGAGAATCCTCTTTGAAATCCTAGATGCGCTTAAAGAAGTGATGCCGGAGCAGAAAATCGGACTTAGGCTAAATCCATCTTTGGATGGAGTATTCGGGATGACTGCTGACGAACAGACTATTCCTACGTTTGAATACATTGTAAAAAAACTTAATGACTACGATTTAGCGTATTTGCACCTTTCCGAGCCTTTCACAGACGTGTCAGAGAAGCCTTATTTGGTCACTGAAATTGCAAAGCATTTCCGGCCTTTGTATAAAGGCACCCTAGTGATCAATGCAGGCTTTGATCAGGAAAAAGGGAATCAAGTCATAGAAAGCGGAGATGCAGATGCAGTGGCCTATGGTACACTTTACATTTCCAATCCTGACCTGGTGGAGCGGTTTGCAGAAAATGCTGAGCTGGCTTCTCCGGACAAGGATACCTTCTATACGCCCGGAGAAAAAGGGTACACCGATTATCCTGAACTGAAGGAATCGAAAGTTGAATAATCACCCTAGGGCCGGAATTTCCGGCCTTTTCTTTATTTTTATGCCATGTGTCTTGTAGCTTTTTCCTGGAAAACCCACCCAGATTACCCTTTAGTCATCAGTGCAAATCGAGATGAGTTTTTCTCACGGCAGTCTCAGCCGCTTCATTTGTGGGAGAGCGGATTTTATGGGGGAAAGGATTTGCTGAGCGGTGGCACATGGATGGGCTATCACCCCAATGGACGCTGGTCTTTACTGACCAATTACAGGGATTTCAACAAACCGATAAACGCGAAAATCAGCAGAGGTAAACTGGTGCAGTCTTGGCTGGAAGGCCATATTTCCCCAGCAGAATATCTTAGCTCCATTCAAGAAAACCAAGAGCAGTACGATGGTTTTAATTTGCTGGTTAGTGATGGGGAGAGGCTTTTCTACCTCAGTAATTATGCCCCAGACATACTTGAGGTTCCCCCTGGAATTTACGGCTTGAGCAATGGTTTGCTCAATGAGCCTTGGCCGAAATCAGAACTGGCAAAATCCCAACTTGAGGAAGTCATGAAAGCGGAGCCCGGAACTTCTGATTTGCTCCATATCTTGAAATCTACCCAAACCTACCCTGAAGAGGAACTTCCCGATACTGGCGTGCCTATAGAAATGGAGAAAGCCCTTTCGGCACAATTAATCCGGATGGGTGGGAATTATGGAACGGTTTCGGCCTCTGCCGTGGTTCAACATACATCCGGACTCGTTCAGATGAAGCAACGCAGCTTTCAGTGGAAGGCCGAGCTTTATGCTGATGTAGAGGTCCAGTTTCAACTCGACAAACCTAAGACCTAATGGCAGAAAAAATATTTGATATGCTGATCATCGGCGGTGGACCCATTGGTTTGGCCTGCGGTGTGGAGGCAAAAAAAGCAGGCCTAGACTACCTGATCGTAGAAAAGGGCGCACTGACTAATTCCATTTACAATTATCCTATCAATATGACTTTTTTCTCCACCTCTGACCGGCTGGAGATGGCAGATATCCCTTTTATGTCCATTGGCAATAAGCCGACAAGGACAGAGGCCTTGGAATATTACCGAAGGGTATTTTCACATTTTCAGCTAAATGTGAAGCTCTATGAAGCAGTAGAAAAACTGGATAAGAGAGGTGAACTCTTTCAGGTCAAAACTTCAAAAGATGAATACCTTACCAAAAATATAGTTTTGGCTACAGGCTTTTATGATTTGCCAAACCTGATGAATATACCTGGAGAAAATCTGCCCAAAGTACATCACTATTACAAAGAGCCTTGGCCTTTTATCAATCAGAAGATAGTAGTAGTGGGTGGGGCAAACTCTGCAGTGGATGCGGCGCTGGAATGCTGGAGAAAGGGTGCAGAAGTCAGTATGGTGCTGCTGGATGAAGGAGTGGATCAGGCGGTAAAATACTGGGTACGCCCGGATATAGTTAACCGAATCAAGGAAGGATCTATCAGGGCTTTTACCAAGTCAAAGCTAAAGGAGATCAGAGAGCAGGAAGTGGTCATAGCCACGCCGGAAGGAGATGTAACTATAGAGAACGATTTTGTGCTCGCGATGACAGGTTACAAGCCTAATTTCACCCTGCTCAACCAACTTGGAGTAGAGCTGAGCCCAGATGAGAAATGCCAGCCGGTGTACAATGAGATTACCCAGGAATCCAATGTGCAAGGAGTATATCTTGCAGGAGTGGTCTGTGGAGGGATGAATACCCGTGAATTTTTCATTGAAAACAGCATCGTACATGCAGAATCCATTGTGAGGGATATAGTAAATAAAAGCCATAAATGAATAAGGGTGGTCTAAGGAACTTTGGCGGGGACGGTTTTCCGGTTTAGCTCTTCCTTCTTTCCCTTCAGCCCCACTTTCCACATGGCCTGTACGTCCACGGCAAAGGTGCCAAAGTCTTCGACTACCTTGCCACGCATTTTATAAAACCCTTTTCCCTGAAAAGGAAAACGCTTGAGGGAAGGAGGGAAGTGCACCGTGTCCAGCCAGTCGCCTTTGGGATCCAGAAAAGTCCCGAAAGCCATGTGTTCCCGATGGATGGTTCGCACATCTTTGGTGACTACGAGCTGTCCGAGGACTTCTACATTTTTTCCCAGCAACTCAGGGAGCTGGGCTGCCAGCACGGTTCCCTTGCCGTCATGTGCACAAAGCCGAAACATATCAGTAAGCGCAAAACCTAGCACATTGATCTCGTCCAGTGCATCTTCCAGCGGATAATCCGGGAAATCGGGAAGGGTGAAATCCATGGGAGGTTCCTTGAAAAGCGCCGGAGAATCAGGAATGGCTGTCATATGCTTTTGGGCAAAATTGGCTTTCCAAAGGAGTTTCTTTTTGCCCAAACCTGTAAATCCAAAAGCTCCCACGCTGATCAGAATATTCAGTTGCTCAGGCCCGGCATGCGTGCGTTCGATAAAATCTTCCAAACTCAGGTAATCTCCATTGACCAGCCTTTCCTGCAGGATCAGATCACAAAGCTTTTTCTCTAGCTGCTGTACATGGATCAGGCCGACAAACACCTCTTCTCCTCGGATATTGGTGAGGTACTCACTGCGATTGACGCAAGGGGGATTAACTTTTGCTCCGGTGCGCTTGAGTTCGTGAAAATAAAACTCGGTGGCGTAGAATCCCCCGAAATTATTGATCACCGCCACCATGAATTCCATGGGGAAATAGGTCTTCAGGTACAGACTCTGATAGCTTTCCACGGCGAAAGAAGCCGAGTGTGCCTTTGAAAAGGAATAGCCGCCGAAAGATTCCATTTGCCGCCAAATTTCCGCCGAGGCAGTATCATCGTGGCCAAGTTCTTTACAGTTTGCAAAGTATTTTTCCCGGATCTCATTGAAGCGATTGTGTGATCTGTACTTGCCGGACATGGCTCGGCGCAGAATATCCGCCTCGCCCATATCCAAGCCCGCAAAGTGATGGGCGACTTTGATCACATCTTCCTGATACACCATCACCCCGAAGGTCTCTTCCAGCAATTCCTTCATTTTGGGGTGGAGGTAGATGATTTTGTTGGGGTCATGAAAGCGCTCGATGTACTGCTTCATCATGCCGGACTGAGACACCCCCGGTCGTATGATGGAGCTCGCGGCTACCAGCGTGAGGTAATCGTCACATTTCAGTTTGGTGAGGAGCTGACGCATGGCCGGACTTTCGATGTAAAAGCAACCGATGGTATCTGCTTTTCGGATTTGCTCGGCGACTTTCGGGTCGCTCATAAACTGCTCGACCCGATGAATATCGATGTCGATTCCCCGGTTTTGCTTCACGAGTCGGATCGCCTCCTTGATATGTCCCAATCCGCGCTGACTGAGAATGTCGAGTTTGAATAAGCCGATTTTCTCTGCCAAAAACATATCGATCTGCGCTGTGCAAAAGCCCTTTGGAGGAAGTTCATTCACGGTGTATTGATAGATGGGCTTCTCGGAAATCAGCATTCCACCCGGGTGAATGGAAAGATGATTGGGGAAATTCTCCAGCAGTTGGCCGTATTTCAGAATGGTACGCTGGATTTTGTCCTCATTCATCGGCTGATCCTTACCTCGGACGAGCTGGTCGATTTCTTCTTTTGGCAGGCCAAAAACCTTCCCGAGTTCACGGATTACGGCTCTTCGCTGAAAGGTGCTGTACATTCCCAACAGAGAAACATGATCCTTGCCGTAACGCTTGAAAATGTAATCGATGACTTCATCCCGATCTTTCCAGGAGAAATCGATGTCAAAATCCGGAGGGGAAGTTCGGTGTGGATTGAGAAATCGCTCGAAATACAAGTCGAGTTTGATGGGATCCACGTCGGTGATCTTGAGACAGTAAGCCACAATGGAATTGGCACCACTGCCTCGGCCCACGTAGTAAAAACCACGGTTTTGAGCGTAGCGAATCACGTCCCAGACGATCAGGAAATAGGCGTTGAAATTCAGGTCATTGATGATTTTCAGCTCTTTGATCACCCGTGCTTTGGCGACGGGATTAGTACCATAGCGGTACTGGAAGCCTTCCATAGCCAGCTTTTCCAGCAAAATCCTGTCGTCTTCCCCACTGGCGCTGTAGTGCTTTTTATTTTTGTCGGTATGGAGTTCCGTCTTTATTTCACAGGAATCGATGAGCTGCAGCGTGTTGCTGATCATGCCGGGGAAATTCCGAAAAGTACTCATTAGTACTGCTTCTGAGACGAACATTTCTTCCGGTGAGGCAAAGTCCTTTTCTCCCAACTTACTGATCAGGGTATTCTTGCCGATGGCGCGCAGCAGACGGTGAATGTTGAAAGCCGTTTTGTCCTGAAAAGTCACCGGATGCCGAATGATGTATTTCTTGGGAAAGGCTTCCACTTCCTGCTTTTTGATGCGGTTTAGTTCGCTCGCCAAGACACCGATAAATTCATGTTTTTTTAGGTTTTGCGCAGCAAAACTCCCCAAAGGATAAATAATCAACACCTCCGAAAAGCAATCCGGACGCTCAGGGAAAGCCTGCTCAGCTTGCAAATGCTGAGAGAGAAAGCGATTGGTTTCGAGTAAGCCAGTATCGTTTTTTGCCAAAAGCAAATAGCAAAACTTGTCCTCATTTCGGATCTCAGTTCCGACGATAGGTTTGATGCTTTTTGTCCTACAAAAATCCACGAAATCCCAGAGATCCGCCGTGCTGTTGATATTGGTAAGGCCAAGGGAAGATAGGCCGTGCTCGGCGGCAGTATCCACGAGCTTCTCGGTGCTGAAGGTGCCGTAGCGGTAGCTAAACCAGGTTTTACAATTGATGAACATCTTAGGCGCGGGTTAGGGTGATGGCTCGGGTCAGGCTTTTTTCGCCGTAGCGGTTTTTGATCCAGTCGATGGCTTGGTACAGGTTTACGCCCTCTTCGGTGTCCTGGAAAAGGTCGATTTGCTGGCAACCTTGCACAAGGTGACTGACCTTCACGCCGACCAGACGCACGAGCATTCTCCGGTCATAGAGCTTCGCAAAGAGTTCCTTGGCCCGCTGCAAGAGCACCTCATCCGAACTGGTATAAGAGATCATACACTGCCTGCTGACGGTGTCAAAATTGGAATAGCGGAGCTTCACCGTGATGCAGCCACAAAGCTTCTGCTTTTGGCGCAGTTCAAAACCGACCTTCTCCGTCATCCGAACGAGTTGGCTGTTCAGAAAAGCCATGTCGATGGTGTCCGTTTCGAAGGTGTTTTCTGTGCCGATACTTTTCTGCTCGGTGTAAGGGATGACTGGCGACTCGTCAATTCCGTTGGCTTTGCGTGAAAGATCGATTCCCCATTTTCCCAGGAGATTTTGCATCATTCGGGGTGGGATTTCGCTGAGTAATCGGATGTTTTCTACGCCCATCCGCTCCAATAATGTGGAGGTTTTTTCGCCTATTCCAGGCATTCTCCGGATGGGAAGTGGTGCGAGGTAAGGTTTTTCTGTGCCAAAAGGAATCGTGGTCTGCCCATTGGGTTTGGCATCATGGGTGGCGACTTTGGATACCAGCTTGTTCACTGCCAAAGCGCAGGAAATGGGTAAACCTGATTCCTTGACGATTTTTTCACGTAGTTCTTTGGTGAATTTTTCGCAGCCAAAAAAGCGATCCATTCCTGTCATGTCGATGTAAAACTCATCGATGGAAGCTTTCTCCATCAGCGGAACCTGCTCCTGGATCACTTCGGTGACCAAGCGCGAACTTTTGCTATAACTGTCAAAATCCCCTTTGACGTAAAAGGCCGAAGGGCAAAGTCGCCGCGCCAGCTTCATAGGCATGGCGGAATGCACGCCAAATTTCCGGGCCTCGTAACTGCAGGAAGCTACGACTCCACGGTCGGAACTGCCGCCGATGATGACCGGTTTCCCTTTTAGCGCTTCGTTTTTCAACCGCTCCACAGACACAAAAAACGTGTCCAGATCCAAATGCACGATATGCCTTTCCATTTCTCAGATTACTTGCTATATTTGATAGTATTAGTATCAATTTATTGTCATTAATTGTATCAAAATAATATGGGAAGTCAAAGTTTTTTTTGGAGCAGTAATCTGAAATTTCTCAGAAAGCGACGCAAATTGAGTCAGGACATGCTGGCCGATAATCTTGGCATGACTCGCGCCAAACTGAATGCGCATGAAAACGGGCATAGCAAGTCTCCGGCTATCGAGGATTTGCTGCTGTGTGCGGATTATTTCCGGATGAGTGTGGATACGCTGCTACGGGTGGATCTATCCAAACTGAGTGAGCTGAAAATCCGTGATCTGGAAGCTGGAAATGATGTGTTTCTGAGCGGTTCGAAAGTTCGGATTCTCGCCACCACCGTCAGCTCAAGCAATGAGGACAACATAGAACTTGTGCCGATCAAGGCGAAAGCGGGTTACTTGGGAGGTTTTGGAGATCCGGAGTATTTGAGTACCCTGCCTGTCTTCAATCTGCCAAATCTGTCCAAGGACAAAAAATACCGCATGTTCCAAACTGAGGGCGATAGCATGTTGCCGATTGCGGATGGAGCTTATGTGATCGGCTCGTACTTGTCTGAGTGGAGATTGGCCAAAGAAACTCCTTGCGTGGTGGTGACGGCAAGCGAGGGTATCAGTTTTAAGATGCTGAGTTTTCAGGCTGAGGAGAGAAGCTTTTTGCTACGCTCGCTAAATCCAATTTACACACCTTACAAAGTTCCGGCTGAAGAAATCCGGGAGATCTGGAAGTTTGAATATTATATGAGTGATGAGTTTCCGCAGGAGCCGTTGACGCTGCAGCAGGTGGGGATTGGGATTTCGGAGATTAACCGGAAGCTGGATGCGATGGGTAAATAGCCGAGAAGGTGATTTGTGATGAGTATTTCGACTAGTTATAAAAGTGAGTGCAAGTAGTTAGCAGAGTCATGTAATCCGCAATTGCGTAATCTGTCGAGGACTTCAAATTCGTTTAAATCGGGGTTTTGTCTATTCATGACTAGTGTTCTGAAGGCTTTTAGAGCGAGGTCTTGATTTAAGTCAATAGTGTCAGTTATAAAGTCATCGGCATTTTTCACACTTAAGCCAAATGTTGCTAAATACTCAGGTGGGAAATCTTTTAGGTTATTGGTTACTATAATGTTTGCATTGGCTTTGATAGCAGCAGCAAGAACATGCTTGTCTTTTTCATCGGGAAGATTTATAGAGCTGATGATTGGTTCATAGTTTTCTACCAAGGCATCGGGAAATGCCTGGTGAGCTTTGGACACTCTTTTAAAGGCTTCTGTGCGCTTGACTCCTTTTCGAATCATCACCTCCAACCATTCATCGAAAATATGTTTACTCCATTTTGGGGTGAATAGATCATAAAAAGCAAACCAAAAAAGCAGATCACGAATGTCTATGGGGTAAATGACATTGGTATCTAAGACGCATATGAATCTGACGCTATGAATCATATAGTCCAGATTCTTCGTCAGACTGAATGATCTCGATCAGTAATCTTCGCTGCTCAGCTTTTAATTTCTTTTTATACTCAATCACATCTTCGTATTTGATTCTTCGGTGTTTGCCGATTTTGATGAAATTTATTTCTCCTTGCTCTAATAGTTTTACTAAATGTGGGCGAGAGCAGCCTAAGAGTTCAGCGGCAGCTTGGGTGGTTATTTCGGTGGCCGTTGGGACTATGGAGACAGGTTTTCCCTGACTGGTTTCCTTTAAAATCTCGGCAAGAAGTTTTAAAGCATTCAGCGGGATTTTTATTCTCTCTTGGGTTTCTTCAATTTCAATTTCAGGGTAATCAGAGTGAATGTTTTTTAACATTGATGCGAGCGTGTCATATGACTTCATGGCTGCTTTCTGGTCTTCTTTGGTAGGTCTTATCAAATCTTCCATCGTAATTAAATTATTCTGTATAAAATTAAACGAAATAAACGATATAAGTTTTGTTTATTTCGTTTGTTTTTGGTTTAGACCTAAAAAAGCCCCGAGTTTCCTCAGGGCTTTTGGTATTAATTGGATGGGGTTTATTTCTGCCAACTGGCTTTTCCGCCTTTGGCAGAATCCACGCTAATGGTATAATTGGAACCTGAGGATACGATCCACTTCACTTTTACTCCGGTCATACCGGGGATATTGTCCAGGGCGATTTTTTCAGGGGTATGTTTTTGCTCCGCAAATTTCCCGAAGTCCTCGTCCTCCACCACAAAACCTGCCACGACTTTAGCTCCGGAAATAGAGACATAGTCTGGGCGCTCGATTTTATGCTTTAGATCCTGACTGGCGTGAGTGGGTATCAGGCGCTCATTGAAAATAGTCGCCGTGATGGCTTTTAGACCACCGCCAAGGTTTTCTTCTTTCACATCCATGACGGATAGTTTTGGTGTGTGATAAGCGTGATAGATCGTGAAGGCTGCGTTTCGGTGTGCATCCTGCTCCAGCAAAAATCCAGGGTGGGCTCTTCCGAAGTTCTTCTTGAAACCACCGATCTCTACGGTGCCAAACTGTGGGTGTTCAAACTCATGCCAGTCCACAAAAGCATCTCCCATAGTCAGGAATTCGTCCACTTCGAACAATTCGTCTTGTCCACCAGACTGCTTGTGAAAATAGAGATAAGGCACCATCAGTTCGTTGGAGAAAGTGAATATTCCCCTCACTCCATAAAACCAGTCCAGCTCCCCTCCAAATACAGAATACAGGTCCTTGTAAACGGTCAGGTACCGGTAACCCGGGATCATTTCCTGGCCTTTGAGTCCTAGGGCATCGTAGATTCGGATATCGTTTCGGTTGTAAGTACTCACATCCTCTTCAGCTCCAGGTCCTCGAAGTATCATTCCGCCAGAATTGTGGAAACTTTGAGCCCCGGCGATATTCGGGTGTTTCATCACAAACTCCATGACTGAGCGGTTTTCTGGAAGGGTAAAAGGATACTTCAGCGCACCTCGCTGTATGTAATCTGGCTGCCAGTTCCATCCCCAATCCCGGTTGGGGTCATAGTAGCCTACGCCATCATCATTTACTCTGCCGTCACCGTCACCATCTGTGCCTTCTTGGCCGAGCATTTCGTATTCACCTACTTTATCTGCACCTACCATGATTAGTTTGCGTGGGTCCTGAGGGTCTTTGATGTAGCGGCCTGTAGGTGATTTGCGGATCATCATGGTGATGCTGCCATCCCCGTCCAGGTCATCCATGCCATCTTCGCCTGCTTGGCCATCGCCGTCATTGTCTAGCATCATCATGCCTGATCTCGGGGAGTGTGCCGTATTGGGCTGAAGGAAATAGTCGTTTCTGGCGTCAGGATTGATGGTGGGAGTGATATAAAAGACCTTGTCCTTCAGTAATTCCTGGATGAACTCATTGTCTGCATGCATTTCGGTGAGATACCATGCGCTGTAAAGGGAGAATTCCCCGCCTTGGATTTCATTGGAGTGAATATTTCCATCGATCCACATGCCGGGCTTGTCGGTATCTTTTCCGGTGGAAAAATCCGTGATGGTCAGTGTCATGATGTCACGCCCTTCGTATGACTTACCGATGGATTCTATTTTGGCAATATCCGGATGGGCTTCGGCGATTTTTTTCATATTATCCACTAGGCCCTCGTAGGTGTAGTACCGGTTGAATGCGATTTCTACTTTCGGGTCGTGTGGGGTACCGACGGCGCGGAAAAACTTTTCCTGTGCCGCTGCTTTATAACTTCCTAGGCTGAATGCACTGACAGCCAAGGCGAGGATTAGTTTTATTGTCTTCATCTTTTTCATGTGTTTACCATTGATTCTTTTCTGCCACATGGAATCTCGCATATTTTAAGTCTCCAATTGGTACGTAGTTCTTTGTCAGGTTCGATTTCATGGGTTAAAGTTTTACAGTAGTGGAAGTGAAGCCGGTATGGGTTGCCCCGGCTTTGACTGTTATATTTCCTGAGCCATTGATGATCCAGCTAAAGCTGGCTTTTTCGTAGGCGCCCAGGGAATCCATGAGTTCTATTTTATTTCCAGAGATGATTTGATCTGCATCTGCTCCCATATCAATTCTGATTTTGCGCAGCCATCTGGACCTTTCGCCCATTTCAGAATGTGTAGGAAGTGCCGAATTGTTGAATAAATCCAAACTGACCCGGGTGAGTCCATTGCCGAGTGGCTCCGTTTTAAGGTTGTGGATTTCCAGCTTTGGCTGCATGGCGGCTAGTTTTAAAATAAAGTCTGTGTGCTGTGCAGCGATTTCCTCTACTTTCTCATACGGAGGATTACTCCTCACAAAGGGCTTGATGCCGCCCACTTCTACTTTTTTGCCGGGGAAATCTGGATGCTGGATTTCTGTCCAAGGGACAAAAACATCTGTCCTGCCCAGGGAATCTGCCCAGGCTAGGAAGTTGGCCTCAGCGTTGGTTTTGTCCTTGCTGAACTCCGGGGTCCAATAGCCGGGCGTGCTGAAACTCAGTCTGGCAAAATGAAAGTATGCCCACTGGAAAAAGTCTCCATCTGTGCCCTGATTGTCCTGCTGGAAAGCTTCCTGGGTCACGGTCTCTTTGTACAGATCAGACACCATGGCATTGATAGCCTGATCTTTCTCCAAAATAGAGGTGACTACTCTTTTGTTGGCATTGCCAGCGTTATACTTCAAAGGAGCCGAGAGGTTGTTTGCCGGAGAGAAAGTCACGAATGCGAAAATATTCCACTGCTCGAAAAGGTAGTCCAGAAGGGCTCTGGATTCTAGCTGGGTCACGGGCATGTCTCCCGCCAATGGTTCGAAAACCGGGAATTTATAAGTTAATGATTTGTTGAAAGCGATTCCTTCTTCTAGGTCTTCCGCAAATTTCCCGTCTTGGTCATCGTCTTTGGACTCAGGGTAGAGGCTGTACATTCCGGCCTCGCCTTTTGCCCGGTCAGCTTTTACCAATACGCGATCGTCTTCATCAGAAAGGATGTACTCGCCCATGGGGTCCGTCACTCGCATCATAGAGATGAATCCATCAGCGTTTAGGTCTGTGTAGCCATTTTCACTGATGTAGCCATCACGGTCATGATCTACTTGGGTCGCATTCCCTCTTCTCTCATATTTCAGCCCGGCACTATACTGCTCATAGGCATCGGGTGACATATTTGGAAAAATGTAAAAAGTGGTAGTTTCCAGTGCATCTGCATGCGATGCAAGTAGTTTTTCGGCGAATTGAACAGCCAGTTCTACACTTAGCAGATGATAACCTTCCACTCCGCCTACTACGGCGATCGCCGGTTTTTGGTCGAGCTCACCAGTACCTATTTTCAGAGCCCAGATGTCTTTTCCGCCGGCTGTTTTGGTCAGTGATGTAAGGGAAGCAGCGCTATTGCTAGCCACGCTTTGCAGCCGCTGATTGAGTTCGCTCAGAGTGGGGTAGTCCGACTGCGCATAAGCTGCACTGCTCACTCCCATTGCTCCGATCAGCATCCAGCTGAGTAATGTTTTTTTCATAAATCGTTGGGGTTATGTTCTGATTTTCTCGCTCATTGGAAGGAGCAAGACTTACTAATTTCATCAAAAAATATGGATATAATCGGCTATCCTATATTCCCATAGGGATTTTATCCCTTAAGTGGGCAGAGAGTGTGATAAATGGGCAGGCAAATTTGATGTTGGACAGCTGGTGAAAATTCGCTTATTTAAGGGACTTAGATTTTTGAAGATGTACCAAAAAATAGCCTTAGCCATCGCATTCTCTCCTAGGATGGAAGCGTTGATTTCCGAAACCAAAAGACTGGTTCAGCTTTTCGATTCGGAGCTTATCCTTATTCATATCGGCAAAAAAACCGATGAGCTGGAAGCCAAGCTGGATGAAATTATCCGGAAAACTGAATTGGATAGTTTTAAAACGAAATTGATCTGGAAAGAGGGGAAGCCGGTGAAAATGATCATGCAGGCCTGCAAAGAGGAAAACGTAGACCTGCTCATTGCTGGGGCTTTGAAGCGGGAAGGACTCCTGACCTATTATATGGGTTCTGTGGGGCGCAAAATCATCCGTAAGGCACCTTGTTCTGTCCTGACTTTGATTGAACCTAAACTGGATTCTACCGTCTTTGAAAAGATCGTAATCAATGGCACACAGCTGGAGATTACTCCGCATGTGATAGCCATGGGGATAGATTTTTCCAAAATAATAAATGCAGAGCAAGTCCATATTCTGAATGAAATCAAGATGTATGGCTTGCAGATGGGAACTGCCAGCGAGGACTCTGAAGAAGAGGCTTCGCAGACCCGTCGTGAACTGGTGCAACATGAAATGAAGTACGTGGAGGATATTTTAGAGAAAATAGAGTTGGGAAATGTACGCCCAAATATCAAAGTGACAGGAGGTAGATGGGCTGTGGAACTTGCCAGATTCTGTGAAAAAATAGATGCAGATTTGCTCGTGGTGGGAGATGATCATAAGCTGAATTTCTTTGACCGCATTTTTCCCCACGATCTAGAAGACTTGTTGAGCACCTTGCCTTGTAATTTATTAATCGTTAAAAATTAAGCCTCCATGGAAACTTTAAACCACAAGGAGGTCATTAATTTGCTCCTCCAGCTCGCATCTATTCTGATTTTGGCAAGAGTCTTTGCCGAAGTAGCCAGAAAATTCAAGCAACCTGCCGTGGTGGGTGAAATATTTGCCGGGATTATACTTGGTCCTACTATACTTGGGAATTTCTTTCCAGGCGCGCACGAATACCTCTTTGGTGCGCATGAGATGACCAATATAGCCTTTGATGGCTTTGTGCAGATCTCCGTCGTCCTGCTGCTGTTCATAGCCGGTCTGGAGGTGGAGCTGCATATTGTTTGGAGTCAGGGCAAAAAGGCCCTCTATATCGCTGTGGCCTCCATGGTGCTGCCGATTATTGCCGGATTTGTGGTGGCCTATGCCTTTCCGGAGTTTTTGGGCGTGAATATCAATGATCGTATAGTGGCCTCTACTTTCTTTGGGTTGGCGATTTCCATTACCGGGCTGGCCATTGTGGCGCGGATTTTAATGGATCTCAATCTCTTCAAAACCTCCTCAGGCTTGCTTATTATAGCTGCGGCTATGATCGTGGATGTGCTGGGTTGGCTCATTTTCTCGGTGATTCTTTCGCTTTCAGAATCCGGTACTGAGGGCTTGGGAGTATGGCCTACTATAGGTTTGACCTTGCTGTTTACGCTGGTGATGCTCACCATAGGAAAAGGGTTGATTAATAAAGTTTTACCCTGGATCAATAAGAAACTGGCCTGGCCGGGAGGCTTACTTAGCTTGTCTTTGGCTTTGTGTTTTTTGGCCGCTTCTTTTACCGAGTTCATTGGGATACATGCTATTTTCGGAGCCTTTATCATCGGTGTTGCCTTGGGAGATTCGGAGTATTTGACCGAAAAAGCCAAGGAGATCTTACATCAGTTTATCAATAATATTTTCGCTCCTATTTTCTTTGTGTCCATAGGGTTGAAAGTCAATTTTATCACTGGATTTGATCCTGGGATAGTAGGTGTAGTGATTATCGTTGGTTTATTGACGAAATATTATGGGGCATACTTTGGGGGCAGAATAGGCGGAGTCTCCCGTAAGGAATCTGTCGTAGCAGGTATTGGGATGAGTACCCGAGGGAGTATGGATATTGTGCTGGGACTCATTGCGTTAGAAAATGGACTGGTGACCGAGCCTTTGTTTATCGGCCTGGTGATCCTGGCTATTATCGCGAGTATGTCCGCCGGGCCGTTGATAGGCTGGGCCAGGAATCTCAAGATTTAAGCTGTTTTTCAATGGGACATCGAGAAGTTCGATTGGCGAAATCTAACAATCGGATGTAATTTTGGGTTCTTGTTCGGATATAACGCAATCAAAGTATAATGACCAATACCGGAAAAACTGGCGTTTTGCTAGTGAACCTGGGCACTCCAGATAGCACCGCTACAGGCGATGTGAGAAAATACCTTCGTGAATTCCTGATGGACGGACGTGTGATCGATATTCCCTATATCTCTCGCTGGTTGCTGATCAATTTAATTATAGCACCCTTTAGAGCTCCGAAATCAGCGCATGAGTACCGCAAACTCTGGACAGATCGGGGTTCCCCGCTTCTATTTCATACTGAAGATCTACGGGATAAATTGATCCAAAAGCTGGATTCTAAAAAGTACAAGGTAGCCATAGCCATGCGTTACCAAAGCCCGTCTATAGAATCCGGCCTGGAGGAATTGCGCAAAGCACATGTGAGTAAAATCATCGTATTGCCGCTATTCCCTCAATACGCCTCTGCATCCACTGGCTCTGTACAGGAGAAGGTGATGGAGATTGCCAGGGGCTGGCAGATTATCCCTGACTTTTCCTTTATCAGTAATTTCATAGAGCATCCGCTTTTCCTGGAAGCTTGGGCTGAGCGGGGGCAGGCTATGCTGAAGGATAAGGAGTACGACAAAATACTGTTTTCCTATCATGGCTTGCCAGAGCGCCAGATTCTGAAAGGTTCTGTGGACGGATATTGTCAGCTGGGAGCTTGCTGCAATAAATATGGTGCAAAAAACCACTATTGCTACCGGGCACAGTGTTTTCAGACTACCCGATCGATCTGTGAAAAACTTGGGATTCCTGAAGATAAAGCGGTGAACTGTTTCCAGTCCAGACTGGGGAAAGACCCATGGGTGAAGCCTTATACCGATGATGTAATAGATGAATTGGCCGGGAAAGGAGTCAAGAAAGTTTTGGCTTTCTCCCCTGCATTTGTGGCGGATTGCCTGGAAACTACCGTGGAGGTAGCAGGAGAATACCGGGATAAATTTCTCGAAGCGGGAGGGGAAGAATGGGACTTGGTGCCAAGCTTAAATTCTGAAGATACCTGGGTGGAATGTGTGAAGGAAATGGTGTTGGAGAGCTAAGAGCCAAGAATTAAGAAGCAAGAATCAAGAACCAAGAGTCAAGAATCAAGAACCATCTGACAAAATAAAAGAGCCAAGCGTATGAGATATGCTTGGCTCTTATTTTTGGTTTTGCTGTCAGTTTAGGTGAACATTTCTTCGATCAGCTGGGTGTAAAAGTCTCTGACCTCCATACCAACGGCGCGAACTTGCTGGGAAATCAAACTCGTTTCAGTTTGTCCGGGTACGGTATTGATTTCTATAAAGTAGAATTTCCCGGTTTCATTTTGCAGAAAATAATCGATGCGCACTGCTCCCTTGCAATTTAGCTTTTCGTAGATTTTCGGAATTATCCGGTTCACTCGTTCTATTTCCTCCTCATTCATTCTGCCAGGCGTGATTTCATTGGTGACTCCAGCGACGTATTTCGCTTCATAGTCGAAGAACTCTTTGCTGCTGACGATTTCGGTGGCTGGCAAAACAGTGGTTTCTCCATTTCCCTTGAAGCAGCCTATGGAAAACTCCCGCCCGGAGACAAACTCTTCCACCAAAACCTGGGTGTCTTCGACAAAAGCTTTTTCCAGTGCTTCGGGTAGTTCGTTCCAGCTTTTGACCTTTGACATTCCTATAGAGCTTCCGCCGTTGTTAGGCTTGATGAAAAGTGGGAGAGTCAGTTCAGTATTTACTTTATCCAGAGATTTAGGGGAATTTTCAAAAAGCTGAATTGATTTAGCAATGTAAAGCTCCTCTATATCATCCACAATGGCTTTGGTGTAGCCCTTGTTCATGGTGATGGCTGAGGTGAGTTGATCGCAAGTGGTGTAAGGAATGCCTATCATATCAAAATAACCGGCGAGTTTGCCATCCTCTCCGGGGGAGCCATGCAGAATGTTGAATATCCCGTCAAAGGTGATTTTTTCATCTCCGATCTGAATGCTAAAATCGTTTAGATCAACCGGGATTTTTTCTCCTGAGTCTGTCAGATAATGCCAATCCCCAGGGTAAATCAAGATTTTATAAACCTCGTAAAGTTCTCGGTCAATGGTTTGCTCCACTACAGCGGCACTCTTGAGGGAGATGACAGATTCACCGGTATAGCCACCAGTTACCAGGGCGATTTTTCTCTTCATAGTTGTAGGACTTAACAATGCGAATTACTTTATTTTTCGGGTATTTCCCGCAGATTTGCGCTGATAAATCCCGCAGATGATCGCAGATTGGGTTTTGTAGTTGAAATGAGGTTTTTACTCCAAAAGAATCCCCGTAGATCCGCGCGAGAATCACGCCAACTTAATTTGATCCAGATAGAACTTCATCCGGGTATGATTACGTGGCAAAAAATCAATCTTGTCGATTTTGTCCTGTTTGTGATTATAGAAAACTTCTACGTACTCATTGTCCAGCAGATATAAATTCACCTTATGCTTGTAATAGCGTATGCCCACTACGAAGGTGCCTTCAGTGTAGAGGGTTGCTATTTTTTTGTGGAAAGGAAGGTTGGCGAATTCTTCTTTGCTCATCATCTGCGTTTAGTCGCTATAAGTTAAGGAATCAAACACTTTTTTGCTGGGAAAAGGTTGATTTCTGTATGGCTTCGACTTATACTTGAAAGAACAAAAACCACTATGAGGCTAGAAAAATTCAGATTTCAAACGCTTTTATTGTTAATCCTTGCCAGCTTTAGTTTTTCCTGTGCATCCAAAAAGAAAGTAGCCAACGAGCCATTTAATCAAGTAATCTCCACTGCCCGAAGCTATACGGGCACACCTTATCGCTTTGGAGGTACCACCAGAGCTGGGATGGATTGCTCTGCTTTGGTATACCACTCCTTTTATGCTGTAGGGATTACCATGCCTAGAATGTCTGCAGATCAAAGTAAAGTGGGCAAGACTGTCCGAACCAATGACATCAAGCCTGGAGATGTGTTGTTTTTTGCCACGGGAAAGAGAAGGAAGCAGGTCACTCATTCTGGAATAGTGACAGAGACTTCAAGGGGGGATGTGCGCTTTATTCATGCTTCCAGTTCTTTGGGGGTTTCCGAAGATTACCTTAGCAACCGGTACTGGTCCAAGGCCTTTTTATTTGCCAGAAGGGTGTTGGATTGATGGCTTTCTATCCGCTGCCCTTCTTAGGGCGGGAGCAAGCAAAAAGCTGAGCATGCCAACGAAGAGTTGTTCAACTTTACTTTTTCGGCAGAATAGGCCGTTTAGTTCCGGTACGAATTGCTGAAATAAATTTAGATTTATTAGGCAAATGCCCTAAATTGCAGGTGAATTAGTAAGCATTCCCAGATTTATGAAAACCCTCCTTCAACTTTCCGTCTTTTGCCTGATCCTCCAGTTTTTCTCCTGCGCTTCCCCGGAGCAATCGGAGGAAAAAGCAGAATATCCCAATGTAATCGTGATTCTCGCTGATGACCTGGGCTATGGTGACATAGGGGCTTTCAACCCAGAAGGTAAAATTTTGACTCCAAATATTGATCAGTTAGCTGCTGAAGGGATGAAATTCACCGATGCACATACCCCATCGGCGGTTTGTACGCCTACCCGATACGGGTTTCTGACCGGTAGATACAACTGGCGGAGTACCTTGAAGTCCGGGGTTCTGACTGGGAAATCACCGGCGCTCATCGAGGACGAACGCACGACTATAGCCGATGTGATGAAATCCGCCGGTTACCATACTGCTTTTATAGGAAAGTGGCACCTGGGCTGGAACTGGGGGCTAGTAGATGGAGATACGCTACGGGGTGAAGGCTGGGATGCTAAAGACTTTGAGCAGATTGATTTCAGCAAACCTATTACCCATACGCCAAACGATCTGGGTTTTGATTATGCCTATGGCCATTCTGGTTCCCTGGATATGGCTCCTTATGTCTATGTGGAAAATGGAAAAGTAACAGCCATCCCAGATACGGTCACAGTAAATACCGGCAAATATTCCTGGTGGAGAGAAGGACCGACTTCCCCCGATTTTGACCATGAGGAAGTCACTCCAAACTTCTTTGATCGCTCCATCCAATACATAGAGGAGCAGTCCAAAACCGAAAACCCTTTCTTCTTGTACCTTGCTTTACCATCTCCCCATACCCCGATTTTGCCTCCGGCAGACTGGCAGGGTAAAAGTGGTCTGGCGCCCTATGCTGACTTTATGATGATGATAGACGATTATGTGGGGCAGGTAAATGCAGTGATTAAAAATGCAGGCATAGACGAAAATACGCTGATTATTTTCACCTCTGATAATGGAGGTTCACCGGCAGCGGGACTGGATGTGATGCAAGGGGCTGGACATTTCTCCAGCTACATCTATCGGGGTCATAAAGCGGATATTTACGAAGGAGGGCATCGTGTTCCCTTTATTGCGAAGTGGCCTGCCAAAATCCAGGCGGGATCGAGCAGGGAACAAACGATCTGTCTCACTGATATGATGGCCACAGGTGCTGAAATCACAGGATACGATTTGAAGGACGATGAAGGAGAGGATAGCTACAGTTTGCTGCCACTTTTTGATGCAGGTAAGCAGGTGGATCAATTCCGTGAGGCGACTGTTTCACATTCCATTAATGGCAGCTTCGCGATCCGTCAAGGAGATTGGAAACTCATCATGGCCAAAGGATCCGGGGGATGGAGCGCACCCAAACCGAATACTCCTGCTGAGGAGGGACTTCCGGATGTGCAGCTGTATAATTTGGCTTCCGACCCGGGAGAAACTAACAATCTACAAGCTGAGAATCCTGAGAAAGTAGCCTCGCTAAAAGCGCTTCTGACTAAGTACATTAAAGAAGGTAGAAGTACCCCAGGTGCTCCCCAGAAAAACGATCCGATCGAAGGAGAATGGAAGCAAATTGGGTTTGTGGAGGAGTGATAGATTAAGCTAGAAGTGGAAATACTCCCGCAACGGCGCAAAGCCGCAAAGAGGGTTGAAAGTTGGAATTTCAAACTCTTTAAGATAATTGAGCTTAGATGCGATCTATGCTTAGTGGGTTTTTCAATAAAGTTGACACTTCACTTACATCCGGAAATCACAAAGAGTATTTAAGAAATTCAGGAATGAGTTCGACCGCCTTCGGGGTCGTGGGTTGGTTTGGTATCCAATAAACCATGGGTTGCACCCATGGCTATTAATGGTTTGACCCCGTTAGGGGTCATGCTTTTAAATCGATTTTCAGCAAATCATTTGATCTTTCAATCTCCAGTCGTTTTTAGAGGAGAAGTCAACAAATATGACCTGTGACCACGAAGTGGTCCAACTTTTCAATAACCGCGGGTGCAACCCGTGGACATCAGAAATAATAATTGAAAATGGTAACCCCGAAGGGGTTGAACTTTGATAAGTATCTTGACTATCACTAAAGATTGTTAGGTTTGACCTATTCTGGGTCTTGGGGTTCATCTGGGGAATTCTTTTATCTACCCGAAATAAGGAGAGTCCATACATCTTTATTTTTTTTAACTGATCAATAGTCACCAAGTATTCCAATAATTGTTAGAATAGCTCCTACAAATATCAGTATCCAAATACCTAATATGAATTGTGTCAACGAGTAACTCCAAACTCGCTCTTGTTTTTCTTTGGCCGACTTATTTGATTCTATTGCCAGTCCGAGTATTCCCAATAGAAGGAAAACAAGTCCGATGATTAAAATGTCTACATTCATTTTTTAATTTCTATTATCCAGCCACCAATTTATTTATTATTAAATATTTTTAGTGGGTGGCTCATCATCGGTTTTATTCACTTTATCTCCGGCTTCCTTGGACACTCGAAATCTAGTTTTTATGATACACGAGCTTGGGCGGTGACAGCGAATTTTCCAATTTTCTAATTCGAAATTTAAAGCCTAATTGCCCGCGCCACCACCTTCGCCATAATTCCCAATCCTTCGGTATTTGGATGAACTCCATCAGGCAGGAGATCTTCATGGCCCATAAATGGGGTATATAGATCGATCAGTTCAGAACCTGAGTCTATAGCGATATCCATGATCATCATGCGTTGCTCATTGTTCATGACCACAGGAGTGATCCCGAAGTTTTCACGGGTTACAGGTACCGGCATGATTACATAGACTTTGCCATCGGCAGGCATGGTTTTCTTAAACTCGGCGATCATATCCAGGTAATCCTGTCTGAATTCCGATGCGTATTGCCAGTTCTGAGGCTTGGAATCATTCGTTCCCAGCATGATGATCAGAATGTCTGCTTTGAAATCCTTCACCTGCTGAAACTGTGGCTCATTCCAATAAGGATAATCTCCTTTTTTGAGTAGGGTTCTTCCACTTACTCCGAAGTTCCCCACTTCATAGGCGTCACCAAGAATGGCTTGCATCTGTAACGGCCAGCTGTCTGGATTGTCTCTTCCTGGACCTTGGGTGATACTATTTCCCACACAGGCGATTTTGATCGGGGATTGTGCCAAAGAAAGACTGGTAAAAGCGAAAAAGGCGGCTAAAAGTAAATTGAGTTTTTTCATGTGTTTAGGTTTATGGGGTTGAGAATTGATCCGTAAAATAAATAATATCCACGAGCATCCGAGCACCAACTATGGACTTTTGCCCATTCGCCTTATCTTTAATCCGTGCAGTTTCTTTTTAAAATCTATCAGCGGCTTACCTGGCTTTCTTTGGATGTGGTTCTTGGCTCAATGGCTGGAATGCTTTTTTTTGAGCGAGCACTAAGAGTAGAATTGGACTGGCAGGAATATGCGCTGCTGGCTATGGCTGTTTGGTGTATTTATACCGCGGATCATTTGATGGATGCGCGAAAACTGGCAGCTGAGCATGCAGAAGATAGACATCATTTCCATCTGATTTACCAAAAGCCTTTACTGCTCATGTTAAGCATTGTTGGATGTATTGGTCTGTATGGGGCGATAAAATTCTTTGGGTTTTCTCAGGAATTGTTTTTTGGTGCAGGGCTTGGGGTTGTGATTCTCGGGATCATGCTTGCCGTGAGGAAATTGGCAGCTAAGCAAGCCCGTCTGAAGGAACTCAGTTCCGCTATATTCTATGTAATCGGGATTTCCTGGCTTCCTTGGTATGAAGCTCCAGCCATAGATTATACCTGGACGGCTTTTGGCCTGACGCTTTTATACATGGGCTTAGCTTACCTAAATCTGATTATGCTTTCCAGTTTGGATAAGGAAAGCGATTCGGAATCTGGCTTTTCTTCCATCGCCACCATTATCCCTCAGGAGAAACTAAACCCGAGAATTCACCAGCTCGCAATTGGATTAATCCTAGTCGCTTTAATTGGCTTGCTACTGGTGAATTCTCTTTATAGGATCTTCCCGGGTTTAGTATTGTTGATGTTGTTTGTCCACTATTTGAGCTTTTTCAAATCTGACTCTAGCCCTGAACAGATCCGGATGCGAATGGAAATCGCCTTCTTGATTCCTGCTATTTTACTGTTACTTTAGACGAATGCACTATGCCCGGTAATGGCCCGGCCTACAATCAGGGAATTGATTTCCTTGGTGCCTTCATAGCTGTAAACTGCTTCAGCATCTGCTACAAATCTCGCGATATCATGGCGGAGCAAAATGCCATTTCCTCCGAAAAGTTCACGGGAATGATCCACAATGGAGCGCATACGAAGGGTACAGAAAACTTTGGCTAGGGAAGCATGTTCGTCTTTCAGAATGTCATCGTCCTGCATTTCCGATAATCTGAATACCATCGTCTGCATGGCAGTCAGATCACCCAGCATAGTCACCAAAAGATCCTGAACGAGTTGGAAGGATGCGATAGGTCTGCCGAATTGCTTGCGTTCATTGGTGTAAGCCAAAGCCAACTCATAAGCCCCTCGGGCACAGCCCACGGCCTGCCATGCCACACCGGCTCTGGTCATGCGCAGTACTTTGGAAGTGTCCCGGAAGGAGTTCGCTTCCTGCAGTCTGTCTGATTCCGGTACCTCACAATTCGTAAGCGTGATCAGGGCATTCTGTACTATTCTCAGCGCCATTTTGTCTTCCAGCTTTTCTGCTTTGAATCCGGGATTTTCTTTTCGCACGATAAATCCTTTCACCTGCTGATCGTCCAGGTCTCTCGCCCAGATGACAGTCATATCGGAAAACGTAGCATTTCCAATCCATTTTTTCTGCCCATTCAGCACCCAGGCATCGCCTTCTCTTTTACAAGTAGTGGTCAAACCTCCTGCTACACCGGATCCGACTTCAGGCTCGGTCAAGCCAAATGCCCCGATTTTCTCCAGTTTTTGCATAGCAGGTAGCCATTCTTGCTTTTGGGCTTCAGAACCACAGAGGTAAACGGAGCCCATGGCTAAGCCGCTTTGCACTCCGAAGAATGTGGAGATAGAAGTATCGATTCTCGCCATTTCCATAGCTACAAAACCTTCCAGCAGCGCCGAGTGTCCGGGACAGCCATAGCCTTGGTAAGTCAATCCGGCAATGTCCAGTTCGGCCATTTTGGGGATGATCTGCATGGGGAATTCACCACGGTTCCAGTAGTCATTTGCGATAGGCTTGATTTCCCGCTCCATAAATTCTCGCACCTTGAGTTGGATTTCCCGCTCCTGTGGAGCAAGGGTTTTGCCCAGCTCATAAAAATCTCCATTGATCGGCGGAATGGTTTTGGGTTTGCTGCCGCCTTTGAGCATTCCCATCATTTTCGACAGGTCTTCGTCGCTCATTTGGGATACCAGCCCCACCATCTTGGAGAGATCTACTTTTTGGGAAAGTTTGGAGATTTGATCCAGATCGACGGTGGATAAAAGTTGGCGCAGACCGCCTATGGTTTTAAATAGATTCTTCATAAAAAGGGTATTTTGGGAATTAGTTCATTCCTTTAAACTAGTGAAAGATCAGTATAGTTTACTTGCTCCCTGGTATTCTTCTTTGGTAAAGTTCATTTTTGGGCAAAAGCTAAAAGAGGCTAAACTATGTTTTCTGGATGATACCAAGTCCAAACGTGTCTTGATTATCGGTGGGGGAGATGGGCTGGATTACGCTGAAATCGAGGCTGATATTTCTGGGGAATATTGGGAATTGTCCGACAGCATGCTGAAAAAAGCGAAGGCAAATCTCCAATTCAGCCAGCTGGATTTCCGCTTAGGCAATTTCGAGGCTGGGAAAAAGTTTGATGAAGTCTGGCTGCATTTTGTATTGGATACCCTGCCTGATGAAGCAATTGAATCACTTTTAGAAGAAATCAAGCTTGCGCTAAAAGCTGGTGGAAGGATAGTATTTGCAGATTTTTTTCGCCCAAAAAACTACAGACAAAAATTCCTGAATCAAGTGATGATTACTTTCTTTCGATTGGTGGCGGGTCATCATCGCAAGGATCTCCCAGACTACTCGGGATTTTTTTCCAAGAAGGGTTTTAGTAAAACAGAAGAGCAGCGCTTTATGGAAGGATGGGTGAAGTCCCAGGTTTGGAGATTAAAATGAATTGACTTCAACTTTATTTCCGGACTGCTCTATCAGGCGAATCAGGAAAGTCTTCGCTACTATATTTTATAAAAATGGAAATCCAGATAGCTCTGCTGATCCTATAGATAAAAGGTACAAAAATCAGTACCGTGATCCCTAGTATGGCCAGCAGAAGAGTCAGTGAATAATCCGGATGGACAATGGATAAAGCTAGCCATGCCGTAATAAACAATGCCGTATTAATCGCATAGCTCACAAACATGGCTCCGAAGTAATATCCTGGCTCCGGCTCAAAGGCCTGTCCGCAATGAGCGCAGCATTTATTCATCACAGAAAATTTGGAGCTGAGCAGTTTTCCACGCAAAAACATATCGCCTTGATGGCAGCGAGGACACTTGCATTGATAGATACTTTTTAGGGTGGAAAGGCTCATAGTGGTGATGATTTATTTAATGCATAGCGCATGATAAGAGTAAACTCCTTTGTGCCAACTAGGGATTCGATTTGGAAATAATCCTCAGGATCATCTCATCAAAGTATTTTCCGTTTCCTGGTCCATACCAATTCATTTCCCGCACTTCATGATAATGCTCGTCATATAATTCATCTGGCGTGATGTATCCGATATAGCCTCCGTTGAACGTAGTGACGATCAGGTTTAAGCCTTTGCTTTGCGCCAGCTGATCCCACTTTTCATAGAAAACACCAGAAAGCTCACCGCTGGAAGCGATCATCAGCGTGTTGCCGATTAAGGTGATATCAAAGTGGGGGTTAGTGTCTCCTAGCAGGTAATTAAAAAGCCATGGTCTAAGGCGAAGGTTGTCCGAAATGCGAAGATGGGGTTCGCGCAAGGAGATGGGCAAGCTTGCATGGCGGATTTGAGGCTTCTTTACCGTGGCAAAGTAGGTCATTTTCAATGCGAGGGTAGAGTCTAGTTCATGGGCGTACTGCTGAACCTTTTCTGGGGAGTTTCCTGGCCGCAAAGGCATGTGGCTTCCCACTGTACCGGCAGCATAGATAGCGAAGTCAAAGGCTCTTTTCTCTAGATTCTCCATGAGGTAGAAAGGATAGTCACCGGATAGTCCCATGAATTTAGTGGTCATCGCAGTGGCATGGGCCGAGTAGGTGAGAAAGGTTGCTTTTTTGCCAGACTTTTTGGTAAAAATAAGTTGACGGACAAAGGGGTCTTTCGGGCCATCCTTCACAAATCTATTGGCGACTAAGTTTCCAGCATCCGATTTCCGGAAGGTTATGGACACCGTGTCTTGGGCAGCCAGTGCATTTTTCAGGGCATTTAGGCTGCTTTTCACCAAAAGGTCTACGGTAGTCTGATCATACCCTCCAAAAGCCAATTCTCCCATAGGGCCGGGCATGTATCCGCCCATGCCGGAGTGGGTATGCGTGGCAGTAAAGATGACTTGATCTATGGGTAATTCATTGCTTTTGATTGCTTCTTGGATTTGATTTGCCAGGGCAGGATGTACGATCAGCAGCTCAAAATTCAGCCAGGCCACTTGGGTCTTACCATTGGAAAGTGTGAGTGCCTTCACAAAGGAGCTGTCCTGTACAAATTCATAATTACCGCGGGGAGCATAGCCTACTAGGGGTACTGGCTGAGGCGGAGTCATATTGGTACGAGCCCAGCCGGCCAGCCAGCTTTCTCCTTGGGTTTTTGGAAAATCAAGTTGCTCTAATGCGGCAAAAGTCTGCTTGTAAAAATCCTGATCCTGAATCGGGGAGCGATCTACTTTGGTCAAAGTGATCAATCCTATTACCAACAAAACAACAAAAGTCCAGCTGAGGACTTTTGTAGTTTTTAGTAATATATTTTTCCCTTTCATTGCCATTTAAATATGGATACCCACAATTTTATCAGTTAAAGGCTAAAGTGTTTTAATAAATATTGAACACTAGCTTTTCCGGTCCTTCTGCCTGGCCGCCGTGGCGGGTCTCCCGTCATCGGTCTTCTGACCAGGGGAGCAAGGAAAATACTGGTACTGATATGATTTCAGTTAGATAGATAACTTAATATTCGAAAACGCCATGAGGGCTGGTAATCGTTACTTTTTTGCCTTGATGTGGCTCTACTCTACCGATGATCTGTGCCTCTACCCCATGGGATTCGGCGATGTCTATGATTTCTTCGGCATAGCGCTCATCCAGATAAACTTCCATTCTGTGGCCCATGTTGAAGACCTTGTACATTTCCTTCCAATCTGTGCCAGACTCTTCCTGAATGATTTTGAAGAGCGGTGGGGTTTCAAATAAGTTGTCCTTAATCACGTGGACATCATCTACAAAGTGAAGGACTTTGGTCTGAGCTCCTCCGCTGCAATGCACCAAGCCGTGAATGTTTGGCCTGAGGTAATTCAGGATATCCACCATGATGGGAGCGTAGGTTCTGGTGGGCGAAAGCACCAACTTACCAATATTTACAGGAGCTCCCGGAGCCGGATCGGTGAGGTTATATTTTCCGGAGTACACTAGCTCTTCGGGCACGGAGGCATCAAAGGTCTCGGGATATTTAGTTTTGAGTACTTTGTTGAAAACATCATGGCGTGCAGAAGTAAGCCCGTTGCTTCCCATTCCGCCATTATAGGTGGATTCGTAATTTGCCTGTCCGTAAGAAGCTAGACCCACGATCACATCACCACCCTGGATTTTGTCATTGGAGATTACCTCGTCTCTACGCATTCTGCAGGTCACGGTAGAGTCCACGATCACCGTTCGGACCAGATCACCCACATCGGCAGTTTCTCCGCCAGTCAGTATGGCATTGACGCCTTTGTCACGAAGCATCTGAAGAACCTCTTCAGTACCTTCAATGATCGCTGAGATCACTTCACCCGGGATCAGGTTTTTGTTTCTGCCTATGGTAGAGGAAACTAAAATATTATTGATTGCACCTACGCAAAGCAGGTCATCGGTGTTCATGATGATCGCATCCTGCGCGATTCCTTTCCATACGCTGAGGTCTCCGGTTTCTTTCCAGTACGCATATGCCAAGGAGGACTTTGTCCCTGCTCCATCAGCATGCATGATATTGCAAAAATCGGGATCGTTGCCAAGCGTGTCTTCCACTATCTTGCAAAAAGCCTTGGGATAAAGCCCTTTGTCAAGTTTTGAAATGGCCTGGTGTACATCTTCTTTGGATGCGGAAACTCCCCGCTGCATGTATCGCTCGTTCATGTCTGGTTTGATTGACGAAATATGCCTGCAAAGTTAACAGTATCTGCTCAAATTGGATAAGGTAGCTGCTTAAAGTTCAGGGAAATCGTTTTTGGGCAAAACCCTTCGAGGGTTTTAGATAGAATGAAGGTTATTTAAGCAAATGACACCAAAAAGATTAACCCCCGAAGGGTTCATTCATTTTGATAAGATAAAATGTGATTTCCCGGGGAAAGTTGAACAGAGGTAAGAAAATGGGCTGGAGGAAATGAAACCAAAGCTGTATTTTGTGAAACTATACACATTATGAGGACAAATATAGAAATCGACGAAAAACTCATGCAGGAAGCAATGGAAGCAACAGGCTTGACTACCAAGAAGGCTACAGTGGAAAAAGGGTTGCAGCTAATCCTTACATTGAAAAGGCAAAAGCGGATCAAAGAGTTTCGTGGAAAATTGAAGTGGGAGGGAGATCTGGATAAAATGAGGAGGAATTCATCATTGAGATCGGTTTTCTGATCCTATTTTAGTCCTGAAGTAGCATTTTAAGCGAAGTCAACGTCTGGATGAAAATTGACCGCTATGAGAACATTATTTGCCAAATTCCAGACGTATCCAAAGCTTTTAGTAAGCATAGCTCTTCTTTCCGTATTTATGCTTTGTTTTAGCTGTGTGTCCGGAGAGGATGAGGGGCCTTCAGGAAAGGTGGAGGCAAATCTGAGAACCCTTTCCTTGGAAGAAAACAGCCTCTCCGAGGCAAATACCCAATTTGCTATCAACCTTTTTCAACAAATTGCTACAAATGGGGAAGCTGAGAATATCTTTTTCAGTCCATATTCGGTTCATCAGGCTTTGGCAATGGCGATGAATGGCAACGATGGGGAGGTTTTGGAAGAATTTATCCAAGTCTTGCAGATGGAAGGGATGAGTTTGGAAGAAGCAAACCAGGCGGTCAAGGACCTGACTACTTTTTTGCTGGAAGTGGATCCTAAGGTAGAATTGGGTATTGCAAATGGGATTTGGTACAAAGAGGGATATGAAGTTCAGATTCCCTTCAAAAATTCATCTCAGCAATACTTCAATGCGGAGATAGCAGCTCTCAATATGCGGGATCCAAAAGCCGTAGATGTCATCAATCACTGGATAGAAAGACAAACGAATGAACTCATCCGGGAGATGCTGGATGCTATTCCGGCTGATGCGGTGATGTACCTGGTCAATGCGATTTATTTTAAAGGAGACTGGGCTTATAATTTTCCTGAAGGAAATACGCAAAAAGAAAAGTTCACGCTCCGCAATGGCGAGGAAATCATGGCCGACATGATGAACTTGGGTGAGCCTGCAGCTTTCAAAGGCTATGACAATTCAGACTACACCTATCTGGAGATTCCCTACAGTACAGGGCAATACATCATGGGTGTTCTGACCAACGAAAGTGGAGATCTCTCCCAGCTTTATCCCTATTTGACCATGGACAAACTGAACGAGTGGAGAAATAACACCAGAGATGTGAATTTGATCTTGAAAATGCCAAAATTTAAGATTGACTATAAAATCAATAACCTTGGGGATGATCTGAAAGCCATGGGATTGGTTACACCATTTGATTTTCACCCGGATAATTTCACCCAGTTGTTCTCTAATTCAGCTGATCTTTTGAAAATCAGTAGGGTAATCCACCAGGCACTGATTGAAGTAGATGAAAAAGGTACAGAAGCTGCTGCGGCCACCATCATAGAGATAGGAGTGACCAGCCTACCTCCCGATAATACCCCGACGGTTTTTACTTTGGACAGACCATTTATCTTCTTTATCCAGGAGAAACACAGTGGAGCGATTTTGTTTATGGGGAAAATGGAAAATCCTTTAGAAAGTTGAATTACGAATAATGAAGGTTACGACCTCCACAAGTAGGGAAACAAAATATAGCCTGCTGCGGCTACAATTGCATTGATCGCTAAAAGTGAAATCAGTTTATCGGAGCTAACACTCCAATCTAAACCATCCATTGCGTTTTTGGAAATACGGATTGCCATCAAAAGAATAGGGATAATCACAGGGAAACTCAAAATCGCCATCAGCGTGGCGTTATTTCCAGCTTTGGAAGCTATACCGCTGACCATAGTGAGACTTGCCGAAAAGCCCATTGCCCCTAAAACCAAATTGAGCAGAAATAAGCCTTGGTCTTGGATAGGATTTCCCAAAATCACTGAAAAAACCCCATATCCCAAAAGTGCCAAAATTAGCGTAAGCCCGGTGTTATAGATAATTTTCGAAAGAATAATCGCTTCCGGAGAAGCAATCATGTAATAATAGAGTTGACGTCCTTGATGCTCTTGCACAAAACTTTTTGCCACGGCATTCACTGCCGAAAAAAGAATAATGATCCAATACAAGGCATTCCAGGTAGGCTCGGAAATATTCCCTTCCCTAGCTCCTACACTTAGATACGTGATAAAAACTGCCGAAACCACATAAAGTAAAATCCCATTGAGGGCATATTTTTGGCGCCACTCGAGGGTAAGCTCTTTCTGAATTAGGACGGAGATTTCCTTTAGCATCACCAAAGATAAGTCAGAAGTCAGAAGTGAGAAATCTAAAATCGACAAATTTCAGATTTCTGAATTCTCATTTTTCACTTTCCTTTCTGACTTTCGGCTCTGCCAAAATGACACCAATTCCCCTTTGGAACAACACTTGTAATTCTCTGCCCGACAAACAATGTGTTTAACTAAACTAATTTATAGCCATGCAGGAAAAAGGCACCATCTCGATACATACCGAGAACATTTTCCCGATTATCAAGAAGTTTCTCTATTCTGATAACGAGATTTTTCTAAGAGAACTAGTGTCCAACGCTGTCGATGCGACTCAAAAAATCAAGCGACTTGCGACATTAGGTCAGTATTCCGGCGAACTCGGAGATACGACTGTGGAAGTGAGCTTTGATGAGAAAAAGAAAACCATTACCATTTCCGATAAGGGGCTTGGGATGACGGCTGAGGAGATCAAAAAGTACATCAACCAAGTGGCTTTCTCCGGAGCTGAGGAGTTTGTGGAGAAATTCAAGGACGCCAAAGATGCCAATGAGATCATCGGAAAGTTCGGTTTAGGTTTTTATTCGGCATTCATGGTTGCTGATAAAGTGGAAATCAACACACTTTCCTACCAAGAAGGTGCAGAAGCAGCAAAATGGACCTGTGACGGTTCTACTTCTTTCGAGATTTCTAAAGGCAAAAGAAAAGAACGCGGAACAGACGTAATCCTTCATATCAACAAGGATTCTGAAGAGTTTCTGGACAAATTCAAGCTACAGGGAATCCTGGACAAGTACGCTAAATTCCTTCCTGTCCCGATCAAATTTGGCACAAAAACCGAATCTGTTGAAGATGGAGTGGATGACAAAGGGGAGAAGAAATGGAAATCTGTGGAGGTAGATAATTTCATCAACACCACAGAGCCGATCTGGACCAAATCTCCTAGTGATCTGAAGGATGAGGATTACCTGAAATTCTACAAGGAGCTGTATCCAATGTCTGAGGATCCGCTGTTCTGGATTCACCTGAACGTGGATTATCCATTCAACTTGACGGGGGTGTTGTATTTCCCTAAAGTGAAAAATGAATTCGAACTTCAGCGAAATAAGATCAAGCTATTCAGCCGTCAGGTGTTTATCACCGATGAGGTCAAAGACATTGTGCCTGAGTTCCTGATGTTGCTTCATGGCGTGATTGACTCTCCGGATATTCCTTTGAACGTATCTAGAAGCTTCTTGCAGGCGGACGGGAATGTGAAGAAAATCAATTCTTACATCACTAAGAAAGTGGCGGATAAGCTAGCTGAACTTTATAAAAAAGACAGAAAGGCATACGAAGACAAGTGGGATGATATTGGCCTTTTCGTGAAATACGGAATGATCTCCGAGGAGAAATTCTACGAAAAAGGGAAAGACTTCGCATTGTTAAAAAATACCAAAGGAGAGTTTTTCACGATCGAGGAATACCAAGCGAAGATCAAAGCGAATCAAACCGATAAAAATGAGCAAACGGTCATTCTTTATGCCACGGACGCAGATAAGCAGGATAGCTTCATCCAATCTGCCAATAAGAAAGACTACGATGTCCTGGTGATGGACTCACCGATCGATAGTCACTTTATCCAGAACTTGGAAAGCAAGCTGGAAAAAACGTCTCTGAAACGCGTAGATGCTGATGTGGCTGAGAAGCTGATCCAGAAGGATGAAACTTACGCCAACCTACTGACTGAAGATCAGAGCAAGGAAGTGAAGGGAATCTTCGATAAGGCGATCAACAACAAGACTTACACAGTAGAAGTGGAAGGCTTAAGCCCTGAAGAGCTTCCAGTGACGATTACTATGGAGGAATTTATGCGCAGAATGAAAGAGATGGCTGCCACTGGTGGTGGAGGAATGGGCTTCTACGGTTCACTTCCCGATGCGTACAAAGTGGCCATCAACGGTAACCACCCAGTGGTGGATAAAGTTCTGAAAGCAGAAACTGAAGAAGAAAAGATCAAAATAGCTAAGCAGTCATTTGATCTGGCGCTTCTATCTCAAGGCTTGCTTACAGGTAAAGACCTGACTGCTTTTGTGAAGAGAAGTGTGGAATTGTTGTAGGAATTGTAACCTTTGAGGTCTTTTCGACCTCGAAGGTTTTATCAATCTGAAAAACCAGTCTGCCTAAGTTACGGAAGGCGAAGGGTTTCAACATTTTATCCAAGTCCAAAATCCCCAGCTCAACAGTTGGGGATTTTTAATTTTAGTTCTTTCAAATTTAGTTTTACGTTGTTTGATAGCATGTTTTTGTTTTTAGGTAAATAATTGAATAATAATATGTTATAAATTGTATTTAACCGCGAACTAAATTTATCGTGTTGATTATCAGCGCCTTAACTAACCTTCCAAAAAAAATATTCAAACTAAAATTTGGATTTATAAAAAAGGGGGGTAAGTTTAGTTCAAGTTTTTTGCGTATAAAAACTTTTTGTTTAACCGTTTAAATTTTAATATTATGAAAAGGATAGCATTTATTTTATTGATTTTGGTTTGGATTTTAGGTTTTGAGTATTGGGAGGCAAAAGCATCCGTACCGGATCCGGCATTGGTTTGCTGTTTAGATAACCCTTGGAATGATTGTGTTGTAGTAACTTTCATCGACCCAGATGAAGGTATAACAAACCAGGTAGTGGTACATGGGGTCAAAGTTGATTGCCCCTATGTATAATATGTATAAAAGAAAAGTTTCTTTTATTGAGGTAAATACTTTGGATTTATTGAAAATATGAAGAACAAACTATTGTTTGTATTTGGAGTTTTTTCAGGATTGCTCTTTCTCTATTCATGTAATTCTGAAATTGAAAGAATTGACCCAATTCAAGAATTTAAAAATACTGAACCAGTTTCATCATATAGGCTTCAAGCATCAGATTCTTTATTTAAGGTTGTCGATTTATTATCAATAGGAGATGTATTAATTGCCTATGATGATGAAATGGATTATCTCTATAAAATATTTGACGTTGAGCAAGACAAGTTCTTAAAAAAGTTTGGAAAGTTTGGCCAAGGACCTTGTGAGCTAAGTGGGTTTTCGTTTATGGTCAGAACGGGTGAAAAAGGAGAAAAGCTTGGATTGTTTGAGAGACAAACTAGGGAGTTTCAAGAGTTTTATTTGGAACAAGTTTTAGAATACGATGAAGATCCTGAATGTATTCCATTTGAAGGTAAATTCGATTTTGAAATTAGGTCTGTAGTGAAGGTGGGCGAGAATAAATTTGTGGGTGCTACCTTGGGTGACAAACCTTATACGCTCCTCGAAGGAGGTAAAATGAAGGGGTCTATTGGAGAATATCCTTATTCAAGTGATTTCAAAGGGGTTAATCCAATGGTTTTGGCATTGGCGTATCAGTTTAGGTTAATTAAGCATCCATCTAAACCTATCATACTAAGCACCTCTACTTTTTCTTATAATATGGACATTTTAGAGGCAAAAGATGGAAATAATTTGGTGATAAATAGATCCTTGCATTTTTGGCCTCCTGAATTCCGAAGTATGGAGACAGCTTCAGAAACCGCTGCACCTATCGGTAAGGAAAATAGGTTTGGAAATATAAGAACCTCTGTTTCAGAAAATTTTATCTATGTTCTCTATTCTGATGAACCCTGGGAGTACCAGTTTCCATTGAAAAGTGATAGAGTACTTGTTTATGATTGGGATGGGAATCCGGTGAAAATTTTAGAATTGGATCAGGAAGTGAGCATCATAGCAGTGCCTGATAATGATCAATATCTGATTGGCTATTTGGATGATGGGAAAGCGAATCTATATAGGTTTGAATTGGATTAGTGAGGCTGATTTACTACCAATAAAAGGAGGTTAAAATAATTCTAAGTTGTGAGAAGTATGGAGTTGCTGTAGAAGAAGCACTTAACCCTTGAGGTTTCTCAAGCCTCGAGGGTTTCTGTTATATTCTTAAAACCATTGATTTATAAATTGTCTCAATGGTTTTTTTATTTCTAAATATTGATAGGTTAAAAAATTTCAAAAGCCTACTTCTGTACTAGGGTATTCCTTCAAAAAGTTTATTTTTGTCTATGCTTTCTAAAAAGACAAAATACGCCCTACATGCCTTGACTTACCTGGGCAGACACAAAGATGAGAAGACAGTGCTGATCCAGGAAATCGCCGAAGAGCATGGGATCTCACATAAGTTTTTGGAGAACATCTTATTGGAACTGAAAAAGGCAGGGATGCTCGGGAGTAAAAAAGGAAAAGGTGGAGGTTATTACCTGATCAAGGAACCCAAGGATATTCCACTTTCCCGAGTGATCCGATTGTTGGATGGACCCATTGCTTTGCTCCCCTGTGTGAGCCTAAACTACTATGAACCCTGTGCTGAATGTAAAAATGAAGCTGTTTGTGGCATAAACCGCGTCATGATCCAAGTTCGTGACGAGACACTCAAAATACTGGAAAACAAGACCTTAGAGGATATTCTGAAAGAAGAATAAAATTTTTTTACCATAAACCCTATATATTTTATAGGGTTTATATACTTTTGTGCTTTACGCTCGTAATAAACCTAGTATGATTTTAGACCAACCACTCAAAAAGCTGTTTGCCAGTAAGCCTGGAAAGGATAGCAATACGAAGAGCTTGCTCAAGTCGATCTCTTGGAGAATCGTGGGGACTATTGACACCATGATTATATCCTACTTCGTGACCGGAGAATTGGTCATGGCGATCTCCATAGGATCTGTGGAAGTTTTTTCCAAAATCATCCTGTTTTATTTCCATGAGAGAATCTGGGAATCTGTACCTAAAGTAAAAGAAGATGACACTCGAAAAGAATATGCATGAGTTAGAGGCTCAGTTGAGTGAACTGAGTGCACAGGAAGGATTGGCCTTGATCGCGGATTTATTTCCGGGCAAAGTCACTTTCTCTACTTCTCTGGGTCAGGAAGATCAGGTGATCACGCAATTGATCGCAGAAGCACATCTGCCGATCTCCATCTTTTCCCTGGATACGGGGAGATTGTTTCCGGAGACCTTGGATCTGCTTTCCAGAACCGAAGCCAAGTACAAGCAAAATATCAAAGTTTATTATCCCAATACCGATTCTGTTGAAAAGCTGGTATCTGAAATTGGTATCAATGGTTTTTATGACTCGGTTGAAAACCGCAAGTCCTGCTGTTTTGTCCGCAAGGTAGAGCCTTTAAAAAGAGCCTTGGCGGGAAATGATGTCTGGATCACCGGACTTCGTGCCGAGCAATCAGCCAATAGATCAGGAATGAAACGCATCGAATGGGATGAAGGAAATCAGATTCTGAAGTTCAATCCCTTATTGGATTGGACATTTGAAGACATGATCAATTATATAAACGAAAAGAATATTCCATATAACCCACTTCACGACAAGGGTTTTATCAGCATAGGCTGCGCGCCTTGTACACGGGCGATTATGGAAGGTGAAGATGCAAGAGCCGGAAGATGGTGGTGGGAAGATTCGAAAAAGGAGTGTGGCTTACACGCTAAGTGAGACGCAAGATTTTAGAATCAAGATTCAAGACATAAGATTTTAGACATAAGACATTAGAACTTCAACATTCATTATTCATCATTTTTCATTCGATATTAAAAGATTAATTAAGAATGATGAATACCGAATAGCGAATAATGAAGTCACACAGAAGACATAAACAGTAAGGAAATGAACAACCTATTAACACCTAATCCTAAGGAAGCAGAATCGATCCACATCATCCGTGAGGTGGCGGCGCAGTTTGAGCGTCCGGTTTTGCTTTTTTCCGGAGGAAAAGATTCCATCACACTGGTGAGATTGGCTCAAAAGGCATTTTATCCTGCGAAAATTCCTTTTCCTTTATTGCACGTGGACACAGGGCATAATTTCCCTGAGACCATCGAGTTTCGGGATAAATTGGTAGAAGAGCTTGGTTTGGAATTGATCGTACGCAATGTGCAGGATTCCATAGATCAGGGGAAAGTGCGTGAAGAGCGTGGCAGATATTCCAGTAGAAACTCTCTTCAGACTACCACGCTTCTGGATGCCATCGAAGAATTCAAATTCGATGCTTGTATAGGTGGTGCGAGAAGGGATGAGGAAAAAGCCAGGGCTAAAGAACGGGTTTTCTCCGTTAGAGATGACTTTGGTCAGTGGGATGAAAAAAATCAGCGTCCGGAGCTTTTTGATATGCTGAATGGTAAAATCCATAATGGACAGAATGTACGTTGTTTTCCGATTTCCAACTGGACTGAATTGGACGTTTGGGAGTATATCAAAACTGAAAATATTGAGATTCCATCGATCTACTTTGCGCATGAGCGGGAGGTTTTCTTCCGTGACGGCATGATCTGGACTGCCAATGAGCATGTGTACCGAGAGGCACACGAAGAGGTGGAAGTGAGAATGGTACGATTCAGAACGGTAGGGGATATGACTTGTACTGCCGCAGTGCTTTCTGAGGCTGTTTCGCTCGAAGACGTAGTGGGTGAGATTCGTCAATCGACTATTTCAGAGCGAGGTGCCAGAATCGATGACAAGCGATCCGAAGCGGCGATGGAAACGAGAAAGAAAGTAGGTTACTTCTAGAAAGTGTACAAGGTCTCAAGTACAAAGTACAAAGTAGACTCGGCAACCATGTCGTTATGCTGCTTCTCCAGAAGCAGCATTAATCAAACTTAAAGCTCTCAATATCAGAGTCAAGACAAGTCCAGCTTCTGGAGAAGCAGGACAACTGAAAACTAGAAACAACATGTCTGAAAATAGAAAATTGATAAAAATCGCTACTGCCGGCTCTGTGGATGATGGCAAGAGCACGCTGATCGGGCGGTTACTTTACGATACTAAATCACTTACCACGGATAAAATCGAAGCAATCGAGCGCAGTTCCAAGCAACGCGGGTACGATTACCTGGATTTCTCTTTGGCCACTGACGGCTTGGTAGCCGAGCGTGAGCAGGGAATTACTATTGACGTAGCGCATATTTATTTCAATACTGCCAAGACCAATTTCATCGTAGCGGATACTCCTGGACATGTAGAGTACACGAGAAACATGGTGACCGGAGCTTCTACCTCGCAGGTTGCGATCATTTTGATTGATGCCAGAAAAGGCGTGATCGAGCAGACTTATCGCCATTTCTTTATCGCAAATCTCCTTCGAATCAGCCATGTGGTCGTTGCGATCAACAAGATGGATTTGGTGGATTATGATGAGGAAGTGTACTTGAAGATCAAAGCTGATTTTGATGCTTTGGTAGCCAAATCAGATTTCTCTGAGGACCAGATTACCTTTATTCCGGTTTCGGCGCTGAAAGGTGAAAATATCGCCAGAAAGTCAGAAGAGATGCCTTGGTATGTGGGAAATACACTTTTAGATCACCTAGAAGTGCTGGAGCCAGCGGATTTGGAACCAAGTTCTGTGGCGAGATTCCCCGTGCAATATGTCATCCGACCGAAGACGGAAGCCTGGCATGACTTCAGGGGTTTTTCAGGAATGCTATATGGAGGAAACCTGAAAGTAGGTGATGAAGTAACGCTTTTGCCCTCATTGAATACTTCCAAAATCAAAAGCATACACTATTTCGATCAGGAGATTCAGGAAGCTGCTCCGGGCAGTTCAATCGCCATTACCCTAGAAACAGAAGTAGATCTCAGCCGAGGAGATATGTTGGTGAAGAGTGGGGAATTGCCAGCCAGTGAAAAGCAAATTTCCGCCACCATTTGTCAGGTGAACAACAAGGCTTTGACCGTAGGCAAGAAGTATATTTTGCAGCACGGAGTAAATCGTGTCTTGGCAAAAGTAGATCAAATAGAGTCCAGAATTCACACGGATTTCACAGGAGCAGAAGATGCTCATTCCTTAAAATTAAATGACATTGGGCGGGTTCATTTCCGCTTGAGTAAGCCCATTCATTTTGATCCTTATAAGACTAATAAGTCAAATGGAAGCTTTATCCTAATCGATGAAGCAGAGTATGATACCGTTTCGGTTGGATTTATAGAATAATTAAACCCTTCGATCTCGATAGTCATCGGGACGCTCAGGGTAACAATCTACTCACTTTCCATCCGAACAAAAACCTATAACAGCCATGCAAAGTTTTAGAACAGAACTTGAAAACAATATTGTAGAACAAGATATCATCGACCTGGAAAAGAAAATTGCGCTTTTCAACGGTGGAAATATTGACGAGGAAAAATTCCGTAGCCTACGTCTGGCACGTGGTATTTACGGACAGCGTCAGCCAGGTGTGCAGATGATCCGGATCAAGTTGCCTTATGGTCGTGTTTCTTCCGATCAGTTGCGCAGGATCTGCAAGGTATCTGATGAATATTCTACCGGAAGACTGCATATCACCACCCGTCAGGATATTCAGATTCACTACGTGAGTTTGGACCGTACGCCTGAGCTTTGGGCAGAACTGGAACGGGACGATGTCACTATTCGTGAAGCTTGCGGGAATACCGTGAGAAACGTCACAGCCTCAGAAACTGCAGGGATCGATGCCAATGAGCCCTTTGATGTGACTCCTTATGCAGATGCGGTTTTCAAATACTTTTTGAGAAACCCGATCTCTCAGGAGATGGGAAGAAAATTCAAGATTTCCTTTTCTTCGTCAGATGAGGATACAGGCTTGAGTTACCTGCACGATTTAGGTTTTATCCCAAAAGTTAAAAAAGTCGATGGCAAAGAAGTTCGTGGCTTTAAAGTCATGCTTGGTGGAGGTCTTGGTTCCCAGCCAAGGCATGCGGATGTATTCTCGGAATTTGTGGAAGCAGATCAGATTATTCCATTTGCAGAAGCGGTGATCCGGATTTTTGACAGACATGGTGAGCGGGCAAAAAGAATGAAAGCCAGAATGAAGTTCCTGATCAAGGATATTGGTCTGGAGGCATTCCTGGAATTGGTGGAAAATGAGAAAAAAGCACTTCCATTTAAGTCTTATCCTATAGATCATGAGTCTTATGATGCTGCGCAAAAGCTTCCAGATGCTCCATCTGCGACGGTAGAAGAAGAGCTTGGGTTGGACTTTGAGCACTTCAAACTCACCAATATTTTGCCTCAAAAACAAAAAGGGTTTGTATCTGTAGGAGTAAGAGTTCCTTTGGGGGATTTCTATACTGACCAAGCTAGAAAATTGGCTGATTTGGTAGAGAAGTACGCTAGTGCTGAAGTGCGTTTCACCCTTCGTCAAAACTTCCTGATCCGTGATGTACGGGAGGATTTGGTTCCTTATTTCTACAAGGAATTGAAAGAAATCGGATTGGCTTCAGCGGGTTATAATACCCTTGGAGATATTACTGCTTGCCCAGGAACTGACACCTGTAATTTAGGAATTGCAAGTTCTACGGGAATTGCTGCGGAATTAGAGAAAGTGATTCTTGCCGAATATCCACAATACCTGAAAAACCAGGATTTGGTCATCAAGATCTCAGGCTGCATGAACGCTTGTGGTCAGCATAATATGGCTCACATAGGTTTTCAGGGCATGTCCATGAAAGCTGGCAAAGTAGTAATTCCAGCACTTCAGGTTTTGCTTGGAGGGGGAAATAAAGGTGACGGGAACGGGCGTTTTGCAGATAAAGTGACCAAAATCCCAAGTAAAAGAGGCCCTCAGGCATTGCGGATTTTGCTGGATGATTTTGAGGCAAATGCAAATGGTCAGGATTTCTTGAGCTATTACGATGAGAAAGGTCAAATCTATTTCTATGAATTGCTGAAAGAACTTGGAGATGCTTCTACAGTAACTCCGTCGGACTATGTGGACTGGGGAAATACTGAGGAGTATAAGATTGCCGTGGGCGTGGGTGAGTGTGCCGGTGTAGTTCTTGATTTGGTAGCTACCTTGCTTTTGGAAGCCAAAGAAAAAATCGATATCGCACAGAAATGCCTCGAAGAAGGACGCTGGTCTGATAGTATTTATCACCATTACGCAGGCTTGATCAATGCTGCCAAAGCGATTTTGCTTAGTGAAAGTGTGAGCACTAATTCTTATGCAAATATCATCAAGCAGTTTGATGAGGTATTTGTAGAAAGTGGCAAAATCAATCTAGGTGGGACTTTCGCTGAGAAAATCTACCAGATCAATCAGAACGAGCCTACTGAAGAATTTGCAAACGCGTATGCTGCACAGGCATTGGAAATATATGGATTGCTGAAAAGCTACCGAGAGGAAGAGGTGACTGCATGAAGACCGTAATTCAACCCAAAGTAACACTTGTTGGCGCAGGCCCTGGAGATCCCGAGTTGATCACCTTGAAAGCTGTTTTGGCATTGAACAAAGCCGATGTGGTGTTATATGATGCGCTGATCGATCCTGTTTTATTGGATCACGCACCAGCATCTGCGCTGAAAATCTTTGTGGGTAAGCGAGTGGGAAAACATTCCTTACCACAGGAAGATACCAATCAGCTTTGCGTCAGCCTGGCTAAAAAGCATGGACATGTAGTCCGTCTGAAAGGGGGAGATCCTTTTGTTTTTGGAAGAGGTGCCGAGGAAGTGGATTACATAGAGACTTTTGGAATCTCAACTGAGGTGATTCCAGGAATTACTTCAGCGATTGCTGTTCCTGCAGCTGCAGGAGTTCCAGTGACCAAGCGCGGTGTTTCCGAGAGTTTTTGGGTAGTTACTGGTACTACTTCAGCGGGAGAACTTTCCAAAGACTTGGCTCTTGCTGCCCAGTCAACGGCTACCGTGGTGGTCTTGATGGGAACGAAGAAATTGGCTGAAATAGCTTCAGTTTATAGGAAGTTTGGCCAACAGGACTTGCCCATCGCGATTATCCAAAGCGGTACTACTAGAGATGAAAAGATCACCGCTGGTTTTATCCATGATATCGAGGACAAAGCTTTTGAAAACAAGGTAGAAGCTCCGGCGATAATCATCATCGGTGATGTTGTCCGCGAAAGCATTAAATTAGCCGAAGTTTACCGAGAAGCGGTGAAGTATAACCTTTGAGGTTTTTAAAACCTCGAAGGTTTTGTTATTAAAATAGTGTACGGTGTCTAAAAGATTTTAAACCTTCGAGGAGATTTCTCACTCGTTCCTCGCTCGAAATGACACCTCAAAGGTTATCCTAAATCACATGAACCATTTATATCCCATTTTCCTCAAAGTTCACGAACTGAATATACTCCTGATTGGAGGCGGAAATGTGGGCACTGAGAAACTTGAATTTTTACTCAAATCCAGCCCTAAAGCTCAGGTCACTGCGGTTTCTAGGGAGTTTTCTCAAAGTTTTATTGACTTGGCCGCAACTACCGATACCGTCACCATGATCGAGGATGTGTATCATGAGAAGTATCTGGGTGCTAAGCATGTAGTGATCGCTGCTACAGATGACAAGGCTGTCAATCGGCAGGTCCGTGATGAAGCCAAAGAGCGATTTTTATTGGTGAATGTAGCTGATACCCCGGATTTATGCGATTTCTACCTGGGTGGAATTGTCACCAAAGGCAATCTGAAAGTAGCGATCAGTACCAACGGTAAATCACCTACAGCTGCCAAGCGACTTCGGCAATTATTGGAAGATGTACTTCCGGAGGAATTGGATGATTTGCTGGATAACTTAAATGCCTACCGTGAAACGCTCAAAGGAGATTTTGAATATAAAGTCAAGGCGATGAATGAGATCACGGAAGGCTTTGTGAAGAAGAATTGAGAATCTTTAGATTTTATAAAATCATAGGATAAGGAAGAATTATGTGATTTTTCACCTTATTCATCTTTCAGTTCATAGCGTACATAGGCAAATTTTGTTCCCTCAGGGTTCCAAGAAGGGACGTTGATGGTTCCTTGTCCTCCATAGAATTCTTCCGTCAAATCCTTGATTTCTTTTGTCTTAAGGTCTAGAAGACGGAGTTTTACCTGCCTTCCGAAGGGATGTGCTTGCTCTTGATCTTCGATGTAGGTAATGACTGTTGCCACATCATTGTTTGGGGAGATGTGAGCAAACCAATTCGAGTGCTTGTCAAAAGTCATCTGCTCGGCCTCCCTACCATCAGGTTTCATTCTCCAGATTTGCATTATCCCCGAGCGATAGGAGTTAAAGTATATGTATTTTCCGTCTGGAGAGTACTCTGGACCATCGTCCAGGCCCTCTTCTTCGGTCAGTCGAATTTCATCTCCGCCATTTGTATCCATCTTATACACGTCGTAATTGCCATTTCTGGGTGCGCAATACACGATATATCTTCCATCTGGAGAAAGTCCATGCCAATAAGAAGGGGAAAGTGGTGTGATCAACTTTGGGGTTCCTCCTGTTGCATTTACCTTATATATATAGGAGCCACCGCCATTTGGGTCTGGTTTTCCACTGGAAATAAAGAGGGTTTTTCCATCAAAGGAATAGCCATGATCATTATTTGCTCTTTGCACAGTGCCAGTATTGAGGATGCCTATTTTTTCACCTTTAAGCCCTATTTTTTCCAGTTTTCCGGAGCTATTGATCAATAAAAAATTACCATCTGGTGACCAGTTTGGAGCTTCAAAATGTCGGTTTTCCTTTAAGATTAATTCGGAATTTCCACTTTTCATATCATAGATATAAAGGGAGCTGACTACCTGTTTTCCTTCTGGGACTTGGGCTAAAACGCCTTGGCTTAGCAACCAAAAGCCTAACAATAATTTTCTCATAGATTGGGTATTTTGGGTTATAGGAAATTAATGCTCGTATGTCATTTCCCGTTTAGAAAATAAGTTTTGCAAGTCTGAATTTCCGCAAATTTTCTAGGGGGAAAGACATAAGATACTCACATCCTATTGAAATTGAAATTTATTTGATAGGCTGGGCGTGGCAAGGTATTTCTAGCGTTAAATGTGTTGAATAAATAGCCTTCCATGGGAGTTTTCCCCACCTGGGTCATTCTCTCAGTTTTTCATGGGAATTTCCCCCACCTTTCAAATCAAAATCTCTGAATTAAGCTTTATTCGCGTTTAATTCCATTTTGAAATCGCTCTATATAGGCTGAATTACCCCGATTTGGGGATTATATAACCTCTTTTTAATCAGGTTGATAGGATTGAAAAAATCCTTGAATTTTTCTGTTAAATCTTGGGCTAGATCAAAGTTTTGGCTACTTTTAAGTGAATGTGGGAAAAAGTGGTAGGAAGTGGTAGAATGTGGAAAGCATTTTGTTACTTTTGTAATTACCATTTACTGAACCTGCAGAGAAAGTAAAAAAAGATGTTCAACAGCCAATACGTATGCAAGCTAGATCCCAAGGGGCGCTTGGTATTGCCAGCTAAAATTAAGGCGGCAATACCAGAGGCCAATGGCACTACGCTTATGCTGCAAAAGGCTGCTGACGGATGTCTGAAACTTTACCCTTTGGTAGAGTTTAGGAAATTAGAAAACCAGGTCAATGCATTGTCTGATCATAAGGAAGAAACCCGCCGATTTAAGCGTTCCTTTTTCACCAGGATTACTGATATCGATTTGGACAGTACTGGTCGCTTTCTGATTCCAAAAACTTTTCAGGACTATGCCGGTCTAGGCAAGGAAGTAATAGTGGTAGGCATAGGACGCCTAATAGAAATCTGGAGCTCAGATCGGGTGAGTGATCATGTGATCGAGGACGAGGATGAGATGTCAGAACTATCTGAAAAACTTTTATCCTGAAATTATGACAGAGTCTGTTTACCATATCCCAGTGATGCTCGCCCAATGCACTGAAGGCTTGGCTATAGATCCCAATGGGGTCTATGTCGATGTTACTTTTGGTGGGGGTGGACATTCCCGCGAGATCCTGAAACATCTGGATCAAGGGCATTTATATGGATTTGACCAGGACATGGATGCGGAGGCCAATATTCCGGCCAGTGAAAATTTCACTTTCGTAGCTGCAAATTTCAGAGATCTGAAAAAGTACCTCAGGCTTCATGGTGTAAAGAAAGTGGACGGGATTCTGGCTGATTTGGGGATTTCCTCTCATCAGATCGATGAGCCGAGCAGGGGGTTTTCTACTCGCTTCAGTGGGGATTTGGACATGCGTATGAATCAGTCCTCAGAGATTTCTGCTAAAGAGGTATTGAATACCTACGAGGCGGATAGGCTGCACAAGATTCTGGGGATTTATGGCGAAGTGAAAAATGCCAAGACTTTGGCGCAAGCTATAGTCTCTGAACGTACAGCTCAGCCATTTGAAACCACGGAAGGTTTTACAGCTTTTCTTAAAAAGTACGCACCGCGAGGCAAAGATTTCAAATACTACGCACAAGTGTTCCAGGCTTTGAGGATAGAGGTGAATGATGAAATGGGCGCGCTGGAAGAAATGCTTCTTGACGCCGTAGAGGTGCTAAAGCCAGGTGGGCGATTGGTGGTGATGAGCTATCACAGCCTGGAAGATAGGCTAGTTAAAAACCTCATCATGAAAGGAAAATTTCAGGGCGAAGTAGAGAAGGATTTTTACGGAAATCTGATCCGTCCCCTAGAGCCGGTGAGCAGAGGTGCAGTGGTGGCGAATGCCGAAGAGATCGCTGCCAATCCAAGAGCAAGAAGTGCTAAACTCAGAATAGCTAAAAAACTAAAATCATGAGCCGAAACACTTTTAAGAAAAAACTTAAGTCAGGGAACAAGCCCAAAGGTGGTCCTAGCAAATCCATTTTCACATGGATGGAGGAAAAGCTGGATATCACCGGATTCTTAGGTGAAGGAGTTCCGGTTCAGCTGGTGCCTCCAGTTGGTTTTGTAACCCTACTGGCCCTGGTGTATATCTGGAGTAATCACCGTGCTGAAAACATGGTGCGAAAAATAGAGAAAGCACAGCAAGAAGTGGAGGATCTCCGAGCGGATGTGACTACACTGGAAGCTGAGTATATGCTGAGTAGCATGCAGTCTGAAGTGGCAAAGCGTGTGGCTGAGCAGGGGATTTACGAATTGGATCAACCGCCAATAAAAATAGAAGTAGAAGAGTGAATTTTAAAAAATCCATATTGATCCGAGTACGGGTGGTGTTCATCCTCATAGCGCTGGGTTCAGCGCTAATTCCGTATCAAATCGCCAAGCTACAGCTGGCTGAGGGAGACGTATGGAGAGAAAAGGCCGAGACTATCAATTTCCAGTTCCGTGAAGTACCGGCCACCCGGGGAAATATTTACGCCAGTGATGGAAGCCTACTGGCGACAAGCCTGCCTTTCTATCGTGTGGCATTGGATCCTACCATTGCTGATAAAGATGATTACAACGAGGGGTTGGATTCGCTTGCCCGTTTGCTTTCTGGTTTTTACAAAGACAGATCGGCTGCCTCTTACAAAAGAATGATCAATGATGCCCGGCTTGACCAGAAGCGTTACTTGGTTTTGAACCGAAAGCAGATCGGCTATCAGGCGATGCAGCAGATGTCTACATGGCCTATCTTCCGAGAAGGGCGACTAGGAGGTGGAGTTCTTTTTGAAAAAGTAGAAAAGCGATATAGACCTTTTAATTCCCTGGCCAGCCGCACCGTTGGCTTTTTGAATGAGGATAATTATGGAGCTGGGATAGAATATAGTTTTAATAATTACCTGAAAGGCCAAGATGGGAAAGCATTATTTCAGCGATTGGCAGGGGGGAGCTGGAAGCCGGTTTTTGATGCTGAAGATGTGAAACCTGAGAATGGTTTTGATGTAATCACTACCCTGGATGTCAATATACAAGATGTGGCTGAAACCGCCCTGCGCAGACAATTGACTGACCGGGATGCAGAATTTGGCTCGGTGATCGTCATGGAAGTGAAAACGGGACAGATTAAAGCCATCACAAACCTTCAGCGAAATACCAGCGGAAATGGCTATGGCGAAAACTACAATTTCGCTATTGGTGACCAAGGCTCTACAGAACCCGGGTCTACTTTCAAATTGCTCTCTATGTTAGCGCTCTTGGAGGAAAACAAAGTGACCCTTGACGAAACGGTAGAAACCGGAAATGGAGCGCACAAATTCTATAATCAGGTGATGCGGGACGCTAAGAACGGTGGGTATGGCACATTGACAATCCGTGAGGCATTTGAAAAATCATCCAATGTGGGGATTTCTAAGCTGGTGGACGAGCACTTCGGCTCTAGCCCATCGAAGTTTATGGCCTACCTAGACAAAGTCGGCTTGGCAGAGCCATTTGGCTTTCAATTGATCGGGGAAGGAAAACCATTCTTCAAGAAGCCGGGAGAAAAAGACTGGTATGGGACTTCATTGCCATGGATTTCCATAGGTTATGAATCCAAGCTCAATCCGATCCATACTTTGGCACTTTACAATGCAGTAGCAAATGGAGGCAAAATGATGAAACCTTACATCGTCAAGTCCATTTCTAAGGGCAATACCGTGGAGAAAGCATACGCTCCAGAGGTGGTGCGCAAGCAAATTGCCTCGGAAAAAACCGTCAGGGAACTTCAAGCGCTTTTGGAAGGCGTGGTCTCCCGTGGGACAGCTAGAAACATCGCCAATTCAGATTACCCTATTGCTGGGAAAACAGGAACTGCGCAAAAGCTGAAAAACGGTAAATATACCAGAAACTACTACACCAGCTTTGCGGGCTATTTTCCAGCAGACCGCCCTAAATACTCCATGATTGTGGTGATAGATAGTCCGAAGGGATTTGCCGCTTACGGCGGGGATGTTTCAGCTCCTGTATTCAAGGAAATTGCTGATAGGATTTACGCTTTGGACATGGAGCTGAATCCGAGTAGCCAGCGTGAAATCCTGAAGGCTGAATTTGCGGATGCAAAAATGCCCCTGGTGAAAGCTGGGAAAGCAGAGGAGCTCCAAGAGATTTTTCATGAATTGGGACTGAGTGCTACACCTGTAAACGCCGAAGAGTGGGTACAGACAGTCTCGAATGATACGAAGATGGAAATGAAAGTGAATGACACGGATAAGGCTCAGGTTCCAGATGTATCAGGGATGTCTTTGCGGGACGCACTTTTCATTTTAGAAAATAAAGGTTTGAAAGTGAATTATTCCGGTAAGGGAAGGGTGAAAAACCAGTCCATTTCCCCGGGTGCTGAGCTTACACCAAATGCAACAATAAATTTAGTATTAGGATAAATGACCCTGCTGAAAGACATATTGTATAAAGTATCACTTACGTCCACTACAGGAGATATGGAGGTGGAAGTGAAGGATATTGTCTTTGATAGCCGCAAGGTGAGCGAAGGAAGTGCCTTTGTGGCAGTTCCGGGTACACAAGTGGATGGGCACGATTTTATAGATAAAGCACTAGAGCTAGGCGCGACCAGTGTGATCTGTGAGAAATTACCCCATGCGCTGAATGAGGGGATCACGTATGTGCAGGTAGTGAATTCTGCCAAGGCCTTGGGAATTATGGCAAGTAATTACTTTGGCAATCCTTCTGAGCAGATTCAGGTGGTAGCCATTACCGGTACCAATGGTAAAACCACTACTGCTACTCTTTTGCATCAGTTGTTCATGCGCATGGGCTATAGCACTGGTTTGCTTTCCACGGTAGAAAATAAAATCAACGAGCAGGTGATCCCTGCTACGCATACTACGCCGGATGCTGTAGCCGTTCAGGCTTTGCTACGGCAAATGGTAGACGAGGGCTGCACCCATTGTTTTATGGAGGCAAGTTCTCATGCCATAGTACAGGAAAGAATAGCCGGTTTGAAGCTTGCAGGTGCGGTTTTTACCAATATTACGCATGACCACCTGGATTATCACGGGACATTCGATGCTTACATCAAGGCCAAAAAGCAGCTTTTCGATGAGCTACCTAAAGGAGCTTTTGCACTGGTAAATGGCGATGATAAGCGTGGGACTGTAATGCTTCAAAACAGCAAGGCTTCTCACCAGACTTTTGCGCTGAAATCTCCCGCAGACTTTAAAGCCAAAATCATTTCCAATACACTGGAGGGTCTGGAGCTTGATATTAACGGAAAGTTGATTTGGTTTAGAATGATCGGTGCTTTCAATGCCTACAATCTACTGGGAGTTCTGGGAGTGGCAGTTTTGCTAGGAGAAGAGGAAGACGAAGTGCTCAGGGAACTTTCGGGTATTCCCGGAGCCAAGGGCAGGTTTGATAGGATTTCTATCGCTGGCATTACGGCTATAGTAGATTATGCGCATACGCCTGATGCACTGGACAATGTACTGAAAACCATCAATGGGGTACGTACCGGAGGCGAGCAGTTGATTACCATAGTAGGGTGTGGGGGCAACAGAGACACGACCAAGCGTCCCATCATGGCGAAGCTAGCAGTTCAGGAAAGTGATAAGGCGATCCTGACTTCCGACAATCCCAGATTTGAGGATCCTGAGCAGATTTTGAAAGATATGCAAGCTGGCATTGGTCCTTCTGAGATTAGAAAAACGCTTACGATAGTAGATCGCAAAGAGGCCATAAAAACAGCCTGTATGCTTTCCCAAAAAGGAGATATCATCCTTATAGCTGGCAAAGGCCATGAGGATTACCAAGAAATCAAAGGAGTAAAACACCACTTCGATGATGCCGAAATAGTAACAGAATTTTTACAACAATTGACACAAAACTGAAATGCTTTATCCTCTATTTGACTACTTAGACAAAGTGCTGGATATCCCGGGAGCGGGGGTGTTTCAATACATCTCCTTCAGAGCGGGAATGGCGGCTGTGTTTTCTTTGATCATTACTATTTCATTTGGTCACAAAATCATCGCCTGGATCAGAAATAAGCAAATTGGAGAAACGGTACGGGACCTGGGCCTCGATGGACAGCAGGAGAAGAAGGGCACGCCTACCATGGGCGGCTTGATGATGATTGCGGCGATTTTGATCCCTACTTTGTTGTTTGGCGATCTAGATAATATCTACATCATCTTATTGCTCGTGACTACGGTGTGGCTTGGAGCGATTGGGTTTATTGATGATTACATCAAGGTTTTCAGAAAAAATAAGGAAGGTCTCGCCGGAAGGTTCAAGATTATCGGGCAGATCGGTATAGGTATTATCGTAGGATCCACTTTGTATTTCAATGAAAGTGTGGTGATCCGGGAGTTCCAAAATCCGGTATCCATTGATGCAGGAATAGTAGAGACTCCAGCTTTCAAAGATGTGAAAGTGGCCAAGACCACCATTCCCTTTACCAAAAACAATGAACTGAATTATGAGACGCTTTTGGGATTCTTGGGAGAGGCGATGACTCCGGTTCTCTACATTTTCGTGGTGACCTTTATCATCACTGCCGTATCCAATGGGGCCAATATCACGGATGGTATAGATGGCTTGGCAGCAGGTACTTCGGCCATTATTGGGATTACCATCGCCATTTTTGCCTACATCAGCGGTAATGCCATTTTCTCCCAGTATCTCAATGTCATGTACATCCCCAACTCCGGTGAGCTGGTGATTTTTGCCTCAGCTTTTGTCGGGGCCTGTGTAGGCTTCTTATGGTACAACGCCTACCCCGCCCAGGTGTTCATGGGAGATACCGGAAGCTTGATGTTGGGAGGAGTGATCGCAGTTTTGGCCTTGACCCTGCGCAAAGAACTGATGATTCCATTGATGTGTGGAGTCTTTGTCATAGAAAATGTAAGTGTGATGCTCCAAGTGGGGTACTTCAAATACACGAAAAAGAAATATGGGGAAGGCAGAAGGATTTTCCTGATGTCGCCTTTGCACCATCACTATCAAAAGAAAAATATCCCCGAAGCCAAAATCGTCACCAGGTTTTGGATTGTGGGAATTTTGTTGGCAGTGATGACTTTGGCAACTCTGAAATTGAGATAAGAAAATAAATTGAGCATGAAACGAATAGCCATCCTAGGTGCCGGAGAAAGCGGAATGGGAGCAGCAATGCTAGCCAAGCGGGAGGGGTATGCGGTTTTCGTTTCTGATGCAGGTAAGATTTCCGCTGAGAGAAAGACCTTGCTGGAAAAGTCTGGGATAGCTTATGAAGAGGGAGGACACAGCGAGGAAAGGATTCTGGATGCAGACCTGATCGTAAAAAGTCCGGGTATCTCTCCAAAGAGTGAGCTACTGGCGAAAGCCGCGCGAGCTGAGATTTCAATTATTGATGAGCTGGAGTTTGCATTTGGGTTCAGTAGTGGGAGAGTAATCGCAGTTACCGGAACTAATGGTAAAACTACCACCACACTGTTAACCTTTCACTTGATGAAAGAAGCAGGAATGGATGTTGGACTTGCAGGTAATGTGGGGCAAAGCTGGGCTGCGCAATTGTGTGAAGCAGACCATGAGTGGTGGGTGATCGAGTGCAGCAGTTTTCAGATTGACGGTTTCGTGAAGTTCAGGCCTACTTTTGCCATTTTGACGAATATCACTCCAGATCACCTGGATAGATATGAGTATAAAATAGAAAATTACACAGCCTCCAAATTCAGGCTTTTCAACAATATGCAAGCTGGAGATACGGCTATTTTCTTTGCTGAAGATGCGCTGAGTTCGGAAGGAATGAAGAAGCATGCGCTAAAAGCTGGGAAGCTGATGATATCTGCCGAGGAGGTTCAAGAGCATGGCGCATGGACAGATGGAGCGCATTTGACTTTTGCCGTTGCAGATAAGTCCATCCGTGTACCAGTAGAATCCCTGTCCATCCAGGGCAAGCACAATCTGCTCAATTCGCTTTTTGCCGGTACGGCAGCTATGCTGGCTGGAGTTGGCGAAGTGGAATTGATGCTGGGCTTTCAGACTTTCAAAAATGCACCCCATAGGATGGAGTTGATCCGTGAAGTGAATGGGGTACGTTTTGTCAATGATAGCAAGGGGACCAATGTAGAGGCTACCGCTTATGCTTTGGCCAGCTATGAAAACCCATTGATCTGGATAGCAGGAGGAGTAGATAAAGGAAATGATTATACCGTTTTGATGCCTTTGGTGGAGGAGCGGGTCAAGGTTATGATCTGTCTGGGAAGAGATAATGAAAAGTTGAAAGCGGCCTTTGGTACGCGTGTGAAAACTATCCGGGAAACCCAGGATGTGAAAGAAGCTGTAAGCTGGGGTATGGAGCATGCCGAATCCGGAGATGTGGTATTGCTTTCGCCTGCTTGTGCCAGTTTTGACTTGTTCAAAAACTATGAAGATCGAGGAATGCAATTCCGGAGTGCTGTTGAAAATTTAAAACCTAAAGCCATCGCATGAATCAGTTTAAGGCATGGATAGACGATAATTTCAAAGGAGACCCAATCATTTGGGCCATCGTGATCTTGTTGTCTCTTTTCAGCATTCTGGTGGTTTATTCTGCCACTGGATCACTGGCGTATAAATATGCGGGAGGAAACACTGAGTTGTATTTGTTCAGGCATTCCTTATTGATATTTACCTCTCTTGTAGTGATGTGGTTTGCGCATAAAATCCCATACCGAAAGTATGCCATCTATGCCAAGCTAGGCGTGATCATCTCCATACCGCTTTTGCTGGTGACTTATCTATTTGGATCCAATATCAATGAAGCAAATCGTTGGTTGACTATCCCAGTGATCAATCAGGCATTTCAGCCTTCAGATCTAGCAAAGTTGTCTCTGATAGCCGCCATCGCGGTGATGCTGGCGAAGCGTCAGAAGAATATCAAGGATTTCAAAAACACCTTTGTACCTATCATTATCGCCATTGGGTTGATTTGCGGATTAATTGCTCTGGCTAATTTCTCAACGGCAATTTTGCTACTGCTCACTTGCCTGATCATCATGTTTATCGGACGGGTGCCGGTGAAATATCTGGCTATGGTAGTGATGGTAGGAGCTTTGGGGCTCACTGCCGCAGGATTTCTCGGGCAGCGGGGCAGTACCCTGGTGTCCCGTGTGGAAGATTTTCTGAACAAAGACGAGATTCCTTTCCAGGCGGAGCAATCATTTATTGCTATTGCCACAGGTGGAATAGGAGGGAAAGGGCCGGGCAATAGTGAGCAGAGAAATTCTCTTCCACACCCTTACTCGGATTTTATCTACGCCATTATCATTGAAGAATATGGATTGATCGGAGGGTTTAGTGTGCTGTTTCTTTATTTGGCTCTGCTGTATAGGGGCATGCGCATTATGGCCAATTCGAATAAGGCCTTTGGAGGCTTGCTATCGGCAGGATTGAGTTTTGCGCTGGTGATCCAGGCTTTGGTCAATATGGCTGTTGCCGTAGGGCTTGGGCCGATTACGGGTCTGCCTTTGCCATTGCTGAGTATGGGGGGGACATCCTTGGTCTTTACCGGTATTTCACTGGGAATTATTCTCTCCGTCAGCCGAGGAGATCATCAGGACGAGTCCCAGGCCAGTCCAGCATTTTCTAATAGAACCAGACTAAAAACTGCTTAATTATTAAAAAGGAGCTTACATATCGCATTTTGATCAGTGGTGGAGGTACCGGAGGGCATATCTACCCGGCTATTGCCATCGCCAATGCCTGGAGGGAAAAATACCCTTCCAGTAAGATTCTCTTTGTGGGAGCATCTGGCAAAATGGAAATGCAAAAAGTACCTGATGCGGGCTATAAGATAAAAGGTTTGCCTGTAGCAGGCTTACAGAGAAGCTTTAGTTTGGAGAACTTGAAGTTTCCATTTAAGCTGTTGAGCAGCCTGATGAAAGCTTCTAAAATCGTAAGTGATTTTCGTCCTGATGTAGTGGTGGGCGTGGGTGGCTATGCGAGTGGCCCGGTGCTGTTTGCTGCGCAGCGAAAAGGCATACCAACACTGGTGCAGGAGCAGAATTCTTACGCCGGTTTGACGAATAAGATTTTGGCAAAAAGAGCCAAAAAGATCTGTGTGGCTTATCCTGATATGGATAGGTTTTTCCCGGCAGACCGCATTTCCTATACCGGTAATCCGGTGAGGAAGGATATTCTGGATTTGGCGGGGAAGAGAGAAAAGGCGATCACTCATTTTGCCTTAGAGGCTGAGAAAAAGACACTGTTGGTTTTGGGTGGCTCTTTAGGAGCACGTACGCTCAACCAAGCAGTACTGAATGACATGGCAAAGCTTGATGAGGCAGGCTATCAGGTGATATGGCAATGTGGTAAATACTACTACAAGGAGATGAAGAAAAAGACGCAGGAAGCTGGCTTTTCCTGCATTCATCTGCGGGAGTTTATTCGTGAAATGGACCTGGCCTATGCGGCAGCGGATGTGATTGTGTCCAGAGCTGGGGCGCTGTCAGTTTCTGAACTTTCCCTGGTGGGGAAGCCGGTGATATTTATCCCTTCGCCTAATGTGGCCGAAGACCACCAGACTAAAAATGCCATGGCATATGTGCAGCACGATGCCGCATGGCTTTTGAAAGATGCGGAGGCCATAGGGCAATTAGAAAATAAGGTAGACCTATTGATGAAGGATGCGAAAGTGTCTGGAATTCTAGGGGAAAACATCAAAAAACTGGCTAAGCCCAATGCGGCTATTGCCATAGTAGAAGAAATAGAAGGATTGATTGCATGAGTTTCGAAGGAATACATAGCGTCCATTTACTAGGGATTGGCGGCATAGGCATGAGTGCTTTGGCTCGTTGGTTCCGTCATGAAGGCTATGTGGTTTCGGGCTATGATCGCAGTCCATCTCCCTTGATAGATGAGCTGATCGCCGAAGGTATGGAGGTGGGTTTTGAGGATTCTCTGGAATGTATACCGGAGGAAGTGAAGAGTCATCCTGCCAAGTCTTTGATTGTATGGACTCCAGCTTTGCCGAAGGACAGCCAGCAGCTGAATTTCTTTCAAGAAAATAAGTATAAGCTTCAGAAAAGATCTGAAGTACTGGGGGTGTTGACCAGTTCCTATTACACTATCGCTGTGGCAGGGACACATGGGAAGACTACTACTTCCTCCATGATTGCACATTTGTTGAAATCTGCCGGTAAGCCTGTTGCGGCTTTTCTGGGAGGGATCACACAGAACTATCAGAGTAACCTGATTCTGGGTAAGAAAAAGTCAAAAGGGCAAAAGCTGGTAGTCGTGGAAGCGGATGAGTTTGATCGTTCCTTTCTGCGCCTTCATCCCAATGAAGCGGTGATAACCAGTGCAGATGCTGATCATCTGGATATTTATGGTGACGAGCAGCACATATTGGATGGGTTTATTGCATTCACGGAGTTACTGGATAAAAAAGGTAAAATCTACATCCAGCAGAATGCCCTTCTACGGTTAACCGAAGAGAGATTGCCTAAAGTGATCAAGAAAGAATATGGTCTGAGATCTTCGGGAATACACGCTGAAAATATTCAGGCCAAGCCTGGGTTTTTTGTATTTGATTATGTGGATAGCAAGCAGGATATCAAAGGCTTGGAACTATATATTCCGGGTTTTCACAATGTGGAAAATGCCCTTGCGGCTATCGCCATCGCATTGGATCATGGATTGAGCGAAAAGGAGATTCGTAAAGGATTGAGCTCATTTAAAGGAGTAAAGAGGAGATTTGAAATTCATGTAAATGAGGGTGGTCAAGTGTATATCGACGATTATGCTCATCATCCGGAGGAAATCCGAGCCTGTTTGAGTTCAGTTCGTGCGATGTTTCCTGCGAAGCAATTGACCGTGGTGTTTCAGCCTCATTTATTCAGTCGCACCAGAGATTTTGCGGATGAATTTTCAGAAAGTCTTTCCCTGGCGGATGCGGTCATTTTGCTGGATATCTATCCCGCGAGAGAGCTGCCTATAGCGGGAGTTACATCGGAGATGCTGTTAGAGAAAATCAATTCTTCCGATAAGATTTTGCTTGGCAAAAATGATCTAATGCAGCATTTGGACCAGGCTTCTACTGAAGTACTGGTGACCATGGGCGCAGGGGATATAGATAGGCTGGTGCCGGAAATAGCCTCCTGGATGAAGAATAGAATAAACCCTCTGGCGGTATGAAAAAGAGTAAACTGACCAAGCTATTGTCATTTGTGATCCTCAGTTTGATACTGGTGGGTTTCATCGGATTTGTGGAAAAGCAAACGGGATTTAGAACCTATCAAGGAGCTGAAATCAGCATTGCGGGAATCAGCGGTGTTTATTTCGTGGAGGAAGCGGAAATCAGAAAAATATTAAATGAGGCATTTCCAGAGTTGAAAGCAGGTCTGATGCTGGAAGAAGTGCCAATGAAAGAGATAGAGGACAGGCTGAATGGTCATCCATTTGTCAAATCAGTAGAAGCTATGGTAGGTCAAAAAGGGATTTTGAACATTAAAATCAGTCAACATCAGCCTATCGCGAGAATTGCGCAGCCACTGGCCGCAGATGGATACATTACCGTAGAGGGCAGGGTAATTCCTACTTCTACCTCCTATACCAGTCGGGTTTTGATACTGGAGGGTGATTATGCAGAGAAACTGATGGATAAGGGGGAGATTATGAGCGAAATGCCCGAGCTGATGGATTTGATTCAGTTTATCGTGAAGGATGAATTTTGGAAGGCTCAGATCACTGAACTGGAAGTCAATTCACCGGATGATATCAGGCTTTTCCAGCAAGTGGGAAAGCAGGTGATCGAGTTTGGGGATGCAAATGATATCGCCAATAAATTTGACCGAATAGAGGTCTTTTACAAAGAAATACTGCCTCGTAAGGGCTGGAATGCTTACGAAAGAGTGAGTGTGAAATTTAAGGATCAAATAGTCTGTGAATAATAGTTTGGATATGGAAAACAAAGAATTAATAGTTGGGCTGGATATTGGGACCACCAAAATCTGTGTGATTGTAGGCCGCAAAAACGAGTATGGTAAGCTTGAGGTGCTCGGTATGGGCAAGGCCGTTTCCGATGGGGTAGATCGAGGCGTGGTGACCAATATAGACAAGACCGTACATGCCATCGAAAAAGCGGTAGAAGAGGCTTCCGAAATGGCAAATGTGGATATCGTGGATGTGATCGTGGGGATAGCAGGTCAGCACATCCAAAGCAAAATCCAAAGTGGTAGCATCATGCGTCAGCCTACTGATGATGAGATTACCATCGAAGATGTGATGAGGCTTTCTTCAGAAATGGAGAACATCCTTATTCCTCCAGGTAATACCATCATCCACGTGATGCCGCAGGATTATACGGTGGATTATGAGGGGGGAATCAAAGACCCAGTAGGAATGTCCGGTACCCGTCTAGAGGCTGATTTCCATATCATCACAGCCCAGACTACCGCGATCAATAATATTAACAGATGTGTGCGTAGGGCAGAATTAGTTTCCAAACAGCTTATTCTGGAGCCACTTGCCAGTTCCCTTTCAGTACTCAGTGATGATGAGAAAGAAGCCGGTGTGTGCCTGGTAGATATAGGTGGTGGTACCACAGACATAGCCATCTTCTATGAGAATATCATCCGTCATACAGCAGTGATTCCTTTGGGAGGAAATATCATTACCAAAGACATCAAGGAAGGCTGTATGGTGATGCAGAATCAAGCAGAGCTACTGAAAACCAGATTTGGAAAAGCCATCACTGAAGAAGCCAATCCAAATGAAATCGTGTCGATCCCAGGTTTGAGAAACAGGCCTCCAAAGGAGATTTCCATTCGAAACCTAGCTTCTATCATTCAAGCTAGAATGGAAGAGATTATCGAAATAGTCCAGAATGAAATCATGCAGAGTGGGCATTATAAGAAGCTTGCCGGCGGTATTGTACTGACTGGGGGTGGATCACAGTTGCAATTTATCAGTCAACTGTTTGAGTACATGACTGGATTGGACACTAGAATAGGATACCCAAATGAGCACCTGGGTAAATCAGTGATCGAAGAAGTGAAGAGTCCGATGTATGCTACTTCAGTGGGACTGGTACTGGCAGGGTTCAAAGCCATAGATGACCGTGATGGAGTGTATAGAGAGCGTGTGGCAAATGGAAAAGGAAGCAAAAGGACAAGGCCTTCAGAAATGATGCCCCAGAATATTTTCAAAAACATTACAGAAAGGCTTAAAAGCATTATTAGCGATGATATCGGAGACGATGGTTACGCTTAAACAAAAGAATTACTAGGGCTTATGATTGGGGGAGATTGCCGGTACTGCTGACAGTTTCCCCGATTTAAAGCTTACAATACTAACCAAAAGGAAATTTCACCAAAACAATAAATATGTCAGATAACATGAAAGATTACAGATTTGATTTACAGAAAAACCCTAAATCAATCATAAAAGTGATTGGTGTGGGAGGAGGCGGCTCCAATGCCGTAAACCACATGTTTAGCCTAGGAATTAAGGATGTGGAGTTTGTAGTAGTCAATACCGATGCGCAGGCATTAAAGTCTAGCCCGGTTCCATTGAGATTGCAGTTAGGTGCCAATCTGACCGAAGGTCTAGGTGCCGGAGCAAATCCTGAACAAGGGAAAAATGCAGCCATTGAGTCTGAGGACGAAATCCGTGAACTGTTGGCAGATAATACCAAAATGGTATTTATCACTGCGGGTATGGGCGGTGGTACCGGTACAGGTGCAGCTCCTGTAGTAGCCCGTGTTGCCAAAGAGCTGAATATTCTTACTGTGGGTATAGTGACTGCTCCGTTCATGTTCGAGGGAAGAAAGAAAATGAATGTAGCGCAGGCGGGTATCGAAGCACTCCGCGAAAACTGTGATACGGTCTTGGTGATTTTGAATGATAAGCTAAGAGAGATTTACGGTAACCTGGCCATCAGGACAGCTTTCAGCAAGGCGGATGATATTTTGTCCACAGCTGCTAGATCTATTGCAGAGATCATCACTGTTCATCAAGATGTAAACGTGGATTTTGAGGATGTGAAGACCGTGATGAAAGATGCCGGAGCAGCGGTGATGGGATCCTCTACCGAAGAGGGTGAAGGTCGTGCCATCCGTGCAGCTGGAGCAGCTATTTCCTCTCCATTGCTGAACAATGTGGACATCAAAGGAGCTGAGAAAATCTTGCTTTCCATCATGTCAGGCGAGGATGAGGAGTTGTCCATGGACGAATTGAGTGAAATCACTGAATACATTCAGGAGAAAGCAGGAGATAATGCTGAAGTGATTTTCGGACAGGGTATTGATCCAGAGCTTAACAAGGCAATCCGGGTAACTGTAATCGCTACTGGTTTTGCGATGGATAGACTGGAAGGTGCTTCAAACAAGAAAATAGAAACAGCCAAGCCAGCTGAACCAGTTTCAGCACCGGCACCGGCCCCTGAGGCTAGCACCCCTGCAGAAGAAGTACAGGAAGAGAAAACCATGATCCATCTGGAATCTGGTAAGTCAGAGAAAGTGAAGGAAGATTCTGTTCCTGGCGGCTCTACGTTCGTGTTTTCTATGCCTAAAACTCCTGCTCCTACTCCAGATCCAGAGCCTGTTTCTGAAGAGAAGCCTGTAGCCGAAACTCCCCAAAAATCAGAGCCTACTCCAGAGCCTAAACCAGCTCCAAAGCGTGAAGGACTTTTCTCCTTTATGAAACCAAAAGAGGAGTCCAAACCGGAAGCTCCAAAGCCTGCGCAGGAGAAGATAGTGCATGACCTGTTTGAAGAGGAAGAGGCGAAAAAGCCTGCTGCTGAAGAAGAAACTAAAAAAGAAGAAGAGCCAGCAGCTCCAGCTTTTGCAAATGACTACTACGAGCAAATGAAGCAAAAAGCGATTCAAAGAGCTCACGAGAGATTTGAAAAGCTAAAAGGTAACCGTACGTTTAACCCTACTCCAGAGGAGTTGAAGGAAAAGATGGAAGTACCTGCCTATCAGCGTAAAAATGTAGTTCTAAACGAGCCTCAGCATAGCTCTGAGCCTAGCATCAGCAAATACAATCTGAACGATGATAATGAGATTTTAGGCAATAATAGATTCCTGCATGATAATGTAGATTAAGGTCTAGAAATCAAGCAGCATGTCTGCCTGGGTTTGCAGCAAGTCCAAATACAACCTGTTGGTGAGCAGGTTATCTGACATATTTTGCTCTATTTTAGCCAGTTTTGGCTTGAGAGCTAGGACATGCATCCCCAAATAATGGAAGATGTCGGTAAGGTGGCTCATAGCGATGCCACCGCCGCCTATTCCAGAAGAAATACCCACCATGGCACATTTTTTACCCCTCAACGTATTGGGGTAGGTCATCCCGTCGATGAAGGTTTTCAGGATGCCAGGGAATGATCCGTTGTATTCCGGTACGATGAACACAAACTTTTTGCCTCCTATCAGCTGGTCATGAAACTCATTGTACAATTCATGTTTGCCATTGTTTTCGTATAAGGCATTGTCTATAAAATCACTGGGAAGATGCTCTAATTCCAGGATTTCTGAGGCTTCACCCTTTTTCTCTAAAATCTCTTGGTAAAGATTTGCAATACGTTTGGATACTGAATTCTTTCGGTTGGTTCCTACGATTATCTTAATCATGTTTCTCTTTTTTTCTGCACTGATTACACTCTTCCTTACCCAAAGGTTCGAAGCTTATCCGTAATTTTTATATTTACTTCGGACAAATTAATCACCATGAACTACCTAAACCAAATAGCGGAAGCTACTAAGTACATTCAATCACATTTTTCTGAACCTGTTTCCATTGGGATTATTCTGGGAACCGGACTAGGAAAGCTAGGCGATCAAATCACCATAGCGCAGGAAATTGACTATGCTGATATTCCCCATTTTCCTGTTTCTACCGTGGAGAGCCATTCCGGCAAATTGATTTTCGGAGAGCTGTCTGGCAAAAAAGTGATGGCCATGCGGGGAAGATTTCACTATTACGAAGGCTATACTATGCAGGAGGTTACTTTTCCGATCAGGGTGATGAAAAACCTGGGAGTAAAAACACTTTGTGTTTCCAATGCCAGTGGGGGATTAAACCCAGCCCAGGAGGTAGGGGATGTGATGATTTTGCGCGATCATATTGACTTGTTTCCTGAAAATCCTCTTCGGGGAAAACATTTTGAGGAGTTTGGGCCGAGATTTCCGGATATGAGCGATGCTTATTCATCTAGATTAATCGCACAAGCTTTGGGCTATGCCCAGAGAAAAGGCTACCCGGTGCATACGGGGGTTTATGCTGGGGTGCAAGGTCCAAATCTGGAGACACCCGCAGAATACAAATACATCAGAAGTATAGGGGCAGATGCAGTGGGCATGAGTACCGTGCCTGAAGTGATTGTTTCAAGGCAAATGGGCATAGAAGTGTTTGGGATTTCCGCTATAACTGACTTGGGAGTAGAGGGGAAAATCAAAGCCGTGACCATAGCGGAGGTGCTTGCAGCTGCTGCCAAGGCAGAGCCAATTATGGCAGATGTGATTAAGGAATTGGTACGGGTGATGGATTAGGCATTGCTTTCTGATAAGCTTTAGCAGCCACAGTCCCTGATCAGATTTTTGATGCCTTTGCGTGTAGAAACTGACACGGCTTTGTATAAGGTGCCAAAATTCAAATCCAGCGTTTGTTCCTCGCCAAAAGGAATAGGGAATTCACTGATGCTGGTTTCTACGGCATAATCTGAGATGACATTACCAGTGGCTGTTTCCATGAGTGCCACTCTCAGCATACTTTTGATTTCTGTGTCACTGTCCCAGTAGCTGGGAGAATGGATGTTAGCGGGATCGGTTCTTTCCCAGTTCCCTGTCCAAGCCAGTTCGCCTAGACTAAGCCCTATCAAATAGGGTATCCCCAGTTCTAAATTGATATTGGCGCGCTGAACAGGATCGTTTACGTCTTTGATTCCGGCATTGAGAAGCTCATATTCCATCCGATCATAGATGGCCACATTGGTAAACCCTTCCTCTTTAAAGATTTTCACTACCAGCTCTTCCAGTTCATTTTGTTCTCCTACGGATAGTTTTCGGAAGCTTTCCTGCCAGTTCAGGGGAAGTAACAAAATACCATCTTCCTTACCCAAGCAAATATGACACTTGATTCTGGGGTAGATTTTCGTAGAGGTGCAGGCCGAAAAGGTTATTGCCGTGATGAATAGGAATACTACTCCTTGCTTCAAAATATGATTTGGATTAATTAATGTCAAAACCTGTATCCAAATCGCAGGTGAATATTTGCAGTTAACTCACCGGTATCGGAAGTATAGCCTTTGGATTTGTAAAAACTATGTAGGTATCCGATCCCTATGCCTGTTTCGAATGTGAAGTTTCTTCCTATAGGACGGCGTATTCCCCAGGTTGGTACAATAGACAGGTCCGGGATAATACTTTCATAATAGTTAGAAATTATAAATAAATCCGGGTGGAAACTGGTCTTGATGGAAATGAAATTCCCGAAATTTCCTCTTGTAGCTTTACCTTTTTTACTGCGTTTTCCAAGGTTATAATACCAGCGAGGCTCTGCAGTAAATACCGGAAAAAATGCATGTCCCGAAGAGTAGGTTCCCCACCAGAGCCCGCCATCCAACCCTACCTCTGCTCTTAGAGCTAATTGATCTGACAGTCTATACTCCTTATTTAGCCAAATTCCCAATAGGCCTGTTTGAAGCTCAGTTTTATTGGTCGTGACAGCTGCTTCCTGGGCATTTGCCCATGAGACAGAAAATAGAAATGCAACTAGCGCGAACAGCTTTTTCATTGAGACTAGATTTATAATTCCCCCAAAACTATTGTTTTTTTAACATCCAACATCCAACATTTTATTTCCTTGGATGAAAATCCGTCAACACCTGCCTCAGGTAATCACGATCTAAATGTGTGTAAATTTCCGTAGTGGTGATGCTTTCATGACCTAGCATTTCCTGAACTGCACGAAGATCCGCTCCTCCTTCGATCAGGTGCGTGGCAAAGGAATGTCTGAAAGTATGGGGGGAAATGTTCTTCTCAATTCCAGCCTGCTCCGCAGTTTTCTTGATAATCAAAAATATCATAACACGGGAAAGCTTCTTGCCCCGGCGGTTAAGAAAAACGAATTCTTCGTGGCCTTTGGCGATATTTTGATGCACCCGAACTTCATTTATGTAAATATTCAGGTATTTCAAAGCATCCTTTCCAATAGGGACGAGGCGTTCTTTATTTCCTTTTCCAACCACTTTGAGAAAACCTATATCTTCAAAAATCTGTCCTGTTTTCAGTTCTATCAATTCACTTACCCGTAATCCTGAGCTGTACAACATTTCCAGCATGGCGCGGTTGCGATGGCCTTCCGGTTCTCCGAGAGGAATGGCTTCCAAAAGTTGCACGATTTCCTGATAGCTCAGGGTATCTGGTAGTTTTCTTCCCAATTTTGGGGCTTCGAGAAGTTGAGCTGGGTCTTCAGTAATTCTATCCTCATACATCAGGTATTTATAAAAGGCCTTGATTCCTGAAATGATCCTGGCCTGGGTGTAATCGGATATTTCAAGCTTGGCCAGGTCAGTGACAAATCTTCTCAAATACTCTAATTCCAGATTCAAGGGGCTTTTTTCAGGAAAATTCACTTCCGAATAAGCAGCTAACTTCTCTACATCGCGTGTGTATGCTTCTATGGAATTCCCACTCAGGGATCGCTCTAGCTTTAGGTAATGGCGGAATTGTTTGATGTGGTTTTGCCAGTCTTTAGTCATTGATGTGATTTGAAAATTGGAAGATTTAAAAATTGGAAAATTAATACTCTCTCATTTCATCCAGATTTCCTTCCCAAGTGATTTTGCCTCTGAGGTTGGACAATTCATTTAACTTGATTTTTCGGAGGTAAGCTTTCAGGGCGGCTTCCACAGCTTCCTGAACATTTTTAGCATCAGTTCTTTGTAAGATTTCAGCCAATAGCTTTTCATCAACAGTTACTTTCATATCCTTTTTACGCTTATTAGTAAAATTACAACTTTAGAACTTTCCAACTTCAAAACCTGAAAATCCTTTTAACTTTGACTCAGAAACCATCAAACCGAATATTGTTTTGAAGATAATCATCATTAACGGCCCCAACCTCAATCTATTGGGTAAAAGAGAGCCGGAAGTCTATGGAAGTACTTCTTTTGAAGAATATTTTGAGGGCTTGAAAAAAGCTTTTCAGGATGTAGAACTGCATTATTTTCAAAGTAATGTGGAGGGCGAACTGATCAATAAAATTCACGAGGTTGGCTTTTCCTACGATGCGATTCTGCTCAATGCCGGTGGCTATACCCATACTTCAGTGGCTATTTCAGATGCAATTGCCGGGGTGACCACACCTGTCTTAGAAGTTCATATTTCGAATATTTACAAACGGGAAGAATTCCGCCATAAAAGTATTATTTCCAAATCCTGTGTCGGAATGATCTCCGGACTTGGCCTGAAAGGATACGCTTTAGGAATTCTCTATTTTCAATAACCTATCTACCTATGCTCACTTTTGCACCCGGGCCATCTAAAGTTTACGATGCCCTTCCCACGTATTTGCAAGATGCCTACACTGCAGGTATTCTGAGTGCCAATCACCGCAGCAATGCGTTCATGTCTCTGTATCAGGAAACTGAGCAATTGATGCGTGAAAAGCTGCACATGCCGGAGGATTACAAGTTGTTATTTACCTCCAGTGCTACCGAAAACTGGGAGATCATCACCCAATCCATTGTGCAGCAGGCTAGCTTTCATATTTACTCAGGTTCCTTCGGGAAAAAGTGGATCGGCTTTGCGAAGCATATCAATCCAGCCACGGACGGACTGAAAATCGAAGCAAATCAGGCAATCGACGTGGCAAACTTGGAGATTTCTGAGGATTTTGATGTGATCGCGCTGACACAAAATGAAACTGCCAATGCAACGCAGGTTCCTATGTCAGTGATTGAGGAAATCAAGGAGAAATATCCTGAGAAAATGATAGCAGTGGATACGACCTCCTCTATGGCAGGAATTGAATTGGATTTTAGCTTGGCTGATATTTGGTACGCTTCTGTGCAAAAATGCTTTGGACTTCCTGCAGGTCTGGGGATTTTGATTTTGTCTCCAAAAGCTATTGAAAAGTGCGAATCAAAAGGTGAAAAAGGCAGGTATAATTCTTTAAGTTTTATGCTTGAAAATGCTGCCGGTTACCAGACGCATTACACCCCGAATGTGTTGGGGATTTACCTGTTAAACAGAGTTTTGAAAGATTTGGAAGAAATCCAGCACATTGATGCAAATCTTAGAGAGCGCATGCTCAAGTTGGAAACGGCTGTGGCTCAATCCAAGTCGCTTCGAATGCTCGTGGATAATGCTGAGACGAGAAGCACCACGGTTTTGGCTGTATCTGGTCCGGAAGAGTTAATCGCTTCGGTGAAAAAGGATGCTGAAAAAGAAGGAATGCAATTGGGTTCTGGCTATGGTCCTCATAAACCAACAAGTTTCCGAATCGCCAATTTCCCTGCTATCACCAATGCCGAAATGGATAAGTTGATTGGGTTTTTGGGGAAATTTTAGCCGCAGAGTAACCTTTGAGGTCTTTAAGACCTCGAAGGTTTTATATTAAGCCAATTAGGCATACAAACAGCTCCAAGGACTTAAGATGTTAACCATCATATTTATTATACCTCAATGATTTTGGTTATATTCAATAGTATTTTTTGAATGTGTCTATGAAAAAATCATCTGAGACTTTTGAATCTGGTAAAATCTATCACCTCTACTCCAGGTCTATTGGTAATCAAGAATTGTTTTTGAGGGAGGAGAATTATAAGTTTTTCTTGAGTAGGTATTCTCGTTATTGTGATGACTATTTTGAAACGATTGCATATTGCCTTATTCCAAATCATTTTCATTTCTTGGTTAGGATTCGAGATAACCAGCAAGATTTGGCAATAGTAAAGGCATTTTCCAATTTTCTAAATAGTTATGCAAAGGCTTTCAATAAATCAATTGGTAGGAATGGAGGGCTTTTTCAGAGAAAATTCAAACGTAAATTAATTGATGATGAAAGTTACCTTAGTCGCATCATCCTTTACATTCACTTAAACCCCATTAGACATGGTTTAGTGAAAAAAGTAAATGAGTGGAAGTATTCTTCATTTGAATCTTATTGTACATACAAACCTTCCAAAGTATCTAGAGAATTGGGTTTGGTATGGTTTGGAGGTATTCCTGAGTTTATAAAAATCCATGATAGTTCGATAGAGGAATATTTACTTGATGAATATTCTTTAGAAGGATAGTATTTTTGTTCTAACAAAACCATCGAGGTCTGTTAGACCTCAATGGTTAGACGCCATTTTTCTTCTCTTTATTTTAACCTAAAAACCTTCGAGGTTTATGAAACCTCAAAGGTTAATTCCCTACTTTCGCGGCATGTTTGATTTGAAAGAAATATTGTCAGTTTCGTTGATCCTTTTTTCTGTGATTGATATCCTCGGTTCTATCCCGATTATCGTCAATCTACGAAAGAAAATAGGACATATTCAATCTGAGAAAGCTACCCTGGCTGCTGGGGTATTGATGATTTTATTTCTATTGGCGGGGAAGTCTATTCTCAGCTTGTTCGGAATAGGAGTGGAGGATTTTGCCATCGCCGGAGCGCTGATCATTTTTGCGATTGGTGCTGAGATGATCTTGGGAATAGAGCTTTTCAAATCAGACCCAGATGTCAAAGACGGAGCGTCCATAGTACCTATAGCTTTTCCTCTGGTGGCGGGTGCGGGTACATTAACTACTATTTTGACGCTGAAAGCTGAGTTTGCTCAGCTCAATATTGCCATTGGAATTCTCCTGAATTTAATTCTGGTTTACATTGTGCTGAAAAGTACAGGCTGGCTGGAGCGCAAAATCGGGAAGACTGGTCTGGATGTACTGAGGAGGATTTTTGGAATTATTCTACTGTCAATAGCGGTGAAAATTTTCAAAACCAATGCATTTCCTACAATGGTCTAAAAGTAGCATTTGACCTAAACTCTACCGCTTTTTCACTTACTTTGTCCCATGATTACCATTTACACTGATGGCGCTGCCAAAGGCAATCCCGGTCCGGGAGGTTATGGCGCTGTTCTGAAATTCGGAAAACATAGAAAAGAACTTTCCGAAGGCTTTCGCCGGACTACCAATAACCGCATGGAATTGCTGGCAGTAATCCGCGCACTCCAAGCGATCAATACGACGGAGTTCCCGGTTCAAATTTATTCGGATAGCAAATATGTGGTGGATGCTGTGGAGAAAGGCTGGATTTGGGGCTGGCAGAAAAAAGGCTTCAAAGACAAGAAAAACCCGGATCTCTGGTTACGCTATATTCCGCTACATCTGAAGTACAAGCCTAAGTTCATCTGGGTAAAAGGCCATGCTGGAAACATTGAGAATGAGCGCTGCGATCAGTTGGCTGTTCAAGCGGCAGAAGGATTTGATCTGAAGCCGGACGAAGGATACGAAGCGAGTTTATAGGTTTTTTTAGCCACGAAGGACACGAAGAAGGCGCGAAGATGATATTTGTGTCATTTTTTCTAGTTTAAATACGCGTCCAATCTTGACATTTTAGCCCGTCCCTTTAAGGACCAACCTATGGGTAGGAATTGAATTTACATAGTTATCAGCCGTGCCTTTAGGTATGGCCCTCAATAACTCACTGTATTTTATTTTTTGGAATTCAGTTAGGATGTTTGGTGAATCGAATGTCCCCAATCGTTCCTAGACAATGGTCCATCCTGAGTCTTATCCATTTGAAAGTTTCTTTTGCTATAAGACACTAGTTTACGTTGTCAACGTAAACTATTCTAGTCTGATTTTTTCTTTTAAATTTTACACTTTAGACTTTATAATTCCTCCATCGTCATCAATGGAACATCCTCTCTATTGACCTCCAAAAGTGGCTTATAATCCGACTCAGGATATTGCCAGCCATTTTCTCCTAATTCATAAAGCAAAGGAGCAAGGTTTTGGACAGCAGCTTTACAGCCTTGTACTATAGCTCCCATATTCCCAGTTTGCTTGGAGAGAACTGCTTCATTTTCAATTTCAAAAGGGCCGGCGAAATTCTGCTCTTTTAGAATATTCACAAAAGCCCTCCAATCCATCGAATCGCCCAAGCCAAAACCTGGTAACGTAGCTTCGTAGTGATGTCTGTCCCAAGGGTTGGTGCTGGAAGGAATTCCTGCTTTTGCTGCCCATTCTGGCTTTACTTGCTGCATGGGATACATATTTCCCCAAAAAGGATCAGGATTATTGCGGGTGGATTTGACATGAATTCTATTCAGGCGATTCATATCTGTGTTTTTAATGACCTCAATTGGGTCGGTGTGTTGCCAGACATCATGCGAGGGATCATAGATTTCTCCATGATTGGCTTCTGGGACTAACTCGTACATGAGTTTTCTCGCTGCCAAAACTCCCGGCAGGTTGTTAAACGTCCCGAAATGACCTGAGCTTCTCCAGCCTTCCATAGGGCAGTTTTCATAGAGAATAGTCACTCCCAGGCTATTTGCATAGCGAATGATGGGCCCAAAGACTCGCTGGTATTCCAGTAGATTTTTCTCGAAACCGCCTTCCTGATTTCCCAATTCATGATTGTACCCGACGAAGGTTCCCACTTTCACATCGTTTTCATCTCCTCCCAGCAAATAAGCCATTCGGATCAATCGCAGCAAATGATTCTGATTTTTGATCCGCTCCGCAGGATCTCCACCGATCAGGTTATCAAAAGCACCAATGGAAAGCCGAAGTTTAGCGCCGTTGAATTGATCAATGAGTTTTTTAGCGGCTTCTGAACCGAAATTTTCATAATCCAGATGCGTGGCGACAAAGTCATCTCGGGTGCCGTCTTTTCTGAAAACGCAAAGATCAAGTCCTTGTACTCCGATTTCCAGTGCTTTCTCCACCGTTTGATCCAAGTTGAGCTGGTCAAATGCGGAAGTCATGATCCAGATAGGGTTTGCCATGTCAGTGATTTTGGGTTTGAAACAAAAAAAGGAAATATACCATGCGTCTACAAATGCAAGGTCTATTTCCTAGTTTTAATATAAACTGTAATCCAGTGACTAATTCATCAGCGTGAGGAGTACTTCTTGAGAACCAAGTCCGGCAAAATCAACCGTTTGACTTAATACCAAGGTGTTTTCGGTGACGCTGACTACTTTGGTGTCACCAGTGGCACCAGGAATGTCGATCAGATCCGTATCCACAGTGAGCACCATGGTAGCTTCGTTATAAGACCAGGTAAAATCTCCAGATTGAGGCTCAGACTCATCGCATTTGATTGGTCCGGCATCTACCATTCCTGTATTGCCACTATCGGCAGTATTGAAGGTTATGGTGTTGTCCAGGAAGCACTCAGGGATTTGGGAAGTAATGGGAAAGCCGCCTGCCGAAGCACTGCTGAATTTCCAAGCCACTCCTGAGCCTATTAATTCTTCATCAGTTTTGGGAGGATCTTGATCCTCGTCATCGCCACAAGAGCCTAAGGCCAGCAGTCCAGCGATAGCAAATAAGAAATAGAGTTTTTGAAAAATTTTCATGGGGTAAAAATAGTTTAGTTGAGAAAGTCTAAAGTAAGCATTTTAGTGCAAAAAAATACCTCTAATCTGAGATAAGCCTATACTTATGAGCTAGAATACTTTCTACGGAGTTCTATTTTTTGTTTTTGTCTATGCCAAAGAGCAGCAGCTAGATCTGAGGCTATTTGATCAGGTTCGGATTCGTGAAGTATTTTTTTGAGTTTGTTTTCTCCCAAATCTATCCGGTAGCAGATCTGCAACAGGCGCTCAAAGTCCCGGTCGAGCATTTGGCGTATTGTTTTGCTCAAAAAAGTTATGAGTTGCTCCTCATCGTATCCACTAACCTGTTCCGGAAAGTCGAAGTCTTTGCGAAGCAAGGAAAAAGTGTCTTGGCTGATAGAATTAGGCATAGCGGAAGCAAAAAAAGCCCCGAGCTGAATCGGGGCTATCTGTTAATCTTCAGCGTTTTCGCTGCTTTCATCTGATTTATCCTCTTCGGATGGAGTAAGGATTTCTGGAGCCTGAACCCGGATGATTTTATACCAGCTGATCAGCTTTTTGATGTCGGAGGTATAAACTCTCGCTTCGTCCACTTCAGGAAGAATATGCTTCATGAAGGCTCTCAGCTCTGAATCGTCCGGATTGGTGTCCAAACCTAGATCTCCTTCAAACTCAGCTTCGATTTTTTGCATCACAGACTCCAAAGGTTCTGCACCTTCCTCAGTCAGCGTATAGATAGAAATATCGCTGAGTATAGATACACGCTGGGACATTCCTGCCACTAGCTTGGTTTTTTTTCCGTCCAAGCTCTCTAGGATCACACCGGTACGGGATGGTTTTAATACTTTGAATAAGCCGGGTTTTCCGGCTACAGTAGCTAGTTCTTTAAAATTCATGCGGTTTGTGTTTTCAGCCTGCAAATATAGAATTATCAATCAAATGATTTACCCTGCCTGATATTCAGTGACCAGTTCTTCCAGAAACTTCGTCAAATCTTCCTTGCCTGTGCCGGCCTCGGCACTGGTGACAAAGTAATCTGGCGCTTCTTCAAAGATCTGTTCCGTTTTCTTCAGGAATTTATGGATGTTTTGATCCGTTTTGGATTTGGATTGCTTATCTGCTTTGGTGAATACCAAGGCAGTGGGAACACCTTCTGTACCACACCAGAGCAAAAACTCCAGGTCAATTTTCTGCGGCTCCAGTCGGCTATCAATCAGGACAAAAACCCCGCATAAGTTTTCCCTTTTGGTGAGGTAAGTGCTGATCATGTTTTCCCAGCCATGTTTCACTTTCACATTTACCTTGGCAAAGCCGTAACCGGGAAGATCGACCAGGTACCACTTGTCATTGATCATGAAATGGTTGATCAGTTGGGTTTTCCCTGGTTTTTGGGAGGTTTTGGCTAGGCCTTTTTGACCAGTAAGCATGTTGATCAGGGAGCTTTTTCCCACATTTGATCTGCCGATAAAGGCAATCTCTGCCCGGTCTGGCTTGGGGCAATTACTGGGGTCTGCATTGCTGACTACGAAGTTGGCTGTCTTGATCATATGTTTTTATTTGGTTACAAAAGTAAGACATTATATGAAATGGAATTGGAGGCAGATACCCCTAACATTTTTCCATTCCTCGTGTTTCTTGCCTATTATTGCTCTTTCAAAGACAGAATTCTGATGGCCGTAGTTCCTTACAAAGACAAGCAAGACTCCAAAAAAGATCAGGTAGCGGAAATGTTCAATAACATATCCGGCAAATATGATTTGCTCAATCACGTGCTCAGCATGGGAATTGACATCACTTGGAGAAAAAAAGCAATTAAATACCTGAAAGATGATCAGCCTAAATTGATCCTGGATATCGCTACAGGTACCGGTGATTTTGCGATCGAAGCATTATCCCTTAACCCGGATAAGATCATAGGAGTGGATATTTCTGAAGGAATGCTGGAGGAAGGCCGCAAGAAAATGAAGAAAAAAGGGCTGGAGGATAAAATTGAACTCCAGCTTGGAGATTCAGAAGGGCTGCTTTTCGAAGATAATAAGTTTGATGCGGTCATCGTTTCCTTTGGTGTCAGGAACTTTGAGAATCTGGAAAAAGGACTGGCTGATATGTACCGGGTGCTGAAGCCTGGAGGAAAAGTTGTGATCTTGGAGTTCAGCAAGCCCACCAAAGCACCGATGAAGCAGGCTTATGCGTTTTATTCGAATGCTATTTTGCCTCAGATCGGTAAAATTGTATCCAAAGACAATTCTGCTTATACTTATCTTCCAGAGTCAGTGCAGGCCTTTCCGGATGGATTGGATTTTCTGAGAATAATGAACACAGTCGGATTCACCAGCAACTTATGCAAACCACTTACATTTGGAATAAGCTCAATCTACGTAGGAACAAAATAGTCCTCACAGGTTTAGTATTTTTCTTAGCGGCGATACCGGTTGTTGGTCAGGGAATGTTTGGCTTGACTTCGGCCTCCGGTTCCGATAACCGCACCCTTTCTTATGGATTCTTTTTGGCTGCGCATAATAGTACCTATCAGCTGAAATACTCCAATGCCTTTTACCATGAGCCCAATGGGCCATCATCAATAGTCAGAAGCATACAACCCAAATATACCCCCGGTTTTTCTCTGGGATTTATTGGGATGCTGAGGTTTCACGATCAAGTACACTTGCTTTTTACCCCGAAAGTTGGGTTTTATGAATATAAGACTGTTGTTACTTATTTTAATGACCAAATCAACACGGATTTATTAGGGGGAGATGTGGTAATTGGGGAAGAAAATCTAGGGAAAGTCGTAGAATACAGCTCAGAAGCTACCATGGTGGAGTTGCCTTTGCTTTTCAAATATCGCTCGGTAAGATTTAATAATACCAGAATGTACTTTTTGGGCGGAGGGAGTTATCAGTTCCGCACCAAAAACCAGGAGGAGGCCAATGTGGACGATATAGTAATGACCGGGCAGGACTTTTCGGTAGAAGCAGGTATGGGTTTCGAGATTTATTTCAAGTACTTCAAGTTTGCTCCTGAAATCCGATTTTCACATGGCCTCACAAATGCCTATCAGGCAGAAAACTCCCTACCTGAACTCCAAGGTGCCATAGAATCCATAAAGAGAAAATCAATCACAGTTTACCTGAATTTCCAGTAAGGGTTAAAGCCTGATAATTATTCGGTTTTTCTTTTGAACATTAAGTATTGAATTTTTTCTGATTATCCGCAATGATGCCAGTAGTTAAAGAATGAGGCTGGATAGTAGCGGATAATCGTCCACCGACAACAATCCACTGTCCACAGCGCGTAGAAAAGAAACCTTAACCCATATTTCTCTCGCTACTGGTAAGAAAGTGGATATCCATTTTTGTTTTTATGTGTGTCCGCTTTTCTGCCAGTAAGGAGGCTAAAGCAATATAGCACAAGTAAAACTTTAGAATTGAGGCCACTTCAACCTGTCCCGCTCCTGCGGGAGTCTTCGGTCACTTGTACTATGCGCAGTCGTAGTATCGGTCTTCCAACCAGATAAGCGAAGGATCTAAGGTGACTGGCATCATTGGAGATAATCATAATTTTTTAACTTGCTTACATGAAAAACAAAATTGCCCTAATCACCGGAGCAACTTCAGGAATCGGCAAAGCGGCTGCGATTACCCTTGCTAAAATAGGCTTCGACATCATAGCAACTGGTAGGCGTGGAAATCGGCTAGAAGAGCTGAAACAGGAATTGCCAGCAACTATTGAGTTTTTACCCTTAGTTTTTGATGTGCGTGACCGTGAAAAAGTAGCGGAGATTCTGGAAAATCTACCCGAGCAATGGAAAAACATAGATGTGCTGATCAATAACGCAGGAAATGCCCACGGGATGGATCCGGTGCAGTCTGCGGATCTGGATGATTGGGATGCCATGATGGATATCAATGTAAAAGGACTGCTTTACGTGTCCAAAGCTATTATTCCAGGTATGACAGCGCGAAAGTCAGGTATGATTATCAATATAGGGTCTATCGCTGCCAAGGAGGTCTATCCAAACGGTAGCGTGTATTGCGGAAGCAAACATGCCGTTGACGCTATTACCAAAGGAATGCGTATAGACCTTAACCCATTTGGGGTTCGCGTAGTCGCTATACACCCTGGATTGGTAGAAACTGAATTTTCTCTGGTCCGCTTCAAAGGAGATGACAAACGAGCCGATACGGTTTATCAAGGCATGGAACCATTGGTCGCTCAGGATATTGCGGATATCGTGGAGTTTGCCGTAACTAGACCTTCCCATGTGACAATAGCCGATGTGGTGGTTTTGCCCACCGCACAGGCTTCTGCCACCCTAGTAAAACGAGACACTTGAGCGTGAACAAAATCTATATCCCACTATTAATTATTTTGGCTGGCTGCGGTACGGCGCAGAAAAGCGATCAAGAGATTTTCTCAGAGCAGCAGCGTGAAGTACTGGATCCTGTAAAAGACGTAGAATTGGAATTGGAAATACCAGAATTGGAGAAGCAGCTTATCGCGCAGGGATTGGTAGATGTAGCGGAGGTGATACCGGGTATTTTGGTGGATCTGAAGTATTCCACCACTGATAATTTCTTCGGCCAAGATGTGTATGGGGAGCTGACCAAAGCTTATCTTCAGCCCGAGGTAGCTGAGCGTCTGCTCAAAGCCCAGAAAATGCTGAAAAAGGAGTATCCCAATTACACCTTATTGGTTTACGATGGAGTAAGACCAGCTAGTGTGCAGCAGATCCTCTGGGATAATCTGGATAAGCCGGATAGCTTAAAACCACTTTATGTGGCAGATCCTAAGGTTGGAAGTTTACATAATTTTGGTGTAGCGGTAGATTTGACCATTTTCGACATGCAGGCAGATTCCACTTTAGATATGGGGACAGGGTACGATTACTTTGGCTATCCTGCCTATCCGGACCGTGAGGATCAAATGCTGGCGGAAGGGAAGCTTAATCCAGCGCAAATAGACAACCGGGAGTTGTTGCGAAAAGTAATGACTTCCAATGGCTTTGCAGGAATAGGCTCAGAATGGTGGCATTTCAATGCATTTTCCCGCAAGGAAGCAGGTGAAAAATTTAAAATAGTCAAGTGAGAATTTTCAATGCTCAATCAAAACGATTCATATTATAATAATTCAAAACCCAATATCTCTAACCTATGAACTTAAAACGTACTCTTTTCACGCTGGCGCTGATTTTCAGCATCGCTGTAGTAGCCCCAGCACAGCAATTCAAAGCTTTAGTTTTTACTAAAACAGCAGGATTCCGCCATCAATCCATCCCAAATGCAGTCACCGCCATGAAGAAAATGGGGGAGAAGCAGGTCTTTAGCGTGTACACCTCCGAAGATCCTAGGGTTTTGGAAGAAGAAAGCCTCATGAAATACGATGTATTGATTTTGATCAGTACTACAGGAACTATTTTTGATGAAAACACCCGCGCTTCCTTGCAGAAGTTTGTTCAGAGCGGAAAAGGTGTGGTAGGCGTACATGCTGCGGCTGATTCAGAGTATGAATGGCCATGGTACAACAAAATGATGGGCGGATATTTCCTAGCTCATCCGGCTCAGCAGACTTTGCGCTTGGAAGTGGTGGACCAGGATCATCCTTCGACTTGGCATCTCCCAAAAAACTGGATGTGGACAGATGAACTGTATGAGTACAAAGACCTCAATCCAAACTTGAATGTATTGCTAAATGCAGATGAAAGCACCTATAAGGTCGCAAAAGGAAACGGTGAAAACCATCCTATGGCTTGGTATCATGAGTTCGAGGGCGGCAGGGTTTTCTACACTGCATTGGGTCATGTGGACTCCGCTTGGGAGGACGATGTATTTCTAAAGCACCTGTACGGTGGCATCTGGTACGCTGCTACTGGACATCCATTTAAGCAGTAGTTTATTACCCTTAAGCAGCAAGCCATTTGCAGTCTCAGGGAAGAATACCGATGAAAATTCGATTTGCTGGAACTTAAAGCCAGCAAATCGGTTTTCTAAACAAAAATCAAGAATACCATGCTACAAGCACAAGCAAGACCAGTTCACCTCTACATGGAGGCCAATCCAAACCCAAACTCCCTGAAGTTTGTCGCTAATTTTATGTTGGTGGATGAGGGAGTGAGTTTTGATTTTCCTGATGCAGAAAGTGCCAAAATCAGTCCCTTAGCGCAGGAACTTTTTAATTTTGCTGCCGTGGAGCGCGTTTTTATAGCTTCGAATTTTGTGACAGTTACTAAATCTGAAGAGGTAGAGTGGGCAGAAATCCAAGCTATAGTCCGAGACCATATCAAGCAGTATCTGGAAGCTGGCAAAGCACCCGTTCCAGTTGGATTTGATAAGGATCCGCTTTTTGATGAGAATGATTCAGAAGTAGTGAAGAAAATCAAGGGGATTCTGGATGAGTATATCCGTCCGGCTGTGGAGCAAGACGGCGGTGCGATCGTATTCCACTCCTTCCAAGATGGCGTGGTGAAAGTACAGCTGCAAGGCTCATGCTCAGGATGCCCGTCAAGTACGGTGACTTTGAAAGCTGGAATCCAAAATCTTCTGACCAGAATGCTTCCAGAGGTGAAGGAAGTGGAGGCAGAAGGAGTATAAGTCTAGTTTATGGGGAAAAGAGATTGGTCCTGGGCGATTCTTGGAGTCATTGCTTTGGGGATTCGCTATTTGGCTGCTCAGAACCCAGAAGCCACAGACGAAATTTATTCTAGAATTTTCTTTCCGGGTATCCGGAATGTAATTGACATGACGCTGGGGAGGCTGCCTTTCCCCAGCGTTTATTTGTTTATAGTAGGGGTGTTGCTCATCCTGGGGCTATATTTTTTGAAGCTTCGCAAAAAAAATGGGTGGAAAAGCAAAGTGATGTACTCCACTCGTGCCCTGGCAAATGGGGTAGGAGCATTGGTTTTCTTTTTCTTAGTGCTCTGGGGGTTTAATTACCAGCGAACACCAATAGTGCAGCAACTCGGACTTCAGCCAAAATCTATGAACTTAGATGAAATGAAAAATGAAGTGCTGATCACGCAGCGACTAGCGATCCAATACCGCAACGCCATCAGCTCTGATACAGCGGCCATTGAATCTATTTTACCATACCCTGAATTAGAGAAAGTGGTGCGGGCCACTATTGCCGATAACCTGGATATGCTTGGTTTGAACTTCACAGGAAGGCCTAGAACCAAGCTATTCCCCCCTCCGGGCTTTATGCGAAAAATGGGTATTTTGGGGATTTATTTTCCTTTTACCGGAGAAAGCTATATCGATCCCACGCTGCACGCACTGGAGAAGCCCTTTACTATCGCTCATGAAATGGCACATAGCTATGGGGTGACCGATGAAGGAGAAGCAAATTTTATCGCTTGGGTGATCTGTACCAATTCCGATGATCCCCTACTCCGTTATTCTGGACAACTGAGGTTGCTGAATTATTTGCTCTCTGATTATTATCGTATGGCTCCCGAAGAGTACAAGACCTGGGTGAAAACCCTGGATCCTGGAATCCGAAACGATTTGATTTCACTGCGGAAGGCCAGTGAAGCCATCAAGCCTTTTTCCATCGAGCTCAGCAGGAAGACAAATGATGTTTTTCTCAAAACTCAGGGAGTCAAAGCAGGTGTGAAAAGCTATCAACAATTGCCAAAGCTTGCTTTTGCCTGGAGAGAACGGATGAAAGGCCATTGATGCCTTGATTTGGCCGATGGCACTAGGATTTTTTTCAACACTAAATGGGCTTAGTTTTCAAAAAATGGTAGTTTAGTTTCTGAACTGGGCTTTTATAGGTCTAGCGTTGTTTTGTCCTTATCTCTCCAATGTTATCAATGCGATTAATTACTTTCTTTCTGGTTGTTCTTTATTATTCTCAAGCTACTGTTGCACAGGTTACCATGGATACGGAGTACAAAGATGACGGAAGTATAGAGCTGTATGCAACGAATGCAGATAGGGTGCCTTATACCATTTTGATTGATATGACCGAACACACCAATCTCCTCCCTATAGGTTCCTCGGGATTAGTAGTAGCTCGTCCTGGCAGATCGAAGGTGTCCACCCTGAAGCGTAGAACAGAAGGTCAGGCGACTAGTATCCGTTACTCCTATTCAATCCTAAAAGGAGATTTTTATGCTAAGTCCAAAGATGAACCTGTATATCTCATTCCTCTTCCTGAAGGGACTTTAACTACAGGAGTACGCATGACGCATATTCAAAACCGACTGCAACCCGAGGAAGAAAATACTGAGTATGTTGGGATTTCTTTCAGGTTTGATTTGCCTACAGAAGTTCTTGCTCCCCGGAAAGGGGTGGTCACTGAGATCAGGATGGATCAGTATGATGAGAAGCAAAATCTGGACTATGACCGATCCGAAAATTATATTGAGTTGTTTCATGAAGATGGATCACTCACCAAAATCATGGTATTAAAACCTGGGAGTCTAAAAGTAGAAGTGGGTCAGGAGGTGTTTCCTGGAGATGTGCTTGCCGAATCGGCCGGAGAAGAATACAATTCAGGATTGCATGTGCGTCTAGTGAACATGAAGCCCATAAAGGATGGCACATCCAAGCTCAAATACCAGAATAAGCCTATGAGTTTCATTTCCCGCGAAGGTAAGTCTGACTTTCCCGAAATGAAAAAAGTAGAGGTGGTCTATCCTGAGGAAATTATCACCGCTGAAATGAGTAAAAAAGAAAAAAAGGCGTTTAAGGCAGGGAATTAAAGCTGAAGCTTAGGCCCCTTTTTGTCAAGCTGAGCTTTCCCGTTCACAGAAGCAACTTTGCTGTGGCAATTTCCTAGTAGTAGGTTTAGCTTGCTTCTGGATGGGGGAGGGAATTGATTTTTTTAAAATGCCTTAAAGGCTGTATAATCAGCATATTAATAGATTTTTGTTGCTTTAATTCCGTATTATTTGAAAATTAGGCAAGCGTTCAAAACTACTTTCCACACTTTAATTTTTTTGATAATATGATTGTTTGTAAAAGGTTCAACTGGAGTATATTCTTGGTTTTTGTCATCCTAATTGGTGTCTCCCTGAGAACATTTGGAGAAAATATCCCTTTAGCTCAACCGCCAAACGAAGCGTTGAATACTGACGGGCTTTACTTTGCTGAGTTTTACGATTACATCTACCGAGGTCATTTTGAGCATGTGGAAATCACAGCGTCCAGTCAGATTTTTTTGATGATTTACTCCAAATACCTCCGGACTTTCGGTTCCACCTGTCCAGAGCAACTGCCGGAAAATAAGGTAGAGATCATGGATTTAATATGCGTTACAGAAGAGGTCACAACAGAAAATGGCATGGAAGTCAGTCGGGTATGTGTGGAGTATGAAGCTGTTGGTAGCGGGATATTTGCCGATCCTGATATGTACCAGACCCAATTAAAGATGGAAAAGGAGCAGGCAATGAATATTTTGCCGAGTACCATAGAAAGTATGACTAATCCCAATGCAATAGGCAATTCACTGGATATGGTACATAAGTCTAAAGGATTGCTCAGCGATATGGCTGTGTTTTTTCAGCTGAATTCATGTGCTTCAGAAGCATTGAGAAGGTTTGAAAAAAATCTTAGGAATTACGCCTTGGGGAATGCGCCTGACCGGCTGGATGAGATCAGTAAATATCAGCAGATGCGAGAAGCTGGGGGCCCTACCGGTCCTCAGGATTTAACCACCTTTGTAGATCACCTGGTTGCGGATCAAGCTGAGACCTGGGCTTTTAACAAATACCAGCGAGGGAGCATTTCTGGGCTGGTAGTACAGGGCAAGGACAGTCAAGGACGTCCTACTAGTATTCAAGCCAACTATAGATTTTCTGGTTTTATGGGGAATAGCCAGGGCTGGGTGCGGGTACTGTTTAAAAATGGATTGCCAGATTGCATCATCTTTTATGATTTTCCGGATAATTGCAAAACGCCTAATAGCAGCTTAGTATCTGATTATGCAGGCGGTTCCTATTCGAATTAGGTCACTCATCTTCGATTGCCCACCCAGACTCCTATGATCACTGCGGCGATCCCTATATAGTGCCCCAATAGCAGAACTTCTCCGTCCAATACGCCCCAGAATATCGCTACAATTGGGATAATATAAGTCACGGAAGCTGCAAAAACCGGTGTGGCAGTTTTGACCATGATATTAAAAATAATTAAGGCAATAGCTGTTCCTAGAACTCCTAGCAAGGTCAGGTACCCCAAAGCCTCTAATGCACCATCTATATTGACCACTTTATAGGAAAACTGAGTGTTTGCCATGAGGTAGGTAAGTGCGACAGGTAGCACAAGGGCCAGGGAAATCGCAGTGATTTCTATAGGTTTTAGCTTGACAAACTTGTATTTGATGATGTTTAAATTGAACCCATAGCATATACAGGCAAGAATCACATAAAATGCATGGGAATTTATGTCATTGAAGGCTCCAAAACCTGAACCTTCTTTGACCGTCACCAGAATAAATACCCCTATAAATGCAATGGCTAAGCCTAGACCGTTTCGTCTAGTGATTTTAGAGCTAAAGAACAAAGCTCCTATGACCACCACAGAGAGTGGAGTCAAAGCATTCAATACCCCTGTCAAAGAACTACTGAGCTCGGTTTGGGCTTTTGCAAAGAGAAAGGCAGGAATGAAACTTCCAACCAGCCCGACAATAATCAGATTTTTGATCTGAGTTTTATCGAGGTTTTTGATTCTTGGAATAGAAAGTGGCAATAGAAAAGTGGCAGCAGCGACGATTCTATAGGCTCCTACTTCGCCTGGGGAAAATACTTCCAATCCCCTCTTGATAAGAATAAATGAACTTCCCCAAATAAGGGATAGAAGAATGAGTAACCCCCAGTTTTTGAGGTTGCTGTCGTTGGTGGTAGTTGACATTGGCATAAATGGGACATTGCCCACTTACAAAGGAAGCAAAAGCAAAGAAAAGTTCGTGAAAAAATTAGCAGGAGTTGTACACTGGAGTCAAACTTTGAATCTGGTGCTTTTGTCGAGCTATTAGAAAAGCAATGTTAAACAGTTTTTTTTGGGTATAAGCTAAATAATATTGGTTTTTAGTAAGTTTTTAAGGGTATAACCTTAAAAATATATTTTTAATGCTTACTTTTATGGTTATAACCTTAAAAAGCATGATAGCAAGAGCGACTTATTATGAGCAGTTACGGGAATTCATCGACAAACCGCAGATTAAAATCCTGACTGGGATCAGAAGAAGCGGTAAGTCAACTGCATTATTGCTGCTTAAAGAAGAGTTACTAGCTAGAAGGATTGACGGTCACCTAATTATTCATATTAATTTAGAAAGTTTTGTGTTCTCTGATTTGCGTACAGCTACTCAACTTTATAGATATGTTGAGGAGAAAGTACAAAAAGGTAAAAGAGCCTATTTGCTTCTGGATGAGATCCAAGAGGTGGATGGCTGGGAGAAAGCAATAAATTCAATGTTGGTAGATTTTGATGTAGATATTTACCTCACTGGTTCCAATTCTCATCTTTTATCCTCAGAATTGGCCACCTATTTGGCAGGACGCTTCGTAGAGATTCCAGTATATACGCTGTCCTTTGCCGAATATTTACAATTCCGAACTGCTTATTTCCCAGGTGATTTAACAGATAGAAAATCGGCTTTTATGGCTTATTTGAGAGTAGGAGGTTTTCCGGTGCTACATACGGCAAACTATTCAATAGAAACGGCATACAAAGTTGTATATGATATATATTCTTCTGTCATACTTCGGGATACGGTTCAGCGTTACAAAATAAGGGATGTGGAATTGCTGGAGCGGATTGTGAAATATGCTATTGATAATATAGGTAATACTTTTTCGGGAAAGAATGTGGCCGACTATTTCAAAAGTCAGCAACGTAAAATTGATCTCAATACAGTTTATAATTACCTGACAGCGTTAGAGGGTGCCTTTATCTTATACCGAGCTTCACGGTACGATATTAAAGGAAAAGAAATCTTAAAAACCCAAGAAAAATTTTACTTGAGCGATGTGGGATTGCTTTATGCTACGATGGGGTATCGAGATAGGATGATCTCAGGGATTTTGGAAAATATAGTTTTCCTTGAATTAAAAAGAAGAGGATATGCTGTGTTTGTAGGAAAATTTCTTGATAAGGAAATTGATTTTATCGCTGAAAAGAAAGGCCAAAAGATATATGTACAAGTGGCCTATAAGCTGGAGAGTGAACAGACTGTAGAAAGGGAGTTTTCTAGTCTTTTAGCCATTCAAGATCAATTTCCAAAATATGTAGTGACACTGGATGACTTCTGGAAAGAAGCTGTGGAGGGTGTTCAGCATGTACACTTATCCGATTTTTTACTTCAAAGTTTTTGATTTGTTGGATGAACAGAAAAGGCGGCAAAGCCGAATCAAATTTTCCAACTTTATCACCTTCCCAGTTTTTAACTAAATTTTTTAAAAGACATGGTCAGCATATACTTCTGACACCTGCTCTAGAACCTCACATACCTGTTCATAGGTGTCAGCTGTGACCATCTCCGTGCGGTATTGCTTGAAATTAGGCATGCCACGGAAGTAATTGGTGTAGTGTCTTCGCATTTCGAGAATTCCCAGTTTCGGTCCTTTCCACTCTACGGAGAAGTCCAGGTGTTTTTTGGCGACAGCTATTCTTTCTTCCAATCCTGGAGCCGTAAGTTTTTCTCCTGTGGCTAAGAAATGCTTGATCTCATTGAATATCCATGGATAGCCTATCGATGCTCTACCGATCATCATGCCATCTACATTGTATTTATTTTTGTATTCCAATGCTTTCTCCGGCGAATCTATATCTCCGTTTCCAAAGACTGGAATGTGTAGGCGTGGATTATCTTTGACCTGATTCAGGTAGCTCCAGTCAGCTTCTCCTTTATACATTTGTTTTCGGGTACGGGCGTGAATGGAGATGGCCTGAATCCCTACGTCCTGCAGTCGCTCTGCTACTTCCACGATACGAATGGTATTATTGTCCCAGCCAAGTCGTGTTTTGACTGTCACGGGGATATTTACAGCTTTTACGATTTCGGCAGTCATGGATACCATTTTGTCTATATCCAATAGGATCCCGGCACCAGCTCCTTTACAAGCTACTTTATTTACTGGGCAACCATAATTGATGTCCAGAATGTCCGGATTGGCTTCCTCTACTATGGCAGCGGCTTCACGCATGGAGTCAATTTCATTTCCGAAAATCTGAATGCCTATGGGGCGTTCATAATCGAAAATATCCAGTTTCTGGACGCTTTTGGCGGCGTCTCGAATGAGGCCTTCAGAGCTGATAAATTCGGTATACATCAGGTCTGCACCGTTCTCTTTGCATACTGCCCTGAACGGCGGATCACTCACATCTTCCATAGGTGCAAGCAATAATGGGAAGTCCCCTAACTCTAAGTTTCCTATCTTAACCACTTCTTATTTTAAATTTGCGCGTAAATTTACCTCAAATATGGAGATATACGAAACTGAATCTGAAATAGCCAAGCGGAAGAGTTGGCTTTTGTCCTTGGTAGTCACGGTTTTAGTGTCAATTGGTGTACTGATTGTTCTGCAAGTAATTGCCATAGGGATGGTGCCCCTTATTTTTAATGTTTCAATAGATGAAATAGTTGGGCTTATGAGTGGGGATTATTCTAGTCCCAATGGCCGCATGGCTATATATTTCATCCAGGGGATTGGTTCGGGAATAGGTTTTTGGGTGGCAGCCTATGTGGTGATGCATTTTATTGACCAAGCCGATTTGCATTGGGAGCTTCAGTTGTCACGCTTTAACCCAACTGGCGCAGGAATGGTTCTGTTGATTGCCCTAGGAGGAATGCTGGTGAACGGATACCTGGGCTACCTCAACTCAAATATGGCACTGCCGGAATTTATGTCCGGGATAGAACTTTGGATGCGGGAGATGGAAGATCAACTTGCGGAGATGACTAAATTTCTGACGGATTTCCAGACCATTCCGGAATTATTGACGGGGATTTTGGTAATCGGAATTCTGGCTGGGATAGGAGAAGAGATGTTTTTCCGAGGGCTAATCCAGCCCAAAATGCACTTGTACACCGGGAATGCTCATGTGGGTATCTGGCTCACAGCATTTATTTTCTCTGCCATCCATGTACAGTTTTATGGCTTTTTTCCTCGGATGTTACTGGGGGGCATTTTTGGTTACTTATATTATTATTCAGGAAGCCTTACCTATCCGATTTTAGGACATATTTTCAATAATACTTTTACACTTTTGTTGATTTATGCCTCTAATGAAGGCTGGATAGATTTTGATCTTGAATCGTCTGATTCGGCTTCTCTTCCTGGTGCATTGTTGGGAATACTGGTTCTTTTGGCAGGAATCGTTTACTTTAAGAAAACAAATAAACCCAATGGAAAACTGGATCAAGGTATTTGAAAGTCCGATGCAGGTGCGAGCCGAAATCGTGAAGGGGGTCTTGGAGGAGCATCAAATCCAAGCGGTAGTGTTAAATAAAAAAGAAACAGTCTATCAGATATTTGGACAGCATGAGGTGCTTGTGCAAAAAGACGATGTGATAGCGGCGAATAACCTAATCCAGAATGAGATCACGTTTTAGTATAAGTAACTATAGTAACCTGGGCCAGCGAGCCATCACAGCCCTTATAGGTGCTTTGGTGTTAATCGGGGCTTCAGTTTATTCAGATTACACGTATTTTATAGTTTTTGCAGCGATCTTAGGCTTTTCTCAGATGGAGTTTTACAAGTTGAGCGGACTGGACGGCATGCTTCCTCTGAAAAGCTTTGGGACATTTATCGGTTTGATGATTTTCTTGCTGACATTCCTGATCGAAAAAGAACACCTAAATAATAAATACCTCTATTTGATTTTCCCCATACTTTCGCTCACCTATTTCATCAAGCTGTATCGCAAGACGGATAAGAAACCCTTCACGGGCGTGGCCTTTACCTTTTTGGGTATTTTCTATGTTGCTGTCCCATTTTCTCTTTTGAACCTGGCCGTTTTCTCCGTAAATGAGACTTACAATTATGAAATATTACTGGGTTGCCTACTGATACTTTGGGCAAGTGATACCGGGGCGTATTTTGCAGGAACAAAGTTTGGTAAAACTAAGTTGTTTGAAAGAGTGTCCCCAAAGAAGTCCTGGGAAGGCTTTCTGGGTGGGGCATTTTCAGCGATAGGAGTAGCATTTATTTTGACCAGATACTTTCATGTGATCGAGGATTGGAAATGGCTGGTGATAGCAGGTATCATCATCATCGCAGGTACATACGGTGATTTGATCGAGTCATTATTTAAGCGCTCTATTGAGATCAAAGACTCAGGTAGAGGTTTGCCTGGGCATGGTGGATTTATGGATAGATTTGACGGTTTGTTACTTTCGGCTCCATTTATTACCGCCTTTTTGAAAATCTTCTAATTTTGACCCCCTTAGATTTAAAATCTGCTTAATATTGCAGAGCATTTGAATAACTAAATCAAACCCAAATATGGCTTACATTGAACCGGCCCCGATCAAGGATAAAGAAAATCCACTGGAGTCCATGATGGAAAGATTCAACATCGCTGCTGAAAAGCTAGGTCTCTCTGACGAGGTCTATAATGTGTTGAAAAATCCTGCCAAACAAGTAATCGTTTCCCTGCCAATTACCATGGACAATGGGAAAATCCAAGTTTTCGAAGGGATACGAGTGATTCACTCCAATATCCTAGGCCCAGCCAAAGGAGGAATCCGATTCGCTCCAGATGTCCACATCGACGAAGTGCGCGCTTTGGCAGCATGGATGACCTGGAAATGTGCCGTAGTGGATATTCCATATGGTGGAGGTAAAGGTGGCGTGAGATGTAACCCAAGAGAAATGTCCAAAGGTGAAATCGAACGTTTGGTTAGAGCTTATACTATGGCGATGATCGATGTGTTTGGGCCGGATAAGGATATCCCTGCACCAGATATGGGAACAGGACCTAGAGAAATGGCTTGGCTAATGGATGAATATTCTAAGGCACACGGAATGACTGTTAACTCTGTAGTTACAGGAAAACCGCTGGTTTTAGGAGGTTCGCTAGGCAGGACGGAAGCCACAGGACGTGGGGTGATGGTTTCGGCTTTGGCAGCCATGCAAAAATTGAAAATCAATCCTTTTCAGGCCACCTGTGCAGTGCAGGGTTTTGGAAATGTAGGCTCATGGGCAGCTAGGTTATTGGAGGAAAGAGGATTAAAGATCGTGGCGATTTCTGACCATACCGGTGCATTTTATAATGAGAAAGGAATAGATATCGTAAAGGCTATTGAATACAGAGATGCTAATGGCGGACATTTAGGAGGGTTTACAGGTGGTGATGCCATGGAAAATCCCGCAGACCTGTTGACTTTAGAAGTCGATGTGTTGGTTCCGGCAGCAGTGGAAGATGTGATTACCATTCATAATGTGAATGATATCAAAGCTAAACTCATCGTAGAAGGAGCCAATGGTCCTACTTCCGCAAAAGCTGATGCGATCATCAATGAGAAAGGAATAATGGCAGTGCCGGATATCCTGGCCAATGCTGGCGGGGTTACCGTCTCCTATTTCGAATGGGTGCAAAACAGGCTAGGATACAAATGGACAGCAGATCGGGTGAATAGACGCTCAGATCGGATTATGAAGGATTCATTTGAAATGGTATATCAAGCTTCGCAGAAATATGATGTACCGATGAGAATAGCCGCATATATAGTAGCTATAGACAAAGTGGCCCAGACTTATACCTACAGAGGAGGATTCTAAGCCCATTCTATCGAAAGAATATTTTATCTTTGAGGCGTGGGGCAAACTCCACGCCTTTTAGTTTTACTTACTATGACTATACACAGAGAAGGAAGAGTTTTATTGTTTTGGTTGCTAATAATCTTGGTGGCCGGCAATTACCTGATAATTTATTTTATGCCTGATGCCAGGGTGCTTTCCAATGTCGCGATTTTGGGAAGTGTAGTACTTTATCTGGTTATTTTACAGTTTTTCCGAAGCCCTATCATCAAACTTCCCAATGAGGAAGGTTTGGTATATGCACCGGTAGATGGGAAGGTGGTAGTCATCGAAGAGACCTTTGAGCCGGAATACCTGAAAGAAAACCGCAGACAGATTTCCATCTTCATGTCTCCCATCAATGTGCATATTACCCGATCGCCGATAAAAGGCATCGTGGAATTTTTCAAATATCATCCGGGAAAATACCTAGTAGCTTGGCATCCTAAGTCCAGCACTGAAAATGAGCGGACTACTATGGTTTTAAAGGGAGCTGACGGCACCAAACTTCTGGTAAGACAGATAGCAGGTGCCATGGCCAGAAGAATCAAATGGTACGTGGAGCCGGGTTCAGAGCTGGAGCAAGGTGGGGAGTTTGGATTTATCAAATTTGGGTCAAGGGTAGATGTGTTTCTTCCACTTGATGCCGAGGTGTTGGTTGATTTGGAAGAAAAGACTAAAGGAGGAAGGACTCCAATCGCAAAACTGAAGGCTTAGACTTTTTGCGGCTATTTTGTAGCGAATAAAGCATAAGTATCGTTCTAGGTTTTGTCCACCAAATTTCCCCATAGCCATGAGGTATCTTTCTTTGCTTATCCTAGTTTGCTGTGCAATAAGCTCTTTCAGTTGCGCTGATTCTGAAGAGCCAAGATCTCCTTTGATCGGAACTTGGGAAAACCGAAATTATTCAGATTCTTTGGAGGTATGGTTTGTGGAAAGTTACACCTTTCGAAATGACAGTCTTTTTGATGTCACTGCTTCTGTCAGAAAAACCGAAATTGGAGAGGAGTTAGGTTACAGATTGACCGCTACTTCCTGGTACAATTTCGAAGCGGGTATTTTTCAATATTACTATTCAGACGCAATGATTCATTTCGGAGGGGAGAATCAACCGTTTTATGCGCCCAAGCAGGATTTGAAGCCAGGAATAGTGGATTTTTTCAGAGTGCCTAAAGGCAAATTGACCTTTTCCAGTGATTTGCGTCAATTTACCTTTCAGGAAGATTGTTGGAGCGTAAACGAGGAAAATGACTGCATTGAATTCCCCGCCAAAACCTTTGTGAGGGTCGATTAAGCAGCTTTTTTGCTTTTGTACACCCAATATCCCAATCCTAAGGTGGTGAGAAAGAAAATAGTGGTGGTCCATTCGAATGTTCTTCGGGTAGAGAGCATTTCCGCTATGGATTTTTCTCTTTCAGCTACAGCCCTTTTTAGGGACTGAATGTCTTTCTCTTGTTTAAAAGCGATGGCCTTGTAATCCTCGCCGGTCTGGGTAGCAGTGGTGGTTTCTATCTCTCCGATCATCCTGAGTTCGTCCATGATCAGGTTGTCCTTAGCGATGATGCGTTCCAGCCATTCATTGGTTTCAATCATGTCTTTCTTGGTGCGGTTGCCAAATATGCCAGACTTTTGACTCTCTGATTGCTTCCACTGTTGGGTGAGGGCATCACGTTCCTGCAGCATTTTTTCCAATTTGGCCTGCCCAGCTTCTGTAAATTGTGGCGGGGATAGCGTTAGAAAGGCAATGAGTAATCCTAGGATCATTTTTCTTGAGTTTGTAGCGGACTTAATATAAACGATTCGGAAGGAGAAAAATTTACTTTTGACTGAATATACAGGAAAACAAAGCTGATCATGCCCACAAAAAAGATCAAAGTAGCCGATTGGTACTTCCAGCTTTCAACTGCCTGTGAGTTGATTTCATGAGTCTTCTGCGTCAGGGCATTTCTTAGTTTTTGGATGTCTTGCTCTTGAGAAAGTGTTATGGCTTTATATGCCTCATTGTCCGCCAAAAGACTTGCTTGGTCTATTTCATCCTGTAGCTTCAGGCGTTGGATGATCGCGTTGTCTTTCTTTATGATCCTCATCGCTAGTTCATAGTTAGCGTGCTGCTGAGCTGGTATTTCCACGCCAAATACTCTGGGAGATCTGGGCGTTGATTCTCTAAGGAGCTGCAGCATCTCCTCTCGGTCTGAAAGCATGGTCGAGGCATCAGGACCTGCATATATTTGGATAGGTAGGAAAAGTAACCAGGTAAAAATTGCGAATTTCATCTGTTTATGATTTGTTTTTCAAAGGCCATCCCAACTCGTTTATCGAGATGGTTGGTGGTTTTTTTCTTTCCTTATCCAAACTGTATTCCACTTCACCATTTATTTTTTCCAGGCTCGTGTCATTTCTTTTTTGCCGGGTGGTCCCGGTAAGGTTTCTACTTGTAAGCCTATTTCTTTTAGATTTCTTTTGAGCTGTCCGGAGGCACAGTAGGTCGTAAAAATCCCCCCAGGGTTCAATGCATCACAAACTTTGTTTAAGGCCTCTTTTTCCCACATTTCGGGCTGTTTGCTTGGCGCAAAAGCATCGTAAAAAACCACATCGCTGGGATAAAGCTTTACTTCTTGGAGCGTGGTTTTTTCTTTTTTCATGTTGAAATATTCTGACATGACCACACCTTTGTCCCAGTCAGCCTTGTGCAATCTTTGTAAATAAGGCTTATAGTGAAAAATAGCATCATCCATGTCTCCATAGTTCAACTGGGAATAAATCTCCTCAGAAAGCGGAAAGGGTTCAATGCTGTGATAAAGCACCGGAATCTGATTTTGCTCAGCCCAAACCAGACTGAGCCAGGCATTCAGCCCAGTACCAAAACCTACTTCAAATATGCGCAAAGGCCTGCGATTTGGGTTTTCCATCACCCAGGAATCCAATCCATATAACATAAAGACATGGATGGACTCTTTGAATGCTCCGTGAAAACTATGGTAAGTTTCCTTCAGGGTTTCATTATACAAGGAGTGTGAACCGTCCTCCGTGGTGATGATTTTCAGGTTGTCGCTCATGAGGAATAAATTAATGCTGCACAATAGGCCGAAACTCCTTCTTGCCTACCTACAAAACCCAGTTTCTCTGTAGTGGTGGCTTTGATGGAAATGTCGTTTTCAGGTACATTCATCACCTCTGCCAGGCACTTTTTCATCGTGGGAATGTGTGGGTTGACTTTCGGTAGCTGTAGGCAGATAGTGGTGTCTATATTGCCCACCTCATATCCGGCATTCCTAAGCAAAACCATCACTTCGCTCAGCAATATCTTGCTGTCGATTCCTTTAAATTTAGGATCTTGATCTGAAAAGTGATACCCAATGTCCCGTAAATTGGCTGCGCCTAGCAGGGCATCGCAGATCACATGAATCAGCACATCTGCATCGGAGTGCCCCACGGCACCCTTTTCATGTTGCAGTTTTATTCCGCCAAGCCAGAAGTCATAACCTTCTTTCAGCTGATGTACGTCGTATCCAAAGCCTATTCTGAATTTGTTCATGCCGGGGTAGATTTATAATGTATGACTGAAGAATTTTCTTCACGAATGATTTGGTTAGCCCAATTCATGATTCCTTCCTTTTTTATTTGTGATTTTCTCTGAAACTCCTCCCAGTAAAGATCTGGATTGCCAAGGTGCGCATAGTAGGCCAGATTCATGGCCCGGTTTAGAAGTTGGATAGACTCGTAGGATTTGATCGCTTCAGCCTGGTTTTTTGCTTTTTCCAGTGATAGAGTAGGGATGTCACTCAGAAGAAACTTCCCTATGACCTCATCCAGGGCCTGCTCAGCTTCCACAGCGGATACTCCATTTTCCATTTTGCCCGAAAAAATCAATAGCCCGGGATCCACTGAGCCTAGGATAAAGGAATTGATCGAAGCGAATAGTTTTCCGTTCCTTACCAGTTTGTTTTCTAAGATAGAGGACTTGCCAAAGCCCAGTAAATCAGTGATCAAATCCGCTTCTAAATATCCATCTGCGCATTTTGCGGGCATTTTGTATGCTTTGTAGAGCGCATCAGTCGGGACTGCTGCTTCTACGGTTTTTACTTTTTTGGAAGTCTGCTCAGGTTCTGAGGGGATAAGCTGCTTTGGCTTCGCTAGGTTTGGTATGGGTTCAAACCATTTTTTGGCAAGTTTTTCTACCTCAGTAGCTGTGACAGCTCCGGCTACTACGAGCACAGCATTGTCCGGTCTGTAATGCGCTTGGTAAAAGTCCCAAACATCTTCGGTAGTATAATCAATGATATCGTTGAGCTTTTGGCCAATGGTGGGCCAGCGGTATGGATGCACTTCATAACTCAGGTCTCTGAGGTGGTGAAAGACGTCTCCATACGGTTGATTGATGTAGCGCTGCTTGTATTCTTCCATCACTACTTTTCGCTGGGTTTCCACCGTTTTCTCATTTAGCGTAAGCTGGAACATACGATCCGACTCCAGCCAAAACGCTGTCTCCAAGTTGGCAGCTGGAATGGTGATGTAGTAGTTAGTGATATCTGGACTGGTGAAAGCATTGCAAGCACCTCCTACCCGTTCTAGCGCGCGGTCAAACACAGGGACATTGGCAGAACTGCCAAACATCAGGTGTTCGAAGAAATGCGCCAGGCCGGTTTTGCCCGGGACTTCATTGCGGGAGCCTACTTTATAAAGCAGGTTGAAAACGGCAATTTTGCTTCCTTGGTCTTCGTGTACGATGACTTCAAGTCCGTTTTTGAGGAAAAATCTTTGGTAGGGTAGCATATTTATAGCTTGCAAAGCTAAGATAATTGGCAATTTTGGCTAGTCTGAAGTTTGAGTTTTTAGCTAAACCTTACAATCCCTACTTCAGTTTAACCAGAAAGCGTCCCGTTGATATAAGCGTTCCGGAATTTTTCTAGGAAATTAACGAACTTAGCTTCCTAGCGCACAGTTAGCATCCCAACAAAACCCACATCAGTTCCATTATGAAAAAACATTGCGTAGAACTCCCAGAGACAGGACAGTTTTCACCGTTTTTTTTGGATTACCTAGACGGAAAGCAGCCTCTACAAAAGTTCTATGCGCTACCTCCGGCTTTGGAAAGTTTTGAATCTGCTATCGCAAATAAAAATTTTTCGGATTCTACCAGAGCAGTTTTAACTTCTGCCCTTTCCAGGCAATACGCCAACTTGGAGTTAGCCGATTCAGTAGCTGAGAATTTAAAGTCGCTAGCCTATCCGGATACCTATACTGTCACCACGGGGCATCAGCTGAATCTTTTCACGGGACCATTATACTTTATTTACAAAATCATATCTACCATTAACCTTGCGAAAAATCTCAGCAAGAAATATCCCGATCAGCATTTTGTTCCGGTTTATTGGATGGCGACGGAGGACCATGACTTTGATGAGATCAACTATTTCAAACTAGATGGTAAAAAGTATCAGTGGAAGTCCGCACAAACCGGAGCGGTGGGCGATTTTGAGTTAGATGCGGAGTTCAAGCGTTTTATGAAAACGGTGGATTTTGCTCCTGAGGTTTTCCTAAATGCATATGGCACCTCAAAGACATTGGCTGAGGCAGTTCGCAAGTACGTGAACGAATTGTTTGGAGAGCAGGGTTTGCTAATTGTGGATGGGGATGACCCTGCGCTGAAGCGGGAATTCCTATCCGTAATCAAGTCCGATCTGTTCGAGCACAAACCCTTTGAAAAAGCTACGCAGACCACCGAGGAGTTGGAAGCTTTAGGCTATGGAGGGCAGATTTTCCCAAGAGAAATCAATTTGTTTTACCTGGACAAGGGACTTCGCGAAAGAATCGAGCGGACTGAGAAAGGGTTTGGGGTAGTAAATACAGAATTGAGGTTTACAGCGCAAGAAATGCTGGAATTGGTAGATTCTCACCCGGAGCGTTTCAGCCCAAATGTGGTTTTGAGGCCACTTTATCAAGAGATGATTCTTCCAAATTTAGCCTATCTGGGAGGGCCTTCCGAAGTGGTGTATTGGTTACAGCTGAAAGGGGTTTTTGATCATTTTCAGGTTCCCTTTCCTGTTATTTTGCCTAGGAATTTTGCACTGATTTTGGATAAAAAAACACAGCGGAAGATGGGGCAATTAAATTGGTCTGCCAAAGATTTATTCACGCCGCTGGAAGAGTGGAAAAAGACTTTTGTAAAGGCAGAAGCGAGTATGGATATCGGTTTGGCCAAGCAAAAGGAAGTGGTTGCCTCTCTTTTTGAAAAGAAAGGAAAGGAGGCTGCCCACTTGGAAAAAACACTGGAGGATGCATTCGAAGCAGCTAAAGTCCGCTCATTGAAGATCATAGACCAGATGGCTGGGAAGCTACGCAAAGCCGAGGAGAGAAGGCTTCATACGCAGATTGAGCGTGCCTGTAGTATTCATGATTTCATAGCGCCGGGAGGCAGTCCACAGGAGCGGGTGGTGAATATGATGCAGTTTTACCTGGCGCAGCCAGATTTGATACGGCAATTGTCTGCTTGTTTTGATCCTTTGGATTTCCGAATGATGGTACTGGAGTATGAGTCCTGACAAGCATGCGCTTCGCGCAAAATACAGGAAGCTAAGAGCAGAAATGTCTGAGGAGCAGCTTGAGCTTGGCTCTCAATTGATAGCAGCGCAAACTGCAAAGTTCTTGATGCTGCATTCTGATCTTTTACATTTCCATTTATTTTTTCCAATGGCCCGGCAGCGGGAGATCAATACCTTCCTCATTAAAACCCTACTGGATAGCAAAGGGGCCACAGTGTACACCTCACGAGTCTCCAAGCATTCTATTGTAATGGAGACGCTGAAGCTGAAACCGGATACACGCTTTGCTATGGATTCCTGGGGCATACCTCTTCCTCAGGATTTCGAACTGGCGGACGCGTCGGCTATTCAGGTAGTATTCATTCCCTTGTTAGCTTATGATCAGGCGGGTAACCGGATTGGGTTTGGAAAAGGGTATTACGATGTCTTTTTGGAAGGATTAGCTCCGTCAGTTTTAAAAGTGGGGTTAAGCTTTTTTCCTCCTGAAATACATATCCCTGCTGAATCGCACGATATCCCTTTGGATTATTGCATTACGCCAGAAAATATCCTTAATTTTTGACTTAAATAAAAAGAACGACTATGCGTGTGCCTGTTTTAGCTTTCATGATTCTTTTAGGGATGAGCCTGTTCTCAGCCAGATCAGCAAAGGCGCAAATGAGAGATTTCAATACCATGGTAGGCGTGGTCGGTGGCACTAACTTGGGAGGAACTGTGAAGCAATTCATTACCCAGCCGGGGGCTTTGGATCTTTTGGTCTACCGCAGGTGGAAGGGGACAGTGGCGGCTTTACTTTATGAGCATCATTTTGATATTCGTGAATTTCGGGGTCTGGAATGGTATGTAGGCGCAGGTGGACACTATGGAATGTGGAGGCAGCCAAATGGCGAACCACCGTGGGTTTATAAAATTGATCAGGATTACAATGCTTTTGGAGTGGATGCGATAGTTGGATTGGAATATAATTTCAACAGGAGTAATTTTTACCTGGGGCTGTATTGGAAACCGGCTTATAACTTCCCGGATTTTACAGATTTTTGGGGAGATGAGGCAGCCTTTACCTTAAGGTATTCACTTTAAGTGGTATAGTTTGGTTTTGGTAGGAATGGCTTATTTAGTACGTTTTTATTTGTGTTGGGAATAACCGTATATTTGGAAAAGCAAATAAGCGATTTTTTATTATAGATTTAAGGGCTTAGCTTTGGATTCTTCTTTAAGAATCAATTATGGATAAGTTTTCTTATATCGCTAATGCTCACGTGTCTTATATCGATGAGCTTTACTCTACTTACAAGAGTGACCCAGAATCAATCGACCCAAGCTGGAAGGAGTTTTTTGACGGTTTCGACTTCGCACTTACAAACTACGGTGAGGAAGAAAATGGAGCCGCTACAAATGGAAAAGCTGCTGCGCCTGCTAAGAATGGAGCCTTGGCTACTCCAGGTACCATTATGGACATGGAGCAGCTGCCCAAGGAGATCAAAGTAAGAGCTTTGATTCATGCCTACCGCTCCAGAGCTCACCTGAGATCCAAGACCAACCCGGTAAGAGAAAGACGAGATAGAAAAGCACTGATCGATCCTCAGGATTTTGGTTTGGGGCAGGAGGACATGAATACCGAGTTCCAGGCAGGCAATGAAATCGGGATAGGAACTGCTAAACTTTCTGTAATTCTGGATTCTTTGAAATCCATTTATGAAGGGTCTGTGGGATTCGAATACCTATATATCCGTGACCCGGAGATGCTAGATTGGTTTAAGACCAAAGTGGAAAAAGATGCACTGGCTTTCAATCCAAAGCATGAGGAGAAGAAAAGGATTCTCTCCAAGCTTAACCAAGCGGTGGTCTTTGAAAACTTTTTGCATACTAAATATCTTGGTCAAAAGAGGTTTTCCCTAGAAGGAGGAGAAAGTACCATCCCGTTTTTGGATGCAGTGATTAATACCTCCTCTCAGCTGGGAGTGAAGGAAGTGATGATAGGAATGGCCCACAGAGGACGTCTGAATGTACTTGCCAATATCATGGGTAAGACCTATGAGCAGATTTTCTCAGAATTTGAGGGTACAGCCAAGCCAGACCTGACTATGGGGGATGGGGATGTGAAATATCACATGGGGTATTCCAGTGATATCGTGACTCCTGATGACAATAAAGTGCACTTGAAACTGGCTCCAAATCCTTCTCACCTGGAAGCTGTGGACCCGGTGGTCGAAGGATTCTTACGAGCTAAAATAGACTCTGAGTACAAAGGCGATAAGACTAAAGCGCTTCCGATTTTAATACATGGAGATGCTGCAGTCGCCGGACAAGGTATTGTATATGAGGTGACCCAAATGGCAGATCTGAAGGGATACAATACCGGAGGAACCATACACTTTGTGATTAACAATCAAGTAGGTTTCACTACGGATTTTGATGATGCTAGGTCTTCAATATACTGTACCGACGTAGCCAAAATCATAGATGCCCCTGTAATCCATGTGAACGGGGATAATGCAGAAGCGGTGGTTTTTGCTGCAAAACTCGCAGCGGAATTCAGACAGAAATTCAGCAGAGATATTTTTGTGGATATGGTTTGTTACAGACGTCACGGACACAATGAGTCTGATGAGCCTAAGTTCACTCAGCCGGAATTGTATAATATTATTTCCAAGCACCCTAATCCAAGAGAAATCTACGTAAAGCGCTTAGCTGAGCGTGGTGACATGGAAGCAAAATTGGCTTCGCAAATGGATGAGGAATTCAGACAGTTGCTTCAGGATCGTTTGAACTTGGTAAAAGAAAAGCCACTTCCTTACCAGGCTACCCGGTTTGAGGAGGAGTGGGGTAACCTGAGAAGGTCCAAGCCAGAGGATTTTGACAATTCCCCAGAAACAGGAATTGATGAGGCTACTATAGAAAAAGTAGCTGAAGCCTTGACGGTAATTCCTAAGGGTTTTAAGCCGCTGAAGCAAATCGAGGCACAGTTAAAGCAGCGTAAGGACATGTTTTTCCAGTCTAAAACCTTAAACTGGGCGGCAGCAGAACTCCTGGCTTATGGTTCCTTGACTTTGGAAGGCAAAACCGTCCGACTTACCGGTCAGGATGTACAGCGCGGTACTTTTTCCCACCGTCATGCTGTTTTGCATGATGCCAATACCAATGAGGCCTACAACTCCCTGAAGGAAATGAAGGATAGGAAAGGTGAATTTTATATTTATAATTCACTGCTTTCTGAATATGCGGTACTTGGATTTGAATATGGATATGCCATGGCAAACCCACATTCCCTGACCATCTGGGAAGCGCAATTTGGTGATTTCGCCAACGGCGCTCAGACCATGATCGATCAGTTTATCACTTCGGGTGAATCAAAATGGCAGAAAATGAATGGTTTGGTGATGCTACTTCCTCACGGGTATGAAGGTCAGGGGCCTGAGCACTCCAATGCCCGTCCGGAGCGATTCCTACAGCTGGCAGCAGAATACAATACCGTGGTGGCAAACGTAACGGAGCCATCTAACTTTTTCCACTTGTTGAGAAGGCAATTGGCTTGGGAATTCAGAAAGCCTTGCATCGTAATGTCCCCTAAATCGCTATTGAGACATCCTAAAGTAGTTTCTCCTTTGGAGGAATTCACCTCAGGAAAATTCAAAGAAGTGATCCCGGATACCACCGTGGAGGCCAAAGATGTGAAGCGGGTAGTTCTTTGCTCTGGAAAAATCTACTATGATCTGGAAGATGCCCGAGAAAAGGAAAAGGTGAAAGACGTAGCAATCGTACGCCTGGAACAGCTTCATCCACTTCCGAAAAAACAAATGCTGGAAGTCTTGAAAGGATATCCAAAAGCTGAAGTAGTATGGGTGCAGGAAGAACCATCCAACATGGGCTATTGGAACTATCTGTTGAGGCTGCTTTACAAGGAGATCCCAATGGATGTAATCGCCAGAAAAGCGAGCGCTTCCCCAGCTACAGGCTACAATAAGGTCCATGTAGAAGAGCAAAAAGGCATCATTGCAAAAGCTTTAAACTTAAAATAATCACTGCTCTCTTTTAGAGACATCCAAAATAATCGTAACATTTTGTTCCTCTCTTTTTGAAAGGAAAGAGACAAAAAGAAAAACTTATGAGCAAAGAAATTAAAGTTCCGGCTGTAGGAGAATCCATCACAGAGGTGACCATCGGCCAATGGTTTAAAAACGATGGAGACGAGGTTCAGATGGACGAGGTTCTATGTGAATTGGAATCCGATAAAGCGACTTTTGAACTGCCCGCAGAAGCTTCCGGCATTCTCAAAATCAAAGCCCAAGAGGGAGATGTGCTAGAAATAGGAGCAGTGATCTGTGAAATAGACGAGGCCGGGACTCCAGGCAAATCAGCGCCAAGTAAGGAGTCAGAATCAACTCCGAAAACTGAAGAAAAATCTTCTGGAGCCAAAACTACTGGAGAAGTAAAAGAAATGGTGGTTCCTACTGTAGGAGAGTCTATCACCGAAGTTACTTTGGCAAACTGGATCAAAGGTGATGGTGATTATGTGAAGTTGGATGAGATCATTGCTGAGGTGGATTCCGATAAAGCAACTTTTGAACTGCCAGCCGAAGCTTCAGGGATTCTTCGCCATGTGGCTGCGGAAGGTGATGTGCTTGAAATTGGCGGAATGATCTGCAAAATCGAAGTGACAGAAGGGGAACCGGCTGCGGCAGCTAGTTCTGAACCATCTGCTGAATCAGCCGCATCTTCTCCATCTGGGGATTCAAACTACGCTACTGGACATGCTTCACCTGCTGCCGCTAAAATTTTGGCTGAAAAGGGAATTTCTCCCGAGTCTGTAAAAGGCACAGGCAAAGACGGCAGAATCACCAAGGAAGATGCTCAGGCGGCTCAGAAGCCTGCTCCAGCTCCAGCAAAAGCGGAAAAGAAACCAGCAGCAGCTGCTGCTCAAGAGCCAGTTTCTGGTTCTAGAAATGAGCGCAGAGAGAAAATGTCCTCTTTGAGAAAGACCGTTGCCAAGCGATTGGTCTCTGTGAAAAATGAAACGGCCATGCTGACCACCTTCAATGAGGTGAACATGAAGCCAATCATGGATTTGAGATCCAAGTTCAAAGAGCAGTTCAAAGAAAAGCATGGTGTAGGACTTGGATTCATGTCTTTCTTCACTAAAGCCGTTTGCGTAGCGCTTCAAGAATGGCCTGCTGTAAATGCAAAAATTGACGGAAACGAAATCGTTTATAACGACTATTGCGATATTTCCATCGCTGTTTCTGCTCCGAAAGGATTGGTAGTTCCGGTGATCAGAAATGCTGAAACACTGAGCTTTGATCAGGTAGAAAAAGAAGTAGTGAGACTAGCTACAAAAGCCAGAGACAACAAGCTTTCTATAGAGGAAATGACCGGTGGTACTTTTACTTTGACCAACGGAGGGATCTTCGGGTCCATGATGTCAACTCCTATCATCAACGCGCCTCAATCTGCTATCCTAGGCATGCACAACATCGTACAGCGTCCGATGGCAGTAAACGGTGAAGTGGTGATTTTGCCGATGATGTATGTGGCACTTTCCTATGATCATAGAATCATCGATGGTCGTGAATCCGTGAGCTTCCTGGTAAGAGTAAAAGAATTGCTTGAAGATCCTACAAGATTGTTGTTTGGAGTTTAACTGTTGTACAAGGTAAAATGTACCAAGTACAAAGTATTGGCAAATAGGTAATCATGTGGTTTTGGGTTAAATTGAATAGAAAAATTTAATCTAAAACACATTGATATGAATCGTTACAAAGAATTACTTGTTTGGCAAAAGGCCATTGATTTGGCGGTGGAGGTTTATCAGATCACAGAAAAATTACCGAAAGAAGAACGGTAGGGTTTGATAAGCCAGATCAATAGAAGTGTTGTTTCAATCCCTTCTAATATTGCTGAAGGAGCTGGAAGGAATACGAATAAAGAGTTCAATAATTTCTTGGGAATAGCCCAAGGATCTTCTTTTGAATTGGACACTCAGTTGATTATTTCTAATCGACTGAATTTTATTTCGAAGGAAGAATATCATAAAGTAGAATTACAGCTTGAGCATATTCAGAATATGATAGCTAAGCTTAAGAAAAGTCTAAATGTTTAACTTCAGGCTGCTTTGTACTTTGTACTTAGTACCTGGTACAAAGACAAAAAAATGTACGACGTAATAGTTATAGGTTCTGGTCCGGGTGGATATGTTGCAGCGATTCGCTGCGCGCAACTTGGGCTGAAAACCGCCATTGTTGAAAAATACCCAACGCTAGGAGGAACTTGCCTGAATGTAGGCTGTATTCCATCCAAAGCATTGTTAGACTCCTCAGAGCACTACCACAATGCTGCCCATACTTTTAAAACCCACGGTATAAACCTGAGCAATCTGAAAGTAGATCTCAAGCAGATGATCAGCCGTAAAGATGATGTGGTAAAGCAAAACACGGATGGTATTAATTACCTGATGAAAAAGAACAAAATCGATGTTCATCAAGGTGTTGGTTCATTCGTGGATAAGACAACTGTAAAGGTGACCAAAGATGATGGGTCCTCTTCAGACATTCAAGGCAAAAATATTATCATCGCTACAGGTTCAAAACCATCCTCCTTGCCATTCATCAAGCTGGACAAAGATCGTGTGATTACTTCTACAGAAGCATTGAACCTGAAAGAAATCCCTAAACATCTGGTGGTCATCGGAGGTGGTGTGATCGGATTGGAACTGGGCTCTGTGTATGCCAGAATGGGGGCAAAGGTTTCTGTGATCGAATTCATGGATTCATTGATTCCTACCATGGATCGTACCATGGGAAAAGAACTTCAGAAGTCTTTGAAGAAAATCGGTTTCGAGTTTTTCTTGAAGCATAAAGTGACTGCTGTAGAAAGCAAAGGCAAAGAAGTAACTGTAAAAGCAGAAAATCCAAAAGGCGAAACGGTAGAAGTAAAAGGCGATTATGTGCTGGTTTCTATCGGTAGAAGACCTTACACCGAGGGGCTGAATGCAGAGGCTGCAGGAGTAAAACTGACCGACAGAGGACAGGTGGAAGTAAATGATCACTTGCAGACCAACGTTCCGAATATCTATGCAATCGGTGATGTGGTAAAAGGCGCAATGCTAGCTCACAAGGCTGAAGAAGAAGGTGTGTTTGTCGCCGAGACTATTTTGGGACAAAAACCACATATCAATTACAACCTGATTCCGGGTGTGGTTTATACTTGGCCAGAAGTGGCAGCGGTAGGTTATACCGAGGAGCAATTGAAGGAAAAAGGCATCAAATATAAAGCTGGTAAATTCCCGTTCATGGCTTCTGGCCGTGCGAGAGCATCCATGGATACAGATGGTTTGGTGAAAGTCCTGGCAGATGCTGAGACCGACGAAATTCTAGGTGTGCACATGATTGGTCCTAGAACGGCTGATATGATTGCTGAAGCAGTTGTAGCGATGGAGTACCGCGCATCTGCTGAAGATATTGCTAGGATGTCTCATGCGCACCCGACTTACACAGAGGCTTTCAAGGAAGCTTGTTTGGCGGCTACCGACAACAGAGCACTGCATATATAGTAAAATTAGTACCCTTGCTGATTATAGCCATTCGGAGAGATTCGGATGGCTTTTTCTTTGGTCGAATTTTTGGTTTAATTAGTGTATGAAGTTTAAAATTGCCCTTATTGGTGCCGGAAATGTCGCCTGGCATTTGGCGCCGGCCTTAGAAGATGCTGGTCATGTCATTACAGAAGTTTTTGCTAGAACTATTAAATCAGCAGAGCAAATCACTAATCGGGTTTACGCTGGTGAACCCAAAGATGACTTGGACTTTTCAGGCAGCGAGGCTGAAATTTTTATTTTGGCTGTAAAAGATGCAGCTATTATGGATGTAGCTGACGAGATCATTTTGCCTGAGGATTCTATTCTGGTACATACTTCAGGATCGGTGGGATTGGACATGCTCAACTATAGCTCGGCTAGTTACACAGGTATCTTTTATCCTTTGCAATCCTTTACAAAAGGCAGAAAAATAGAGTTTGACGAAGTCCCGTTTTTACTGGAGTCAGACGATGAGGAGACTTTACAAAAGTTAAGAAAACTGGCCAAAAGTCTCTCACCGTTAACTTATACGGTCCGCTCCAAGGATAGAAAAGCCATGCATATTGCTGCTGTTTTTGCCAGCAACTTCTCCAATCATATGATCAGAATAGCTGAAGAGGTGATGCATAGGCAAGGGTTGGATTTTGAAATGCTTAAGCCTTTGATCATTGAGACCATTTCTAAAAGTCTCCAAATGGGCGCTAAAGCTGCTCAAACCGGGCCTGCCATACGTGAAGACTATGAAACCCTGGAAGACCATCATCGGTTTTTGAGCTATAATGAAAACATTGCTGAAATTTACCGCTTGATCTCCCAGGATATAATAGACAGCTAATCAATGCGTCCAAGATCCGAATTTACCAGATCTATAATCCGCATAAGCTTCTTGAATCTGCTCTTGGCTGTTCATGACGAAAGGTCCCTGAGCTACGATGGGCTCGTGGAAGGGTGCTGCATGACCCAATATTAGTATGGTGTCCTCGGTGGCTTCTACATTGATGGTAGCTGTGTTTTTTTCGAACTCCACGAGATGTCGGAAAGGAACCTCTGTTCCATTGACTTCCAGTTCACCTCTTACTACATAGAAGAAAATCTGCTCCCCTGCCGGGATTGACTTTTCAAACCTTGAGCCATTTTCCATATGAATGGTACTCATGGTTAGGGGGAAATTGCCGTCGAATGCCCCTTTAGCTCCATTCCATTCTCCAAAAAGCTGCTGTACCTTTGTCTTACGCTGATTTAGCGTGAAGGTTGGAATCTGATCTTTTTGAAGACCTATGTAATTTGGCTCCATCATTTTCTTATCAGCAGGTAGATTTAGCCAAAGTTGGAGAAGCTCCAGTTCACCTCCCTTTTTCTTGAATTCTTCGCTGCTTACTTCTGCATGGATCAAACCGCTTCCCGCAGTCATGTATTGTACACCGCCCGGTCCTATCACTGATTGGTGCCCAGATGAATCCATGTGGGTAATATCTCCCTCCAGGATGAAAGTTACAGTCTCCATTCCCCGGTGCGGGTGTGGGCCAAAAGGCAATCCTTGGTTATTGCTAGGGTAGATTTGATGCCCGTGGTGGTTGAGAAAAAGAAATGGGTCCAAGTGGTTCAAGCTTTGCGTGGGCATGGGGCTATAGGTCACTAGATCTGCGATAGGCCTGAATTCCGCCTTGTGGATTTTCTTGATATTATTCATAGTTGCTGTAATTAATGTATATACATGTAATTGTTTTTGCCTCTAAATAATTCCATTTGTTGAATCGAAATTTTAATTGGCTGTTTTGGGATGGTGAAAAGCGAACATGGATATCCGAAATGATGCCAGTAAGGAATATCTCTTTGCTCAACTGGTCAGAAAACCGATACTACCACTTCGCTCAGTACAAGTGAGCAAAGACCTATTTTTGCCGGTAGGCAGGCCATAGTGGCCTCAATTCTCAAGTTTATCATGCCCCATATTGCTTTGGCCTATTTACCAGCAGAATGGCTAAAAACAAAAAATCCTTTCCGCAATGGAAAGGATTTCAGTGGTTTTTGGTTTTATTTCAGCCAGGCAAGTTTTACTTCTTCTGGCGCTTTCATCCGATCAGCTAATCGCATGTATCTGTCGGAAAGGTTAACGAGGTAGTCCTGCGCTTTTGCAGCTACATCCGTGAGTCCGGTGCGATGTTCGACTTTCCAAAGCTTCACTAGGTGATCGATGATTCTGGCATAATCCCAGCCGGTGTATATTCCGACTTTCTGAGTAATAGCTGAGAATTCCGTAAATAGGGAAGGGTTTGACCCTCCTTCTCCCATCAGCACTGCTGGCATCACGATCTGTTTTCTCATCAGTTTTTCAAATGCAAGAATGGCTCCGCTCGGATCTATGTCAAAAATAGCCGACATAAAGCTTTTATAAGCCTTTTCGTGTCTGGCTTCATCTCCTGCTATTTGCTTACAAATTTTACCCAGTACAGTGTCGCCTGCTTTGTCTGCCAATTTACCCGTATTCACATGGGAGACTTTGGTGGCTCTTTCCTGAAAGGAGGTATAGACAATCGCCTGATAAGGATCTCCTCCTGAGTTTGGATCAAAGCCATTGGTAAGCAATCTATGAATGGTGCGTTCTACGGCGTTCATATCTACTCGCCCTGTCATGTATAGGTATTTGTTCAGCAGGTCTCCGTGACGGTTTTCCTCTGCGGTCCAAGATTTGGACCATCTTACCCAGCCGGAAGGGGAAAGCAAATTTCGCTCAGGATTGATGCCTTCTAGCAAGTTAAAGTAGGTCTGATAACTAGGAAGTGCTTCCTCGGTAATCATATTTCCTACTAGTGAGGTCAAAACGGTGTCTGGGATACCTTCCGATCTCTTCTGTAGCATCTTGACTTCATCAAAGACCTCAGGGTCTGAAAAATCCGGTAGGAAATCTGAAGGCTGCCAGCAATCATCTGGATCTACCAATATATTATCTACAGCTTCACCTACCAGTTCATCCAGTTGAGAGATGACCTCGATATTTTTTTCTAATTCGTAATTTATTTCTCCTGATTTCATCATGGATAAATTTAGTCCCGGTTGATTAAACGTATTCCGGGGCGTTTGGATTTAGGACAAATTTACTCACAATTGGACGAATATGCGATAGGAAATTTCTACCAATCCTCAATGAAAGCAACTGTTTGCCATCATTTCATTGAATCTATAGTGCTTTGTCTCTGCTAAAGTATTGCTTATCAAAGATTGACCTCTTCTGAAGGCTCCAATTGATGAGTTACTTATATAAGGTAAAATTACTGCACTAGGTTCAATATACTAAAAAAGCCTCACGAGGAGGCTTTTTTACTGTTTTTCAACTTCAGCTCAATAGTCCAGCTTGTAGGCTACTACTTTGTTTTTGAAGAAAGTAGGGACCAGCACAATGTTTTCTTCTGGAATAAATCCTATATCGGCAGTGTTGGATTCAGCATCTTTTGTGTCCAAAAGTAGGGTTTCGCCGTCCTTGTCTACAAAATAGATCTCGCCCGCCCATCTAGAAGCTACGAATTTACCGTCACCTAAAATCACCAGACCATCACCACCGGTGACCGTTTCATTCATATTCATGGAGCTGCCGTCTGCGTGTAACATTTTCAGCCCTGTTTTGTCCAGGCTGTAAAGCATCCCGTCCTCTGCTACGGCTATGCCATTGATGCTTTCATTTCCTTCGGAAATGGTAGAAAGTGATCCTCCCTCTAGAAGGTGAACTTTGCCGGTATTCATATCCGTGAAATACACCTTTCCCTCATAAGTGGCCAGGTCATTTAAAAATTCACCGCCTTCTACCGGGTATTTATTGGTGATTTCAGCCGATTCTAGGTTGATTTCAATCAGTTCATCTATATCGGTCACATAGAGGTTTCCGTTGGCAATTCCCATGCCCTTGGGGGCATTTAGACCTGTCACCCAGTCTTGGGAAACTATATTTCCCTCTTTGTCAATGATAGATATAGAGCCTTTACCGTCTTTTCCGGTAGGGTCACCTTCTATGTTAGAAACATAGATTTTTCCTGAAGCTGCATCATAAAGTACAGATTCATTGGTGGTAAGTGTGGTGTCAGTCTCCCATATTTTGGTTAAGGTAGGCGTTTTGATTTCCTCTACGATCACCTCTTCAGTAGAGGTTTCTTCGGTTTTCTGTGGGCCACACTGTGCAAAAAGCAAGGTGGTCGACATCCCTAAAAGCAAAAGTTTAGATTGGTTGTTCATGGTTTTATTTTTTTGATTAGGTTTAAAATTATACCGGATCCCTTCCTAAGAATCTGATTTGCCAAGGTGGAAAAGATATTTGATATATAAAGGTCTAAATTTTATTGAAATTATTGAGTAAGCTGGTACTGTTTTGTAGTAAAGCCCATGAGCAGGTTAAATTAGCATAGTGTAGCGCTAGTTTTTTGTAAAAAATACGACTTCATGGGGTTGTATGTTCGGGTGTCTGGGATTCATCTCACTATTTTTACCATTAATGGATTATTTCAAGAGCTCTGTGAAAATACGGTTAACTTAGAGGTAAATATAAACCACCAACTTATGAGAAAATACCTAAGCCTTGCACTTGTGGCCAGTTTGGCATTTGCCTGCTCACCTGAGGAAAAAACTGAAGTCATTGATTACACCCAACTATCCGATGAAGAGCGTCTGGAAGTAGCTACAGAAATCGCTCAAAATACGATTATGGTAGATGGGCATGTGGATTTGCCGTATCGGATGAAAGTAGGCGGCTTTACCTTACAGCGGGAGGTCTTGGACGTTTCGGTACGTACACCAGATGGGAATTTTGATTTTCCTCGATCCAAGGAAGGCGGTTTGGATGCGCCTTTTATGTCTATCTATATTCCTGCTGGGCTTCAGCAGACGCCTGGTTCGTCTAAAGCTCTAGCAGATTCCTTGATCCTAATGACGGAGCGCTTGGCAGAGACTTTTCCGGACAAGTTTGCCATGGCCTACAGTCCGGCTGATATAGAAAAGAATTTTGCCGAAGGCAAGGTGTCTCTACCTATGGGTATGGAAAATGGATCTGCACTAGAGGATGATATTTCCAATGTGGAATATTTTCACGGACGTGGAATCCGTTACATTACATTGACTCATGGTAAAGCCAATTTGATCGGAGACAGTAGCTATGACACCGTAAGGCTATATAATGGTCTTAGTGAATACGGTGAGCAAGTTGTAGCGGAGATGAACCGAGTTGGGATTATGGTGGACGTGTCGCACGTGTCTGATGAGACTTTTAAGGATGCACTGGAGGTCACCAAAGTGCCTGCGATAGCTTCTCATTCCTCAGTTAGAGCCTTTACGCCCGGCTTTGAGAGAAATATGAATGATGAATTGATACAGGCTCTTGCCAAAAACGGTGGAGTAATGATGATCAATTTTGGGGGTACTTTTATTGATTCGGCTTATGCAGCAGGAGCAAATAAAGTACGTGAGCACCTGGTTAACTACTTGGCTGAAAACAATCTTTCAAGACGGGATTCCGCTGCGCAAGCTTATATCGCTGAATATACCGCTGCGAATAATCCATTTCCGACCGTTCAACGAGTTGCAGATCATATTGACTATGTGAAAAATCTGGTGGGGATAGATTATGTGGGTTTGGGCTCTGATTTTGACGGGGTGGGCGACTCTTTGCCTACAGGATTGAAAGATGTGTCCATGTATCCCAACCTGATCGCTGAGCTGTTGAAAAGAGGTTATACCAAAGAAGAGATTGAGAAAATCTGTTATAAGAATATTTTCAGAGTTTGGAAGGCGGTGGAAGATTATGCCGCGAGTCAGTCCTAATTACTATTGATCTATACAGTTGGCCCCTGCTTTCAGAATGGAAGCAGGGTTCTACTTTTTAAACCCAATTGATTTTCTTTCACTTAGGGTAGGTTTTAGCAATTCCTCAATAATCTGGTAGATTTTAGCAATGTGTTGATTTTGATCAGATTCAGATTGTTGCAGATCTTGGATTTTGTCCTGCAAATCTGAATAGCTCATGGCCCACTCCCGAATTTTTATAAAAATCCTCATGATCGATATATTCACTTGTATCGCTTGAGGACTATTCAATACTGAAGATAACATTGCCACACCCTGTTCTGTAAATACATAAGGAGGAGTTCTCCTGCCTCCCCATCTTGAGGTCGCAAAATGCGACTTCAAGTTTTTTCCATTCCTCCTCACCTAATTGAAACATAAAATCCTCGGGAAACCGATCAGAATTTCTTTTGACTTGTTCATTGAGTCGTTTAGTGGGGACACCATACATCTCTGCCAGGTCCGAATCTAACATTACTTTTTGATTGCGGATCTTGTGGATTAGCTGAAGTACTTGTTCCTCGTTTAAAAGTTCGTTCATAAATGATGTTTAAAAAGTGTAAACTAATATATAATAATACAGAATTATAAATACTCCTAATGTCGTGAAATCACCATGTTCCGAATAAAATTCTGTCAAATTTTCCGTTTTATGCTGTGAAACCCCACTTTTCCAGTCATTTTGACCGAGAAAAGTAATTGGATTTGGTTTTGATTATACAGGAAACAGCAAGGGCTGAGGTAATGCGATTTGACACTTTCAGCTCTTAACTATAGATACCACTATTAATCAACTATAATATGGACTTTAAACAATTCACGATAAAATCTCAGGAGGCGATACAAAAAGCCTTGGAGTTGGCAGCTGCAGCAGGACAGCCGAATATTGAGCCAGCCCATTTGCTGAAAGGAATTCTCTCCGAAGACGAGAATGTGACGGATTTTTTATTTAAGAAATTCGGCACAAGCAAGCAATTGATCAATCAAAAACTGGATGATCAACTGGCAAAACTTCCCAAAGTAAGCGGAGGACAGCAGCCTTACCTTTCCAATTATTCCAATCAGGTATTAACAAAGGCAAAGGACTACCTTAAGACTTTTGGGGATGAGTATGTGGCGATCGAGCATTTGCTCTTGGCCATATTAAGCGCAGGTGATGCGACTGCACAAATTCTAAAAGATCAGGGGATAGCTGAAAAACCGCTGATTGAAGCGATAAAAGAACTTAGAAAAGGCAATAAAGTGACCGACCCAAACGCAGAAAGCAAATATCAGGCTTTGGAGAAATACTCCAAAAACCTGAATGAAATGGCCAGAAAAGGGAAAATTGACCCTGTGATTGGCCGAGATGAAGAAATCAGAAGGGTTCTTCAGATTTTGGCACGTAGAACCAAAAACAACCCGATTCTTCTTGGAGAGCCTGGTGTGGGTAAAACTGCCATCGTAGAAGGGCTGGCGCAAAGAATCGTGTCCGGCGATGTGCCGGAAAACCTTAAATCAAAAACCTTGATCTCTTTGGACATGGGCTTGCTGGTAGCTGGCGCCAAATACAAAGGAGAATTCGAAGAGCGTCTAAAGGCTGTGATCAAAGAAGTAACCGATGCCGAGGGCGAGATCATTCTCTTCATCGATGAGATTCATACTTTGATCGGTGCAGGAGGTGGAGGAGAAGGAGCGATGGATGCTGCAAACTTATTGAAACCAGCTTTGGCTCGTGGAGAGTTGCATGCAATAGGTGCAACTACCCTGAAGGAATACCAGAAATATATCGAAAAAGATAAGGCTTTGGAGCGTCGGTTCCAGGCTGTCATCGTCGATGAGCCGGATGCTGCGGATGCGATTTCAATTCTTCGCGGAATCAAGGATAAATATGAACTTCACCATGGAGTAAGAATCAAAGATGATGCAGTGATAGCTGCTGTTGAACTTTCACAACGATATATTTCCGACAGGTTCTTGCCGGACAAAGCCATTGACTTGATGGATGAGGCTGGAGCTAAGTTGCGTATGGAGATCGATTCTTTACCGCAGGAATTAGATGAGTTGAATCGTAGAATCATGCAGTTGGAAATCGAACGCGAGGCGATTCGAAGAGAGAAAAATAAGGATAAGGAAACTGTTCTGAGCAAGGAGCTTGCGGAACTGGCAGAAAAGCGAGATAGTGTCAAAGCCAAATGGGAAAGCGAAAAGGCAGTTATTACCGGAATTCAACGCGAAAAAGAGCGGATTGATAACTATAAACTGGAAGCTGAGCAAGCTGAGCGAGCTGGGGATTTTGGAAAAGTAGCTGAGATCCGATACGGTAAGATTGGAGAGGCTGAGCAAAAGCTGGAGTCTTTCAAATCTCAGCTAGCAGAAATGCAAGCCGGTTCTCCTTTATTGAAGGAGGAGGTAGATCATGAAGATATCGCTGCTGTAGTGTCCAAGTGGACGGGAATCCCGATGAACAAAATGATCCAATCTGAGCGGGAGAAACTACTGCACTTAGAAGAAGAACTTGGAAGGCGAGTTGCAGGGCAGAAAGAAGCGATTACTGCCCTTTCCGATGCGGTGAGAAGAAGCCGTGCTGGTCTGCAGGATCCAAAGCGTCCAATAGGCAGTTTCATCTTTATGGGTACCACCGGTGTGGGTAAAACTGAGCTGGCGAAAGCCTTGGCAGAATACCTATTCAACGATGAGAATTCCATGGTGCGGATTGATATGTCTGAATATCAGGAAAGACATGCCGTCAGCAGACTGGTGGGAGCGCCTCCGGGCTATGTGGGTTATGATGAAGGTGGTCAGCTGACTGAGGCAGTTCGGAGAAAACCGTACTCTGTGATTTTGCTCGATGAAATCGAAAAAGCGCATCCGGATGTATTCAACATTCTCTTGCAGGTTTTGGATGATGGGCGATTGACTGACAATAAAGGCCGAGTTGCCAACTTCAAAAACACCATCATCATTCTGACCACAAATATTGGCTCGCACCTGATCCAAGAGCGATTTGCTGAGATAGAAGAGTGGAACAAGGATGAGGTAATGGAAAAGACCAAAGCTGAAGTGTTTGATCTATTGAAGAAATCGGTGAGACCGGAATTTCTTAACCGTATCGATGAGACGATTATGTTTGAACCACTGAATAAGGGGATCATTCGCAAGATCGTGGATATTCAGTGGAGAGAAATTCAGCATAGATTGTCAGAAGCAGGAATAGAAATCGAAGCGACCAAGGAGGTCTTGGATTACCTGGGAGAAATGGGATTCGATGCCAACTTTGGGGCAAGACCACTGAAGCGAACCATGCAGCGATTGATCTTGAATGAGCTGTCCAAGCAAATCTTATCTGGCTACATTAAAAATGATTCTGCTGTCTTAGTGGACTTGGATGCGGATAAGCAGGTTTATTTTAAGAATGTGGAAACGGTGGAGTTGTAATTTAAAATCACCATAAAAATAGCAAACCCTTGAGGCCAAACTGGACTCAAGGGTTTTTTGTATCAAGGGGTTAAGCCCCGATCCAATCCAGATAATTTCCAGAGTGAATGGTTTCATAACTGGCATGAGCATAAGCTTTGGCCCATGCACCAGGAACTTTGGATGGTTTGTCGGATTGGTACTTGAACTCATAAGCTCGAAGTGAATCTCCCTCTTCTTCCACCCAGTCGATTTCCTGCTGGTCGTAGGTTCGCCAGAAATAGTTATTGCAGTGCATATGGCTGTAATTCTGGAATTTCATCCGTTCTACAGCGAGATAGTTTTCCCAAAGTTCACCCACATCTGCCCGAAGATCAAGTCTGTTGAAGTTCCGGATTATGGCGTTTCGCACTCCATTGTCGTAGAAGTACCAGCGGCTGTTTTTTACGATTTCTTTGCGGAGGTTTCTGCTGTATCCGCCGATTTTGAATACCACGAATACTTTAGATAGCAGATCCAGATAGCGTTCCACGGTGTTTTTGGACATACCGAGTTGCTTGCCGAGTTCTTCCAGCGAAACTTCCTTTCCCACCTGAAAGGCCACCAACCGAAGCAAGGCATACAGCTTATCGGAATTTTTCACCCCATCCACCATCAGAATATCTTTCAAGAGATAGTCATTCATGATCTGATAGAGGTAGTCTTCCTTGTCTTTCCAGTCAGGGTAGCGGGTCAGTTCGGGATAGCCTCCAAAAATCAGGCGTTCTTCACGTTTTTCCAGCGTAGTTTTGAAATCTTCCACTAGGGCAAATTCCATTTGTGCCAAAGGATATAGAAATAACGTATTTTTCCTTCCCACCAGGGGCTCGCCCACCTGCTGGTGCATGTCAAAGGAAGAAGATCCGGTGGCAATGATCCGAATGCCGTCAATGGAGTCCACAATGAGTTTCAGGATCAAACCAATATCCGGAATATGCTGGGCCTCGTCGATGACCAGCAGGCTTTTGCCTGCCAGCAAGCGGCTGTAGTTCGCCACTGACCTTTCTTGCAAAAGTGCAGCGTCGAGCACATCTTCGCCATTGAGAATCAAACTTTGTTGCGGATCGACATCTTTGGTAAATTGACGTACAAGTGCAGTTTTACCAGACCTTCTGGGGCCAAGAATCATCAATACCTTATTTGGCATAAGTTTCCGATCAAAATCGGCTTGTAATGCTCTGGGGATGTTTTGCACTGTCTATCTTATTGAAATACAGTACAAAGTAAGCTATTTTCTGAGAAATTAAAAAGTAAACTGACTCAATTAATGTAAATTCCGTCAGTTGTTTGACTCAATTAATGTAAATTCCGTCAGTTAATTGACTTAATTAACGTTAATACCGTCAGTTGACAAGAATTATGGATTTGATTACTTTAGAAAATGCTTGAACATTTCTTCCCATGCCCTTATTGTTTGGCAGAGATATCGATTTTGGTTGACCCTTCACTTCCTTCGCAACAGTACATAGAAGACTGCGAAGTTTGCTGTAATCCGATTGAAGTTAATATTTCAATTGAAGAAAACGATATCGCTTCTTTCGAAGCTAAATCAATTGAACAATAACCTATTTAACCTCTTTGGGCAAGGTGATTTTGCCCAGGTCCTTTGGTAGTTTTTTTGTGTTAACCACTACTTCTTTGGATTGATAGTCAATCATAGAGATTATTAGAGTTACCTCTTCTTGATCAAAATATTCTAAATCCAAATAAAAGTTCCCATTAATATCCGCGACCGTGCCGGTAGTTGCATCTTTAACTTTGATGACTGCTCCTGGGATAGGCTTCTTATCTGGTGAGAGGATAAGACCTTTTACCTTTTTATCTGGTTTGAGTTGTTCTATGTCAGCAGCGGCAGTGAGGTTTGAGATAGAGAAGGCTAAACCACCTAGGAATAAACAAAAGGCAGTAAAAATGCCAATGTTTAACCTTCTTAGCTTACGTTTATGCGGATCTTTCAATGTGTTTTTCATAGTTCTACTAAATTTTAATAGTAAGAAAAATAAAATAGTTGAATAATCCTAATTATTTGATTACTAATTCACTGGCGTGTGCTCCATCAAATAATTCGTCAGCAATGTGTATAAGTGAAGGGAGGTACCAGCTCCCTCATAGATCCCATGGGATCGATTTGGATAGGGCATCATCTGGAATTGCTTGTTGTGCTTGATGAGTTCATTCATGAGCATTTCCGCCCCTTGATAATGCACATTGTCATCGCCTGTTCCGTGTACAATCAGTAGATTTCCTTCCAGGTTTTTGGCATAGGTGATCGGTGATCCATTCACAAAATCCTCCATATTTTCCTGAGGCAATCCCATGTATCGCTCTTGATAGATATTATCATAAATCAGCTGATTGGAAACCGCAGCCACGGACATGCCGGTTTGGTAAATTTCTGGGAATTTGAACATCAGATTTAAAGTCATGGAGCCGCCTCCGCTCCATCCCCAGACGGCTACCCGGCTTTCATCCAGGTAAGGAAGTTTAAGTAATTCCTTGGCGGCCAGACCCTGATCTTGGGCATTGATCACTCCGATTTTTCTATAAATGCTTTTTCTCCAATCGCTTCCTTTGAGAGTCGGTGTACCCCGATTGTCCATGTCGATGATGAAATAGCCTTTTTGCACCAGCATGATATTATAAAGCCCAACTTGCGTATCCGTAGCGACCGTGCTCCAAGGCTCTCCATACACATGGAAAAGTACCGGATATTTCTTTGTCTCATCAAAATCAACCGGATAAATGATTCTTGCGTCCAGCGTCACACCTTCAGAAGTAGTCACTGTGGTAAATTTGATTTCAGGGGTTTTAAGCGAAGCTAGTTTGGCTTTGTAAGCCTGATTTTCAACTAAAGTTTTCAGCACCTCATGCTTTGGCAAAGAGATCAATCTCGTGGTTAAAGGCTCCGAGGTGCTTTGATGATTATGCACCGCAAATTGCCCGTTTGGAGCGATATCATAAGTATTTACTCCTTCGAAAGCCTCGGGAGTTACCCGTCTCAGTTTTCCTTTGCCAGCCAAATCAATAGCATACAGGTAACGCTGGGTAGCATTCTTAGGAGAGGCGATAAAGAAGACTTCTTTGTCCGAAAGACCGCCAAAAGAAGCGACGTCATATTCTCCCGGAGTGAGTAAAGTCTTGTTTCCAGAAGCAAGGTCCACTTTGTAGATATGTCTCCAGCCGTCAGTTTCAGTCATTCGGAGAAAAGCTTTGCCTTCATCCACCAGAGGCAAACTATTGTCGCTCCAGCCATATCTGGATAAGTCAGGATAAGCCAAATCCACCCAAGTCTTTTCAGATTCTACATAAATCTTTTTCAATTCTTCATGGGAAGGTTTATAAGTCCAAATGGTCAGTTGATTTTGCTTTCTGTTCATCTGCTGGATCAAAAGCAAATCATCATTGATCCACTGCATTCCAGGAAGGTAATTTTCCTTTTCTCCTCCTGGAATCGGAATCCACTTGGTCTTTTGCGATGCGATGTCAACTAAGCCAATTTTCGCGCCGGCAGGTTCTTCGCCCACTTTTGGGTATTGTAAAGGAATGGGTCTGGAATAAACTGAATCGGTATTATTGATCATGTAAAAGGTACCGATTTTGGAGGCATCGATTTGCCAAAAAGAAATGAATTTGGCATCTGGACTCCAGGCAAAACCATCCCGTTTTCCAAACTCTTCTTCGTAAGCCCAGTCAAAAGTTCCGTTAATGATTTTGTCCGTACCATCAGAAGTTAATTGGGTGACTTGGCCTGTTTCAAAGTCCTCTAAATACAAATTGAACTTCTGTACATAAGCGACTTTTGAGTTGTCAGCAGAAAACTTTGCAAACATCAGTGAGGAAGGCTCAAAGTCCTGACCCAATTGCTTCAACGCACCGCTTTCCAGGTCGTAAACGTAATAGTCCCCTTTGGTATTCGACCTCCAAACTCTACTTGAATTGGTGAAAATCAGCACTTTTGATCCATCCTCCGAAAGACTGAAGGATTCGAGTTGAAGGGGTTTTCCATTGCTTTGCAAAGCTGATCCTGGCACAAAAATGCTTTTCTCTAGGCTTTTGCTATCCCATCTCGCCAGCTCATTTCCATTTTCCACGGTGACGTAGGCGTCTCCATTTTCTATCCATTGAATGGGTTGAAGTCTTTCTTGCCGAAATTCATTGGAAGCATATATCCGCTCTAGGGTTAAAAGGTCTTTTTGCTGAGCAATAACGGAGGTGGCGACTAGTGAGAAGAGGATGACTAGTGAAAGAAAATGTCTTGGAAAATGCATGAACGCTGGGTTTAAACTGAAGTCATCAAAAATAAGAGAATATCCCAAGACTTTTCATGAGAGGTCAATCCAAAAGAAAAACAGGTCAATTTGACCTGTTTTATGTTTTTTCTGAGAATGGGGAATATTCTTACCTCACCTAATAGTTACTATTTGTAAACCCCATCTTTCAATTTGATCTGGCCTAAGGACTTTGGGAGGTCTTTGATTTTCACATCCACCGATTTTGATTCTTTTTCAAGATATCCAATATTCAAGGTGATACTTTTGTTTTTGAATTGGCTAAGATCTAACTCGAAGAATCCATTTTCATCAGATACTATTCCTTTGGTAGTGCCATCCACGATAATCGTTGCACCGATTATTGGAGAAGCGTCCTTGTCAACAATTTGACCTCTGACAAGTGGTGTAGTCGGTGGTTTTTCCATTTTTTGAGCGAAAGACGCCTGGTTAAAAGCGAGGCAAGAGAAAATCCCAATAAAAAAGAGAATGCGAATATTAATCGATCCGGATAGGTTCATAAGCTTAAAAGATAAAAGTTAGTCAAACTCAAGTAACTAAAAACTCTTAAATATTTCAAGTTATTGAAAATTAAATTTTTACAGTTGCAAATCCCCCTCATACTTGAATTTCAAAACCAACGATTGATTTTTGGTTAGAAGGGAGCTTGAAGGTAATTGTCCGGGTAAACTAAAAACAGATCCGAAGCTGGCTTAATTTATTTATTGCTTTAGCCTATAGCTCAGGGTTAATATAATCTGTCGTCTCTGGTATTGGGAATCGCCTACCGTGTAGAAATTCACGCCTTCGCTGATGTATCTGTTTCTTCGGGAATTGAAGATATCCGTGGCATTGAATACTAAGGTTCCCCGATCTTGGAATACACTTTTGCTGGCGGAAAGATCCATGAAGAATATGCCTTTTCTCACGCCCTGCACGGTTTTTTGTCTGGCATCGTAATTTGCCCTTACCTGGATGTCAAATCCTTCAGCTACAGTAAACCTGGATGTCTGGCGGAAAAGCCAAGAGGTCGTTTTGGTCTCGTATCCGTCTTGAAAATTCGTTCCATCGATTACCGCATGGAAGAAGTTTACATTGAAGTCTATTTTCCACCAATCTCTGATCTGATAGTCACTGGTCAGTTCTACCCCAAAGGAATTTTCTCCATTGAGGTTGTAAGGCAAAGTTCTGGAATTTCCATCTTCATCCACGGTGCGAAGTCGCTCAATTTTGTCATCTGTGCTTCGGTAATAAACTGTAGTGAACAGGGTGCCCAGGTCAAAGTATTTGATATGGCCTAGCTCGAATGAATTGGTGTACTCCGGGTTCAGATCTGGATTTCCACTGAAAAAATTCCTGGCATCTGAAAGGGTGACATAGGGACTGAGGTCGTTGTAAACTGGTCTGCGAACCCGGCGGCTGTAGCTGACCTGAAAGGCATTTTCAGGAGTAATGTTATAGGTCAGGTGCGCACTAGGGAAGAGGTTGGTGTATTTTCTGGGGTTCACCTCATTGGTTTCTTCTAGCGTGGTTTTTACATCTGTATGCTCTACGCGGAGTCCGCCTTGGTAGCTCCATTTGCCTGAAGTATTCCCGAGTATTCCGTATGCGGCCAGTATGTTTTCATCATAAAGGAAAATATTGTCCAAGCCAGGTACAGGCTCGAATTCCCCGCTTTCATTTTCTTCCTCTACCAGGTAATCATTCTTCATTTCCCGAAAACTGGTTCTGAATCCCGCTTCGAATTTTCCTTCCTTAGCAAAAGGCTGCACGTAATCCAGCATTGCCAGGTATTGGTTTTCGTATTCGTCATTCAGGGAGGTTTGTACCAGAGCCGTGCCAGCTAGGGGAGTACCGTCCGGCAAGTAGGAATTTTGGGTAAAAGTCTGATCAGAATTTTCCCAATAATTCAGATAAGTCAGGGTGCCGGTCAGTTCATGGCCTTTTCGCTCAAAGCTTTTCTTGTAATTCATGGAAATTTCAGAGTTCGGCTCCTGCTCCGTTTCATCTTGATTTCTTAGGGTAAAGCCCTGAAGATTGTCAAGGGTATTCCAAGAATCCTCGTATCGGATATCGGTATTTCTATGTGCATCAGATCTTCTCCATAGGTAGGAAAGCGTGAGTATGCTGTTTTCACTGAAATAGTAATCCAGGCCACCTCTGATGTTGTTATTCATGCTTTTGACTACTCCTTCATTGCTTTGGTTGAGAATAAATGTGGTGTCTTCGCCGTAAGTTTCCTGGTACAGTTCGCCCACATTGGGCGAGTGCCTGTAGGTAAGCCCGTAGTTGATAAACCAATTGATTCGCTTATGTCGATAATTGAGGTTGGCTGTAAAACCAAGGTTGGTAGGAGTTCCTCCCACTATTTCAAAGGAGCCATTGAAGCCTTGATTGTTGTCTTTTTTCAGAATAATATTGATCACGCCGGCCATTCCCTCTGCCTCGTAACGCGCGGATGGATTGGTGATAACTTCTACGCGTTCGATCATATTGGCGGGCAATTGGCGGAGCCCGGCACTACCCTTGAAACTGACCAGTCCGGAAGGTTTTCCATCGATCAGGATGCGCACGTTTTGCGATCCTCTCAGGCGTACATTTCCCTCGGGGTCCACGGCGATAGAGGGCAGGTTCATCAGGATATCACTGGCATTTCCGCCGGCATTGGCCAGATCTTTTCCTACATTGAATATTCGCTTGTCCAGCGAAAGCTCCATGGTTGTTTTTTCGCCTTGCACGAGTACTTCATCCAGATTTTCGGCAGATATTTTCATTGGGAGCAAGCCTAGATCGTGGGTGGAAGATGCCTTTGAAATCGTGAAAGTGGCCGTTTTATGCGGTTCATAGCCCATGAACTCCACCAAGGCGTAGAACTCACCATTTGGGATGTCAATTCGAAATTTGCCCTTATCATCGGATAGTCCACCCGAAACCAAACTATCACTTAGGGTGTAAATGCCTATGGAAGCAAAGGGCAGTGGAGTGTCCGAGCCTTCTTCCAGCACAGTTCCATTGATAGTTCCTTTGGGGTTCTGCTGCGCAACTAAGGGAAGGCACAGAAGAAAGCTCAAAAATTGGAGAAGTAGGAGTTTACCCTTTTGGGGTGGAAAAGCAAGAGACATCAGGCGTCGGTTTAGGTTTTGGGTTAAGCTGATTTCTTCCAAATCAAATGTAGATTGGTTAGAAAATTACGGGAAGTTATTTTGATTTATCTTTAAATACAGTGGAAAAATGATTAAAGGTCTAAAATGCCTGATGAAAGTTTGCGGTAAGTTGGTACTTTGTTCTATCCCCCTAGGGGAAGGACACCCACTTTTATTCCTATCGTAATGTGAGGGATGTAATCCTTTCCATTGAATCTGTATCGGTCACTGCTCAAAAAATACTCCTCTTCCACCTCTTGAACTGGAGAGAGTTCCAGCAGATTTATTTCTCTATTTCTAGACCGAAATCCAACTCCAATAAAACTGTCTAAGAGTAAATTTTGAGAGATAAACTGTTGTTTCCCAAATTTCAATCCCGATCCTAAAACCTGAAAGTCAATATGCGCTTTGTTATACCAGATTTTGGTATTGGAATCAAAAAAGTAATCGTCTGTTCGAATAAAGGCTTTATTTACAAAAAATAACTCAAGTCCCCAATAATGGTTTTTGGTATGAAATTTAAGCTCACTTTTACTTTTCCATAAGTTGAAATCCTCATTTTTCCCTCTGCCTGAAGGAATGCCAAAAATCCCACCATTTACTCCTAATTCTGTCTGAATGCTAAATTTGGAGCTAAAGAAATATTCTATTCCTCCTTGAATTACTATGGTTTCGGGCTCCAGTAGCGCTAAGGGGGAGACTTTGATCAGTAATCGATCTTCTAAATTCAGGTTTCGCTGAGCTTGGGCAAAAAATGCAAATAGTAAACCAAATAGGAATACAAAAGGAGAAGTTTTCTTGCAGAACATGTGTGCATTTAGTTGGGCTAAAGTAAACTTAAATTATCAATTAATATGGTAATTGTTGTTGCTTTGATTAACAACTACAGTTCTCCACTCACCAAATAAACGGTGTAACCCAAGTATGTCAAGAGCAAAATGGCAGCTTCCCAGCGATCAAGTCTTTTTCTTTTTCCGGTGAACATCGCCAAAAACAAAAAGACAGTACCGGCCACAAGTAAATATAAATCTGTATTGAATGGGGTAGAGTAGTTCAATGGCTTAATTAAGGCACTTACACCCAGGATCAAGAAGATATTAAATATGTTTGAACCGATGATATTGCCAATTGCGATGTCGTTGTTTTTCTTCATCGAGGCGACCACGGAAGTAGCAAGCTCAGGCAGGGAAGTGCCGGCAGCCACGATGGTCAGCCCTATGATTTTTTCACTCACACCAAATGATTGTGCCATGGAAACTGCGTTGTCCACTACCAGCTTTCCTCCGATAATCAAGCCTGCCAATCCAGCGAATATCAATCCCCAGATTTTGAGAGTGGAATAGTCTTTTACTACAAAGTCTCCTGATTCAGGCTCGGATTTGAGCTGGGTGAATACGTAGTACAGAAAACCGAAGAAAAAGGACAACAGAATCAGACCATCCACGATGGATAAAGCGGGGAGTGCATCACTGAAATAATCATTAGCTAGGAAAAGCAAAACCAGTACAGCAAGCATGGAAAATGGGATTTCTTTCCAAACCGAACTGGACTGTACCGCCAGTGGGGTAATCAGGCCGGCAATTCCCAAAATCATAAATAGATTGAAATTGTTGGAGCCAATGACATTTCCGAAAACCAAGTCAGGATAGCCTCCAATCGATGCGACAGAGTTCACCACTAGTTCAGGTGCAGAGGTGCCAAATGCCACAATCGTCAGGCCTATTGCTAAGTCGGAGACTTGGTGTTTTTTGGCCAAAACAGAAGCCCCATCGACCAACCAGTCTGCCCCTTTGACCAAAAGTAGCAGTCCAGCCAATAATAGCATTAGAGATAATATCATAAGAGCAGTCTGCGGATTCCGGTTTGTAGCTTTTGAAAATTCGCTCAAAAGTAGTGTGAATTTCACTCAGTAAATTCAGCCGAGGAATAATTATTTTTTCCAGGCTAAACGGTATCAAAAAGACTGTAAATGATCAGCTTAATAAAGTTTGAGATTAGTGAAATACTGCATTCTGGAAGCTTATTTTTTTAATTTTCGCATTGCTGGGTTTTCTCTAGTTTATTGATGTCAAAGCCTTTTTCAGAAATTCCCTGTAGGAGTGTCTGGTATAGATTTTCACTCATCTCTGGTGTTCTGGAAAGGATCCAGAGGTAGTTCCTATTAGGATGTCCTACTACGGCATAGGAGTAATCTTTGGCTAAATCTATGATCCAGTATTTTCCTTTGAAAGGCCAGAAGAACTGGACTTTCAGCTTGGCATTTCCAGACCCCTCTTCCACAAATGCCGTTGCTGTAGAAGTTTTGGTTTTACCTTTTTCAGGAAGATTGCAGGAGTTCTCGACCTTGATAGTTCCATCTTCATTGGCAGTATAAGTTGCTTTTGTACAGGTACAACCTTTCTGAAATGACTGCGGAAATGATGCTATTTCATACCATTCTCCGGCGTATTTTTCCAGATCTACATAAGGGACTGTCTCCAAGTCCTGAGCTTGGCTAGAATGTGATAAAAACATCAACCCTGCTGCAGCCAATATTGGCATTGCCAAAGCAAATTTTTCAGTGTTGTTTAAGGATCTCATATTAGTTGGTTTGGTTAAATTTAAATGGGGCGGTAGCTCGGTTTTTATAACCATGATAACTGGTGGCTACAAAAAGCACTACTGCACCACCTAGGGCTGTCCATTGTACTACTGGCAAGCTTCCCCAGTGTCGGACTGCAATCGCAACCAGCGCCCAAATACCCACGCAGGCAAATTCGCGTAAGTTTCTGGTGAAGATCATGAATAAGTTGAGCAATACGGCAATGGTGATCATGATTACAGTCCAGGTCACTTCGGTTTCACTATTGCCCCAGTTGTTCTTTACCAAGTAAGCAGAAATATTGGCTATAGTTGCCACTGCTATCCAGCCACTATATAGCGCGATAGGCCACCAGAGCCAAAAGATAATGGGTCTGGGAGCATGCCATCTTTCCATGTTGGTGTTCAGAATGACGATCACTAAAGAGCTGAGAATTCCCAGCATGACGATCACACTGATCCCGGTATATTCCATGAGCCACATGTATAACCAAAGTCCATTTCCAATATTGGCCATGATGAGATAAGGCCCGATTTGAGAGAGGAAATCAGAATCTCTGCTGGAGCTGAATGCCCGGGAAATAAAGAAAATCGCCTGGGCGAAAAGCGCAATAAAGATCAATCCCCAGATAGAAAAGGCATACCCTGCAGGGGTGAAGAGGTTTTCATATTCAGAACTGAGTGAACTTACCGTATTGCCATTGAGGCCTTGGGTGTTGACCCAGTAATTCCAGAAAATCACCGCCATCAAAACGATGAGATTAAGAATTGAGTAGATTTTATGTGATTTTTTCATGGATTTACTGCTCAAGGGGTTTTAGTTGCTGTAGGAGTGTTGGGATGAGTTCTGTGACAGTTGGGTGAGTCTGTACAGTGTTCATCAGTGTTTTATAACTGATTTTTCCATACATGGCGGTCAGGAAGGTGCCGATTATTTCATCTCCGCCAGTCCCAAAAACTGTGGCTCCCAGGATTTGTTCGGTGTCAGCATCCACGATCACTTCCATTTTTCCCTGAGTTTCTCCTTTTTCTTTTGCCCTGGAAATATCGCTCATGGACATACGGGCAAAGAGGAGGTTTTTACCAGATTTTTGAGCTTGGAAAAGTGTCATTCCTGCTCTGCCCAGGGGAGGGTCGATGTACAGGGCGTAGTTTGTAATTCTGTCCTTCAGCGTTTTTTTCTTTTCTCCGAAAAGCTGATCCTGCATGATCTCAAAGTCATGGTAAGCCGTATGGGTAAATGCGCCTTTTCCGTTACAATCGCCCAATGCATAAATTCCCGGCAGGTTTGTTTCCAGTTTTTCATTAATCGAGATGAACCCTTTTTCGTCTAGCTCTAGACCGGCTTTATCCGGTTTTAGTAAATCAGAATTCGGAGTTCGGCCAGTAGCGATTAGAACGTGCGAGCCACTTATTTTCTTATCGGATCGATCCTTATGGAAGGATACAGTCACGCCGCCAGATTTTTTGCTTTTTCCTTTTAGGCATTCGGCACCGCAGATGACTTTGATTTTTTCTTTTTCGAGGATTTTGTGCACAGCTTCAGAGGTGTCCTCATCTTCTTTTGAAATTAGGCGATCTCCCATTTCCAGCACAGTGACCTTGGACCCTAGTCTTTTGAAAATCTGCGCAAATTCTAACCCTATGTAACTTCCTCCTACAATGATGAGATGCTCTGGGATTTTTTCCAATTGCAAAATTGATGCATTCGTCAGGTAATCCATGTCCTCAAAACCCTCAGGGATTTTCGGTCTGGCTCCTACATTGATGAAGATCTTGTAAGATTTTAGCACTCTGGATCCCACTTTTAACCTAGTCTTATCCAGAAATGTGGCTGTGCCTCGGATCATTGAAACCTGCGGAGAGTCAGCCAGTGAATTTCTGATGCCCAGCCGGGTTTGTGTGACTAGTTGGTCTTTACGCTTTTTGATCGCTTTCAGATTGATTTTGGGCGATTTGGGTACTTCTATGCCCAAGTTTGAAGCGTTTGTAATGGCCCAAGCTGCTCTTGCACTGGCCACATAGGCCTTGGTGGGCGTGCATCCGGTATTCACGCAAGTGCCTCCCAAAGCGGCTTTTTCTACTATGGCTACCTTCCATTTTTCTTTGGCTAGCGCCAAAGCAAGGGGATTTCCAGCTTGGCCAGATCCTACTATTATCGCGTCAAAAGTTTCTACTCTGTCTTCAATCATGCTCAAAAAGTTTAATGGATAAGATTTGTTTCTCTAAAAGTTACAAACTCAAAGCCAAAGACAAAAAAAGGAGCTTAGCTACTGCTAAACTCCTTTTTTAGTGTTAATACTCTCGGTGATACCTATTTCGTCAGTAGCCATTTGCGGACATTTCCATGAAACTCGTTGATCGCTTTGGTGTGAAAATAGGGATAAATGATTTTGTCTCTGAACCATGAACCACTTCGGTACAGCGTTTTGTGTACCACTTCAGTTTTTCCCTCGGGCATTGCTTTGAAGCGAATAAACTGAGAGCCTTCAGACTTAGAGTTTTCCAAGTAGCAGATGCGGATTAGTTTTTTCTCCCGGTCTATTTCCATGACTTCATGCCCTACCTGTAGCTTGACCAATCCATTAAAAACATGCAGATTCAGTATCAAAACCTGTCCCTGCCCCATACTGCCATGATAAACTTGGCCTGGGAAAACCTCTTCCTGAGTGCGTCTGGTGTACATTCTATGAAAGTGGATCATTTTCCCACTCCAGGCTTTCTCCGGAGAGATATTGACATAAGCATCCCATACTGCATCAAAGGCTTGATCGTAGCGGTAGGTTTCAAGATGTTCGTGATAGTTTGGATCATCTTTTTGGTAGCAAATCGAGTGTAGCTGGGTGAAATCAAACTCTGATTTTAAATTCTTTGCGTTGGTGGTTTCTTGCATGGATTTTCTGGATCCGCTTTAATTTGGATTTAAAGAAAGTGAATGTGAAGCTAAACACAAACCACTTGATGATAAGAAGAAGGAATAAGGCTACAGGGAAATCGTTTTGGGTTAAACCCTTCGAGGGTTTAAGATGGAATGAAGGTTGTTTGACCAATTAATAACTTTGTCTTTAGAAAATATCAACCCTCGAAGGGTTCATTTTTACTTTAGTATATTAAAAGTGAATGGCTTAGGAGAAATGCAAAAAGGAGCTTTTTATAGCTCCTCTTCTATTAAAATGCTCTTTTCTCTAAATGTTCGTCCAGGTCTAGTCTATCTATTCCTTTTGAAATCCATTCTGGCGCATCAGCACCTTTTAGATGGTAATCGAAGAATTCCATCATGCGAACTGAGTAGTCTTTGCGGTTTTCGAGTTTTCCCAAGCCGTGGTTTTCTCCCTTGTATTGTACCAAAATCACTGGTTTTTTCAATCTCCTCAGTGCAGAATAATACTCGATTCCCTGTGTAAAGTCCACAGCGCCATCCTTATCATTATGCAACATGAGCAATGGGGTGGTCACATTCTTCACATGGTAAACGGGGCTGTTTCGTTCGTAAGCTTCCCAGTTTTCCCAAGGACCTCCGGTAAATCTACCCTGTGAAGCTTCGAAAATAGACATGTTACCTCCCCCGGAGTTCCAGTAGATCAAATCATACATGGAAATCATGTTGGTGAGCGGAGCACCTGCGGCTGCTGCTTTGAACATGTCCGTTTGTGTGATCAGGAATGATGTCTGATAGCCGCCCCAGGAGTGGCCATGAATGCCAATATTATCTTCGTCTATAACTCCAGTTTCGATTGCAGCTTTGACAGCAGGGATCACGCACCAAACAGCGGACATGCCAGGATCATCCATTTTGTAAACGATGTCCGGAATGAATACCGCATAGCCATTGCTGGTGTACACATTTGGGTTCCAACCTGTACCACTGAAGCCAGGATTGGTCCAATTGTGTCTGGTCTGAGAGAGCTTTTCGTAGTAATAAACTACGGTCGGATATTTTTCTCCTTCAACATAATTAGCTGGAAGGAAAAGCGCTCCCTGTAGCGTGTCGCCTTTGTCTGAGACATAGTCCACTAGTCTAGTACCAGCTGACCAGGCGTAATTTCCTGCATCCGGTGCGTTTTCGGTTATTTTCTTAGGTGAAGAAAGCGAGGCATCTGCCACGAAAGTCTGCTCAGGTGTATTGAAGGTTTCTTTGCTGAAGAAATAAACGGGGGCTTTTTCAGCTTTTCTTAGATTACCTATGGCTGCATCTTCCCAGATCAATGGAGTAGCACCAGGATTTAATCCGTTTTTAGCAGGCTTAAGCTCCGCTATTCCACTTTTTTTGGTCCACTCACCATAGATTCTGAAGTATTGCGGTTTGGAAAGGTCTATGCCTTTCTCTTCCTTGTCCAAGCCGAAACGGTACTGATATCTGATCTGTTCAGCTCTGCCGTTTTGGGTGAGGTTCACTGCTTTTGCCTTACCTCCAACAGGGATCTGCCAGATGTCCCATCCATCGCTGATCAACACGTACTGGCTATCACTGCTCCAGCCCACTACACTTTCCAATGGTTTTTTGACATTGTGGTCATCTTCCACATCTACGAAAGTTACGGGCAGGCTTCCAGTCAAATTGGTTTCTTCTCCACTGGCAATTTCATAAGCATAATAGTTGCCATCATAGCCATAAATCAGCTTGCTGCCATCCGGTGAGCTTCTTGGGTAAGCAGAATATCTAGGAATGTAGAAACTGGTGAACAGGGTCTTTTTCTCACCTGTTTGTAAGTCAATGATGTAGAAGTCCCTATAGGATTGACCGTCTAGGTTGCCTTGCAGTTCGTAAGCCTGCATATCTGAGCCTAGAGCATACTTCTCCTTATCGAGAATGCTAAGGTCCTTCATGGTGCTATCCTGGAGCTGGATGTGCTTTCCTGCGGCCACATCATACATTGCATAGAAGCTGTAATTTTTGTCCTGGTTTTCCAGGACTTGCTGACGGGATTGAAGTCTGCTGTCGTTCCAATGCCAGATGGTCATATCGGGCTTGTCGGCATCATTTTCCTTTTTGCTTACCTTTCCTGAGTCCAACTTTGAAAGTGCTTTTTTCAGGTCTGCAATAGAGTTCAGGGAAGTGTCAGCCATGATTTTTTTCATGGCTTCAGACTCTGCCAAAGCCACCGAATCCTTATCCAGTTCCTTTTTTACTTCCTCTTTTTTGGCTAAAACCAAGGGGTGAATGCCGTAAAATAGCCGGGTCAAATCCTCTGACCACCTTGGGCGGCGATTTGGGCTAATGGTGTAATCCTGATCGAAGCCTGTTGAATCTTTGGCAGGATCATAGACGGTCACAACTGGAGCAGTTAAGTTTTTGATGCCCACTAGCTTTCCCTGATCCTGCTTGTACTTTTTGTCTTTGACCATTTTTAGGGCAGCAAAAGCATCACCTTTTTCATTCCAATTGATGGACTTGTAGGAAGCGTCATCGGAGTCCAGCACGGAGGTGCTGTTATTCCTCATGTTCAACAAGTAAATGCCGTTTCCGGATTGATTTGCAGCATCAACTGTGTAAGCGAGGTAGTTTCCACTTTTATTGAAAGAGAACTCAGCTACATTTCCGAGGTTTTGAGCTTTCATGCTAGTTAGGTGATAAATCAACAGATCTGAACCTTTGGCATCTCCACCACCATCTTTGGTCAAGTTGATAGCAAGGTGAGTAGAGGCATCTCCATTGAAAGAGAAATTGCTAACGTTTTCAAACGTTTTCTTGTCTTCCTTATCGGTGGAGCCCAACTTCATCAAGGTAAGCTTGTCATGAAGCGGTTTTCCTTTCGATTTTTTATTGGCTTCTTTTTCCTTGAAGGTTGGATATTCCTTGAAAGCGATCCACTTGCTATCCTCACTGAACTCGATGGATGGATAATTGGTAAAACCGATTTTGAAGGTCTGTGTAGAGTCTGGGTCGCTTACATATTGAAGGATCACCTCTCCATCATCCTCCAAAGCGATCATGCCATAAGCGATCCATTTGCCATCTGGAGAGATTTTGAATGTGCCGCTGTTCATGTATTTCCAAGTTGGAATATCTTTCCAGGTGATGGGCTTTGGAGCGTCATCCTGTGCCAAAGCTAGGCTAAATGTCAGGCAAAAAAGCCAGAAAAAGGTAAAGAGTTTTTGCATAGTAGTATTTGATTCAGATTTGAAAATAGGGAAAAATTGTGAGTTCGGTGGATTAGGAAAAGCCACTTTGTCTGAAATCTTTGCTCCCGAGGTGATTATTTAGTGAGCTATTGGACTTTGCCCATATCAGGCTGGCAAGCATGAATCCAGAAATAAAATGTTGATTTTTGCCTTTATTTTATGTGATGAATCCAGCTCCGTAGGAGCGTGCTCTTTGTAGAATTTAGATCTAATGAACGATTATGCTAGCTCCATAGGAGCGACACATTCTATTTCAATCCAAAAAATCAAACAAATATTTTTCATCGTAATCGATTTCAAATTTCTTTAGAAAACCTAGGTATTCTTCTCTAAATGTAACCTTTCGATGATGTATTGGTTGATTTAGGATGTACTTAACTACAATATCCAATTGAGATTTAGCATAGCTAAATGCGCCATAACTATCTTGCCATTCAAATTTTCTTGACACTAATTTTTGCTCATTAATCCACTTAGATGAATTAGCCTTAATGTCTGATGCAAATTGCGAGACTGCGACTATAGGGTGAAGTCCAACCAGCACATGGCAGTGATCTGGATTACAATAAATTGCCAGAGGTTTAGATTTTTTGTTTGAAATAATACCACAGATGTATTTTTCGATATGTTCTCTATTATTCTCGAGAATTAAGTTCTGCCTTCCCTTCACGGCAAATACAACTTGAATTAATAATTGGGTGTAGGTGTTCGCCATGGTCTCTACATTTAGGTGGAAATGAAGAGATTAATTTAATTATAAGTTCTGAAAATTCATCATTTAAATAAGGTGTCACCTGTCCGCTGAGCCAAGAATTGGAGAGCTCCAGAGGAGCGAAATATTTGTAGAAAAGGACGGTCTTTAGTTTAAGTTAAGCTCCATAGGAGCGACACCTTTTAAAGCTTTTTCAAGATACCGCCCTGACGGGGCTTTGGCTAATATTGACATTTACTGAAAAGTAATAATGGATATTAAATTGAGAGCGTATACAAATTTCACATTTAGGATTGCTTCCTTAAATGAGCTCCAGAGGAGCGAAATCTTTGTAGAATTGATGGTTTCGGCCTAAGCAAAGCTCCGTAGGAGCGACACCTTTAATTTGAATAATAGTGTCGCTCCTACGGAGCTATTGTTGTTTAATGTAGTTTATAAATTCTACAAAGATGATGGCCCTCTGGGCCTAAGCGTGGCAGAAGATTTAGCGAAAACACCATGCCTTTACTCTACTTCTTATACACTACTTTTCCCCCCACCACTGTCATTGCCACTTTGGTTTCCAAAATTTCATCCTCCGGCACTTCCATGATATTCTTATCAAAAACGGTGAAGTCAGCAGCTTTACCCACCTCAATAGAACCTTTGAAATCTTCTTCAAACTCAGCGAAAGCACCGTCCAATGTGTATGATTTCAGAGCTTCGGCACGAGTCATTTTCTGATCTCCTTCGTAGCCTCCTTCTGGCATTCCTTGCAAGGTTTTGCGAGTCACAGAAGCGTAAAAAGATGGAATAGGATCTACCGGTTCCACAGGTGCATCTGTGCCGTTGGTTACTACAGCCCCAGTTTTCATCAGCTTTTGCCAAACATAAGCACCATCGACAATGCGCTTTTCACCTAGCCTATCGATAGCCCAAGGGCGATCTGAACTCAGGTGAATTGCCTGCATGGCAGCGATCACGCCTAGCTCACCGAATCTTGGAATGTCATCTGGATGTATATGCTGTGCATGCTCTATTCGGAATCTTAGGTCTTTAGCGTCAGGGTAATTGGCAAAAGCAGCTTCGTAGCGATCGAGGATTTCCTGATTTGCACGGTCGCCAATAGCATGTGAGCAAACCTGAAAACCCGCTGGAATGGCTTTTTCAGATACTTCAGAAACAACCGACATCGGTAAAGTCTCATGACCCCTGTGGTCAGGTCTATCAGAATAATCTTCCAACAACCAAGCTCCACGATTCCCCAATGCTCCGTCACAGTTCAGCTTGATCGAACGTACTGTCAGCATGTGATCTGCTGAGTCGATCATTGGTCCTTTTTTGTACCACTCTTCCAAAAGCGCAGGTTGCGTTCCTGTCAGCATCACGTACTGACGCACGGTAAGCTTTCCTTCGTTTTTGAATTTTTGGATCAAATCAATCACGTTTTGTCCGCTGCCTGCATCGTGGAAACTCGTGATTCCTTTTTCATTCAGCTCTTTCAGCGCCAAAGTCAACGCTTCTTCCGCTCTTTCCGGAGTCTCCGCGGGGATCAACCTGGCCACTAGTCCGGAAGCTCTTTCGGAAAGTATTCCTGTAGGATTGCCTAACTCATCCAGGATGATTTCTCCGCCTTCTACTTCTCCTGGTCGCTCACCTTTTAGGTTACTGATGCCAGCTAGTTCCAGTGCTTTTCCATTGGCAAAGGCTGCGTGACCACTCGCATGTCTCAGAAACACCGGATTGTCTGGTGAAGCTTCATTGAGCTGATCATTGGTCTGGAAGCCTTTTACCATTTTCTCAGGCTTTTCTATCCACTTGTCCTGATGCCAGCCACGACCCGTAATCCAATCGCCTGGCTTTGCTTTGGCAACTGCTTCGGCTACTTTCTCAACTAGCTCATCGTAGGTTTTGACATACATGAGGTCCAGTTCCAGCTTGTTGTAGCCGATTCCCATCAGGTGCGCGTGGGATTCGATCAGGCCAGGAGTCATGGTTTCCCCTTGGAGGTTGATCAGCTCGGTGTTTTCAGCTTGGTGTTTTTCGATTTCTTCAACTGACCCAACGGCTAGGATCATTCCATCCTTTACGGCGACCGCTTCTGCGGTAGGTTGGGATTCATTCACGGTGTAAATGATGCCATTGGTGAAAATCAGATCGGCGGGTTCCGCCTTTTCGGAGGAGCAGGCCATGAGGAAAATACCCCAAAGACCGAGTAAGTAAACGTATTTCATGGATTTATATTTCTAACCAGAAAGCTACGTTTTTTTGGTTTAATGTGGAAAGCAAGAAGGGTAATTAACGCACCCAGAATTTACCGGTTCTGATCGCCTTCCCTTCAAAATCAAAGGATAGAATATAGAGCCCTGGAGGTAAAAATCCAGCTTGAATCTCGACCTCAGTGTTGGCAGGTATAGTTATAGCTGTCAATAACTCCTGGCCCATGGCATTGATTAATCTTGCTTCGGCAGGGGAGTTTGTGATGACTTTGATAGGAGTGTCAGCTGGGTTTGGATAAATTTTGAATTGGTACGTTCCGTCTGGGATAGGGTCAGAACTATCGGAACTGAGGTAAATCAAGCCTCCTGCTCTGGTGCCTAGTATAAGGTCTGGAGAGCCTCCCAATGGAGCTTCGACCAGTGTGATCCAGGTGTTTCTTCCTAGCTTAGTTGGAAGGGTTTGTTCCCCGGTTTTGACCAAAACATTTTCCCTGATGGAGGAATTCATGAAGTTTTCGATTTTCACTAAAAGACCACGCTGGTCGATTGCGTAGAGGTTTGGGTTGGGAAGGTTTTCTACTGCCACTGCCAAATTCCTATTTGCCGGATTGTCTACAAACCCTAAAAAATCACTTTGGATCAAAGTAGCTGTATAGCTTTCAAAATCAAAAGTGTATAGATCCAAACTCCCATTTTGCGCAGCTACTAAAAGATGATCCTGCTGCTCATAAGTATAAAACTGCAAATAATCCCCGCGCATGGGGGTGTATCCGGTGAAAGCAATAGGGTCAGAGCCCCTATCATTCAGGTCATAAACCACTTGAGTCGGGATACTTGCCTGGTAATCGATTCCAGAGGCCAATACATGCAGTTCGTTGTCTATATCCTGGTAGTGGATGTATTGTGCGTCGATTAAGTTGAGTTGCGAAAGATTAAGGTACTCACCTTCCATCTTTGTGAATTCACCATTCAATACCTGAAATCGTGATCGCTGCGATTTGATTTGACCATTTTCGAGGACATTGGCAGTTACTAGAAGTTCTCCGTTTGCTTTATTTCCCAAGAAAATGGGGCGGGCACTTTCTCCCAAGTCTATCATTTGATCTTGAATGAAATTTCCTCGCGAATTACCTGCCGAATTGATCTTCAGAACAGAGTTTTTAAAATCAATTCCAAAGTTCACTGCTTGCTCACTGGTGTTGAGAGCAATTATCAAATCGCTTTCGGTAAGCTTTCCAATGTGAAAAATCGGAAACTCAGGAAGGGCTCCGAATCCAGGGAGCTCATTGCTGACAGTAGTAAAAACAGGTTTCTCATTCGTGCCTGAGTTTGGTAGGAAATACAGAATATCACACTCGTCTCTACCCAGAAGTAGGTCTTTTAGCCCATTTCCGTCTAGGTCTTGATACAAAATAGAATGTCCTCCAGCGTGGAGGATCTTTCCCGATTCCTTATTTAACTTTCTACCGCTGATATCCAGGCCTTGGCAGGTTTTGCCAAATGAAATATCTCCGCAGCCACAAAATTCAAAATTGCCCCAGTGATTTTCCCCAAAAGCAAACCCATCGATATCAGCTGAGCCCTTACGTTCCATACTGGTGTTTTTGTAAAACTCCATGTAATCGCCTCCGGCAAAATTAAATATTACCAGATCCAGATCGCCATCTCCATCTAAATCCTGGATTAGGGGCGTGTCAAGGTTATTTGCTTGAATATTTCCTGATCCATCTAGTTTGAGGAAGTTTTGTGCGATTTCCCAGGAAATCTCAGCGCCATTTGATGTGTTTCTGTAGGCTTTGATACCTAGTGCCGTTGAGGTGAAAAGATCCTTTTTGCCGTCTCCATCAAAATCGGCCAATACCAAAAAACCACTGATATCTGTTGGGAAAAAATAGCTGAGCTCAGGTAGGTGAATGAAGGAATCTCCTTCCTTTTTGAATACTAAAAGCTGGCGGGCGTTGATGTCCCAGACCACCCATTCCTCGACTTGATCTCCCGTCAAATCTATGGTTTGAATCTGAGCGGAATTTATGCCTCCGGCAAAGGGAGAAGAGAGTTTCACTCCATCCACATTCGCAGCAGGGGGCTGATCCATACGGAAGGTTTCTTGAGCCTTCAATTGGAAATTGATCAGCAGAAAAGTGAAAATCCAGAATAATCTCATGAATCGGGGAAAAGGAAGTCGCAAATTAATACGTGAGTAGCAGTTCAAAGATGTGAATGATTCCTTTATTTTGGGATTAATTTCTTCAGAAACGATGAATATTTCCATTTTATATACCCTGTTCAAAAATAGTACTGGAGTCAGTACCGACACCCGGAAAATCGAAAAAGGCAATATCTTTTTTGCACTGAAAGGCCCAAATTTTGATGCCAATGCCTTTGCTCCCAAAGCCCTGGAAATGGGAGCTTCGGTGGTTGTGATCGATGATATTCAGTATTTTGTGGAAGATGATGAACGTTATTTTTTAGCAAAAGACTCCTTAAAAATGCTCCAGGATCTGGCCAATCACCATAGAAAACAACTCCGTATTCCCATCATTGGCATGACGGGCTCTAATGGGAAAACTACTTCCAAGGAGCTAATGAAGGCTGTTTTGAGTCAGAAATACCAAACAGCAGCCACCGTTGGGAATTTGAATAACCATATTGGTGTGCCTTTGACTTTACTCGCGATCAAAGAGCAAGATGAGATCGCCATCGTGGAAATGGGAGCGAATAAACAAGGAGATATTGCGGAGCTGTGTGAAATAGCAGAACCTACCCATGGAGTCATTACCAATATCGGCAGAGCGCATCTCGAAGGAATGGGTGGGCCGGCTGGTGTGCTGAAGACCAAAACAGAATTGTTCCAGTTTTTGAAGGAAACAGGGGGAAGAGTTTTTATCAATTCTCAAGATCCCATTTTATCAAATTTGAGTAAGAGATTTGATGAACCTGTGTTGTACCCGGCCAAAGGGGATTTTTGTGAGGTAACTTTTATGGAGGCCAATCCATTTGTAAAATTTACTGCCGAAGGTTCTGATACTGTTTTTCTCAGTTCGCTGATCGGGCGCTATAATTTCGGCAATATCGCTACAGCACTCACAATTGGGAAGTTTTTTGGAGTGGAAATGGAAAAAGCTGTGGAGGCAATTGTGGATTACCAGCCTTCAAACATGCGCTCTCAATTATTGGAGAAGCGGAGTAATCTGATCATCCTTGATGCTTATAATGCTAATCCATCCAGTATGGAAGTTGCGATTCGGACCTTTGGGGAAATGACCGGTAAAAAGCATAAAATGTTGATCATCGGAGACATGTTTGAGTTGGGAGAGCATGCAGAGGCGGAGCATGCCCGACTAGGTGAAATTGTCAGCGAATACCAGATCGAAAAAGTTTGCTTTACAGGTCAGTTAATCGCGGCTGCCTTGGCTAAGTATCCCAAAGCATTGTATTTCCCTGATCCTTTTTCGTTTAGAAACTGGCTTCAGGATAGCAAATTGGAGGATTACCTGATCTTGATTAAAGGAAGCCGAGGAATGAAATTGGAAGGCTTGGTGGATTTTATTTGAAGAGGGCGATTTTTTAATCTCTTTTTGAGATTGAATTTCCAGTTTTTGCCTATTGCTTTGGGAAAATTTTAAATTCTTTTTTAATAGTGCTTAGATTTTGATTCAAGTAATTCTCTCAAAAAGTTTTCAACCAATTCGGATAATGTTAGACCGCGTTCTTCAGCATACTTTTTTGCTTTTTCCGCAAGATCTTCGTTGATGTCTATGGTTAGTTTCGTTGTCATGACTTCTGGATTATTCGATTTAATTTAAGAAGTTTCCTCGAATGTTGAAATCAATTTTCATTCAATTAAGTTTATTCTCAAGTCAGTCCATTGACGATTTTCAGATTTCTATAGTTTCAAAACTCAAACCTAATGCGCCCATACTTACCTTTTCTAGCTGCCCTCGCCGAACATAATTCCAAAGAATGGATGGATGCCAATAAGAAATGGTATCAGGAAATCCGAGCGGAATTCTTGGAAGATGTGGCGGTTTTGCTCAAAGGAATTGGGGAATGGGAGCCTGCGATGCTGGCATTTCAACCGAAGGAATGTGTCTTCAGGCAAAATCGGGATATTCGATTTTCTGCCAATAAAATGCCCTATAAGACCAATTTTGGAGCTTATTTTTCTCCCAAAGGTAAAAAGTCTGAAGGACCAGGTTATTACCTTCAGATTCAGCCGGGCAATTCATTTATCGCTGGAGGAATTTGGATGCCTCAGGCAGAAACGTTGAAAAAAATCAGAAAAGAGATTGACTACTCAGGGGCAGAACTCGCAAAAATCGAAAGCCAAAAGGAGTTCAAGTCGCTTTTCGGAGAAATTGAAGGAGAAAAACTCAAGACCAGTCCACGGGATTACGAGGCTGATCATGAGTATATTGATTATTTAAGGTTGAAAAGCTTTACCGTTTCTTCCAGAATTGCTGATCGGGATATTGAATCAGGGAATTTCATCAACATCGCATTAGAGGGTTTTAGGAAGATGATTCCTTTACAGCAGTTTCTTACTCAAGCCATTGAAGATGTGGAAGATGGATCTGGGATATTGTAGAGTCAAGAAGCTAGAGCCAAGAATCAAGAGTCAAGAATCAAGATTTTAGAACCAAGAATCTAGACCTCAGAACTGATTTCATGTGTTTATAATTTTTTTTTAAGGTCACATGGAATCTTCGCATGAATTATAATCATCCCTCTGTGTGTCGCTTCGGGTCATGCTTGATTTCATATTTCAAATCTTGGACTTTTTCTAATACCGCTGCGACTCCATCTTTTTTGTTGTGATGAGTGATTTCATTGGCAACGGCTTTAACTTCCATTCGGGCATTTTCCACAGCTACTCCCCAGCCTACGGACTGCAGTAGAGCGATGTCGTTGTAGTTGTCCCCGAAAGCAAGGACTGAATCCATCCCAAAATCATAGGAGTGCTCCAGGATTTTTTTGAGACCAGTGGCTTTGGAAATGGCTTTTGGGGCGATTTCCAGATAGGTTTCGCTGGATCTGTACAAATGTAAATCGAGCGAGTGCTCTGCATGTAATTCACCAAAAAGCCATGCCATTTCATTGGACTCTCCCATACACATCACTTTGTGGGCACCGGAGTTATTCTTTGTCCAAAGATCTACTACCTCGTGGCCAGGAAGCCAATCGCATTGAACTTTCGTGTTTCTGATTTCTCTTTGAGACCAGTAATCGTCCTTTTCCTCATACCATTTTTCACCTTGGTAAAGACTGACGTGGATGTCAGTTTTCTGAGTTAAGTGCAGGATTTTGGCAACCAAATCAACCGGGATGCTGACATCTTCTAGGACTTTTCCATCAGCGCTTAATACATAGCCGCCATTGTAGCAGATCAAGGGTTGGGGAGGCCGGTTCATATCATCAAGCAAATGCCGCATCGCATCAGGCATGCGGGAGCTGGCAAGGATGATGGGAAAATCCACTGGAAGTTTTGCTACAGCGCTGATTAAGCGGGGGGACAATTCACGTTCTGCATTGAGGAGGGTGCCGTCAATGTCTGAACAAAAGGCTTTAATTTCCATTAATCGAAGTCGGACCAGTTTACATCATTGGCAAAATTGGTGAAAACACCGAAGCCTATGATGGCGATAAAAATCATTACTGCAGCGAAGATAATAAGTTTGACAATCAATTCTGCCTTTGCCCAATTGGCCTTATCGGGATCTGTGTTTTTGTCAGTAGCCCAAACGATGAGCATGACAAAACCGATGATGGGTAGCCTTTTAACTAAAACTGCGATCACCCATTCTCCCAGAGAGGTGGGTGGTTTTTTGTAATCATTCGGTAATTCCATAAACAATGGGGTTAGTTAAAAATCCTTGGTATCAAATAGGTACTCCTGCATGGCAACATTCTCCGGATTTGTAGGGTCTGTTTGAATGAATTGTACCGTAATTTGTTGATATTCTTCAGCTTTCTCAAAATCCCGAAGATAAAGTTCGGCGCATTTTCTGGCTAAAACTTCAGGCTGATTTCCCAAAACTAGTGGGTCTCCATTTTCCAATTTCAGAAAAATCGTAGAAGTAGTGGAGTCATTTTCAGTTGATTTGCTGAGGTTAACATTCATTCCTTGGAACTTTCCGAGCATTCTGATTTCCTCGGAAGGCATAAACCCTTTACCCATCATCGCTTCCATTCCTTTGAAAGCAAACTTGGCAATATTTTCAGGATTGCAGGAGCAGGAGCTTAGGCTAATTGAAAGAATGAGAAGAAGTAGAATTTTACTGCGCATGCTTAGATCTGGTTAGAGTCTGAAGCGAATTTACATAATATCAGGTAGATCTGCGGGTGATCAGTAATATAGCTCGTTTTTCTCCTTCCTTTGTGGTCTTGGTAATGTCAGGAAAAGGTACAGCGTCCACCAATTTGACCGTGTAATCGGTGGTGGAAAAGGACTCTGGGAAGCCACTGACTGTTTCGTAACTACTAAGGTTCAGGTCGTACTCCTTTCCATTTATAGTTAGCTCTCCGCTGATTGATATCATGCCAGACCAGATGCATTGTGCACCTATTGGGCATCGGGAATCTTGAATTTCAAAAAGTGTAATGGAGATGTTCTCAGGGCAATTGCTGATGGGCTCATCCATTGGTATTTCAAACTCTTGCCCTAAGCGAAAGCCATTGCAATCGGTGGGGTCATCGCAGGAAATCAATAGGCCTGTCACTAAAAGAGCGAGTGTCAATATACGTATCATAAAAATGGGATTATGATATGGATACGGAATACAGGAGACAAACGCTACAGATGGGAAGCTTAAAATGCAAAAAAGCCTCACATTGCTGTGAAGCTTTTTGTAGTGGAGAATAACGGATTCGAACCGATGACCCCTACACTGCCAGTGTAGTGCTCTAGCCAACTGAGCTAATTCCCCATTTGGGATTGCAAATATAGAATTAGGTTTTTGCTGTGCAAAGGAAAATTTACTCCGTAGCGTAATTTATTCTCGTAAGTATACTTCTACCCAGTGTCACTTCATCTGTAAATTCCAATTCTCCACCCACTGGAATGCCTCTGGCTATGGAGCTCACACGAATACCTTTTTCTTTTAATCTTTTTGCTAAATAAAATGAGGTGGTGTCACCTTCCATAGTGGCACTGAGTGCCAAAATCACTTCTTGTACAGGGGCAGCGTGCGCACTTGATTCTACTCGACTAATCAAAGATTCAATAGTAAGGTCTTCTGGTCCTACACCTTGGATTGGGGAAATAACGCCACCAAGCACGTGATATTTGCCCTGGTATTGGTTGGTGTTTTCTATAGCTAAAACATCCCTGATGTCCTCCACCACACATATAAGGGACTCATCACGTCGATGACTCAGGCAGATACTGCATTCTTCCTCATCGGAAATGTTATGGCAAGTCTTGCAGTACCTGATTTCAGAGCGCATGCGGGTAATGGCCAAAGTCAATGCTTCAGAATGAGCCTCGTGTTGTTTGAGGAGATGAAGAGCCAGTCTTAATGCAGTTTTCTTACCGATTCCAGGTAGTCTGGAAATTTCGGTGACTGCATCTTCAATCAGTTTGGAAGGGAAATTCAATGCTGGGTGGATTTAAACGATTGCGGCTTGGATTCCGGCATCTAATATAGCTTCACACATAGGTTTTAGCTCTGTCATGCTGCCTTTTTTTACTGCGCATTTCCCTTTGTAGTGGATGGTGATCGTGCATTGTTCTGCCTGCTCTATGCTATGCTTGCAGACTTTCATCAAAATCTTGATCACATGATCAAAGGTATTGTACTCGTCATTGTACACGATCAGATCATTGGATTCAATGTCTATCAAATCCTCCTCCAAAACTTCTGATTCCTCAATATATGGAAGTGGTTCGTTTGAATGATTCATTTTGCAAAATTAAGAATAATGGACAACTTAGCGAACCCACTTTAATACGATTTATGAATTCCCAACTAGTTCTCCTGGTAATCTGTAGCTATTTTTTACTGCTTTTCTTGATTTCTTGGTTTACTTCCCGCAAAGTCTCTGCCGAAACCTTCTTCACAGGAGACAGGCAGTCACCATGGTTTTTGGTTGCATTTGGGATGATAGGTGCTTCACTATCAGGGGTTACCTTTATCTCTGTCCCTGGCGAGGTGGGTAATTCTAACTTCTTTTACTTCCAAGTTGTTTTAGGATATACGCTCGGGTATTTTACTATAGCCAAAGTCCTGCTCCCGCTTTACTACCGCTTGAACCTTGTTTCTATTTACTCTTATTTGGAAGATAGATTTGGCTTTTGGTCGTATAAAACCGGAGCATTTTTCTTCATTCTTTCCAGAACACTTGGCTCCTCTATCCGGGTATTTCTGGTGGCGAGCGTACTGCAGTTAATTTTGTTTGATTCCTTAGGGATTCCGTTTTGGGTTTCTGTATTGATTACGGTTGGTTTGATCTGGCTTTACACACACAAAGGAGGGATCAAGACAGTGGTATGGACGGATACCTTGCAGACTTTCTTTATGCTGGCAGCGGTGGTGGTTTGCGTGATTATGGTAGGAAATGAGCTGGATTTCGATGGAGTAAGTGATTATTTCAAAGCTGTTTCCAATGATTCAAGATCCCAGATATTCAATTGGGACTGGAAAGCGGGAACCAATTTCTTCAAGCAATTTATTTCCGGGGCATTTATCACCATCGTGATGACAGGCTTGGATCAGGATATGATGCAGAAAAATCTGACCTGTAGAAATATCGGAGATGCTCAAAAAAACATGTTTTGGTTTACTACAATTTTGGTATTTGTAAACCTGCTATTCCTGGCCTTAGGCGTATTGCTTTACCTTTATGCTGAAACCCAAGGCGTGCAAATCCCGGTGAAAACCGATGAGCTTTTTCCTTTATTGGCCACTGAATACTTTTCGCCGTTTGCAGGGATTATCTTTGTGTTGGGGATTACGGCTGCAGCATATTCCAGTGCAGATTCTACTTTGACGGCTTTGACTACCTCTTTTTGCATTGATTTTCTGGAGGTGGAGAAAAGATACCCTACGGAGAAACGTGTTTCAGTACGGAAAAGAGTTCATCTCATTTTTACCTTTGTGATGTTTATTGTGATTTTGGCTTTTCACTGGATCAATGACCAAAGTGTGATCAACTCGGTGTTTGTAATAGCGGGTTATACCTATGGTCCTTTGCTTGGTCTATATGCTTTTGGATTGTTTACCCAATGGCAAGTGAAAGACAAATTCGTTCCATATCTAGCTGTCCTAGCACCAAGCCTCACATTTCTGATTGCTTCAAATTCAGAGAAATTGTTCTGGGGTTACAAATTTGGCTTCGAGGCATTGATTCTAAATGGACTGCTCATGTTTGTTGGGTTGTATTTGTTAAGGAGAAAGTGATTTTTTACCAGACGTTCCTAAGGAACGACAATAGAAATTCTGCAATCTATTTGCTACCAACCAGACATTCCTGCGGAATGAATTATTGATTTTTCAAGAATTTCATGCGATTGTCCCAGCGGGACATTTGGTCGGTAGCAAAAGACATGTAATTGCGAGGGAGCGTTCCATCGGAAGGCCTGGTGAATTTCATTTATATCAAGTCATGAAATCGAGCATGTCGGAAGCGACACACAGAGGGATGATTATCTCCCAGGCGAGATTCCATATGGCCTTTAAAAGACAAATTATAATCATATGAAAAATGTATTTTTCATCCCATTCCAATTCAAAAGCATCAAGGATTGACTTATACTCTTCAATGAATGATTTTTTGGAATGATGTGCTTCTTGATTCTGGATGTATTTAATGACTTGAGGGAGTTGACTTTTTGAATAAGAGAATGCTCCAAAACCATCTTGCCATTGGAATTTTGAAGCACTTAGCTTATTGGTATTGACCCATTTTGAGCTCTCTGTTTTTACATTTTGGATTAGCGATGATAAGGATTGTTCTGGCCTTAAGCCTATCAAAATATGGATATGGTCAGGCATACTTTCAATCTGAAGTACCTTATGTTTATTACTCTGGATTATTCCTGTTAAATATTGATGTAGGCGCTCTTTCCAGCTTGAGTGGATCTGTGCCTTTCTGAATTTCACCGCAAAAATCAGATGAATGTGGATTTGTGTGTAGGTGTTTGGCATGGCTAAAAAGATAAAAAAGTATAACAATTTAGATCTTAAAAAAATCATCACCAAACGTTCCTATGGAACGACCTAATCATTACAATGCAATTGCTTCTACCAACCAGACCTTCCTACGGAAAGATTAAATCAATTAATGTTGATTCAATTTTGTGCTAATTAGGAAATCTATTTATGATAAACCCTTTTAACCCAAAAACATCTTTAGTCTAAAAGGATTAGGATAGGGTGAGTTTATTAATTGGTTGGTAGAAAAAGAGGATATTTGGGGAGGGCCGTTCCCTCGGAACGCATGGTGAAGTATTTGACTACAACGCCAATTCCACCTCTGGATTCCAGAACACCTTTTCGAAATTCTGGACTTTGTCTTTCACTATTTTCACACCTTCCTTTTCAAGCAATTCCTGCATTTGGGTAGGTGTTGCGAAATGTGCCTTTCCGGTCAATAAGCCCTGACTATTTACCACGCGATGAGCAGGTACATCTTCTAGGGTATGAGCGGCATTCATCGCATAGCCTACCATTCTGGCTCCGCTTTTTAGTCCCAGATAATGAGCTATCGCTCCATAATTGGTCACTCTGCCACTTGGGATTAAACGAACGACTTGATACACCAAGTCGAAATAATTAGGCTTTTCGGTTTTCATCTGACCAGTTGATAAATTCTTGGTTGACAGCTTTTCTTACGCTGATTTCAGTGGCTTTTTCCCCAGACTTAATAGGAAACTGGTAGCGGATGATCATACTTTCCGGTTTTCGCTCGATCACATTCAGCTGAGCGCCTTCTACAAAAACCAACTCTGAAAATGGGCCCAAGGCTTTACTTAGTTGCTGCTCAAGGTCATTCAATTGTAACTTAGAGAAGAAAGGAATTTCGGCATCGAATATAACCTGATGTGCACTGTTTTTGGAATAATTCACCACTTCCGAAGTAAGTGCAAGTGTGTTTGGGATGATGACGATTTCACCCGTCTCGGTTTTCAGCACCATGTTGATCAAAGTGATATCCCGGATGAACCCTACATTTTTTCCGATCAAGATCTTATCTCCAATCTCCAGCTGATCCGAGAACATCATGATCAGACCATTTACTATATTAGTGATGTATTCTTTGGTGAGCAAGGCAATCGCTGCCGCCACAATGGTGATACTGGTGAGGAATTCCAGTGGGCGTACCCCAAAGGCAAGCATGAGGGTGACCAGCAGTACATTGAAATTTAACAAGGTGGAAAGTCGATCTATCCCGATCACAAAGTTGGGCTGGACCTTAGTCTCTTCAGTTTTCTGTAAGTAGAAGCGCAAGGTGATAATCCGCGCTAAGGAAATGATCAAATTGCCGCTGAGCAGAAAAATCAAGGCGCGGACCAGATTGGAAGCGATGATATGCTTTTCGAAAAAAGGGCTGAGCCAGGTGTTGGGCTCGTAGCCTATGATCAAAACGACCAGCAAGACAAACTTCAGAAAGAAATTCCTTCTGCGTTTGTTTTCCTGATCTTTAATGATGCTTTTGAGTTGATTCATTCCTAAATGAAAAATTAAACCTAATTTTAACAAATATCAGAAAGAATATCGAAGTAGTATGAGGAGAAATATCATTATCACCGGAGCCGCAGGAAATCTAGGTTCGGCAGTCGTAGAAAAGTTCAAGCGTGAAGGTTATCATATCATCGCTTTGGTACAGCCAGACAAGAATCTGGAAGTGGAAGAAGCGGATGATTCCTACGAAGTGGACGTTACAGATGAAAAATCTGTGGGCGAATTTATCAAAGAATATCAACTGCAATATGGGGATTTAGATGCGCTGGCGCTCTTGGTAGGAGGTTTTGCGATGGGTGGAATTGCAGAGACCAAACAGGCAGACCTGGAGAAGATGTTTTCATTGAATTTCTTTTCTGTATTTCACCTGGTCAAGGGATTTTTGCCTTTTATGAAGAAACAGGGCAAGGGCACATTCCTTTTCGTGGGCGCCAGACCTGCTTTGCAGGCCCAGGATGCTACAGGGACTCTGGCTTATGCCTTGAGTAAGCAGCTAGTCGTCTCTCTAGCCGAAATCGTAGCAGAGGATACCAAAGACTCCCCGATCAGGTCGCATGTATTTGTGCCAAGTATCATCGATACTCCGCCTAACCGTGAATCTATGCCTGATGCTGATTTCAGCAAGTGGGTGAGGGCTGATGAGATAGCTGAGGCAATGCATTATGCCGTCAATACACACTCCCTACGCAATATGACCTTCAAACTTTACGGTGAAGTTTAACTCTGTATCCCTATGAAAATAAAATCCATTTTACTCCTGTTAGTTGCCTTTGTTTTGGCGGTTCCTGCCTTTTCCCAATCAGATGAAGCCAAGGTTAAAGCTGTCATTGAATCACTATTTGATGGCATGCGAAGCAAAAATCCAGATCAGATCGCGGCAGTATTTTCGGAAAATGCCATCATGCAGACCATTGAATCCCATGGGGAATATGGCGAAGTCAAAGCCGGATCGGTAGAGCAGTTTGTGCAGGGAATAGGAAGTCTTCCCGCAGATACTGAGTTGGATGAGAAAATTACGGATTACCAGATCAAAATTGACGGTGATATGGCCACTGCCTGGACGCCGTATGAGTTTTATCTGAACGGCAATTTTAGCCATTGCGGTGTGAATTCTTTTCAGTTGGTGAGGATGGCTGAGGGATGGAAAGTGGTTTATATTATTGATACTCGTCGCAAGGAAGGTTGCGTTAGCTAGTTTTATGAATTCGTTTAAGGAGAAAGTTTACCAGGCATCGATTGCTCAGGTAAAAGAGAAGATCAAGTTGCTGACTGAAGAGCGTAAAGCGATCAACGAGGGGATTTTGGAAGATACCAAAAGCAGTGCTGGGGATAAATTTGAGACGGGAAGGGAAATGATGTCCCGGGATCTGATGACTATTACTACTCAGATCAAACAGGCGACGGCTGATCTGGAAGAGTTGTATAGACTGCAGGCCGTCAAAAACCGGACAGAACGTGTCCAGGAAGGAAGTTTGGTGAATTTAGGAGATGCGTTGTATTTGATCTCTATCAGTTTCGGTGCATTGCAGGTCGGGGACAAAAGATTATTTCTACTCAGTAAAAATGCTCCCCTGGGTGAGCTGCTTTTGGGTAAAAAGCAAAATGACCAAGTAGAATTTAGGGGCAAACTCTTCCTGGTCAAAGAAATAGCATAGCCCTGCTTATTCTTTTTTTGGTACAAAACTCATGAGCTCCTGTCCTCCATCTATCAAAGTGAGCTTGTCTTGGTCAATTTTCAAATCCTTCACTTTATTTAAAGCTGAAATAAAATCCTGTTCGCCCGTTCCTGGACACATTTTCTTCGTGATCGCTCCTGGATCAAGCTTGAGACCGCTTCCTTCTAGAGAAAAATTTCCGGAGAAATTATTGCAGCCAGTGAAGCCGGCAAGTCTTCCTTCCTCTAAAAATGAGAGCGAAGGTATACCACCAGCAAATTGACTGAGGTCCAGACTGTTTCCATTTAGAGAGGCAAGAGCCCAGTCGTTTCCGGTCAAAAGATTCAAAGGATTAATGGCCTTTGTAGAGCCGCAGCTCACTAGAACTATTATGAAAATTACGGCTATTATGGATTGCTGGAGTTTCATCGGAGTTTAATTTTAGTGTCAAATCAATATAGCTAGAAACAATTCCAAATTCAATTTGGATAGAGGGTGTCTTTGCCAAAAGAAAGGTCTGAATAAAGGCGAAGGATGAGAAAAATGCATGGTTTTTTGAAGGAATCGCCTTTTTATGCAAAAACTCTAACCTATTGTTTGGCTAAAAGAAATTTTGGCAGTAAGATTGTCACATCAATTGTCCAGTTATGGTATTTGCAGTGAAAAACACATCCGAACACAAATTACTTCCAGGTATGGAAACGGGTGTCTGCACCATTTTTTCTATGACGACATGCATTGGTACCACGATTACGGGGTGATCCCGTTGATAGTTATAGAGTACCCGCCCCCGAGGCCTTTTCAGGCCGATTTTAATTTCCTTAGTTATTAATTTCAGAAGTAATATTTATGAAGATCATCAAGTTTGGTGGCTCGTCCGTAGCTAACCCGGAAAATATCCAACGTGTTTTTTCAATCATTCAAGAGAAGCTCAAGCATGAAGAACTGGCTGTAGTTTTTTCAGCTTTTGGAGGGGTGACGGAGACCTTGCTGAAAATCGCCCAACTGGCCAGGGAAGGGGATGAAGCATATCGAGAGCTGCTTCAGTCTTTAGAAGAAAAGCACTTATATATCGTCAGGCAGCTCATCGGCGTACAGAGTCAGTCCACGGTGATGACCTTTGTCAAGGTTCGTTTTAAAGAACTGGAAGATCTGTTTCACGGGATTTACCTGATCAAGGAAAACTCAGCCCGCACTTTGGATTATGTGGCGAGTTTTGGTGAGCGTTTGGCGGCCTTTATTTTGGCCGAGTCCATGAATGGGCAAGGGATGAAGAGCCAGTTTTTGGATGCCAGAGATGTGATTCGCACCAACGATAGATTTGGGCAGGCCAAAGTGGACTTTGAGGTGACCAATGCTGCTATTAAAGATTTCTTTGCCAATCATGAAGGGATAAAGGTGATTACCGGATTCATCGCTTCCACTGCCAAAGGAGAGACCACCACTTTGGGAAGATCAGGTTCGGATTATACTGCGGCCATTTTTGCAGCAGCTCTGGATGCCGAGCATTTAGAGATTTGGACCGATGTGTCAGGGGTATTGACCGCTGACCCGAAGCTGGTTTATACTTCATTTACCATTCCTCAATTGAGCTATAACGAGGCGATGGAACTTTCACACTTTGGGGCCAAAGTGATATTCCCGGCCACCATGCAGCCGGCCATGCGCAGAAGCATCCCGATTTACATCAAGAACACTTTTGAACCTGAAAATGCCGGGACCCTGATCAATGGAGAAGTAAGCCCTGGGGCCTTAATCAAGGGCATAAGCTCTATCTCCAATATCTCCATTGTGACTGTACAGGGTTCAGGCTTGCTGGATTCGGTGGTAGGCACTAGCCGTGTGTTCAAAGCCCTCGCGGAGGCACAAATTAATATACTTCTGATTTCTCAGGCTTCCTCTGAGCACAGCATTTGTTTGGCCATCAAAACCAAAGAAGCTTTCCTGGCTAAGGAAGTAGTAGAGCGTGAGTTTTTCTATGAGATCAAGTCGGGAGAAATGGACGAGGTTTCCCTACTTCATGACTTGGCCACTGTAGCTGTGGTGGGAGAAAATATGAAGCAAAACCCGGGAGCTTCCGGACGCATGTTCCGGGCCTTGGGGAGAAATAATATCAATGTCGCTGCGATCGCTCAGGGCAGCTCGGAGTTGAATATATCAGCCGTGATCCCTCAGCCTGATCTTCAAAAGGCACTGAACGCACTTCATGAAGCGTTTTTCTTATCTGAAAACAAAGTGCTTCACGTCTTTTTGGTGGGGGTAGGTCTGATCGGGCAAGCTCTGATCAAGATGATAGCCAATCAGCAACAGAAATTGCGCGGCGAAAATGAGCTGGACATTCAGATTCACGGTTTGGCAAATAGCCGGTATATGGCTTTTCACGAAGATGGGTTTGACCTGAGTAATCCCAATCAGCTGAGTGAGTCTGATCAAAAAACAGATTTGAATAAGTTTATTCAGACCATGGAGGAAATGAATTTCTCCAATTCCGTTTTTGTGGATTGTACGGCTAGTCAAGATGTGGCTGAGCTATATGCTAAAATCCTGGAAGCAAAGGTGGCTATAGTGACTCCGAATAAAAAGGCAAATTCCGGCTCTATGGAGCAGTACAAAAACCTCAAGCGAATTGCTAAGAAACGCGGTGTAAAATTCCTTTATGAAACCAATGTAGCCGCTGGTCTCCCGGTGATCAATACACTTCAGGATTTGATGCTTTCTGGAGATAGGGTGATTCGAATTGAAGCGGTGCTTTCAGGTTCCATGAATTATATTTTTTCAGAGCTTGAAAAAGGAGATCCGTTTTCAGAGGTGGTGAAAAAAGCCAAAGACCTAGGATTTACAGAGCCAGACCCTCGGGATGATTTGAGCGGAATGGATGTGGCTAGAAAGATTCTGATCTTGGGAAGAGAGGCTGAGCAGGAAATAGAATTTGACTCTATTGAAGTACAGAGTATGGTGCCTGAAGATTGCCAGTCCTTGGGTACTGTGCCAGAATTTTTTGAGAAACTGAAAACACATGACCCTGATTTTGCCAAGCTGCTAACAGATGCTGAAGCCAGAGGAGAAAAGCTGCGCTTTATGGCTACACTGGAAAATGGCAAGGCAAAAGTAGGGTTGAATGCGCTACCGCTGGAGCACCCGTTTAGTGGGTTGAGTGGAAGCGATAATATGATTTTGCTCACCACTGATCGATATCTTGATCGGCCTATGATCATTCGTGGGCCTGGAGCTGGAGCAGATGTGACCGCAGCTGGAGTGTTTGCAGATGTGATTAGAATCGGTAACTATACTCGGGAATGATGCGCTCCGTCACAGCTTTTGCACCTGCTACTGTCGCCAATGTATCCTGTGGTTTTGATATTCTTGGGTTTGCTATCGATGCGATGGGAGACACAGTGGAGGTGGTGCGGTCGGATTCTGAAAAATTGCGGGTAGTGTCTATCGAAGGTGATGGAGGGAAGCTTCCTTTAGAGGCTGATAAAAATACCTGTGCAGTGGCTATCCAGGCCATGCTAGAAGCCTTGCAGCAGAAGGTAGGCCTTGATATTTATTTGAAAAAAGGACTTCCTTTGGGTTCTGGCATGGGCTCCAGTGCGGCTAGTGCTGTCGCGGCTTTGGAAGCAACCAACCGGCTTTTGGGGAATCCATTTGAAAAGAAGGATTTGTTGCCTTTTGCGATAGCTGCGGAGAAAGTAGCCTGTGGAGCGGGACACGCAGATAATGTGGCCCCGAGTTTATTGGGCGGATTTGTTTTGATCAGGGATTACCACCCGCTGGATGTGATCAAACTTCCGGTTCCGGAGGGGCTTTATTGTACGCTTTTACACCCTCATTATGAGCTAAAGACGGCCGATTCCAGGTCTGTACTGCGGGATCAGATCCCGATGAAGCATGCGACTATTCAGTCCGGAAACGTGGCAGGATTGATAGCAGGGCTTTATGAGTCTGATTTTGAGTTGATTTCTAGATCGCTTCGGGACGTGATCGCAGAGCCCTATCGAGCAGTCTTACTTCCGGGGTTTTATGAGGTAAGAGAAGCTTTGAAGGCTGCAGGCGCGTTGGGAATGGGGATTTCCGGTTCCGGTCCTACGCTCTTTGCACTTTCCCAAGGGAAAGAAACAGCTCAGGCGGTCGCCAAAGCTGCCGAGAAAATTTTCAAAACCATAGGCCTCGATTTGGATGTGTATTTCTCAGAAATAAATACCAAAGGGGCTTACGTCATCGAAGAAAAATAAGAGTATGAAGTTTTATAGCACAAATAATTCTGCTCATCAGGTGGAGCTTGCAGAAGCAGTAATCAAAGGACTGGCTCCGGATCAGGGGCTCTATATGCCAACTGATATTCCTGTTTTACCGAAAGAACTTTTTGACAAACTTCCTGAAATGACCTTTCAGGAAATAGGATATGAGGTGATTGGCGCCTTGTTTTCTTCAGCACTCAGCCAAGAGCAGATCAAGGAATTGGTGGATCATACGCTGGTATTCGATGCGCCGCTGGTAAAGGTGGAAGAAGACGTCTATAGCTTGGAGCTTTTCCATGGGCCTACATTGGCATTCAAGGATTTTGGGGCACGTTTTTGTTCCAAATTGATGAGTATGCTGATGGAAAAGTCCGACCGTAAAGTGCGTGTGCTGGTAGCAACTTCAGGCGATACTGGAAGTGCGGTAGCCAATGGCTTTTTGGGAGTGGATGGAGTGGATGTGATTATACTTTTTCCGAAAGGAAAAGTAAGTGAGCTTCAGGAAAAGCAGTTTACTACGCTGGGTCAAAATATCACAGCGCTGGAAGTGGATGGTGTATTTGATGATTGTCAGCGAATGGTAAAAGAAGCATTTTTGGATGAAGAGCTGAATGAAAAGCTGTTGCTGACTTCTGCCAACTCTATCAATGTAGCCCGCTGGATTCCACAGTGCCTGTATTATTTCTATGCGTTTTCCAGACTTCCTAAGAATGATAAAAAAGTAGCTTTCGCTGTTCCTTCAGGGAATTTTGGAAATATTGCTGCCGGTATTTTGGCGCAACGAATGGGCTTGCCTATTGATCAATTTGTAGCTGCTACCAATGTGAATAAAGTAGTTCCAGATTATTTGAATGGAGCAGATTTCGCAGCGATGGCCTCAATAGCAACCATCAGTAATAGCATGGATGTGGGTAATCCTAGCAATTTTCCCCGCCTTCTGGCTCTTTACGGAGAAGATGAACAACTACTAAAGGACAACGTGAAAGGTTATTTTTACTCTGATGCTGAAACCGTTGAAGTGATGCAAGAAGTGAAAAAGTCTGGCTATACCTTAGATCCGCATGGAGCTGTTGGGTATAAAGGCTTAAAGGATTTTATGGCTGAATATGATGGCTTCCAAGGTGTGTTTTTGGAAACTGCTCATCCTGGGAAGTTTAGAGAAACGGTAGAAAAAGCATTGAACTTGAAACTAGAGCTTCCAGAGCGATTAGCTGCTTTTATGGATGGACAGAAAAAAGTGGAAGCGATGGGGAATGATTTTGAGGAGTTTAAGGGGTATTTGAAGAGTTTACTTTGAATCTATTTTTATGGAATTGAAATATTGATTCCCCATTTTTTGGTAAATGCTGTCTGAAAGTGGATTAGTCGGGTAAGAGAACCGGGCATAATAAAGCTGGTTAACGCTGTCTAATAGAAGTTTGTCCTTAAAAGTTATCATGTTTATGCTGTCTTCCGAATGGTTTTCTAAAATAGCATTAGGATGAGTTGGAGTCCAATTGATTATTATGTTCGTTAGCCCTTGATTGAAAAGGAAATCCACAGACCAATTTTCTAGCATTAAAGTGTCTGGATAGAATTTATTTAAATTCCATATAGTGTATTCAATTTCTTCCTTCTTTACTGTGTATCCCAGAAAGGTGTCATTTTGGTAAATCAGATAATTTACTTTTGGTTTTTCAGGGAAAAATGCAGCAATATTACTGAATAGCTCATATGATTTTTCCTGATTAATCTTTGAATCATTTTTAAAATCCCAGTAATCAGTGAATTGTATCGCGATAGTAAGTAGAATAATTAGGAATACTGGGATTATTCCTTTCTTCGTGAATTTCTTTGATTTTGTGTTCATTGTGAATCAATTGTCAATAAATGAAATACCTCATCTGATTCCCTTTCCCTTTAGCAGAAATTAAATGCAATTCCAGGGCTTTTTTTAAATCACGACTTGCAGTTGCAGAAGAAATAGATTTGAAGACATCCATGTAATCTTTTCTGCTAAATTCAGCTTTCCCTAAGGAAATAAAGTGTGTAATGCGCTGCTCTGAGGTTAAAGTTTGACCATTAGTGTTAAGTAGGTTGGCTAGAGAATCATCAATAATTCTTAGCATGTACTCTATAAAAATCGTGGATTTACCAGATTTATCACTTGCTGACAAGGCCTGATAATATTCATCCTGAGTTTTGTTAATTAGCGTTTCAAACGGTAAAAATTCAAATACTGTATATCGGTCTTTTAGAATCAAAGTTTGCCAAAGTCTTCCCATCCTTCCATTTCCATCTATGAAAGGATGAATGAATTCCATTTCGTAGTGGAAGACACAGCTTTTGATCAAAGCAAGCTCGTCATCATTGTTCAGGTACTGGAAAAGGTCCTTCATTAGCCCAGGGACATTAGCCGCTGGCGGGGCTAAATGAGCTACTTCTGAACCTTTTACTACGCCAACTCCACGCGATCGATATTTGCCAGGTTGATCAATCAATCCTTTCATCAGAGTTTCATGAGCAGATAAGAATGAATTGGCAGAGGTGGATTTGTAAGAGTTTAGATTTTCGTAAACGGCGATTGCATTGATCACTTCAGTAATATCTTTCTGTGGCCCTATGATCCGTTTATTTTCAATTAATGCAGTTATCTGTTCTTCCGATAGTGTGTTTCCCTCGATCTGAAGAGAGGAGTGGATGGTTTTAACCTTATTTCGCTTTCGAAGCTGAGGTGATTGCTTGTCTAAAAACAGTGTATTTGCCTCACCGATTTTCTCTGAGATCGAGCTGACAAATTGCAGAATGGTTGGTGTGATATCATATGGAGGTTTCATTGATAGTATCATTTGATACTATCAAAGATATCTCTATTGATTTGAATATAGGTAATATGTGGGTGAATGATACCGATAAAATTTGGTAGAATAAAGTCATCATTGCTTCGATAAAAGATAAAATGATGGTTAAGAATGTGATCTACTGATTTAACTTGGCACTTTTAACTCCTTACAGGTAGATCGCTTCACTCCTACATCGTTCGCGATGACGGCTATGAGAACTCTGTCTTCCGTCTCCCGTCTTCAAGCTAAATCAAACCCTACTTCTTCCTCTCAATCGTATAACTCACCAAACCCTCCAATGAGGTTTTGTAGTCTGATTCTGGGAAAGTCTTTAGGATATCCAGCGCTTCTGCATAGAATCTATCCATGATGGTTTTAGCATACTCCAGTCCACCGCTTTTCTTTACGAAGCTGATAACTTGATTCACTGCTTTTTTGTCCTCGCTTCGGTTTCGGATCAAATTAATGATCTTCTTTTTCTCCAACCAGTCCGCCTTTTGCAAAGCAAAAATCAGCGGTAGAGTCATTTTCTTTTCTTTGATGTCGATTCCAACAGGTTTTCCGATTTCATCATCACCATAGTCAAAAAGGTCGTCTTTGATCTGAAAAGCCATTCCTACTTTTTCACCGAATTCCCGCATTTTGGAGATGGTTTCATCGCTGCTGTCGGTGCTGGAAGCGCCAACTGCGCAGCAGGAAGCCAATAAACTGGCCGTTTTTTGCCGGATAATGTCATAATAAACTTCCTCGGTGATATCGAGTTTTCTGGCTTTGGCGATCTGTAGCAATTCGCCTTCAGACATCTCTTTAACTGCGTTAGAAACGATCTTCAAAAGTTTGAAGTCATTGTTTTCTACACTCAAAAGTAGGCCGCGGGAAAGCAGGTAATCACCTACTAATACAGAGATTTTGTTTTTCCAAAGTGCATTTACAGAGAAAAATCCACGTCTGTAATTTGCATCATCCACCACATCATCGTGAACCAACGTTGCGGTGTGAAGTAATTCTATGAGTGCCGCGCCTCTATGTGTGGAGTCGTTGATTCCACCACAAACACCTGCCGTCAAAAAGACGAACATGGGTCTCATTTGCTTGCCTTTACGCCGGACTATATAGTTGGTGATGTGATCGAGTAGCTTGACCTTAGATTTCATAGAGGCCCGAAATTTCAGCTCAAACTGAGCCATTTCATTCTCTATAGGTATTTGTATTTGCTTAAGGTCTGGTTTCATCCGCTCTTTGATGGTGTAAAAATAATACCCTTTCTGTCATGGACAAGGGATATGTAGGTATTGCAGCTTAATCGGGTGAAATTGCTTCTTCTTTTGATTAATTATGTATTTTGTGTATTGAATTTTGTAACCTAACTCCCTAAACGGTATGAAAAATATTAGGATAGAAATCAAATGGGCATTGATTTTTGTGCTCATGATGCTGGCCTGGATGATGATGGAAAAATCCCTCGGTTGGCATGATGAAAAAATTTCCCAGCATGCGACTTTGACCAATTTTGTGGCTATCCCTGCGATAGCCGTGTATGTTTTTGCTTTGCTGGACAAAAAGAAAAACTTTTATCAAGGAACTATGAGCTACAAGCAAGGCTTTGTTTCCGGTTTGATCATTACCCTGATTGTAGCTTTATTAAGTCCAGTATCTCAATACATTACCACGACCTTTATCACTCCGGGTTATTTTCCCAATGTCATTGACTACGCAGTAGAATCTGGGCAGATGTCCCAGGCTGATGCAGAAGCCTATTTCAACTTGAAGAGTTATGTCATTCAATCAGTTATTGGGGCTTTGGTGATGGGATTGGTGACTTCTGCCATTGTCGCCATTTTTGTAAAATCCAAACGTACATGATTCTCGTTTCGACCTCAGAGAAAGGGCTTTTTCACTATCTTTGACGAGATTTTTAAAAACTAATCAGCCACTTGGAGGAGAAATACATCAAACATAGGTACGAGCCGATTCACCCTAGTAAGGAGGAATGGCCGGTGGTGAAGCTCGCCCGTGAGCGTAAGGATTTTGTGAAAAAGGTGTCCGGGCTTGCGGAAGAGAAGGTTTTGAGTATCACTGCCCACAATCCAGATATTCTCAAAGAAGAACTGGAGACTACGCTCTACAGAGAGAAGCTGCGAATCAAGCAAAATCCCTGGGTCGTCGATCCAGATGATGAGGCCACTTTTTGGGGGGATGTGAAATCTGCACTGGTGCAGATCAGCACAGAAGGAGGCAAGAGTAAAAAGGAAAAGCTGGAAGGGTACAAGGCGATTTTGAATCGGATTACATCCAGGTATGCTGAGGAGATAGCCAGTAATTTCAAGCATAGCCATTATAAATTTACCCGTTCTGTGGTGACATTTGGGTTTTCCAGGTTGTTAAATGCTGCACGGGTGAAGGGATTCAAATCCATCTTTAGCAATCAATATACTTTACAGGACAAGATTCAAATCACTGGAGAAACGGATCAGTTGAGAGATCTGGCTTCCAAAGGAACCGTAGTGATGGTTCCTACGCATTTTAGTAACCTGGACAGTATTCTTATCGGCTGGGTGATCTCAGTATTGGGACTGCCGCCTTTTATTTATGGAGCTGGACTTAACCTTTTTAATATTTCTATTTTCGCTTATTTCATGAATTCCCTAGGTGCCTATAAGGTGGATAGAAGGAAGAAGAACCTGATGTACCTAGAGACATTGAAGACTTACTCCAAAGAGGCGATTCAATTTGGGTGTCACAGTTTGTTTTTTCCCGGTGGGACCAGGTCTAGGAGTGGAATGATAGAGTCCAAATTGAAGCTTGGGTTGCTCAGTACTGCCATAGAGGCACAGCGGGCAAATTTCCAGAATGGATTGAATGATATTGGAGGAAAGGTGTTTATAGTTCCGGTGACTATTAATTACCATTTTGTACTGGAAGCGCCCAGTTTGATCCGCGATCACCTGAGCATCACCGGGCAAGAAAGGTACTATCAGGAAAACGATGAGTTTTCCAATTCTTACAAAATCTCTAAGTTTTTGATCAAGTTCTTTACAAAAGGCTCAGATATTTCAGTCTCTGTGGGCAAAGCAATGGATGTCCTAGGTAACTATGTGGATAAAGACGGGAATAGCCTGGATAAAAAAGGAAGGCAGATTAATACCCGGGATTATTTTATCACAGATGGAGAGGTGTCTGTAGATCATCAGCGGGAGGAAGAATATACCTACATGTTAGGCAAGAGAATCGTGGAGGAGTTTCATAAAATCAACCGGGTATTTAATTCTCATTTGGTTGCCTTTACAGCTTTTGAACTGATTAAAAAGAAGAATAAGAAGTTAGATCTTTTTGACTTGCTGAGACTTCCAGAGGAGGATATTTCCATAGATTTTCAGGAGTTTAAGGGAGCCTGTGAGATGGTTTTGAAGAAAATATTGGAACTGAAGTCCCAAGGGTTGATCAATACCGCGCCGCATCTGTCCCAACCTATGGATGAACTGATGAAGCAGGGTATAGAGAATGTGGGGATGTATCATGCCAAGCGGCCGATAGTACAAGGTAAATCTGGGGATATCGGGACAGATGACATGAGTTTGCTTTATTTTTATCACAATAGACTGACAGGATATGGACTCGAAAAGCTCTTCTAAAACCAAGACAGTAGGGGTAATCGGAGTGGGAAGCTTTGGTACAGCCATAGCCAATATGCTGGCTTCAAAAAACCCGGTGATGGTCTATGCCCGAAAGCCAGAGGTGGTGGAGGAAATCAACCTTCAGCATACAGCCCAGGGAAAGGCTTTGAACGAGAATATTGTGGCTTCGCTGGATCCAGAGGAGCTCTGCAAAACCTGTGATATTCTCTTTTTTATGGTTCCATCTTCTGGTTTTCAGGAAGTGGTGCGCAATTTTGCCCCTTTTCTTTTTCCCTATCACCTGATCATCCATGGGACCAAAGGACTTTGCTTGAATCTGAAAGAAGGAGAAACCCTGGATACGGTGCAGAAAATCGGTAGAAATCAATTGCTCACCATGAGTGAGGTGATTTTGCACGAAACCGTGGCTGTAAGGGTAGGCTGCCTTGCCGGCCCTAACCTTTCCAAAGAACTTACATTAGGCCAGCCGGCAGCGACAGTGATTGCCAGCAAGTACAATGAGGTGATTTTGGAGGGGCAAAGTCTGCTCCGCTCCGAGAAGTTTCAGGTATATGGAAATTCCGATATTATAGGGGTGGAGATCAGCGGAGTTTTGAAGAATATTATTGCGATTGCCTCAGGCGCATTGGCAGGGCTAGGCTTGGGTGAAAACGCCAAAGGCCTACTCATCAGTAGGGGTATGGTGGAGATGATCCACCTAGGAAATGCACTGGGTGGCAGCATTAAGTCTGTGATGGGACTCGCAGGAATTGGCGATCTGGTAGCTACCTGTAATTCCGTTCATTCCCGGAATTTTACCGTTGGTTACCGATTGGCCAAAGGAGATACTTTGGAGCAAATCATGGGTGACATGGAGGAAGTGGCCGAAGGAATCAATACCGTGCGTGTGATGAAAGCATTTTTGGAAACGGCTGAGCTTCGTGCTCCTATCACAGAGAATTTATACCGGGTATTATTTGAGGACTTGGAGATAGAAGAAGCGCTGCAGTTTTTGATGAAATACCCCTTCAATGTAGATGTGGACTTTGTATGATCTTCGTGCAAAAGCAATAAAAAAGGCCTCTTCATTCATCTGAAGAGGCCTTTTTTGATAGTCGTGCAAGATTAATTAATTGGAATGAGCTTAACCATTAGACCTGTTCCTTGTGTAATTGCATAAATGTATCCGTCAGGACTTTGGGATACCTGTCTTACTCGGCCTAGATCCTGGAACATGACTTCTTGAGAAAGTGCTTTTCCACCTTCCATGTCCACTCGGTTGATGTGCATTTTGGCAAGGGCACCAATCAGAAAGTCGCCCTTCCACTCCGGATACTTGTCGGAAGTAACCCTAGTCATACCTGCTGTAGCAATGGATGGTACATAGTAAGTCAAAGGTTGTTCCATACCTTCTTTTTCCGTGATATCGGTGATTTCTGTACCGTCATAGTTGATTCCATAGGTAATCACTGGCCAGCCATAGTTTTTTCCTTTTTCCAATAAATTCAATTCGTCACCACCCTGAGGGCCGTGTTCTGAGCCAAACAATTGATTGGTTTCGGTGTCGAAATATAGTCCTTGCGGATTTCTATTTCCCAAGGTCCAAATAGACTGGACTGCATTAGGTTCATTTACAAATGGGTTGTCCTCGGGGATTCTCCCATCATCATGAACTCTATGGATTTTGCCGTGGGAATTACTCAGTGTCTGAGCATTTTCTGGGGTATCAAATCGGTCTCCGCTGGAGTAGAAAAGGTAGCCGTTTTGGTCAAAAACTACTCTACTGCCAAAGTGATTGCCACCGTCCCAACCGGGTACTGACTGAATTATTTCTTCTTGATTTACGGCAGTATTTCCCTCTAGCTTAAAGCGCATGACAGTGGTTGCGCCTTTACCCCCGTCTACTTCCTTGGAATAAGTGATGTAAATCCAGCCATTCTCTGCGTAGCTAGGATGTGCTGCCACGTCAAGTAGCCCGCCTTGTCCGTTGGTTCTTACCTCAGGAAGACCCTGTACCTTTTCACCGGTAAACGCATCGTCTTGAAAAATCAGGATTTCGCCTTCTTTCTCAGTTACTAGCATTTTGCCATCAGAAAGCCAAGTCATTCCCCAGGGATTGTCAAAGCCGGTATGAAGTGTGTCTAGTTTAACAAGAAGTTTCTCTGTTTGAATTGCATTTGCAGTGTCTACAGGCGCAAGCTCGTCAGCTGATTCTGCTGGCTTGGTGGAGCAAGCACCTGACAGGGCAAGCATACTGCCTAGTGTAATCCCTGAAAATAGAAGTTTGGAGTTTTTCATAGTAGTGAATTAGAGCCGCAAGATAAAGCTAATCTTGGGAACCTCCGAATTGCTGGGTTGGCTACACTTTGGATGCTTTTAAGAATTTTTCTACCTCAAGGACCATTTTTGCGGAGCCTGTGAATAAAGGTGTGCGCTGGTGAAGTGAGGTAGGGATGATATCGAGAATTCTCTGATGGCCGTCAGTTGCTTTTGCTCCGGCTTGTTCTGCGATATAGGCTAGGGCATTGGCTTCATATAGCAAGCGGAGTTTACCGGACGGGTTCTTCTCCGTAGCAGGATAAAGGTAAATTCCGCCTTTCAATAAATTTCTGTGAAAATCCGCCACCAAAGACCCGGTGTACCGAGCGGAGAATTTTTCTCTTTTACATTGATTGACATAGTCCAGTATTCCCTGTTCCCATTCCAGCTGTGAGCCTTCATTTACTGAATAGATCTGTCCGGTTTCCGGAGCCTTTATATCTGGGTGTGAAAGGAAAAATTCTCCCAGTGAGTTTTCGTAAGTGAAGCCATTTACACCACATCCGGTGGTATAAACGAGCATGGTGGATGAGCCGTAAAGCACATATCCGGCAGCTACTTGCTCTCTGCCAGCTTGCATGATGTCTTCTTTGAGTATGGGGCTGCCGACCGTTGTTTTTCTCCTGTAAATGGAGAAAATCGTCCCAATACTAATATTTACATCAATGTTTGAGCTACCATCCAGCGGGTCTATGGCGACCACATATTTTCCAGAGCTATTTTGTAAATCTATGACCGAATCCTCTTCTTCTGAAACTATGGCACAGACTTCGCCGCCTTTGCTCAGGGCGCGCATAAATCGGATATTGGCGATTACGTCTAGCTTTTGCTGTTCTTCGCCTTGCACGTTGACTTGACCGAAGGCTCCGCCAATATTGGACAGGCCTGCACGGGTGGTTTCCCGGTTGACGATCTTAGCTGCAAGGGCAATGTCCCGTAAAAGCTGGGAAAGTTCACCAGAGGCGAAGGGGAAATCGCTTTGTTTAAGTTTGATAAAGCGGTCCAGAGTAGTACCGACAGAGTAAGCAAGACCGCTTTGGTCTGGCGCGTAGGGTAAAATTCTCATATTGAAATAGTATAAATTGTGGTAGATATAGTAGAAAATTAAGCATTTATTTTAATGTCAAAAACTTTGATTTATAAATTCGGGGGAGCTTCTGTAAAGGATGCTGCTGCATTAGTAAACCTAGCTGATATTTTGCGTAATCGATTGCGAAATAATTTGGTAATCGTGGTTTCTGCAATGGGAAAATCTACCAATGCACTGGAAGAGATCTTGAGGATGAAGTTGGAGAATAAAGACTATTCTATAAATAGTACAAATTTAAAAGACTTCCATTTATCGATATGCAGGGACTTATTTCCCGAGAGTCATATGATTTTCCCGCAAATTAAAAACTACTTTATCCAACTGAATCATGAACTCAATAAAGCTCTGAGTGCGGTAAATTATGATGAATTTTATGATCGGATAATCAGTTTCGGGGAATTGGTCTCCTCTCGGATTGTGATGGAATACCTGTGCCTACAGAACCTCTTGGTGCTGTGGCAAGATGCTCGGGAGCTTGTGGTTACCAACAGTGATTTTCGTTTTGCAAAGGTAAATTGGGAGGAAACAAAGCGTAACTGCCAGCTGCAACTCAAACCCAAACTTGCTCAGTTTCCAGTGCTCACTCAGGGTTTTATCGGGCGGGATAGGCAGGGTAAAACTACTACACTGGGTAGGGAGGGATCTGACTTTACGGCGGCGATTTTGGCGGCCTGTCTGCAAGCCGTCTCCGTGACGATCTGGAAGGATGTGCCGGGAGTATTGAATGCGGATCCAAAGCGCTTTCCTTCCGCTCAGCTTTTTGATGAGTTAGGTTATGCTCAGGCGGCTGAGATGACTTATTACGGTGCTTCGGTCATCCATCCGAAGACCATTAAGCCCTTGGCAAACTCGCGCATTCCTTTATTTGTCAGGTCGTTTGTTGATCCGGATTTGCCAGGAACCAAAATCCATCAAAATGCCCCAATCCAAAACTTGGCAGCCATCATCCTAAAAAGAGACCAGCTTTTACTCAGCTTCAAAGTGACGGATTTTACCTTTATAGAGGAGCGACATATTTCGCTTATTTATGAAAAACTTCGTCAGTTAAAGCTTTCTGTCAATATGCTACAGACTTCAGCGATTAGTATTTCTATAGTATTGGACACACAGCTTTTTAAACTTCAACAATTAATCTCAGAGCTAAAGGGAGAATTTGAAATTAAATACAATGAGGGAATGGAGTTAGTGACAGTACTCCATCCCCAGAAGGAACTGCTGGTAGATTTACTGGGAGAGGACGAGATTTTTCTGGAGCAAACTACCAGAAACACCTTTCAGGCTGTACGTAAAGCTAAAATCTCATAGTTGGGTAAAGATTCTGAGTATTTGGCTAAAAATGAATAATTTAAGGAACTCTTAACTCAAACCCTTATACCTGATCTATGAACAACAGAAGAATATTTTTGCAAAAAGCCGGCTTGTCTGCAATGGCACTGAGTGTACCGGCATTTACACCACTTTCAGCAATGACTAATTTCAGTACAAACAACCAAGATACGAGAACGCTTCGTGTAGCTATCATGGGCCTCGGAAGTTACGGGACACGTGTGGCGGAGGCGATTCAGGACTGCAAGCGGACCAAGCTCGTGGGGGTGATCAGTGGAACCCCATCCAAAATCACGGCCTGGCAATCCAAGTATAATATCCCTGCCAAAAACTGTTACAATTATGAGAATTTCGATGCGATCAAGGATAATCCTGAAATCGACGCTGTCTATGTAATCACGCCAAACGGGCTGCACAAATCACAGTCTATCCGCGTGGCCCAAGCAGGTAAGCATGTGATCTGCGAAAAACCTATGGCTGTGAATGCCCTAGAAGCCCAGGAAATGGTCGATGCATGTGACAAAGCAGGAGTGAAGTTACTGATTGGCTATAGGATGCATTTTGAGCCCAACACCTTGGAAATCGTCCGCATGCGAAAAGCGGGTGAGCTGGGGACTCCGCTGTTTTTTCAAGGGCTGAGTGGCTTTATCATCGGAGATCCCACTCAATGGAGACTGGATAAGGAGTTAGCAGGAGGTGGTGCTATGATGGATATCGGTATTTACTCCATCAATGGAGCCAGGTATATGCTAGGCGAAGAGCCCGTTTGGGTGACTGCTCAGGAGACCAAGAACAATCCTGAGAAATTCAAAGAAGGGGTGGATGAGACCATTCAGTTCCAACTTGGCTTTCCCAGCGGGGCTGTGGCTTCCTGTCTTTCTACCTATAGTATGAATAATCTGGACAGATTTTTCCTGAACGGAAACAAGGGCTTTGCGGAGCTTCTACCTGCCACTGGATATGGTCCTATAAAAGGTAAGACGCACAAAGGACCCCTAGATAAGCCACATACCACACACCAGACGGTACAGATGGATGAGATGGCGGCGATTATTTTTGATGGAAAAACACCGGAGCTTCCAGTTGATGGGCGTGAAGGACTGAAGGATATGAAGGTCATCGATGCGATATTTCAGGCAGTTCGGACCGGTCAAAAAGTTAAATTGGACTTAGTTTAAGTTCTTATTTAAGAAATTTAGAGACCGTGCGCTCGATTCCTGGGAGGTAAGCAGACCCAAAAAGATTCAAGTGCACCAAGAGCGGATAGAGGTTGTAAAGGCCCATCCGCTCTTCAAAGCCACTCTCTAGCGGTAAGATTTCCTCGTAGGCCTGATAGAACCGTTCATCAAATCCTCCAAATAGCCTGCTGAAAGCCAGATCCATTTCTCTATGACCATAATAAACTGCCGGATCAATGAGGCAGGGCTGTCCATCGGCGGTGCTGATTACATTGCCCGACCAGAGGTCGCCATGTACCAAGGAAGGTTTCTCCTTTGGAAAAAGGCGGTGAAGTTTAGGGTAGATTTCTTGAAATTTCTTCAGAAACTCCAGCGGGATCAGTTTGTCAAAATAAGCTTTCCCGACTAGTGGCTCCAGTCTGTTTTCTATGTAAAAATCAGTCCAGTTGTCCGTTTGGAGATTTTTCTGTGGGATAGACGCTATGTAATTGTCCTGATCCAGACCGAAATTCTGATGATGAGCAAGGTGGAGGTGAGCGAGCCCCATTCCCATATTTTCCCAGTAATCAAGCTGGTATCTGCCAGATGGAATATACTCTGAAAGGAGAAAGTTGTAATCCTCTACTCTTCCGGTCCCATATACCTCGGGGACTTTGAGAAAGGTGGATTTTCGAAGTAATTGAAGCCCGTCAGCTTCTTTGGTGAGTATGTCTCTTTCGTGGTCAAAATTTAGTTTAAGAAAAAAAATGCCTGCTGTGCTCTCGATTCGAATTCCTTGGTTGTGAGTACCTGCTGCTACTAGAGAGGCTGATTTCAGCTGAGCCTTAGAGCCCAGGCTCGCCATGAGGATTTGTTCATAGAGTTCATTTTGATCAGGCATAGAGGTGATGTGTTGCTTTCACCTGCTTGAGGAAGTTTTCTATTGCCTCGTCGAGGATTTGATAGATTTCCTCGAAACCCTCTTCACCTCCGTAATAGGGGTCTGGAACTGATTGGCCTTTGGATCTTTCTACAAAATCCCGCATCAGGTGGACCTCTTTTTCATCAAAACCGTATCGGCTTTTGAGATTGTTCAGCACTCGGAGGTTGTTTTCGTCCATGGCCAGTATATAATCAAAATCCCGGAAGTCGGTTCTGTTTACCTGTCTACCTCTATGGTTCAGGGGTAAGTTGTATCTGAGAGCGCATTTAAGTGTGCGCTCATCTGGTAATTCGCCAATATGGAAATCCGAAGTGCCTGCACTGTCACAGAAAAACAGTGACTGCATGCCGTCTTCTTTCACCTTGTGGTTGAAAATGGCCTCTGCTAAGGGTGAGCGACAAATATTACCGAGACAGACGAATAGAACTTTGATCATTTATAAAACAAACTGGAATAATAGGTTTTCGAAAAAAACAAGGGTAATGAAAGTACAGATTTTTGAATGGAAATGCACGGATGAAAGAGTCTTTTTTGCAAGCTGTACCGAATTTCCCGAAATGGAGAAAGCTGTTTTTCTGAAATTAATGCGATTAATACTATTTCCACTCAAATACCTACTTTTGGATAATGAAATGGCTGTACAAAATTGCAATCGCCTTAGGAAGAGTAGTATTACTGCTTGGAGGACTATTTCTGCCCAAAATTAGACATTTTTCTAAGGGTAGAAAACAGCTGTTTGAAAGGCTTCAGAAGTACCGAAGCCAAAATTCGGGAAACCTGGCCTGGTTTCATGTGGCATCTTTAGGTGAGTATGAGCAGGCTAGACCGGTGATCGCTCAGTGGAAATCAAAGTTTCCCGAATACCAGATTGTGGTAAGTTTTTTCAGTCCTTCCGGCTATGATCATGTGGTCAAAAAGCCTCAGCCAAATGTTGATTTCATTACCTACATTCCTATCGATAGCAGGGCCAATGCAGTTAATTTTTTGGGACTTCTAAAGCCTACCGTGGCTTTTTTTGTGAAATATGATTTATGGTATCATCACATCGAAGAGATAAAAAAAATGGGGGTACCACTTTATTTGTTTTCAGCTTCCTTTCGCGCTGATCAGGTGTATTTCAAGAGGGATGGGTTTTTTAGAAGTATTTTATTTCAATTTGATCATATTTTCACGCAGAATAAACAGACAGTAGAACTGCTGAAAGCTATACACTACCAGCCAGTTAGCTTGGCAGGCGATACACGCTTTGACCGAGTGTCAGAAACCGCGCTTAACCCAAAAACCTTTCCAGATTTAGAAAAATGGTCCTCAAAGGGGCCAGTCCTGGTGGCTGGATCAGTGTGGCAGGAGGACATGGACTTATTGATTCCGCTGATCAATTCGCAAGATGGGTATAAGTGGATTATTGTGCCACATGATCTGGATCCGGAACCTATGAAACTCTGGGCGGAGCGACTGAAAGCGAAATCGGAAAAATATTCAGAATGGGATAAGGAGACTGTTCCCAGTATTTTGTTTATTGATAATATCGGTATGCTAAGCTCCCTTTATCAATATGCGAGGATGGCCTATGTAGGTGGTGCGTTTGGCAAGGGCTTGCATAATATTTTGGAGCCTATGGGCTTTGGGGTTCCTGTGATTTTCGGTGATTTGCAAAAGGTCTCCAAATTCCCGGAAGCATCAGAAAGCCAGGTGTATGGTTGTGGATTTTCAGTGAAAAATGAGCAGGAACTTCAGGCGGTTTTTGAGAAATTGAAGCAAGAGCAAGCTTATCAGGCTGCACGGTCAGCTACAGAAAGCTGGGTCAATTCCAATCTAGGAGCAGCCCAAAAAATTATTAATGAAGTGCAGAGATTACTAACTAAGGAATGAAAGGACGAGTTATAAAATCTACGGGTAGCTGGTACTCTGTGCAGGTGGGGGAGTCGGTGCTATCGGCCAGATTGAAAGGCAAATTCAAGCAGGACGAATTGAAATTGACCAATCCAATTGCGGTGGGAGACTGGGTGGAGCTAGCCAAGGAGCCTAATCAGGAAACTGCAGTTATTTCGGAGATACTTCCACGGGAAAATTACGTGATTCGAAAATCCACGAGAAAGCAGCATTTTTCGCACATTATAGCCAGTAATGTAGATCAGGCTATTTTGGTGATAACGATGAAATCGCCCCGAACCTCACTGGGGTTCATCGATAGGTTTTTGGTGAGTACGGAAAGCTTCAGGATTCCGGCCATTTTGGTAGTGAATAAAAGAGATCTGATGTCTGGAGAAAAAGCGGAAGACTGGTTGCTGGATATTTATGAAATATATAAGCCGCTGGGATATCAAGTTATGGAAGTATCTGCGGCCAGTGACCTGGACCTCAAAGAAAAGTTTGAACCTATTTTGGCCAATAAATCAACCTTGATTTCCGGTCACTCTGGGGTGGGGAAATCCACTTTGCTGAATGCGCTGGTGCCTGAAGCCAAACAGCATACGCAGGAGATATCGGGCTTTACTGCCAAAGGTGTGCATACTACTACTTTTGCGGAGCTTTTTGCACTGGACAATGGTGGAGATCTTATAGATACCCCGGGGATCAAAGAGTTTGGGATCTTAGATATAGAGGATCAGGAGCTCTCACATTATTTCCCGGAGATGAGGGCTTTTTTGGGAAAATGCAAATACAATAATTGCCAGCATCTCAATGAACCGGGATGCGTAGTACTAGAAAAGTTGGCCGAAGGGTATATACATCCCTATAGGTATGAAAGCTACGTGAACATCCTCAATGAAGAGGATGACCATAGATAAGAACTTTCGTAATTTTGAAAGCAAAGAGAATTGACCTAATTTTCAATTTTGAACAAAACCATGAGCGAAGTACTCAATCATCAACAGATAAAGAAGAAAATCACCCGAATGGCTTACGAGATCTACGAAAGAAATCTCCATGCCTCAGGGGTAGTTTTGGCGGGGATTTCCGGTATGGGCGTCACCTTGGCCAAATTGCTCGCTGATGAACTAAAGGCCATATCTAAACTACAAGTAGAGGAAGTAGAAGTGCTGTTGGATAAAGTGAGTGTAGCGAATTCCGAGGTGAAACTTTCTGATCCCCTCACGCTTACGGGTAAATCCCTGATCCTGGTAGACGACGTGTTAAATACCGGACGTACCTTGGTCTATGCCATGAAGCCTTTTCTGGATGAAGAGCTTTTCAAAATGGAAATCGCAGTACTGGTCAACCGCAGTCATGGATTGTTTCCGATCAGACCGGATTACACAGGATTTGAACTTTCTACTACTTTAAACGAACACATCAGGGTTGATTTCTCTGGTGATAATTTCTCCGTACACCTTCATTAAGTTATGTCTGTACATTCTGCCGCAAACGTCAAAAGAATAACTACTCATATTCTTCAGGAAATGAAGGATAGAGGAGAGAAGATTTCCATGCTTACATCCTATGATTTTTCTATGGCAAAAATCGTAGATGCTGCTGGGATCGATATTATTTTGGTGGGGGACTCCGCCTCCAATGTGATGGCTGGTCACGAGACCACTTTGCCCATCACCTTAGATCAGATGATCTACCATGCATCAGCTGTGGTGCGAGCAGTCAGCCGTGCGTTTGTGGTAGTGGATATTCCTTTTGGTAGCTATCAGGGGAATAGTTCTGAGGCTTTACGGTCCACCATCCGGATCATGAAAGAGTCTGGGGCACATGCGGTGAAGGTAGAAGGAGGCTCCGAAATACGTGAGTCCATCACCAGAATCCTAAGCGCCGGAGTGCCGGTGATGGGGCATTTGGGCTTGACTCCACAGTCGATTTACAAGTTTGGGACATACACCGTTCGTGCTAAAGAAGATGCAGAAGCTGAAAAGCTGATCTCCGATGCCAAATTATTGGAGGAGTTGGGATGCTTTGCTGTAGTTCTGGAAAAAATCCCCGCCAAGCTGGCTAAAACTGTGGCAGAGTCTGTTTCTATTCCCGTGATAGGAATAGGAGCCGGGGGGCATGTGGATGGGCAGGTCTTAGTTGTCCACGACATGCTGGGGATCACGCAGGAATTCAAACCAAGATTTCTGAGGCAATATGCTGATCTACAAGGGGTAATGATGGAGGCCTTTGGAAAGTATATTAAAGATGTGAAAAGTAAAGACTTCCCGAATGACTCGGAGAGTTATTGATAGAAAAAAGGAGCAGATGTAAATCTGCTCCTTTTTTTGGCTTATTATTTCTTTAATAAGTCCTTAAAGGTTTGTATCCCGGTATCAATCATTTCTTTCATAGAACCTTGGGTTACTTCCATGTATTTGGCAGGATCACATGCTGCATAGTGGGAAGCAAGATTTATCTCATCTCCGGATACCATGACTAGCTGCGGGTAGGAGGATTTAGAAAAATAATCTACCTGGGCAGCCGTGGTCTCCTGTACTTTGGTTTCTGCAAAAACCCCTTCAAAATCAACATTCTTTTTCAGGCCAACGGATGCATCAAAAACTGGTGCGCTGGCAAAATGGCCTGCTAGTATTCTTACCCTAGAGTAGAATCTTTCTTGATTGCCCGCATTTGCAAACCCTTTAAGAGAGGATGTCAAGCTGGTGGTCTGTTGATTATCAGATACATCTAGGGCAGAGGAAAGGTGTAGGTTCATTTTAGCTTTCACCGAAGATGAATTGGTAAAGCCAGATGAATTTGCATCCAGGTTTACAAATGGGAAGATGAAGGTAGCTTCTGCTACATAAGCGTCACCTAAATCCTGGGATAGTTTGGAACTGGTGTCTGTGAAGGTAGACTTTTCTCTTCCTGAGTTATCTAGTCCTTTTACCCAATACTCATATCCCTCAGGGGTGACCATTACAAAGCCCAGAGCCTGAGCTGTGGAACTTGCCCCTCCTTTAACTTTTGTATAGCCTTTGTAATATTCACTTTGCCCAGCTTCATCTGCGGTGATGATTTCAAATCCTTCAGCCTCTAGTTGGGCTACAAAATCTGCGTAAGCCTCGTTGATCATTTTCTGGAATTCGGGCACATCTACTCCACTTAGCTGTACGCCCATGCTGGTTTTAGTCCCGGATACATAGGTGGCGCGATTAGCACGTTCTTTTTTTGATGCCTGCGTGCTGGCAGTTGCTTTTTCGTAAACTTCAAATAGGGCCCGGAACTTTTGAATGTAAATTCTTTTGGGCGATTTGGAGGCTTGATTTTTTCTATGCATTGTATTGATATCATAGATTTTTGATGGGATAATCGGATCGGCAGGTTGCAAAATCGAAGTTGCCCAAAGCAGTAGAGTTAGTAATAAGATTTTCATAAAAGAGATAGTTAAAACGTGACTAGTGAATGGTATTGACTGTCCTAAATTAGCTGAAGCGATCAATAAAACGCTATGCTGTTGTTCTAGGGGATTTCCATATTTTGTCACAGAAATGTTAATTAAATAATTGACAATCAATTATTTGATATGTGAATTTTAAAAATTAGGAAATGAAATCAGACCTCTTAAATAGGGCATTTGGCGTATGAAAAAAATGTGTTTTACCTAGCGCTTTTTAGGCTTAGATAATTTTTCAGGCAAAAAAAAGACCGGGAATTTCCGGTCTCTTGTCCTTGCATTTTTGATTTATATGTATGTCCGCTTTTTTGCCAGTAAGGAGGCTAAAGCAATATGGCAGCACATGTTAAACTTTAGAATTGAGGCACACTTCAGCCTGTACCGCTCCTGCGGGAGTCTTCGGTCACTTGAACTGAGCGTAGTCGTAGTATCGGTCTTCCGACCAGATAAGCGAAGGTTCTAAGGTGACTGGCATCATTGCGGATAATCAAATTGATTTATTTGACTTTTGGGCTTTCTTTTTCATTGATTTTTTCCTTCACGCGGATCATGAAATCACTGAGCACATTCATGTAATTTATGAAAGCATCGTAAGGTGAATCATAGGGACTGAAGTAGGAGTGGATATCCCCGTCTGAAAAGAACTTGGTGCACATATAATAGAAGTGGTCACTGGTCTGTAGGTAGGTCCAGTCCCGCTGGATTTCCTCATCGTCTATGGACTTGACGAGCTTTTCCATTTCATACAATCGGTCAAAAGCTTCATCCTGTAGATCATTTCCCAGCCATGCTGTCAAGTCCCGCTCTTCATCTGCCCAAGAGATGGGGATAGGGACATGGATTTTTCCTACTGGAGCGATCTTCGCCGACACTTCTGATGGAGTGGAGAAGCTAAAGGAGGTTTTACTGAAGACTGCTTCAGGTAGATGTCGCATAAAATCAAAAATACCGGTTTCTGCCCACTGGTGTTCTCCGAAGGTCTCATAATCCATAAATAGGTTTAGGACTTCTTCACCTGCGGGAATTTCATTGATCCAGTTAATGAATTTTTCAGTGGTTAACGGATAGTCATCCCAGGCTTTGTTGCCAAAGCGGAATGCGATGTCGTCTGAAAGTTGAAAGTTTTTAAGTAGGACTTTTAGCTTAGGTTCTATGGAGTTGCAATAGACGTAGTTGGGACTTTTCCATCCCAATACGTGTTTGGCTCCTTCGGTTAATATCGCATCAAATCCCATGTCAGAGACCATTTTGCCTATTTCGTCCGAATAAATGAGCTCGGTGTTTCGGAATACTTTGGGTTGGTATCCGTTGAAAAGCTTTTTAATTTTTTGCTGGTGGTTTTGCACCATATCTTTGAACTCCTCCTTGCTTTTCAAAGCCACCAAAGCGTGTGCGTAGGTTTCATTGAGCAATTCACAGTGTCCTGTTGCTACCAGTTTTTGAAAGCTCTCCAGCACATCTGGAGCAAATTCCTCCAATTGATCAAGGAATACTCCGGACAGTGAAAAGCTGACTTTAAACGCCCCGTTGTACTTTTCGATAAGTTCCAAGAGTAAAGCATTCATAGGTAGGTAGCACTTCTGGGCTACTTTGCGCATGATGCTTTTGTTAGAAAAATCATCCCAGTAATGATGATCTTCGCCGATATCAAAAAACCTATAGGGCTTTAGCCTGTAGGGCTGGTGCACTTGAAAGTAAAAGCAGATGGTTCTCATGATTTCTTATCTAAAGTATTTGAATACACAGTGACCAGTTTTTCTGCCACATGTTCCCATTTTAATTTTTTCAATTCCTCAATACCCAGCTCTTTGAACATTCTGGATATTCCGTCATAGTGCAGCAGGGCAAAGATCGAATCGGCCATGGAGTCTATGTCCCAGAAGTCAATTTTGATGGCATTAGTCAGCACTTCTGCTACTCCTGATTGTTTGGAAATAATCACGGGCGTATTGTGTCGCACAGCCTCTAGCGGGGAAATTCCGAAAGGTTCCGATACAGAAGGCATCACATAAACGTCTGATATTGCATACATGTGATCCACATCATCTCCCTTGAGGAAACCGGTGAAGTGAAATTTGGTGCCCATTCGGAGTTCAGCCACTCGATCTATCATTCTATTTAGCAAGTCCCCGTTTCCGGCCATTACAAATCTTACATTTGGATCACGCTGAATTACCTTTTTCGCAGCTTCTACAAAATACTCTGGGCCTTTTTGAAAGGTGATCCTGCCTAAGAAGGTGACGATTTTTTCAGGTACTTTCTTATTGTATTTGGATTTGATGATACTGGCATCCAACACGGCATTGTGCAGCACACTCACCTTGTGAGCGGGGATTCCATATTTGTTCACAATGGTGTTTTTGGTCAGTTGACTTACCGCCAGCACATGATCTGCAGCTTCCATTCCTGCTCGCTCTATGTCATAGACAGTTTGGTTGACACTTTCACCAGACCGGTCAAACTCAGTAGCATGCACATGTGCTATGAGTGGTTTTCCGCTTATTTCTTTAGCAGCGATCCCTGCAGGAAAAGATAGCCAATCATGCGCATGAATGATTTGATGGTCCTTGTTTTTGGCTATTTGCGCAGCTACTAAGGCATATCTGGAAACCTCCATCAGGAGATCTTTGCCGTATTTCCCGCTGAATTCAAACTTGTTGGAAAAAATGCTTTCATCCACATCAGTCCGGTCATGAATGGCATAATCCGTGAATTTTTTAAATTCATCTGGGCCTAGGTAGGGTACCAAGAAACTACTGACTTCGAGGTAAGTAAGGTTTTTCCAGATGGATTTGAATTTTTTCTCCTTATAGTCTACTATGACATCGCTGGCATTTACGAAGTCCGCCAATGGTTCTTCATCTCCCCAGAGTTTTGGGACTACAAAAATGATATCCTGATTATGATGGGCCAAACCTTTGACCAGACCATAACAGGCCGTTCCAAGACCTCCAGAAATATGTGGCGGGAATTCCCACCCGAACATGAGCACCTTCATAAAAAGTCTTTTATATTTTTTCTTTGATCAAATCCATCATTCTCAACAATTCTGACACACTCCAGGCCTGAGAAATAGCTCCTTTGGGTCGATGTGGAGGGTCACCATCGTAGATTTCAGCGACTGCACCCACACCATACTGCGTCATTACACCATCGAATCCCTTGATTATTTTACTGATAAAATTCGAACTGGACTTCCCGTGTAATTTTATATATCCTTCTACAAAGTGTCCCAGTGGCCAAACCCACACCGTGCCATTATGATAAGCTTGATCTCTGCTGATCTGGTCTCCAAAATAGTATCCCTTGTATGCGGGGTCATCAGGGGCCAGGGAGCGCATGCCTCTGGTGGTAAGAAGTTTCGATTTGGCAACTTCCAGTACCATATCGCACTGCTCTTCACTGAGCATAATGTATGGGAGCGAGGTCGCAAAAACCATATTTGGGCGGATAGACCAGTCTTTATTGCTTCCATCTACACAGTCTGCTAAGTATTCAAGTTCTTCTGACCAGAACTCTTTCACGAAACTTGCTTTAATTTTATCGGCTTGGGCGGCTATGGACTCGTCTCCAGTGAGTTCGTGATAAAAGCATAGAGCATTGTACCAAAGTGCCTGTATTTCTACTGGGCAACCTCTGCGCTGAGTCACCGGGCCATCTGGCGTCACTGCATCCATCCAAGTCAATGCAACGCCATCCTCACCTCCGTAGACCAGGCCATTTTCCAGTACTTTGATGTTGAAATCAGTGCCGTCCATGTACCCATCTATTATTCCTTTCATTTTACCGAGATACCTGTCTTTGATGGTTTTGCTGTCTTTGGTGTATATGATGTATTGCTGCAAGGCCCAGAAGTACCAGAGTGGCGCGTCTATAGAATTCATATTAGAATTCACACCGCTTCCCACATTTGGGAAAAGAGGGCCTTTCAGGTCTTTGGACATGGTATCCATGATGTCCAGGAAGGTTTTGCTATCTCCTGTGGTAAGCGTAAGCCCAGGAACTGCCACAAAGGTGTCCCGTCCCCACCATCCAAACCAAGGATAGCCAGCGATTACTCTGGTTTGGCCATCACGTTTTCTGATGAATTGGCCGGCTGAGTTTTTCAGACAGTTTTCGAAATTATTTCTTGGGATTCTTCGGGCAATTTCTTTTTCAAATGCATTTTGTCTGGTTTTGGGATCTGCTTCTGTCAGTCCCGCTGAAAAAATGACAGATTCCCCTTTAGTGATATCAAATTCAAAATACCCAGGCACATAGAGGTCTTCTTGATAGTCATACCCCCTTTCGCGTTCTAAGATATACTCCACATTATAATACCAGTCAGGTGCAGGTACGAATTCCGCTTTTTTGGAAAGCTGAATAAATAATGGATCGTAAGATTCATAAAGCTGGAAAACAGCTCCATTTGGCGCTTTTTTGAATTTCTTGTTGATATAGGTATTGGCCTTGGATAGTGCGTGAAAACTTCTAAAAGCCAGAAATGGGGATATGCGGATTTTAGTGGGAGAGTGTGCTTCCAGTAGGGTGTATCGGATCATGACCCGGTCCCGATTGGTGTCCAGGATCAGTTCCTTTTGAAGCAGTACTCCTCCCACCCGGTAGGTGAGTTTGGGGATAGGCTCTGAGTCAAAGTCCTCCAAATACTTATGTCCTCTGGGGGAGTAATTGCCGGGGAATTTGCTGATGCCCAAGTTAAAGCTCGCTCCATGCTGAATCACCGTTTCATGAACGGTTGATAGCATGACATGACTTTGAGTGTCAATCTGTGGCTGTGGCGCTACCAGTAGTCCGTGGTATTTTCGGGTATTGCACCCGATAATAGAGGTGCTGGTATAGCAGCCAGATTGATTGGATCTAATTATTTCCCTTTCAAGAGAATAGTTAAGATTTATCAGCTGGGTTTTGTCAAAATGTATATAACTCATGAGAATATTCTGTCTCATTAAAAATAGAGTATTGAACTGATAAGAAAAATGAAATGCGAAAAAATAAAGGTTATGTTTCCATAACCTCTTGATTTAAGTGAAATATTCAGGAATGAACCGCTTCCTTTTGCAATTCCTCGAAGTTTTTGAGCGATTCTTCAAATTTTGTCAGATAATTTTTTGCCATTTTAATGTTGATTGGCGTGACCTGCGGGAATTTTGGTGAGGATTTGAACAAAGTAAACATCTCAAGTTGGTTTAGTTCTGTCGGATTTTATCAAATGTTGTGCCAACAGACTCTCTATAAAAAGCAAAACCCCTCACTAGGAGGGGTTTTGGGTGAAAGACCGGGTTCGAACCGGCGACCTCTGGTGCCACAAACCAGCGCTCTAACCAGCTGAGCTACAATCACCATGTAGATCTAAGGAGAATTGAACTCTCCCAAATGGTCTGCAAAAGTAATGATTCACTTTTCTATGTGCAAGAGAGCGCTTAAAATTTTCCTGAAAATTTCAGTCTTTCTCCTTTTCTCTCCTCGTGAAATGTCCCGTTTTCGTACGCCAAATGTCCGGATACTATAGTGTGGGTCACTTGGGACTTGAATGTATGCCCTTCGAATGGAGACCAGCCGCATTTTGACAGCACATTGGCTTTGCTGACCTCCCATGGCGAGTCCAGGTCTACCAAGACCAGGTCTGCAAAGTATCCTTCACGGATAAATCCCCTGTCCTCTATTCTGAAGAGCTTAGCTACATTGTGACTCATTTTCTGGGCGATCAGTTCCAGATTGATTTTTCCTTGATGGTAAAAATCCAGCATGGCTACCAGACTGTGCTGATTGAGCGGTCCTCCTGAGGGTGCTTTAGTGTAAACTTGGGCTTTTTCTTCCAAAGTGTGCGGGGCGTGATCGGTAGCTACGACATCGATCCTGCCATCAATGACAGCTTGCAGAATTGCCTTGCCATCAGCTGCCGTTTTCACTGCAGGGTTCCATTTGATCAGGGTGCCCTTGGTCTCGTAATCTTCCTCTGCAAACCACATGTGATGAATACAGGCCTCTGAAGTGATTTTTTTCTCTTCCAAAGGAATTTTATTGGTGAAAAGCTCCAATTCCCTGGCCGTGCTAATATGTAAAATATGGAGGCGGGTTCCATGTTTTTTTGCCATGGCTACAGCTCTGCTGGACGCATCATAGCAAGCCTCTTCAGAGCGGATTTTCGGGTGAAACTTCACCGGGATATCATCCCCATAAATTTCTTTGTATTTGGCGAAGTTCTCCGCAATGATGTGGTCATTTTCGCTATGGATGGCGATCAGTGCTTTGCACTCTTTGAAAATTCCTTCCAGAGACTCGATATTGTCCACGACCATGTTTCCAGTAGAGGAGCCTTGAAATATTTTCAGGCCACATACATTCTGGAAGTCCACTTTTAGGATTTCGTCCAAGTTGTCATTGGTAGCTCCCATAAAGAAGGAGTAGTTGGCAAGGGAAACTTCAGCCGCTCTGCTGTATTTTTGCTCCAGAAGTTCTACCGTGGTAGCCTGTGGGACGGTGTTGGGCATTTCCATGTAGGAAGTGGTTCCACCAGCCACTCCGGCCTTTGCTTCTGTGTAGATTTCGGCTTTATGTGTGAGTCCCGGTTCTCTAAAATGTACCTGATCATCGATTAGTCCTGGGAAAAGATATTTTCCCTTTGCATCAATATGTGTGTCTGCACGCTCAGAACTAAGGTTGTTACCAAGTTTTGCTATTCTTCCATTTGCTATCAAAACATCTCCCGGACTTATCCGGCCTTCATTGACTATATTTGCACCGGTGATCAGAATACTTTTCATCATATCTCCTTTTTGGATTTTACTATTTCAACCAAAATTAACGAATCATGAGCAATGAGTCCCCAACTTTTGAAGCATTTAAGCTAAATCGACAGCTGTTGAATGCGGTCGCGGATGCGGGCTATGTTCACCCTACTCCCATTCAGGAGAAGGCCATCCCCCTGGCTTTGGCAGGTCATGATGTGCTTGGCATCGCGCAGACCGGGACGGGAAAGACAGCGGCTTATGTGCTGCCACTGCTCATGAAGGTGAAGTATGCACAGGGAGATCATGCCCGAGCCGTGATATTGGCTCCTACTAGGGAGCTGGTCATGCAGATTGAGGAAGTGGTACTTCAAATGGCCGCAAATACGGACCTAAGAATGGTTTCACTTTATGGTGGATTGGGGCCTAAGACTCAAATTGAAAATCTTGAAAAAGGAGTTGATATCATTGTTTCCACACCGGGAAGATTTTTGGACATCTATAGAAAAGGGAAAATCCTGACCAAGGAGATCAAAACCATGGTGCTGGATGAGGCAGATAAAATGATGGATATGGGTTTCATGCCACAGATACGTTCCATTCTGGAAGTGATACCAGTGAAAAGACAGAACCTGCTTTTCTCGGCTACTTTTGGAGAGCGGATTGATCGGTTTGCTGCCGAGTTTTTGGAGTTTCCGGAGCGGGTGGAGGTGACTCCATCGGCCACTACTGCTGAGACTATCGCGCAGGTGAAATATCTGGTGCCTAATATTAAAACCAAGCTTAACCTTCTTTCTCATCTGCTACAGGCCGAAACGGTCAGTAGAGCGATCATTTTTACCCGGTCGAGAAAAAATGCCGAGGAGGTTTTTGCATTTTTGAATCACAGAGGATACGGTGAGATACGCGTGATTCATGCCAATAAAGGTCAGAATACCCGGATCAATTCTATTGAAGATTTCAAAGGTGGAGAGGTGAGGGTTTTGGTAGCTACAGATGTAGCTTCCAGAGGCTTGGATGTGACCATGGTGAGCCATGTGATCAATTTTGATGTGCCCTTAATCTACGAGGATTATGTCCATAGAATCGGGCGAACTGGGCGGGCAGAGAAAGAAGGGATTGCTATCAGCTTTGTGAATCCGGCAGAGACCTATCATTTTGAAAAGATCGAAGAGATCATCCGAATGAAGGTGGAGGTAGCTGAAATACCTAAAGCAGCGGATGTCACCAATACGCCCTTTGAAGAAAAGCAGGCTTATGCCCGTGAGCTAGATCGACTGATGCAGCGCGATAATCCAGATTATAAAGGTGCGTTTCATGAGAAGAAAGTCAAGCCCAAAAAGAATATAGGAAAGGGTGAAAAAGCACGAGCCAAAAAGACAGGCAATAAGCGGAACCGAAACCAAATGAAAACCAAGAACCAAAAGAATAAGGGGAAATAAAAAAGCCCTGAATTTTTATCCAGGGCCTGTTTATTCTATCGCTCAGTCCGGGTATTGGTCCCGTCCACTCTGATTCGATTTTCTCGATTTGCCACATCCCAGGCAGTATGGAAAATCAGTTTTACTCTTTTTTCCATCAGTGGAAATTCGATTTTATCCACAGTGTCAGTTACTTGGTGGTAGTCATCGTGTACTCCGTTGAAGAAGAAGGCAATCGGAATATTGTTCTTTGCAAAGTTATAATGATCTGATCTGTAGTAGAATCTGTTTGGATCGTCTTCTGCGTCATATCTGTAATCCAGGATCAGGTCAGAATAGGTGATATTATTGTATTCCAGGATTTTTTTCAGATCTGTAGAAAGCATCTCTGAACCGATCACATATACAAAATCCGTATTGGAAGAATCCTGGTATTCATAATCAATACGGCCTACCATGTCTATATTCAGGTTCAGGATGGTGTTTTCCAGTGGAAATATAGGATGGTCAGCATAGTAAGCTGAGCCTAGTAATCCTTTTTCCTCTCCGGTTACATTTAGGAATAGGATGGATCTTCTAGGTCTGTTTCCCTCCTTAGCCGCAGTGGCAAATGCCTCAGCGATTTCCATGACAGATACAGTTCCTGAGCCATCATCATCTGCACCGTTGAAAATTTCTCCGGTGCTGCTCACACCTACATGGTCGTAGTGGGAGGAAATGACGATTATCTCTTCTTTTTTATCCGTGCCTTCTAGGAAAGCCAGGATGTTTGATGAATCCACTTCTTCTATTTCTTTTTCGATTTTATAAGAAGCCTTTTGAGATTTGATGGTCTCTGGGCTAGACTTGGCAGCTTCTTTTAGGTCCTCTACTGGAGTTTCGAAAAGCTCGGCCATTTTGTCGGAGCTGACCATAAATACCGGCTTTTGCTCTACTTCCTTAGGGAATCCGATGCGGCCTTTACCTGCCAGGGTTTTATAACGGTTCGCAATCCGGTCAAAATTTGCTTGACCTTCCATACTTACCAAAACCACCCCTGCAGCTCCCGCGTCCATCACTTGGGTCAGTAGGTTGTTTGACCTTACGCCCACAGCCCAGATTCCTACTAACTTATCTTTCACATCCACCTTGGCCAGGTTTTCATCAGATACCAGCCCAAGGAATACCAGGTCAGTTTTGGATGTTTTCTTCATGTCGCCATCTCCGACAAACACGAAATCTTCATTGTTGACCAACTTGTTTTTTCCTACTTTAAGCTCTACTTCGCTGAAAGAGGAGCTTACCAGCTCTACGCTTTGAAGGTAGCCGCCATCCACTGGACCGGCAAGCCCTAAGTTTTTGTAGAATTCTACGATGTAGTTGGCTGCGATTTTTTGCTCTTCAGAGCCCGTATCTCTACCTTTCATCTCATCCGAAGCGAGGTAGGTCAAGTGCTCTTCCAGATCTCCGGCAGAAATGGTGTTGGCATATTTCACCTGAGCCGGTGCTTGAGCCAGGACAGATGCAGAGAGGCCAAAGGCCAAAGCACCTGATAGTAATAGACTTTTATTCATCAGTTTATAGTTAGGTTTTTATTGAATTCGACCTGAGACTCATTTGTTTTAGTTGTAAAAAGGCATTTCAAAGGAGCTTCTTGTCGAAGGTGATAATTTTTTACGATGCTAAACTAGATAAATTTTTTTCTGAATAAATAACCGTTTATAAATTTTGACCTATCTCAAAGGAAATAATGGAAGTCTTGAAAGTATTATCTTTCAATAAATTGTACCTTTGCAGCTTGAAAATTGAGCCAATTTCAAACCCAAATAGTTCATTGTCCAAACGTTCTTATATGAAGATCAATCTTTCCAATGCGCTCAAGTTTGAGCACAGACACAATGGCCCGACCGATACAGCAATCGCTGAGATGCTGGAGAAAATCGGAGCTTCAACTTTAGAGGAATTAATCAACCAAACTGTACCCCAAGCAATTCAGCTCGATAGGCCACTGGATCTTCCGGCAGCGAAATTGGAATCTGAATTTTTGAAGGACTTTAAAAGGCTTGCCTCCAAAAACAAGGTTTTTAAATCTTTTATTGGTTTGGGGTATTACGATACGTTAGTGCCTAGTGTGATTTTGAGAAATGTGCTCGAAAATCCAGGATGGTACACCGCTTATACCCCGTATCAGGCAGAGATAGCTCAAGGTAGGCTGGAAGCGCTGATCAACTTCCAGACTGTGGTGATGGAATTGACCGGGATGGAGCTGGCGAATGCCTCTCTACTGGATGAGGGAACAGCTGCAGCTGAAGCGATGAATATGCTTTTTGCAGTGAAGCCTAGGGAGAAGAAGAAGGCGACTAAGTTTTTTGTAGACGAGAAGGTTTTTCCTCAGACCAAAGCGGTTTTGGAAACCAGGGCAGAGCCTGTGGGTGTAGATTTGGTGTTCGGGTCTATAGATGAGCTGGACCTGACGGACGAAGACCTTTACGGGGTTTTGTTTCAATATCCTGATGCAGACGGTGAAGCTAGAGATTACTCAGCGATCGTAGCTGCAGCAAAGGAAAACAACGTAAGTACTGCTTTTGCGGCTGATTTGTTGGCATTGACACTATTGACAGCTCCAGGCGATATAGGAGCAGATGTAGTGGTGGGGTCTTCTCAGCGATTTGGCGTGCCTATGGGGTACGGTGGCCCGCATGCAGGCTTCTTTGCGACTAAGGAAGCTTATAAAAGACAAATTCCAGGACGAATTATAGGAGTGTCGCAAGATCGTGAAGGCAATAAAGCTTACCGAATGGCTTTGCAGACTCGCGAACAGCATATCAAAAGAGAAAAAGCTACCTCAAATATTTGCACAGCTCAGGTTCTATTGGCGGTGATGGCTAGCTTTTACGCCGTTTATCACGGCCCAAAAGGTCTGAAAAATATTGCGCTACGGACTCACGGTCTAGCCAAACTCACAGCCAAAGCGCTGGAGAGCTTGGGATATCAAGTGCTTTCAGAAAATTACTTTGATACCATTAAAGTAGGAATTGAAGCCAAAAAGCTAAATGCTATTCAGTCCTTGGCACTGTCTTCGGAAATGAATTTCCGATACGATTATGATCAAGTTTTCTTATCCTTTGACGAAGCCAAAACCTTAGCAGATGTGAAGGCTGTGGTGGAGGTTTTTGCGAAAGCCAAGGGAGTAGAAGCTCCAGATCTATCAGCTTTGGCAGATGCAGTAGAGTTTGAATTGCCAGAAGCTTTGGTAAGAAAGTCTGAATACCTAGCTCATCCGGTTTTCAATAATTTCCAGAGTGAGCACGAAATGCTTCGCTACATCAAGCGCCTGGAGAATAAAGATTTGTCTCTGGTTCACTCCATGATTTCTTTGGGATCCTGTACCATGAAGCTGAATGCTACAGCCGAAATGATCCCTGTGACCTGGCCAGAGTTTGGGCAGATGCACCCGTTTGCACCTACTGATCAGACCGCTGGTTATCAGGAGCTATTTGCGCATTTGAGACATTGGCTGAATGAAATCACCGGTTTTGCAGATACTTCCCTTCAGCCAAACTCCGGTGCACAGGGTGAGTTTGCAGGATTGATGGTGATCAGAGCTTATCATCAGAGTAGAGGGGACCACCATAGAAATGTGGCTTTGATCCCGACTTCTGCACATGGTACCAATCCAGCATCTGCAGTAATGGCTGGAATGAAGGTAGTATTGGTGAAGTGTGACGAAAAGGGAAATATAGATTTGGATGATTTGCGTGAAAAGGCTACGGCTCATTCCAATGAATTGGCGGCTCTGTTAGTGACTTACCCGTCTACCCACGGTGTTTTTGAAGTTGCTATACAGGAAATCTGCCAGGTGATCCATGAAAATGGAGGGCAAGTATATATGGATGGTGCAAATATGAATGCACAGGTAGGGCTGACTAGTCCGGGTAGAATAGGTGCGGATGTCTGTCACTTGAATCTGCATAAAACCTTCTGTATTCCTCATGGAGGCGGAGGACCTGGTATGGGGCCTATTTGTGTTGCTAGTCATTTGGCACCATTCCTTCCTGGAAACCCAGTGGTCAAAGCAGGAGGAGAGCATGCTGTATCTTCGATTTCAGCTGCGCCTTATGGAAGTGCGAGTATTTTACCGATCTCGTATGCTTATATCGCTATGATGGGCGGAGATGGTTTAGAAAATGCCACTAAAATGGCGATTCTAAATGCGAATTACATCAAAGAAAGGTTGGCTGAACACTTCCCTATTCTTTACACCGGTACTCAAGGAAGAGCGGCTCATGAGATGATCGTGGATTGCAGAGGGTTTAAGGAAGTAGGCATAGAAGTAGAAGATATTGCCAAGCGATTGATGGATTATGGATATCATGCCCCTACGGTGTCTTTCCCTGTGGCTGGTACATTGATGATTGAGCCGACCGAGTCTGAGACTAAGGTTGAATTAGATAGATTCTGTGATGCATTGCTTTCTATCAGAGCGGAAATTCAAGAGATCCAAGACGGTGAGGCTGATCAGGAGAACAATGTGTTGAAAAATGCGCCTCATACGGCTTCTATGGCACTTTCGGACAACTGGGATTTACCTTACTCCAGAGAAAAGGCGGTTTATCCGTTAAGCTATGTCAAAGAGAATAAATTCTGGCCTAGCGTACGTAGAATCGATTCTGCATTTGGGGACAGAAATTTAATGTGTAGCTGTATTCCTGTAGAAGAATATGCAAGCGAAGAAGCTTGATCCAATAAATTAGAATAAAAAAAGGGCTATCGAAAGGTAGCCCTTTTTTAGTTTATTCGATCGGGGATTGTGGCTCCTTGGATAATTGGATCTCCAAACCGCCGGTTTTAGATGCGATAAAATTATAAACTACAGCACCTAGTGCTCCAAAAATAAAGCCTAAGACTCCGTAGAATATAGGGAAAACAATGACCATCCAAATTCCTAATCCACCCATTCCGCTATATTCACTACCAAGCAATCCAGAAAAAGCTGAAAGAAATAGGGCGTAGAAGAGACCGATTACAAAACCCATAATTGCCATGGTGAGACCATATATTCTAGCCATGGACGTCACTCCGATTTTCTCAATTTTTACCATTTAGTCAAAAGTTTAAGTGAAGGTTGTATGCACAAAGTATTAAAAAACTAGACATAAAAAAAGCACACCGAAAAGTGTGCTTTAAAATATTAAGCTGTAGGCTATTTACACGTTCACGTGCCTTTCAGCATGATAAGATGATCTCACCAACGGTCCTGATTCTACATATTTCAATCCTCTAGCCAATCCCTCTTCTCTATATTCTGCAAAAAGATCTGGGTGGATAAATTCAGCTACCTCTATATGTCTTTTGGTGGGCTGCAGATATTGGCCAAGGGTAAGAATATCACATCCGTGGGCTACTAAATCATCCATGGCTTTAAACACTTCTTCTTTTTTCTCACCCAAACCTAGCATAATGCCTGTCTTGGTTCTTTTGCCAAATTCTTTGGTTAGTTTCGTCTGCTCCAGCGAGCGGGCATATTTGGCTTGAGGGCGGACTCTTCTATAAAGGCTTTCCACGGTCTCCATGTTATGGGAAACCACTTCTTGACCCCCTGAAATCATTCGATAGAGTGCATCCCAATTGGATTTCACGTCCGGAATTAATGTTTCTATGGTGGTTTCAGGTGAAAGTTCTTTTGTTTGGATTACCGTCTGGTACCAGATTTCAGCTCCTTTATCTTTCAACTCATCACGGTTGACAGAGGTGAGTACGGCATGTTTTACACCCATCAGCTTGATGGCTTCTGCCACTCTCCTTGGTTCGTCCAGATCGTATTCAGGTGGACGTCCAGTCGCCACAGCACAAAATGAGCAAGAACGCGTGCAAACATTTCCCAAAATCATGAAGGTGGCCGTACCGGCTCCCCAGCACTCACCCATGTTTGGACAGTTTCCGCTTTCACATATGGTGTGAAGTTTATGTTCATCTACCAGTTTGCGGACTTTAGCATATTCTTTTCCTACCGGAAGTTTTACCCTTAGCCAGTCAGGCTTTTTTCTTCGGGTTGCTTCTTCGGAAATTACAGGTAATTCGATCATTGATTTCTGATTTGATGCAAAGGTAAGTCAGCCCGGTTCAAAACCAAAGCTGGATTACTGTCTGAACCCATAGAAAAAGGTGAAGTATGCCGATTGGAATAGCTGCCTGTTTTCGGTGGTAGGGATCAGTGGGATTTCTTTGGTAAAACCTTCGAGCATGTATCCAAGTTCCAAACCGGTGGCATTTGAGCGAAAAACTCCAAATTCAAAAGATATGGCTGCTTTTAGATTGCCTCCAAAAGCAAATTCTGATTCTCCTAATCCTTCAAAAAGCCGTCCAGTTCCCAAAATATTAAATCGGCTTTGGTGCACTTCCGGATCATATTGTTCCCTTACGGTTTCTACACGGTTTAGCGCGTACTCTATATAGTAAGGAGCGATCAAGCCAAAGGATGGGCCAATTGCAGCTAAGGCAGAAACCTGAACCCCTTGGTTAGGCGCTTTCTTGAACAGGATTATCTCGCGCCCGTATTGAGGCCTGATCGAATAGAGGTAATTTGATTTACCAAAAATATAACTGTTGCCAAGTACCGTGTTATAGCGGACTTCCTTTGGGTTTTTGACATTGGAAAATTCTACTGCCCAAAAACTGAATTGTGTATCGTCAAGGCGTGTTCCAGCTTTGAATACAAAACCGCCGATTAGTCCGCCGTTGGTGTTTTTATTGATCCCAAACATGTATTCTTTGTCGTAGTCATAATTGCCTGCGTCTTCACGCTGTGCCAGACTTACTTGAGAAATACCGAGCAGAAGGAATATTGAGGATAAAATGAATTTCAGCTTTTTCATTCGAATTGGTCGAAAATATAGCCCTATTTTTGGGTGTTAATAGTTTTAACTGATTTTAAAAATAAGAGTTTATGCCCACTATAAAAAGTTCATATTTAGGGAATTTAAGAACCGAATCCGAGCACCTTCAATCCGGTGTCAAAATTATCTCTGATGCCCCTGTCGATAACAATGGCAAAGGCGAGGCATTTTCGCCCACCGATCTCGTGGCGAGTGCTTTAGGAAGTTGTATGGTGACTATAATGGGGATTGTGGCAGATCGGGATGGCATGTCTCTGGAAGGGTTGAGCTGGGAGGTGACGAAAGTAATGCAGTCTAATCCGCGTAAAATTGCCGAAATTGTGGTGGATTTCCATTGGGAAAACCCGGTTGAAGATGCTGCTGCACTTCAGAAACTAAAAAATGCAGCAAAGACTTGCCCAGTGGCACTGAGTCTTGACTCTTCTGTCAAGCAAACTTTGAATTTCAATTTCTAAGGAAAGCTGACCGAATTTTAGAATATAACCCCAAATACAATGAGTTACCTTTTTGAATCCTTTACGGGATGGAAGTCATATTGCGAAGAGCATAAAATCACCTTGCCCGAATCCGTGATTGAATACGAAATTGATCAGAAAAGCGGAGATGCTGATCAAATAAAGACTGGGATTCTACAGGCTTTTGTTGTGATGAAAGATGCGGTGAAGACAGGTCTGGAAGAAGATATGACTTCCCGATCAGGCATGATAAATAACGGTGCAAAGAAGGTTTACAATCATCCTTTGGCAGTATTGTCACCGGAATTTCAGCAATTGATTTCCAGAGCACTCGCCGCCAAGGAAGTCAACAGCTGTATGGGAAGAGTGGTGGCAGCGCCTACAGCAGGGGCCAGCGGAATTTTGCCTGGGGTTCTGGTGACACTTCAGGATATTCATGGACTCAATGATGAGCAGATTGTGGAGGGACTCTTAGTTGGGGCGGGAATTGCTTTGATTATAGAAGAAAAAGCAAGCTTGGCCGGTGCAGTGGGGGGCTGTCAAGCCGAAACTGGCTCAGCTGCAGCCATGGCGGCGGGAGCGATAGTGCATTGCCTTGGTGGTGATACAGATCAGGTTTTCAATGCCGTCGCTGTTACCATTCAATGCATGCTTGGTTTGGTCTGTGACCCAGTGGCAGGGCTGGTAGAGGTACCCTGCGTGGTGAGAAATGCCAGTGCCGCAGCTATTGCCTTTAGTTCCTCGCAGATTGCCCTGGCTAATGTAAACGCAGTAATTCCCGTGGATGAATGCGTGGAAGCAATGGGTGAGATAGGCAGTTCTATGGAGAGCCGGTATAAAGAGACAGCGATGGGAGGTCTGGCGGCTACCTTGACTGGCCAGGGAATAGCCGAAAAAGTTTTGATCAAAGATATAGAGATCCTTCCAGATGAGGAATTAGATGAATAATCCTTTAATGAAAGAAATGTGCATTAGCTGATCTATGCTTGAGCTGAGAATGAAGGCCCAAAGGCATGAACTCCAAAGCATATGCGTATAGATTCTTCTTTTTTTTACTCCAAAGGAAACCATAATCAAAGTACCACCTATAGGCGTTAAAAACAGGGGAGTGAACAATGCAATCCCCATTTCTCCATATTTTTTCCAGAGATGGACTATGTTGCGGTTCTTTTTGGTGAAAATGGGTTTGGACTTTGGTCTGAAGTTTCTCTGAATAAAAGCTCTTATTTGGGTTCCGATTAAGGTAAAAATCATGACACTACTCATCGTACCGGCAATGGTGACCAATGCGCTCTCGACTACTGTATATCCAGCAGCAGATCCTAATACAGGTCCAGCGATGAATTTGAACCAGCACAGGAAGTAAATTCCAAGCATAGTGAGTAGTGCATCCATCAAAGCAAGAAATACATATATGCAAAGTAGCTAAGTAAAAGTATGGAGCCTTCTACTTTGGAAACACGCATTTTGGTTCGCATGAGCAGGAATAGTAGAACCGTAATTCCTAGCATCCAGAGAAAATCAGAATCAATGAATGCTTGAGAAACCCCAATGGGCTTAATGATAGCAGTAATTCCAATGATGGAAAGGATATTCATGATGTTGCTACCTAGTATATTACCTAGTGCTAAATCAGTTCTTTTGGCCAGCGCTGCCATGATGGAAGTAATCAGTTCGGGAAGACTAGTGCCAATCGCAATAACGGTTACTCCTATGATCCGCTCAGATACTCCAAACTCTCGGGAAATTTTCACTGCATTGTTCACCAAAAGCTCAGACCCGGCATATAAACCAACTACACCACCAATAAATAATCCAATGGCTGCAAACCAGGAATAGTTTTTTACCTGTTCGATTTCTTCTTCTACTTCAGTATTGTCGGTAAGTTCTGCATTAGGGCTTTTGAAAAGATAGTAATTGAAGCCTATGAATATGGAGAATAGTAGAATTCCTTCCCAGAACGAAATTATCCCATTGAAACTTAAGCCATAGAAAAGGATAGATACTAGAAGCGTAACTACGTAATCAAAACGTATATGTATCTTTTTGATCAAAATAGGATAGAATATCCCGCTTATACCTAGTACGAGGGCGATGTTTGCGATATTCGAGCCGATGACATTGCCAATGGAAATATCACTGTTTCCTTTTAGGGCTGCATTTACACTGACTAGCAGTTCAGGTGCTGAGGTGCCAAAAGCCACCACTGTCATTCCAATCAGCCCAGCACTCATACCTAGCTTAACAGCCATAGCAGAAGCTCCATCGACCAGAATTTTACCTCCATAAAGAAGTATGACAAATCCGAGTATTAACAGAAGGTAAGGAAGCATATAGTGGTTAAAGTTTAGGTCCGAAGGCTAAGTCTCCGGCGTCACCCAGGCCAGGTACTATGTAGGATTGATGATTAAGCTTTTCATCTATAGCTCCCAGCCATAGTGAAAAAGAGCAGTTTAGGTTTTCTTTGAGGTACTGAATACCTTCTGGAGCAGCAATTACTGACGCGATATGAAGGTGTTTCGGTTTTCCATGTGCCAATAGGGTGTTGACCGTTTCTACGATTGATTTACCGGTAGCCAGCATAGGATCGGCCAGTATGACGGTTCTTTCCTCAATGCTAGGGCTGGCGTGGTAACCTAGTTCTATCGCTATTTCACCTTCCTTACTTTCATCTCGGAATGCGCCTATAAATCCACTGTCAGCTCTATCGAAGTAGTTTAAGAATCCATGGTAAAATGGAAGAGCAGCCCGCATAACCGAGATTATCACCGGTTGTTCACTTGGCTGAAGTACCGTGGATGCTTGTATGGGTGTTTCGATGGGTAAGGAGTTGAAATTTAGGGATTTAGATATTTCATAAGCCAAAATTTCCCCCAAGCGCTCCAAATTTCTTCGAAACCGCATGCTATCCTTTTGGATATGAATATCTCTTAACTCAAGTAAGAACTGATGTGCAAGTGATGGGGTGTCAGACAGTACAAACATGATGCGAAGATAAAATAAAAACTCGGCTCTCTATGAACCGAGTTTTTTCTTAAACCGACTTCTCTTAGTTACTTTATCTCGAAGCTCGCTCTTCTAGCCATTTGTCTCGCATCAGCAGAAGACTTGTCTACGCTAGTGTCTTCGCCGTAACCTTTGTAAGAAAGTCTAGAGGCATCCACACCTGAGGCTACTAGCAAGTCATAGACTGCTTTAGCTCTTCTTTCAGAAAGTTTCATGTTATAATCTTCTGGACCTAGTTCGTCAGCATAACCTTTAACCTCTACGCTTACGCCAGGATTCTTTTTCAAGAAGTTAGAAACATAGTTTGCAGCGCTAGCAGAATATCCAAGCGGCTTAGCGCTATCGAACGCATAGTAAACATTTACATAGCCATCTTTGATTGCTTTCTTGAAGAAATCAAGTTGCTCTTTTACTTCTTCCACATGACATCCGTCAGTAGAAGCTGGACCTGGCATGAAAGGACATTTGTCCATGTGATCAGGGGTGCCGTCACCGTCAGAATCCATAGTCATACCTGCAGAGTCTACTCTAGCTCCAGCAGGAGTATTAGGCTCTTTGTCCAGGTAATCAGGTACACCATCACCGTCAGAATCTTTCAGCATGTCTTTGATGCCGTTGATTTGAGTAGCTAGCTCTTCTTTCGTAGCATATTTGTCAGCAGCTACATACCAGTCTGCATGCGCTTCGTGCTTACCCAAGTAGAAATTCAAACCTAAAGTCCCTGTCCACCAGGTGCCTGGAGCATGCACGTATGGGTTTGACATAGGGTCTATTGGTTGTACCTCAGCATTATATTGATTTCCATCAAAGGTATAGGTTTGACGTCCATTATGAATCATTGAGATATCGCCAGTCAAGGCTACTCTTTTTCCGAGTTTCGCTTGACCGGTAAAACCAACTATAAAGTTATACATGTAATCTGGCTGGGTGTTGAGGATGGTTTGTTCGAAACTGAGTCTTCCTCCCCCTACTCCCGCATGTCCTAAAAACCCAATGGTTCTGGTGAATGATTGGAAGTTCATGATTCTACCCAGGTTTGCTACTCCCTGTAGGTTTGCACGAAAATAATTTGTGGTAAATTCTGGGCTTTCATCCTTCGCCTCAGAAAAGGATCCAAATCCCCCGTCTGCTTTTATGCCGAAGTGTTCATTGAACATATACCTCACACCGAAATCAAGGTGACCAATATTTAAAGTAGGGGATAAATAACCTGGGGTGAGTGGAGCCATGGGCTTGTTAAAGCCAGCGTTTGTTTCCAGAGACCATCGATTATAGTCAGTTTGAGCATAACCGATTTGAGTAAGCCCAGCTATAGCTAGGCAAAGCAAATACTTTTTCATTGTGGATATGGATATAGGGTAATGCGGCAAAAGTATGCAAAATCCATGCACAATCACTATGCGGTAGAAACAAAAAAAAAGCCCGGATTTCCGGGCTTTTCAAATCTATTATGAGTGATGATTATTTCACTTCGAAGCTCGCTCTTCTAGCCATTTGTCTCGCATCAGCAGAAGACTTGTCTACGCTAGTGTCTTCGCCGTAACCTTTGTAAGAAAGTCTAGATGCATCCACACCTGAAGCTACTAGCAAGTCATAAACTGCTTTAGCTCTTCTTTCAGAAAGTTTCATGTTATAATCTTCTGGACCTAGTTCGTCAGCATAACCTTTAACCTCTACGCTTACGCCAGGATTCTTTTTCAAGAAGTTAGAAACATAGTTTGCAGCGCTAGCAGAATATCCAAGCGGCTTAGCGCTATCGAACGCATAGTAAACATTTACATAGCCATCGTTGATTGCTTTCTTGAAGAAATCAAGTTGCTCTTTTACTTCTTCCACAGGACATCCGTCAGTAGAAGCTGGACCTGGCATGAAAGGACACTTGTCCATGTGATCAGGGGTGCCGTCACCGTCAGAATCCATAGTCATACCTGCAGAATCTACTCTAGCTCCAGCAGGAGTATTAGGCTCTTTGTCCAGGTAATCAGGTACACCATCACCGTCAGAATCTTTCAGCATGTCTTTGATGCCGTTGATTTGAGTAGCAAGCTCTTCTTTCGTAGCATATTTGTCAGCAGCTACATACCAATCTGCATGCTCTTCATTTTTACCTAGGTAAAACTGAAGTCCAACAGTACCCGTCCACCAAGTACCATTAGCGCCATAGAAACCTTGGTCTTCTGGTCTGATAACTGATGCTCCGTCGAACGCTACCGTCTGACGTCCGTTGATGATCGCACTGATGTCACCAAAAATGGCCACACTTTTACCAATCTTCAATTGAGGAGTAACACCTACGATAAAGTTATACACATCGTCAGTGAAGTCATTATAAAGATTTTCTTCAGGATTTACATTTCCTATACCTGCACCGAAGTGACCCAATAGACCTAGAGATCTAGAGAATGATTCGAAATGCATGATTCTTCCTAGGTTAGAAACCATCTGAAGATCCAATCTGTAGTATTTGGTGTCAAAGGTGCCAGTAGCAGCATCATCTGCTCCAGCTTCTTTGAAGCTACCGAATCCATAATCGAGTTTTAATCCGAACTTCTCGTTGAACATGTATCTCGCGCCAAATTCTACGTGGCCAAGATTTAAGGTTGGAGACAGGTATCCCGGTGTTAAAGGAGCCATTGGTTTGTTAAAACCTCCGCCTACTTCTAGGGAAAATTTGTCATAGTCCTGGGCATTTGCTCCGATTGCCAGAGCGCCTGCCATAATTGTTGATAGTATTAGTTTTTTCATAACAAAAAATTTTTGTTCAAATTTTAAGTGTTGATTGATGTGAATACAAATTTATAAACTTTTAATTTACTACAAATCTAGCTGAAATATTTAAAACCCAATTCGGGAAAAAAATAATTTCTGACTTTTTTCAAATTTTACCTGAAAATATTAACATAATTTATGCCAAAATGAAATTTTTGTTCGAAATCCTTAATATCCCCAGTGTTTCTGGTGACGAATCTACATTATCGGAATTTATTTTACAATATATACACCAACGAAAGAATGATTGGAATGTTGTTCCAGAAATTTACCATGGTGAGGATTTTCACGATTGCATTCTTTTAAAGTTCGGGAATCCTAGGACAGCAGTGTTTGCTCACATGGATACCATTGGGTTTATGGCGAGGTATCAAAACCAGTTGGTCAGTATAGGAGGGCCAGAGCTTACCGAGGATGTAGAGCTGGTAGGGGAGGATTCTCTGGGCAAAATAGCGTGTAGGCTTAAAGGAGATGAGGAAAATAGCTACCATGATTTTCCTAGGAAAATAGAACCTGGAACCAGACTTTCCTTTAAACAAGATGTGAGGGTAGATGAAGAGTTTATTCAGGCAGCTTATCTGGATAATAGACTTGGAGTTTATTCTGCCATTGAAATCTGCGAAACCATCCGTGATGGCTGGGTGGTTTTTTCTACCTATGAAGAACATGGAGGGGGTAGTATGCCTTTTTTGCTCAAATTCATCCAAGATAAGGCTCCGATAAAACAAGCACTGATCTCAGATATTACTTGGGTGACTGAAGGGGTTTCTTTTCACGAAGGCGTGGTGATATCAATTCGTGATAAATTTATTCCGAGGAAAAAGTTTGTCGATAAAATCATTGCCTTGGCAGAAGAAAGCCAGATTCCTTATCAACTTGAGGTAGAAGCTAGTGGAGGTAGTGATGGGCGGGAAGTGCAATTTTCTCCCTATGCCATTGACTGGTGCTTCATAGGTGCTGCTGAAGAAAATGTCCATAGCCCCAATGAAAAGGTGTCTTTGGCAGATTTAGATGCCATGGTAAAATTGTACGCATACTTAATGGATAAATTATGATTCCAAAAAAAACGGTAACAATAAAGGAGAAGCAGTTTGATGTTTTTCTCGGGCAAGATCAGATCAAGGAAAGGAATGTGCAGCTTGGGGAAAAAATCTCACGCGATTTTGCAGGAGAAGAACTGCTGGTGCTGGGCGTGTTGAATGGCTCCTTTATATATATGGCAGATTTGTGCAGGGAAATTGATTTGCCTTTGGTTACTAGCTTTATTAGAATCAGCAGCTATGCCGGCACCGAATCTACGGGGAATGTGAAATCAATTCTAGGTCTGACCGAAAACCTCAATGGGAAAAATGTGCTGATTATAGAAGATATTGTTGATACGGGGCACAGCATGAAATACCTGTTGGATACCATTTCCGGCCACAATCCGGCACGTGTAGCCATCGCCACTTTGCTCCACAAGCCAGATGCATTTCAGTATAATTACGCCTTAGATTATGTGGGTTTTGAAATTCCCAATAAATTTGTCCTAGGCTATGGCCTTGATTATGATGGCTTCGGTAGAAATCTTCCCGATATTTACCAGCTTTCTCCTATTCATTAACTAATAGATTTCGAATGTATAATATTGTGTTATTTGGTCCTCCGGGTGCAGGCAAAGGCACCCAAAGTGAAAAACTTATTCAAAAGTATGGTTTGACTCACCTTTCTACAGGGGATCTCTTCAGAAAGCATCTTGGGGAAGGCACAGAGCTGGGACAGCTTGCTAAAAAATATATGAATGAAGGCCGGCTGGTTCCTGATGAAGTAGTGATCGGTATGGTAGAAGACAAAATCAACGAGACCAAAGATGCCAAAGGATTTATTTTTGACGGCTTTCCTCGGACCACTGCTCAGGCAGAGGCTTTGGATAAAATGCTTGAAAAGCACGGCCTATCCATCAATGGGATGATAGCCTTGGATGTGTCAGAGGATATCTTGAGAGCTAGAATCAAAGAAAGAGGGAAGACCTCCAATCGTGCAGATGATCAGGATGACGAGAAAATCACCACTAGAATTCAAGTATATCTAGAGGAAACCCTTCCTGTGGCTGATTACTATGCCGCCCAGGGGAAACTTAAGAAAATCAACGGAGTCGGAGAGATTGAGGAGATCTTTGGTGAGATCACTTCGGTGATAGATAGCTACTGATTGCCTTAATTTTCCTAGTTTTGCAATTCAATCTTGGCTAAGCTTTTCTGCTTAGCCATTTTTCTTTCAAAGAGATGGCAGATACTAATTTTATTGATTATGTGAAGTTTTGCTCCCGCTCAGGAGCTGGCGGTCCTGGATCTCTGCACTTCCGTAGAGAAAAGCATGTGCCCAAAGGAGGTCCTGACGGCGGTGATGGGGGTAGAGGGGGGCACATAATCCTACGGGGAAGTACCAATGTTTGGACATTGCTACACCTTAAATATAAGAAGCATGTCATCGCTGAGAATGGCAAAAGAGGTGAAGGAGGAAGAAGAACTGGTGCAGACGGCAGCGATATCATCCTTGAGGTGCCACTTGGCACTGTGGCAAAAGATGCCGAGACCGGCGAAAAGCGGTTTGAAATCACAGAAGAAGGGCAAGAAGTCATATTGACCCGCGGAGGTAGAGGAGGATTGGGAAATGATCATTTCAAGACATCAACCAATCAAGCGCCGCACTATGCACAGCCTGGGGAAGAGGGAATCGAAGAATGGATTATCCTTGAATTAAAGCTTTTGGCAGATGTAGGGCTGGTAGGCTTTCCAAATGCTGGGAAATCCACCCTGCTTTCATCCATCTCAGCTGCCAGGCCGGAAATCGGCGATTACCCATTTACCACTTTGGTGCCGAATCTGGGCGTGGTAAGTTATAGAGGTGACCAGTCATTTGTGATGGCAGATATACCGGGGATCATAGAAGGTGCCGCAGAAGGGAAAGGGCTAGGAATACGTTTTCTCAGACACATTGAGCGTAATTCCATTCTGGTGTTTATGGTGCCTGCCGATGCAAGCAATATTGAAGAGCAATACCAAATTCTCCTAGGGGAATTGGAGAAATATAATCCAGAGCTGCTGGACAAGCGAAGGATACTGGCAATCTCCAAAACGGACATGCTGGATGAGGAACTTATGAAAGAAATGGAGAAAGAAGTCCCTACAGGTGTGCCACATGTATTCATATCTTCAGTCTCACAGTACAATCTTGACAGGCTGAAAGATTTGATCTGGCAGGCCATTCATGAAGGGTAAGGTGTCAGTTTGTCAGGAATGAATCACTGGCAACAATATTGATTAACCCTAAATGCCTAGAAATTCCTATTACAATTATGAGTAATCAAGACAATTTAGATCAAGAAATGGATCAAAAAGAAGAGAATTTAATGGATGAAATGCCTGAAAATACGGCTGAAGAGCAAGTAGAAAACGACGCGATATCCGAAGAAAATAAGCAGAACGACGAAGTGGCTGAATTGAAGGAGAAATACCTTCGCTTGTATTCAGACTTTGAAAATTATAGAAAAAGAACCGCCAAGGAAAGGTTAGACTTGATCACTACAGCCTCTGAAGCTGTACTGAAAGACCTTATTCCGGTGGTGGACGATTTTGAAAGAGCATTTAAAGCCAGCGAAACTGAGGATGATGCATCAAAAGTGAGAGAGGGAAACCTGTTGATTTTTGACAAATTCCTGAAAATACTGAATGCTAAAGGCCTGCAGCCCATGGAAGAGCTGATAGGCAAACCATTCGATGCGGATACCCAAGAGGCGATCACTCAGATTCCTGCCCCTTCAGAGGATCTGAAAGGGAAAGTTATAGATGTAGTGGAAAAAGGCTACGTACTAGGAGACAAAGTAGTACGATATGCCAAAGTGGTGACAGGAGCATAAATTTATTATGGCAAAAAGAGACTATTACGAGGTACTGGGAGTGTCAAAATCCGCTTCTGCGGACGAGATCAAAAAGGCCTACAGAAAATTAGCAATCAAGTATCATCCGGATAAGAATCCAGATAATGCTGAAGCGGAAGAGAAATTCAAGGAAGCTGCAGAAGCCTATGAGGTACTCAGCAACCCTGAGAAAAAGCAACGCTATGACCAGTTTGGTCACCAAGGAGTAGGTGGTGGCTTCAATGGAGGCGGTATGAATATGGATGACATATTCTCCCAATTCGGCGATATCTTCGGCGGAGGCGGTGGATTCGGTTCCTTCTTCGGCGGAGGTGGTGGAGGTGGACGACGCACCAAAAAAGGCACCAACCTTCGCGTAAAACTGAAGCTTACCTTAGCGGAAGTGGCCAATGGCGTGGAGAAGAAAATTAAAGTGAAGCGCCATCTTATAGCAGATGGAGTGACATTCAAATCTTGCGCTGCTTGCCAAGGTACAGGGCAGGTGAAAAAAGTGGTCAATACCATGCTTGGCCAAATGGTCTCTGCAAGTACCTGTGGAGTCTGTGGAGGTAGCGGTCAGATCGTTGATAAAAAACCTGCTGATGCGGATGCCAGAGGACTAGTAGTGAAGGAAGAGGTGATTTCCATCAATATTCCCGGTGGAGTAGCTGAAGGAATGCAACTCAGTATGTCTGGTAAGGGTAATGAAATTCCAGGTGGAATAGCAGGCGATCTGCTTATAGTTATCGAAGAAATTGAAGACAAAGTACTGCAGCGGGATGGAAACAATGTGATATTTGACTTATACGTGTCATTTGTAGATGCCGCGTTGGGATCATCCATAGAGGTGCCGACTATAGATGGCAAAGTCAAAATTAAAATAGATCCAGGAACCCAAAGTGGCAAAATGCTACGATTGAAAGGTAAGGGGATCAAGGACATCAATGGCTACAGCAAAGGCGACCAGCTCATCATGGTAAATGTGTGGACGCCGACCCACCTCACCAAGGACGAAAAAGAAGCCCTTGAAAAATTAAGAGATTCGGACAATTTTAAGCCAGACCCCATCAAAGGTGAAAAAACCTTTTTCGACAAAATGAAAGAGTTCTTTTAGAACCGAAAAAGCCAGAAGTAATTCTGGCTTTTTTTATATTTTTAAAAAACCTTTTCAAAGTCGCCTCGTAACCTTACCGTATGCTTAGAAAATTGTGTCTGCTTTTTCTGTTAATGATAGGATGGGTAGCTGTGAGTAAGGCGCAACTAGTCAAGGAGTTCAAAGCGAAAGAACAAAATGGCTTTGAGGAGGTCAGGTTGGATTTTACTTCTTACAAGAGTACTACTCAGTTAAAACGCACTGGATCCACTTATCCCGTATATATCCATGGACATTTAGAGAAAACCAATATTCTCCCGGTTTTTTCAGATGAAATTGCCAGAAATGTACTTTGGACCTCACTCATGCATAAAAATGTGGAGTCAGAGAATCTCGGTAAAAGCATTACTTCCAAACTTTTCGCCGGAGCAGATGAAGATTATGACCATAGCTGGGATGTATCGCTCAGCTCTGATTTCCTTTACCATCTGGATTTTAACCTTGGAATGGGTAAATCAGAGTTTGACCTTTCCAATCTAAGTATCAATCAGCTGAAAGTACGCTCAGCCAGTGCCGATGTAACCATTCATTATGATTCCGACCTGCCAAATACCGTAGTGATGGACACCTTACTGGTGACCTTGAATATGGGGAAGGTGATCATCGATCAGGCAAACTTTAGCAATGCCAAAAAAATGATCTTCGAAGTGAATTATGGCGCGATAGATCTTATTTTTTCTGAAGGAATGACTACCTCCTCTCAGGTGATCGCGGCAGTGGGAGCAGGGACACTTCATCTTAAATTGCCGGCAGAAAACTTTCCGGTAAAAATAAAAACCCGTACCACCGCCATGTGCAAAACTTCTTTGCCAAGCTATCTTAGAACTCTGGAGAAAGGCATTTATGTTACCAAAGGCTATGAGGCTTCAGATCCTAGGCTACTGGATTTGACCATTGATGTAGGAGTGGGTTCCTTAACTGTAGAATAATACCTATTTTTTGCAATGCTGAAAATTAATAAGCTAAACAAATCCTACGGTGCAAATACTGCACTCACGGACGTGGATTTGGAAGTGTCCCAAGGGGTTATATTCGGGCTATTGGGCCCCAATGGCGCAGGGAAAACCACCTTAATACGAATCATCAATCAAATCATTGACAGCGATAGTGGTGAAGTGTTTATAGGTGGAGAAAAGCTGGAACCCAAGCACATCAAACAAATAGGCTACCTCCCGGAGGAAAGAGGACTGTACAAAAAAATGAAAGTCTGGGATCAGATGCTCTATTTTGCCAGATTGAAAGGGCTTTCGCCCCAAGAAGCCAAATCTAAAATCAATTATTGGCTGGATAAGCTGGATATGCAGAGCTGGCGAGATAAGAAAATCGAGGATCTTTCTAAAGGAATGGCCCAGAAGGTGCAGTTTATTTCCACCATTGTACATAATCCACCTTTATTGATTTTGGACGAGCCTTTTTCGGGCTTTGATCCGGTGAATGCGGATATCATCAAAAATGAGATTTTGGAACTAAAGGAAAATGGTACTACCGTGATTTTAAGTACGCATAGGATGGAATCTGTGGAATTGCTTTGTGATCAGGTAGCCATGATCAACCGATCCCGCAAAATCATAGATGGTACCATCAAAGAGCTAAAATCAAAATACCGGCCTGAGGTTTATTCCATCAGTTTGGAACATCTCAAAAAAGAGCTTCCGGCAGAATGGATTTCAAAAGAGGAAGATGGGAGTCACCATTTTACACTTCCCCTCAGCGGCAAAAGCCCCAATGAGCTAATCCAAGAACTGATGCAATACGGACAGGTCAATAATTTTCAGGAACTGATTCCTAGTATGGAAGAGATTTTTATTCACCAGGTAAAATCTACAGAAAATGGATAAGATCTGGCTAGTGATTCAGAGGGAATACCTGTCGCGGGTAAAGAAAAAATCCTTTTTGCTGGTGACTTTATTGACCCCGCTGATATTCCCTGCCATCATGGGCATCTTTGTCTGGATAGCGCTAGAAGAAGAAGGAAGCCAAGGTCTCCGCATTATCGAAGTGGTAGATGAGAATAAGCTGTTTTTCTTGGAGAGCTCGGAGCAATACGCATTTTCTTTCTCAGAAGCCAATCCGGAAGAAGCCAAGAAATTGGTTCAAAATGGCGACCGGTATGGGTTTCTCCATATCCCGAAAATGGAATTGGAATCTCCCGCCGGTATTGCATTCTACGGAGAGGATAATCCCAGCATGAACCTGATAGGCTATCTGGAAAATAACCTGCGCAAGAAAATCGAGGAACAGCGACTATTTGAAAGCGGCATTGACCCAAAAATCATCAATGATGTGCGTACCAAGGTGTCTATCAAGTCGATCACCCTGGATGAAGAAGGCAAGGAAACCGTCAATGATGCCCTGGTTAATTATGCGATCGGTTTTGTGGCCGGAATCCTGATTTACTTTTTTATTTTCATCTATGGCAATCAGATCATGCAGGGTGTTATAGAGGAAAAATCCAGCAGAATTATCGAGATCTTGGTTTCTTCGCTCAAGCCATTTCAGCTGATGCTGGGCAAGATAATAGGAATAGCGGGCGTGGGATTGACCCAGTTATTGATTTGGATTGTTTTGATAGGTACGCTGACTACGGTGGTCACAGGATTTCTGGGTATGCAGATGCCGCAGCAGCAGGCCATGGAGCTGGCAAATCCTGAGCTGGCGCAAAGCATGGCCGGCAGTTCGGAGGCAGGAGAGATTTTACAGGTTATTGCGGGGATCAACTACTTCCAAATTGTATTCAGTTTTGTGTTTTATTTCCTTGGGGGATATTTGCTTTATGGAGCTTTGTTTGCGGCTATAGGCTCTGCCGTAGATGCGCCGTCAGATGCGCAGCAATTCATGTTTCCGGTGACTATTCCACTCATAGTTGCATACATGGGTTTATTTGTTTTTGTATTAAATGACCCGGACAGCACCACTTCATTTTGGTTATCCGTATTTCCATTGACTTCGCCCATTGCCATGATGGGTAGGGTGAGTTATGGTGTGCCGGTTTGGGAATTGGTACTTTCCATGGGGTTATTGATCCTGGGCTTTCTGGGAACTACCTGGATGGCTGGAAAAATCTACCGGATCGGAATTTTGATGCATGGTACCAAACCGAGTTACAAGACGCTTTGGAAGTGGATCAGGACGAATAATTGAGAAGATGAATAGTAGTATCAAGTAGCAAGACCTAAGTATCAAGATGGTAGAGCCAAAAATCAAGGCTATAAAAAAATCCCGATCAACTACTGATCGGGATTTTTTCATTTTAGGTGTGGCGGGTTTTTTATTTTAGGTAAGCAGAAAGCATCCAAACTACTTTTTCCTTAGCCGTGATGTAATCACTCATGAGAGAAGCTGTGCCTTCGTCCCCAGACTCTCCTGCGGCTTCCAGTGTGTCTCGTTCCAGTTTCAGTAGGGTATTCATGTTGTTTTTGACGATTTCCACCATTTTTAAGGGATCGGTAACTTCCTTCGCTTCCTTTATAGAAGCTTTTTCTATGTATTCTTGGTATGAAGAAAGCGGTCTGGCTCCCAGTGTAAGAATACGCTCTGCGGTTTCATCTACCGCTTCGTTTGCGGCATTGTATAACTCTTCGAATTTTGCATGAAGTTCGAAGAAATTTGGGCCGGTTACATTCCAGTGAAAGTTTCTCAGGTTTTGGTAATAAATCTGATAGTTTGCCAAAAGATCATTAAGCTTTTCAGTCAAGACCTTGCTCTCTTTGATTTCTAATCCTATGTCGTTCGTTTTCATATTTCAGTTGTTATGTTTTCTGTACTTGAATTAAAGTCTAAATTTACCCCAAAGCGGTTTAAAAAGCCAACTGCTAATTTCTATCGTCAAGTCATACTATCTATGGGCATAGGAAGTTAGTATCGGTAGCTACACAAGTTCTATTAATGAAAAAAACATTCCAAGATCTTACCTCCCTGGACTTTTACAGCAACAAAAAACAAGTCAAGTGGCTGGTCATCGCCTTTTCTTTACTGATAGGTGCAGGGTCTATTTGGTACACCAATAGCCTGGTGGAGGAGCTCCGAGAGCGGGAAAGAAGACAGATAGAATTGCTCTCCAGCGCGTTGGAGTATGCGGCCACCACTATGGAGAATCTCACTTTTATCAATCAGGAGATTATTCAGCAAAACTACTCCATCCCCATAATCATGGTGGATGACTCTGGTAATCCCATTGAGTTCAGGAACATTCCCTTCAAAAAGAATGCAAGTGCTGAGGACTCAGTCAAAACCCTGGAAAAAGAGCTTGCCGAAATGCGGGCGGAATATGAACCTATTCTTTTGCCGGAGGCGGATATCCAAGTGTACTATAGAAATTCCGAGCTGCTCATCAATCTCAAATATTACCCCTATGTGCAATTGGGTGTGATAATGATCTTTGGTGTACTGGCTTATGCACTTTTCAACCAAAGTAAAATTGCGGAGCAAAACCGTGTATGGGCGGGGCTGACTAAGGAAACCGCCCATCAGCTGGGTACTCCCATCGCTTCACTGATGGCCTGGATAGATTACCTGCGAAACTCACCGGTCTGGGAAGAAAACAAGGAAATCATCACTGAAATGGACAAGGATGTGGTGAAACTCAGGATGGTGACCGAGCGATTTAGTAGTATTGGCAGCAAGCCGGTGATTCAGGCAGAGAATCTCTATGAGGTGATCGAGGAGACCATTAATTACCTCAGACCAAGAATCTCCACCAAGGTAGAGCTGAACATCCACTCCGATACCAAAGACCTGGACGCGATGATGAACAAACCGCTATTTGAATGGGTGATAGAGAATATCTGCAAAAATGCTGTGGACGCCATGCGAGGCAAAGGTAAAATCGATATTCAGATCCTTCAGGATAGCGACAAATTCGTAATCGTGGATATTACGGACACTGGCAAAGGTATGGAAAAGCGTATGTACAAACGCGTGTTTAATCCAGGGTTCTCTACCCGGCAGCGTGGCTGGGGGCTGGGACTTACACTGGCCAAACGAATAGTGGAGGGGTATCATGGAGGGAAGATTTTCGTTAAAACCTCGGAAGTGGGCGTAGGTACCACTTTTCGGATTTTGCTCCATGGTAACCATGAGGGAGCTTCGCAGTTTATAACAGAAGGAATTTTGGAATACTAAAGATTTACGAATTACGATTTTGGATTTACGAGGGCAATTGGGACTTCGGCTATTTTGGATAATAGTAAGCTTTTTAATGATGAATGTAGAATGAGAAACAGTGAATGATGAAGTGTACCAAAGGAAGGTCTCAATTCTTAATTTTTCAATTTTAAATTCTTAAATCCCCTTCACCTATTTTTTCCCTACCTTTGCAGCCTTAATTTGATGCCTCCCATGAGTTTGAAAGAAGAAATCCAGAAGCGAAGAACATTTGCCATTATTGCCCACCCGGATGCAGGGAAGACCACCTTGACTGAAAAGTTGTTGCTTTTTGGGGGTGCGATCCAGACTGCGGGCGCAGTGAAATCCAATAAAATCGACACGGGAACGAAGTCTGACTGGATGGCTATCGAAAAGCAAAGAGGCATCTCCGTGGCCACTTCCGTGATGGGATTTGAATACAAGGACGTCAAGATTAACCTGCTGGATACACCGGGTCACCAGGATTTTGCAGAGGATACCTATAGAACGTTGACAGCGGTCGATTCGGTGATTATGGTGATTGACTGCGTGAAAGGAGTAGAGATTCAGACCGAAAAGCTGATGGAAGTTTGTCGGATGAGAAATACACCGGTGATCTGCTTTATCAATAAACTGGACAGAGAAGGCCGTGATCCTTACGAGCTGATCGAGGAAGTAGAACAAAAGCTGAATATTCAATGCCGCCCGCTTTCCTGGCCCATTGGTATGGGAAAGACTTTTAAGGGGGTTTACAATCTCTTTGACCATAAACTCAACCTGTTCACTCCATCTCAGCGCAAACTGAGTGATGTGCGACAGGAATTTGAAAATGTAGATGATCCAAAGCTAGATGAGCTGATCGGGCAAAGCTATGCAGATCAGCTTCGGGAAGATGTGGAATTGATCGAGGGAGTTTACCCTGATTTTGATCCCACAGAATACCTGGAAGGGAAAGTAGCCCCAGTCTTTTTTGGCTCGGCGGTGAATAACTTCGGGATCAATGAGATGCTGGATACTTTTATCAAAATATCCCCGGCTCCGAAAAGCCGCAGAACAGAAGATCGGGAAGTCATGCCAGATGAGAAGAAATTCTCAGGATTTATATTTAAAATCCATGCGAACATGGATCCGAACCACCGCAACAGAATTGCTTTCTTGAGAATCTGCTCTGGAACCTTTGAGCGAAATAAGCCTTACAACCATGTACGGGGGCCAAAACCTTTACGCTTTTCCAATGTGACTCAATTTATGGCGCAGGATAAGGAAATGATCGATGAGGCATTTCCGGGTGATATAGTTGGGCTGTATGATACTGGAAACCTGAAAATCGGGGATACGCTTACCGAAGGTGAAAATATGCAGTTTGTGGGGATTCCCAGTTTCTCTCCTGAGATTTTCCGTGAGGTGGTGAATAAAGACGCCATGAAGACCAAGCAACTGGAAAAAGGGCTTCAGCAGCTGATGGAAGAAGGAGTAGCGCAGCTTTTTACCTTTGATATGGGGTCTAGAAAAGTAGTGGGTACTGTCGGTCAACTTCAGTTTGAAGTCATCCAGTTCCGATTAAAGAACGAATACAATGCCACGGTGGAGTTTCATCCGATGAACTTGTACAAAGCTTGCTGGATCACAAGCAAGGACAAAAAGCAGTTGGATGAATTTGTCCGTTCCAAAAACCGTCACATTGCCCATGACAAGGACGGCAAACTGGTCTTTATGGCCGAGTCAAAAGCCTGGCTTCAGATGGTAATGGATAATTATCCTGAGATAGAGTTTCATTTTACTTCGGAGTATTGATAAGATAAACCCTCCAGGTTTTCGAAACCTGGAGGGTTTGGTTTTCCTAAAACTTGTGAAATCTTGTACAAGAATTGTCAATGTCTATTCTAAATCAAACTGAAAAATATTAGCCTCGCCATCATCATGGTAAGTGTATATTTTCTTTCCGTCTTGAGAAACAGCGATTTGTTCAACTTCTATATTAAGTTGAATCTCTTCAATTCTGTTCCCGTCCCAGTCATATATGTGAAGCTTATTGCTAGAATATGGGTTGTTATCGAAATTTTTTCCCGAGTATAGTAAATAAATCTTTTCATCAGTAACAGAACTACTAATAAAGCCAAATTTGTTGTCGCGCTTTAGGGATGTAGAAATTATATTACTATTTTCATTATCCAATACTGAAGGAGCCCATCCTTCCATTCTTTTGATGACTTTAAAGTCATGTGCATCTATAATGTCAAAGAATGGGGAAAAGTTACTGGTTACTAATATTTTTGATCTGTCAGGCTTAAGAAAAATGTCACCTTGTTGGTTCATAGCAATGTTAGGAGATAAATTTAAGTTTTCGTCATTGAATGGATAAGGGATGTCTAATACAGTAGCTTTAGATTCGTTTTGATTGATAATAGCATATTTATTTGGGAAGATACCTATTCCAAAAAACAAGCTATCTCTAACCCATACTACTTTCTGAAAATTGAAATCTAGTGGTTTACTTGGGGTGGATATACAATCAAAAGTAGAGAAATCAAGAGTTTGAAATCTCCACCTAGACCTGTTGAATAGGGCAAGTTCAATTGTCCCGTCGGTTGAATGGATTAATTGTAGGGAAGTAGGAAATTCAAATTCACAAGGGCCTTGACCGATCTGACCAAAGTGCGTTGTTAACTCATTAGTAGTAAGATCAAAAACTGTAAATAAATATTCGTCTTTTTTATCTGAAACAATCAATTTATCTTCTGCCGTTATAATTTCAAAGGATCGATTAATCTGATCAGATATTGGATTTCTTACACCGCTAATCGATTTTGATATAGGGAATTCATTTGATTTGGCATATTCACTGGTCTTGGGTTTACATGCTAAAATAGCCAGGAAAAATAAGAATGTAATATATCTCATAGGGTATGGATTTTTATCAGCCGGAAGGATGAAAACCCTTCCGGTGAAACTAACTATTTAACATGCTTCTGGTTTCCCGTGGAAGATATGTACAGTTGTAACAGTGTTACCATCGGCATCCTGATCTTCTGTAACGACTCTTTGACACTCTCTACTGCCTTCAGTGCATCTTACACATCCTGCTTCTTGGGAGAAAGTTGGTGTATAAGAAGTGGAGAAAAGTAATCCAAGTAGACCTAGGGCGATGCCATTTAATTTTAATTTTTTCATGATTTTTTAAAATTTAAGTTTGAAAATTGATTCACTTTGCGAATACCTAGGATTTCGCAGATGATCATTGGCCAAAAGATCACTAGCAATATAGGTGGGGGGGGTAAAAAGCAACAAAAATTTAATAATATTTTTAAATTTTAGTAATCAGCAAAAAACACCTTTTCAAACGCAAAATTCTTTCCATTAAATAATCCTTTATCGCTCAGCTTCAAATCCGGAATCACCAGCAAAGCCATAAAACTCAAAGTCATAAAGGGTGAGTGGAGCGTGGCTCCCATTTCCTTGGCCAGTTTGTCGATCCGGGTGTAAGCAGCGGCCACTTCGTAGCCATCCGAAGCAGACATGATTCCTCCCACCGGAAGTGGAAGGATCTCTTCCTGATCTCCCGAGACAGCCGAAACTCCGCCTTTTGCCTGGATGATAAGATTTACCGCCTTGCAGATGGATTCATCATCGATTCCTACCGCGATGATATTGTGTGAGTCATGTCCGACAGAGGAAGCAATTGCCCCGGTTTTCAGGCCAAAGTTCTTAATGAAAGCCAGCGCTGGTGGAGCGTCTTGGTAGCGGTTGACTACCGTGATTTTTAAGATATCCTCCGCAGGATTCGATTCTGCAAAGCCCTCTTTGATGAGTATTTCACCTGAGATTTTCGGAGTGATCAATTGTCCGTCCAAGGCTTCGATTATTCTGACATTCGATCCTTTAGCTTTTAGTCGAAAGTCTTCTGGCTTCTTTAGGGAAGTGTTGAAGTTATTGATGATCCGGTTTTTGATGGGCTGGATCAGCGTCTTTCCATTTTCAGCTACCTTCTTTCCATTGATATAGGTACTGATGACTTGGAAATCCTTCAGGTCCTTCACTAGGATCAAATCCGCGGGGTCGCCTTCTCTGAGTTGGCCCACATTCATGGAGTAATGGGCGATAGGATTTAGGCAAGCAGCCTGAAGTACATGAAAAATATCTTTCCCTCTTGCGACAGCCCTTGCTGCCAATTCATTGATATGAGAAACCGCAAGATTATCGGGGTGCTTGTCGTCCGAGCAAAACATAATGTGATCTGGAAACTCATCGATCAGATCGATCAAGGCCTCAAAGTTTTTGGCTGCAGAACCTTCCCGAATAGCGATTTTCATTCCTAGTTTGATTTTGCCCAGTGCTTCTTCGTGCGTAAAGCACTCATGGTCGGTGCTAGGTCCAGCATTTACGTATTTCTCAGCCAATTCGCCTTTGAGCCCAGGTGCATGACCATCGATGGGTTTACCATATTTTTGGGAGATCCTGATTTTCTCCATGACCAGCTCATCCCGGTTTACCGTCCCGGGCCAGTTCATCATTTCTGCCAAATAATGAATCTCAGGTCGGGCCATCAGGTTTTCTACATCAGCTGCATTGATTTCTCCCCCAGCTGTCTCGAATAGTGTCGCAGGCACACAAGAAGGAGCGCCGAAGTAAAACTTGAAAGTAACCTGTTTTCCGTTTTCTATCATGTATTCCACACCTTGCATTCCGCATACATTTGCGATCTCGTGCGGGTCAGAAATGGTGGCCACAGTGCCATGGACTACCGCCAGCCTAGCAAATTCAGCAGGGACCAGCATGGAGCTCTCCACATGCACATGCGCATCTATAAAGCCGGGCATTATAAAAGGCAAGGAAGGATCCGCTGCTATTTTTTCCAGTTGGGTGATTTTCCCATCTGCTACACTGAGCGAGACGGTATAGATTTCACGGTTTGGGATGTCTACGAATTGACCTTGGATCTGCATAAATGAGTACTGGGCTGTTAATTGGAGAGAATCTGGATTAGAGATTAGCTTCCGGGGTTAGGGGATAGGTTTAGATTAAAACTACTATATTTGCGCAGTAATAAAAAAACGAACCAAGCGGGTTTTTGAATGAATAAAATCGTCATCGCCATCGATGGGTATTCGGGATGTGGGAAGAGCTCCACGGCCAAGGCAGTTGCAAAGGATCTAGGGTACACCTATATCGATACCGGGGCGATGTACAGAGCGGCGACGCTCCATTTTTTGAACAACTACCTCTCCTCAGCTAATCCAAACGACATTGCCAAGGGGCTGAAGACCCTGGAGATATCGTTTCACTTCAATCCTGAAACCCAACTGCAGGAAATTTACCTCAATGGCCTGCATGTGGACGATGAGATCCGTACGATGCGGGTTTCCAACAAAGTGTCGGAGATCGCGGCTATTCCGGCCATTCGCAGTGAACTGGTGGCGCAGCAGCAGAGATTGGGCAAGAAGAAAGGAGTGGTCATGGATGGCAGGGACGTGGGGTCTGTGGTTTTTCCAGATGCGGAGCTCAAGGTGTTCATGACGGCAGATTTGAATACCCGTGCAGAGCGTAGGCAAGCGGAGTTATTAGAAAAAGGAGAGCTGGTGCCTTTGGAAGAGATCCTGGAAAACCTTTCGTCCCGGGATCGGGTTGACTCTACACGGGAGGTAGGTCCTTTGATAAAAGTGGCGGATGCCCTAGAGGTGGATACCAGTAATATTACCTTTGTGGAGCAAGTGGCGCAGATCGTGCAGAAAGCCAGAGAAATCATAGATAAAGAAAATAGCTATGCAGGTAAGCATTGATAAAAATTCAGGTTATTGCTTCGGAGTGGAATTTGCCATAAAAATGGCAGAAGATGAGATGGAGCAGAGCGACAAGCTGTATTGCCTGGGCGATATTGTGCACAATGATATGGAAGTGAAGCGGCTCAGTGCTAAAGGACTGGTTGTGATAGACCGGGAAGAGCTGGCGGATCTGCACGATTGCAAGGTGCTGATCAGAGCGCATGGGGAGCCGCCAGAAACCTACAAAACCGCTATTGAGAATAATATAGAGCTGATCGATGCCTCCTGTCCAGTGGTGCTGAAGCTACAGCATAGAGTGAAGACTGCCTTTGATAAGATGGAAAGAGAAGAGGGGCAAATCGTTATTTACGGTAAAAAAGGCCATGCAGAAGTGATAGGGCTCACCGGGCAGACTTTGGAAAAGGCCATCGTGGTGATGGAAGAATCAGATCTGGATAAGATTGATTTTACCCGTCCGGTGACACTGTTCAGCCAGACCACCAAGAGTACCAAAGGCTTTTATGAGCTTTCGCAGAAAATAGAGGAGAGAATCAAATCCGCTAAAGGTGAAGTCACGCAGGTGGATTATAATGCCAATGACTCCATCTGTAGGCAGGTGTCCAACAGAGAGCCTCAGCTGCAGCGTTTTGCTGAGGAAAATGATGTGATCATATTCGTGTCGGGCAAAAAGAGCTCTAACGGCAAGGCGCTTTATCAGGTATGCCTAGGAGAAAACCCCAGAAGTTACTTTATAGAAAATGAATCAGAACTGGACCCGGCGTGGTTCAGCTCCAGTGATAAAATCGGGATTTGCGGAGCTACTTCTACACCGATGTGGCTCATGGAACAAGTAAAATCACATATAGAAGCCATGGAAGAGGAAGTTTTATCGATTTAAAATACATTCCTTTAAAAACCCAAAAAGCCATTCTTCTAAAAGTTCAAACATTAAAGTTCATATACCCTCGAATTAAAAAGGTTATTTATTAGATTTGGGGCGTTTTTCAAAAGCTCATAGTTCAAAAACAGATATGTCTAAAATAGTGAAGCTTAAGAAAGGTTTTGACATCAACCTGGCGGGAAAGGCTAAGCAAGAGCTGGCTGACTTCGCCTCTGCTCAAACCTTCGCCATTAAGCCGACTGACTTTATTGGGTTGCAACGCCCTAAAGTTCTTGTCAAAGAAGGAGATACCGTAAAGGCCGGTACTCCAATCCTGATCGACAAAGCCATGGATCAGGTAATTTATGTGGCTCCTGTTTCCGGCGAAATCGTCGAAGTGAAAAGAGGAGATCGGCGTAAGCTACTTGAGATCAGAATTTTGGCTGATAGTACCATCACCCACGAACAGTCAGAAAAGCTAGACCTGGCATCTCTGGATAGAGAAGCATTGGTGGCTAAACTGGCTGCAAGCGGAGTATGGCCCAATATCATCCAAAGACCATACGGTATAGTCGCCAATCCGGAAGATACTCCTAAGAGTATTTTTGTGTCAGCTTTTGATACCCATCCTCTAGCTCCAGATTATGCATTCACCCTTAAGGGGCAAGAGCAGTACCTGCAGGCTGGATTTGATGTGCTGGCAAAACTGACTAGCGGAAAGGTTCATCTCAATGTGGATGGAGCTAAGGCTGTGCCTTCCATATTCTCAGCTATCAAAGGTGTCCAGCTGAATAAATTCGAAGGGCCGCACCCGGCTGGGAACGTAGGGGTACAGATCCATCACCTAGATCCGATAAACAAGGGAGAGATTGCGTGGACAGTAAATCCGCAAGGAGTAGCCCAGATCGGTAAATTTGCCTTGGAAGGTGTCTATGATGCTGCTAAGGTGATCGCAGTGACAGGTTCTGAACTGACCAAACCGGCTTATGTGAAGACCTATCTAGGTGCTTGTGTTTCTTCCTTTGTCAAGGGGAACTTGAATTCCGGGCATGTCAGAGTAATCTCAGGTAATGTACTTACCGGGGAGAAAATAGCACTTGAAGGATTTTTGGGGTACTACCATAATCAGATCACTGTTATTCCGGAAGGCGATTACTATGAGTTTATGGGTTGGGCTAAGCCATCTACCCGATTGAGCTTCCACAGGGCATTAGGCTTGCTATCCTTCCTTTCTCCTAAGAAAGAGCATGTGCTGGATTCCAATGCCAGAGGTGAAGAGAGAGCTTTCGTACAGACGGGGGTTTTCGAATCAGTGACTCCTATGGATATTCTGCCAGTTTATCTTCTGAAGGCCATCATGGCCAATGATTTTGACGAAATGGAAGAATTGGGGATTTATGAAATCATAGAAGAAGATTTGGCTCTATGTGAGTTTGTAGATGTGTCCAAGCATCCGGTGCAAGAGCTAGTAAGAAAAGGAATTGAATTAATCCAATACAGTTAATCCATATGAAGTTTCTAAGAGATTTAATGGACAAGCAAAAGCCACTTTTCGAAAAAGGTGGAAAGCTTGAGAAATTATATTACGCGTTTGAGGCAGGGGAGACTTTTCTTTTCAGCCCAAATCATACTACAGGGATCAAAGGTGCTCAGGTAAAGGACGCTATTGACCTGAAGCGAATGATGATCACCGTGGTGATTGCCATGATTCCATGTTTGTTATTTGGAATTTACAATACCGGTCATCAACATCTATTGGCTACTGGGGGTACCGCAGGCCTTTGGGAGGATTTTGGAGACAAAACCCTGGTAGGTTTGAAGCTGGTGTTGCCATTGGTAATTGTAGCTTATGCAGCAGGTGGTCTAGTCGAAGCAGTGTTTGCTGTGATCCGTAAGCACCCTATCAACGAAGGTTTCCTAGTGACAGGGATGTTGATTCCATTGGTAGTTCCGGCGACTACACCATTATGGCAGGTGGCCTTGGCTACCGTGTTTGCTGTAGTGATTGCAAAGGAGGTTTTCGGTGGTACAGGGATGAATATCCTGAATGTAGCCATGACAGCCAGAGCATTCCTTTATTTCGCATATCCTGCTCAGATCTCAGGAGATCAAGTTTGGACTTACTTGGGTGATAAAATGCCAGTAGATGGCTTTTCAGGAGCCACAGCGCTTTCGGTTGTTTATAACGCAGGAGTTGACGGAACCCAGTCGGCAGTAGAAGCTTTGGCGCAGCACAATACCGCGCTAGGCGCAGATCTATTCAGCTTTACCAATTTATTCATGGGCTGGATCCCAGGTTCAGTAGGAGAGACTTCTACTTTGATGGCCTTGATCGGAGCTTTGATTCTGATCGGAACAGGTGTAGCGAGCTGGAAAATCATTGTTTCTGGATTTGCTGGAGCCTATGTGATGGGCTTTGTGATGAATCTATTTGCAGTGAATGAATATATGGCTTTGCCTCCTGAGTACCACTGGGTGATGGGTGGCTTGGCTTTCGGTGTGGTGTTTATGGCGACAGACCCGGTGTCTGCGTCACAGACAGAAACCGGAAAATGGATTTACGGTCTTTTGATCGGTATGTTAACAGTAATCATTCGAGTGACCAACCCTGCATATCCTGAGGGAATCATGCTAGCAGTTCTATTTATGAATGTGTTCGCTCCTTTGATTGATTATTATGTGGTAAAAGCAAACAAAACAAGGAGGTTACAACGTGCAACAGTCTAATACATATATTATTACGTTTTCCGTCATTTTGACGGTGGTGTTGGGTTTATTACTTTCGGGTACTTCCCAGCTACTTGGGCCAATGCAAAAAGAAGCCATTGCGCTTGATAATAAAAAGCAGATTCTGGGTGCTGTGATCTCTGGGGAAGAAATCGCAGCCATGACTCCTCAGGAAGTTAATGCTTTCTATGAAAGTAGGATTGCTTCCAGGGTAGTAGATATCAACGGTGAAGAAGTGGCAGAGCGGGATGGCGTAGCAGTCACTGCTGAAAGTGTAGATATTGCTAAAAACTACAAAAAGCCGGCTGAAGAAAGATTATACCCAGTGTATATTTTCCATGCAGAAGGAAACAACGAGGATGTAGAAAACTATATTCTCCCGCTTTATGGAGCAGGCTTATGGGATGCCATCTGGGGTTATGTCGCTTTGGAAACAGATATGAATACCGTTGGCGGGATTACCTTGGCCCACGCTGGGGAGACTCCAGGTCTGGGTGCTAGAATCACCGAGCCAGGGGTGCAAGAAAGATATGTAGGTAAGAGTATCTATGATGAATCCGGCGACCTAGTGGCAGTAGAAATGCAAAAAGGTGAAGGCAAAGATTATTCTGGTGATCCTCATCAAGTAGATGGATTGTCTGGTGCCACCATCACTGCCAAAGGCGTAAATAACATGCTGAAGAATTACCTCGGCTATTATCAAGCATACATTGAAAGTCAGAAATCATCTCAATCGGTAGCTGCTCTTTAATCGAACATCAACTCACTAATTATTTTAAATATGAGTGCTGAAACATTAGAAAAAAAGCCTGCAGAGGCGCTGCTGTCAAAACGCAGAAAAAAACTGGTCACTGACCCTTTGATTGACGATAACCCGATCACCATACAGGTATTGGGAATCTGTTCTGCATTGGCAGTTACCACACAGATGAAGCCGACTTTGGTTATGGCTATTGCGGTAATCTTCGTAATTGTGATGTCCAATTTGTTGATCTCATTACTCAGAAATACTATCCCTGGCCGGGTTCGTATCATTGTACAGCTGGCTGTAGTGGCTACCTTGGTGACTTTGGTAAATGAGGTGCTGAAGGCCTTTGCTTATGACATGTATAAGGAGCTTTCTGTATTCGTAGGATTGATTATCACCAACTGTATCGTAATGGGTCGCCTGGAAGCTTTCGCTTTGGGTAACAAGCCTTATGATTCGATACTTGATGGTTTCGGATCAGCATTGGGGTATTCTTGGATTATCTTGACCGTGGCTTTCTTTAGAGAATTACTAGGGTCTGGCTCCGTGTTTGGGATTCCGCTTTACGATTACGCTTCCAGCTTATTTGGTCCAGATTTTAAATTGGCCACTAATGGTCTGATGGTGTCTCCGGTAGGTGCGTTTATGGTTCTTGGATTGATCATCTGGGTACAGCGTACTAAAACAGGATATGTAGAACACTAATAACCAACTGAAGAAATGGATTTATTTAACTTAGGTATTCGGTCGATCTTTATCGACAATATGGTTTTCGCTTACTTCCTTGGGATGTGTTCTTTCCTGGCCGTATCCAAAAAAGTAAGTACAGCCATCGGTCTGGGAGCTGCGGTTATTTTCGTATTGACAGTTACTGTTCCGGTCAATTGGCTTTTAAATGAGTATGTACTGAAAGAGGGGGCTTTGTCATGGGTAAATGCTAGCCTGGCTTCAGTAGACCTTACTTTCTTAAGATTTATCATGTTCATTGCGATTATCGCTGCCATGGTTCAGTTGGTAGAGATGGTGGTGGAGAAATTTGCTCCAGCACTTTACGGTGCATTGGGTATTTTCCTTCCTTTGATCGCGGTAAACTGTGCGATTCTTGGTGGTTCCCTTTTCATGGCTCAGAGAGACTATACACTGGCTGAATCTGCAGTTTACGGCTTTGGTTCCGGTACAGGTTTCTGTTTGGCGATTGTTGCTTTGGCAGCTATCCGCGAAAAACTGAAATATTCTAATGTGCCAAATGGACTTAAGGGGTTAGGTATCACTATGATTCTTACCGGTCTGATGGGCTTGGCATTCATGTCCTTTATGGGGATTGATTTGTAACAGTTCATTTAAGTTTAGAGATAGTTGAAGCCTTGAGATCTTTCTCAGGGCTTTTTTTGTTTTTAGCGGTAATATGATCTCCCAAATCCTTTTGTAACTTTTGGGCTCAAACTTATTAACTCAGTAACCCTGTGCTTTTATGAAAACCCTTTTGACATTTTGCTGCTTCGTAGCACTTACATTTTCTGTTTCCGCTCAAGATGGAGAGTGGATAGAGCTCTTCAATGGTAAGAATTTGGACGGCTGGAAAATTTCTGAAAACTCCCAATCCTTTCAAGTGGAAGATGGTGTAATCAAAGTCGCTGGACCTCGTGGCCATGCTTTTTATAATGGAGAAGTTGCCAATCATGACTTCAACAATTTTGAGGTAATCGCAGAAGTGAAAACCATGCCTGGAGCCAATTCCGGGATTTTCATTCATACCGAATACCAGGAAGATGGCTGGCCAAATGTAGGCTATGAAATCCAAGTGAACCAAAGTCATGGTGACTGGAGAAAGACCGGTAGTGTGTATTCCTTCCAGGATGTTCGTGAGGTCTATGTGGAAGATGGGGAATGGTACACCGAGCATATCATCGTAGAAGGTGATGTGGTGACTGTGAAGATCAATGGCGAAACAGTCAATGTCTATGACCAGTCCAAAGATGAGAATCGTAAAGGTGATCTGGGTTCCAAAAAAGTTGATCATGGGACTATCGCTCTTCAGGCTCACGATCCTAAGTCGGTGATCTATTACAAAAGTGTAAAAGTGAAACTTTTGCCAGATTGATAAATTGTCTTGATTTCTTCAAATACTACTTAAATCCTGATTATTATTGAGCAATAATCAGGATTTTTATTTTCAGGCTATGGCATTCACTTATAAGCGCATCATTTCATATTTCCTAAGAGGATTACTGTTCATCACTCCAGTAGCTGTTACAGTTTACATCATATTCCAGACCATTCTTTTCCTGGATAATTTGATTCCCGTACCCTTACCTGGAATAGGGATATTGATGGTATTGGCACTGATCACCTTTGTTGGCTACCTGGCAAGTCTATTTTTTGCCAAACCTATATTTGATTGGTTCGAGAGAGGTTTGATCAAAATCCCCTTAGTGAATCTGATCTACACCAGTATTAAGGATCTAATGGGAGCTTTTGTAGGGGATAAGAAGAAATTTTCCTCACCTGTCAAAGTACAGCTGAGTGACACGTTTATTCGATTGGGATTTATCACCCAAGAAGATATGTCCATCGTTGGTGAACCTGATATGGTGGCTGTTTATTTTCCCCACAGCTATAATGTTTCGGGTAATGTATTCTTGGTTCCCAAAGATAAAGTAACGCCCTTGCTCGATGTGAAAAGCTCAGATGTGATGAAGTTTATGGTGAGTGGAGGGGTGTCTCCCTTGGGCAAGCAATAGTTATGAATTCACTTCCACCACAAACTCTCCTTTTTCTGTAAACTTCCCGATTTCCCAGATGACCTGGCCTTGCTGCTTCATGGTTTCTTCAAACCATAATTGGTTCCCCCCTTTTACAGCAATTAATAGCCCGCCGCTGGTCTGCGGATCACAAAGTTTGACTAAATCCATTCCTACCACACCTTTTGTTTTGGCACTGTAGGCATTCCAGTTGCGGTAGGTATTGTCAGGGAAAATAAACTGATTGATGTATTCTTGAACACCTGCTATCATGGGAAGTTTATGAAGATCGATTTCTGCCGAGACTCTTGAACCCTCGCACATTTCTATCAAATGACCCAGGAGCCCGAAACCTGTCACATCCGTCATGGCATGAACCTCTTCGTGGTTGCCTAAAATTTCTCCTATACTATTCAACCTACAAGCTGTATCTAGTAAACTCAGATAATCTTGGTCAGAAATTTTTTGACGCTTTAGTGCGGTGGCCAAAACGCCCACACCAAGTGGTTTAGTGAGGTATATAACATCTCCGGCTTTTGCACCTTGATTCTTTTTGATTTTATGGGGATGGACAACACCATTCACCGAAAGACCAAAAATCGGATCTTTTGCAGCAATGGAATGTCCTCCAGCTAATTCTATTCCGGCTGTTTTGCAAATGCTTTTTGCCCCTTCCATGACTTTGGCAGCAAGTTCTGGAACCAGCTTTTCTACTGGCCAACTGAGAATAGCATTGGCAAAAATAGGCTTGCCACCCATCGCATAGACATCCGAGAGGGCATTAGCTGCGGCTATTCTGCCAAAGTCAAAAGGATCGTCCACGATAGGAGTGAAAAAGTCCACTGTATTGATTACCGCCAGATCTTCTGAGACTTGATAAACTGCTGCATCATCTTTTCCTGAGTTTCCTACCAATAATTTAGGGTCAGATTGGGAAAATGAGCCGCTTGAGTTAAGTATTTGATCTAATATGGCTGGTGCGATTTTACAGCCACAGCCAGAGCCTTCACTCCATTCAGTGAGTCGGGTTGGTGTATTTTCCATGAAATTGAGACTTTGCTTCAAGTAGTTTTTTTGTGGAAGTTTCTTCGTCCATCCCAGACAGGTCTAACTGGATAGTTTTTCCGGCTTCATGCTTCTCCAAGTCAAACGTATAAGCCTTGTCATAGTAGATCAGCAGGTTTGCGATCCAGTCAGAGTGATTTTCTTCTACGATTGCTTCTATTGCCTGAGAAGTTCTTAACCCACCCAAGCGCTTTTTCAAGCGTAAAACGGCAAGTATTAATTCATCTGTAGGCAAGCACGCATATTCCTCTGCGATCAAAGCGATGCGTTCTTGCGCTGATTTCTGAATGTCGATCAAAGGAGCCTCCAACATTTGCTCATAGAATTTGTCAGGAAGTACTAGTCTTCCGATTTTTCGGCTTTCGTTTTCTACCCAGATTTCTTTTGCTGGATTTAGCTGCCTCAGCGCTTCTGCAAATAGGTTTTCAAATTGCTCTACGGTGGGTTGCGCAGGTTGGCCAATTGAGCCAAAGGAAGATCCCTTATGATTTGCCAATCCTTCCAGATCGATGATTTGCTCGCCTGATTCTTGGAGTTTTTGAAGCAACCTGGTTTTTCCGGTTCCTGTTTTTCCTCCTAAAATAAGGAGGTTCCAGTCTTTTCTTACCAGTTCATAAGTGTGGGTTCTGTAAGTTTTGTAACCTCCCTTGAGACGGAAAACTTCAAAACCTACCATGGTCAGAAGCCAGGAAAGAATCTGACTTCGCATGCCACCACGCCAGCAATAGACAATGACTTTTTTCTTGGGGAATTGGGTTAGAGCATCCCGTAAGATTACATGAAATCTTGGCCCAACCAGTTCGAAGCCTTTGAGAGTGGCTTCCTCAGAACCTTTTTCCTTGTATAATGTGCCTACCGCTATGCGTTCAGCATTAGTGAGGATGGGGATATTGATGGCTCCAGGAATATGACTTTGCTCAAATTCTCCTTCACTTCTGGCGTCGATCATAGGGAACTGTTCTCGCAAACTCCAAAATTCATCTAAAGAAATTAATTGCTCGGCCATCATCGAATATAAAAAACATTCATGAATTGAGACTTCCTTTTTCGGGTAGGCAGGAGATTATTGGTAATGAAAAGACTCGCCAAGTCCTGCTTTTGTAGAAGCAGGACAACCGCAACTATGACCTATGCGAAAAGCGCTGTGGCCACTGCGGGAAAAAAACAAAAAAACCGCAAGAAAATCCTTGCGGCTCTGAATGTATTATTGTCAACTGATTACAGCTGAGCGTCTAGTTTTTGGGACAGCACAGATTTTGGCACTGCTCCGACCTGCTTATCTACGATCTCTCCACCTTTGAAGAATAGGAGAGTTGGGATAGATCTGATGCCGAAAGCCTGAGCTACAGCTGGATTTGCATCCACGTCCACTTTACCGATCACTGCTTTGCCATCATAATCTCCGGCTAATTCTTCCACCACTGGGCCGATCATTTTACATGGTCCGCACCATTCTGCCCAGAAATCTACTAGGATGGGCTGTTCAGATTTGATGATTTCTTCAAAGTTTGCGTCGGTAATTTCGATTGCTTTTGCCATTGTATGTTTGGTTTTTAATTTCTCAGATTTCAAATATATGTGCAAAAGCCCATAGCCCGGTAATTAGTTCCGCGGGTTTTGATTTTTTTGTCTATGAGGTATTGAGGGAGTCTATTAATTCTTTGTAGATAAAGCAGCTTATTTATTGCTTAGACCACTTTATAAACTACCTCGGGGATTTCCTTGAGTTCTTGGATCATTTCAGCACTTGGGTCGATGGAGAATTTTTTGGAGAAAAGCTCCAAAGCGATGTTCTCTTTTCTGTCCACCACATCAAAGTACAGTTTGGCTTCCCCCTTATACTTCTCGGTAATAGCTTCGAGTTTTTCCATGAGATCCAGTGTCAGATCATCCAGATCAATATTAACACGCAGGCCTTTGATCATTTTCCCACGGACTTCGTCCAAAAGAATGATGCTATTGATCTTGAATTCCAGTTCATTTTCAGCCCAACGCTTACTGCCTACTTTTCCTGTAATATAGAGGTACCAGTTTGGCATGAAATACTCTTTGAACTTCACGTAGTCATCCCCAAAGAGAAAGAAGGTAAAACAGCCCTGGTAATCTTCCAAAGTCAGCGTACCGAATGGTTTCCCGTTCTTGGTAGTCCGATGTGCAAAGGTGGATACAGATCCTGCCAGACGGATTTCCGGTCTATTTCTCAGGCTTTCCAGGTCATTCAGTTCGGGTAAGGAAGCATTGGTAAAGGACTCGATCTCCAGTTTGTACTGGTCCAAAGGATGGCCGGAAATATAAAGCCCGACCACTTCTTTTTCTATATTTAGTTGCTGTAGCTGGGTAAAGGGCTCCATAGGAGCTATGGTTGGCATAGGTACTTCCATACTTCCGGCATCTCCTCCAAATAGACTCACTTGGTTGCTGTCTTCTTCTTGCTGGACTTTTTGGGCATATTTCGTGGCTTTTTCTATCAGCGTAAGGTCTCCATCCGGAGCTTCCAGGTATTGCCTTCTATGATGCTCCTTGAAGCAGTCAAATCCACCGGCCATAGCCAGGGCTTCCATGGTTTTTTTGTTGAGTGCTTTAGAACTCACCCGCTTCGCAAAGTCAAAGATGTTTTTATAGGGGCCGTTTTTCTCCCGCTCTTCGATGATAGCATCCACAGCTGCAGAACCTGCGCCTTTGATGGCAGCCATGCCAAAGCGGATTTCCCCGGCAGCATTTACCGTAAAGCCATTTTTGGATTCATTGACATCTGGGCCCAAAACTGGTATGCCTGCCCGCTTACACTCTTCCATGAAAAATGTCACCTGGGTGATATCGTTCATGTTATTGCTCAGTACCGAAGCTAAATATTCAGCAGGGTAATGTGCTTTGAGGTAGGCTGTCTGATAAGCAATCCAAGCATAGCAGGTGGAGTGGGATTTGTTGAAGGCATAGGACGCAAAAGCCTCCCAGTCTGTCCAGATCTTGGCAAGTTTTTTAGCGTCATGTCCTTTGGCAGATGCCTGCTCGATGAATTTGGGTTTCATCTTGTCCAGTACATCCTTTTGTTTCTTACCCATTGACTTTCGCAAAACATCGGCCTCACCCTTGGTAAATCCTGCCAGTTTCTGGGACAAGAGCATCACTTGCTCCTGATAAACTGTGATGCCGTAGGTTTCCTCCAGATATTCCTGCATGTCGTCCAGGTCATAGACGATTACTTCTGTGCCATGCTTTCTTTTGATAAATGAAGGGATATAAGCCAATGGTCCCGGACGATAGAGCGCGTTCATGGCGATCAAATCTGCAAAAACTGTGGGTTTAAGCTCGCGCATGTACTTTTGCATTCCGGCAGATTCATACTGGAATATACCTACCGTCTCCCCGCGTTGGAAAAGCTCATAGGTCTTGACATCATCTATGGGAAAGTGATCTGGATCCAAGGTGATTCCATGTCTTTCCTTCACGATCTTAACGGCTGTTTTGATCAGCGTTAGGGTTTTAAGCCCTAAAAAGTCCATCTTCAGTAGACCAGCAGATTCTACCACAGAGTTATCAAACTGAGTACACACCATGTCTGAGTCTTTCGCCAGTGCTACCGGGACAAAATTGGTGATGTCAGAAGGCGTGATAATCACCCCGCAGGCATGAATACCTAGATTTCGCACAGACCCTTCCAGCATGGTAGCCTGATTGATGGTCTTTGCAGATTCATCTTGGCCTTGGGAGATTTTGATCAGTTCATCGGCCTTTGCGATTAATTCACCTTGTCCTTTGAGCTTCTCAGAAAGTGCTGATCTATTGTTGGCCAGGCCAAAAAGTGCTTTTAATTTAATATCGGGGACCAGGTTGGCCAATCTCCCGGCCTCAGGCAGTGGTAGATTCAGTACTCTGGCAGTATCTCGAATCGCCGATTTGGCAGCCATGGTGCCATAGGTGATGATTTGTGCCACCTGATTGGAACCGTATTTTTTGATTACATAATCAATGACCCGCTGACGGCCCTCGTCATCAAAGTCAATATCAATATCGGGAAGGGATACACGATCAGGATTTAGGAATCTCTCAAATAGTAGATTGTAGGCTATGGGATCTATATTGGTGATTCCTGTGCAGTAAGCTACCGCTGATCCGGCAGCAGACCCACGCCCTGGCCCCACGGAAACCCCAAGTTTTCTAGCCTCCACTATGAAATCCTGTACAATCAAAAAGTAACCCGGATACCCCGTGTTCTCAATGGTAGCGAGTTCAAAATCCAGTCGTTCTTCTATTTCAGGAGTGATTTCTTTATACCGCTTTTTAGCGCCCTCGTAGGTGAGGTGCCGTAGAAATGCATTTTCTCCACGCTTGCCTCCGTCCACTTCATCTTCAGGATGCTTAAACCGCTCCGGAATATCAAATGCCGGTAGCAATACTTCCCGCGCAAGCTTATAAGTTTCTATTTTCTCAGTAATCTCAGCGGTGCATTCTATGGCTTCAGGCAGGTCTGCAAAGAGCTTTTTCATCTCATCTGGCGACTTGATGTAGAATTCATCGTTTGGAAAACCAAATCTAAATTCCCGTCCTCTCTTTCCTACGTATTTTTTGGGTTTGGCTTCCGGGCCTTCTAGGCGCTCACCGTCCTTCACACAGAGCAAAACATCATGCGCCTTGGCATCAGCCTTTTCCGTATAGTAGGAATTGTTCGCTGCGAAATATTTGACATCGTATTTCTTGGCAAATTCTAACAAAACCTCGTTTACCTTTTCTTCCTCTGGGATACCATGGCGATTGAGCTCCACATAGAAGTCCGCACCAAACTGCTCTTTCCACCAGACGAAGGCTTCTTCAGCCTGGGTTTCTCCCACATTCAGAATCAGAAATGGAATCTCTGCCCAAAGCCCCCCTGTGGTGGCGATCAGCTCACCTTTGTACTGCGTCAATAGCTCCTTGTCTATTCTAGGTACATAGTAAAAACCTTCAATATTGGCGTAGGAGGCCAGTTTTGCCAGGTTATGGTATCCGGTTTTGTTTTTAGCTATGAGGACAGTTTGGAAGCCATCATCCTTGTTTGACTTGTTTTTCCGGTCACGGCAAAGGTTAAACTCGCAGCCTAAGATGGGTTTGATATCTTTTGATATGGCTTCTTTTACAAAGTGAAAAGCTGCCATCATATTGCCATGGTCGGTCAAAGCGATCGCGGGCATGCCCAGCTCTTTGGCACGGGCCACCATAGCAGGTATTTCGGAAGTAGCCTGTAGTACCGAGTACTGACTATGGACGTGCAAATGGGTGAAGGGAATATCCGTCAGATCAGAAATGTCAGCTTTGCCAGCCTGCTTCAGTACATCTTTGGCGGCAGCTTTTTGGTCATCTTTTGCTTGCGCAAAGTTGGCTTCCTCCAGTTCGGGGGCTTCATAGACTACTTCGGCAATGGAAATGCCTGGCTCCGGAGCCTGAACCCCATGTGTGATCAGTCCGAAGAAACATCTGGCTGTGGCGTCCACATCGTAAGCTGCATCATGGGCATCTCCAAATCCCTGTCCAAAGAGTTTTTGGTGCAGTTCAGTCAGAGTAGGCCATTTGAACTTGCCCCCACGGCCTCCAGGAATGGCGCAGAATTCAGTAGAAATATCTTTGGTGTCAAGCTGAGTCGCTGTCAGCGGCATGGTGGCCTCTGCCCGGATATACTCTGACCCGACCACGTTGATGTCAAATTCCACGTTATGCCCGACGAGATACTTGGCGTTTTTTACATCTCCTTCAAAAATGCCGAGAATCTGCTTCAGGTCATGACCTTCTTTTTCGGCCCGTTTGGTAGAGATTCCATGTACTTTTTCTGCGTTGTATGGAATGGTAAACCCATCTGGCTTGATGATGTAGTTATGGTTGGAAATCAGATTTCCCTTCTCATCATGCAGTTGCCATGCGAGCTGAACCAGCCTGGGCCAGTTGTCCACATCGGACATGGGAGCATTGTAATCGCGGGGAAGACCGGTGGTTTCGGTATCAAAAATTAAGTACATACAGGTTGGGGAATTGAGACTTCAAATTAGGGCTAATCTCCGAAATGAGACAAGAGTAGCGGAGCTAATTGTCGGGAAATTGAAAAAAAATAGTGTGAGTAATCCTTAGCTGTCCGCATATAGCGAACTCTAAATAATTCTTGAAAAAATTAGGAAAAAGTATCAGAATTCTGACAATATAAATCATACAGCAGAAATCTTGCTACTATGTCATTTCCAATGTCAAGTGTAAGAGATTTCTTAGTCGATCCTTCTTGGAAATGGCACTGCAGATCTTAAGTCTACTACTTTCAGCTTCCTACTATCCAGCTTTTCAGATTTCTCACTTTTGATTTCAGACTTTTACCAGAAAATCTCACAATCATAAATCAAATAGCATAAATCTAAAATCCGTTCTTACCTCTTATCCTCCCAAGGCATATAAACCACCTTTTTGGTTTCGAAAAATTCTTCCTTGAAATAGTCTTCGAGATGGTAAACCACGTAGGATTTCCCTAATTCCTCCATCTCTTCGTCTACCTCTCCGCCTTTCAGATAAAGTATGCCATTGGGGTATTCGTTGAAGTCTTCTTTTCGGATTTTGTTTTTCACCCAAGGGTAAAAATTAACCATTCGGGTCACAGCCCTACTGATTACAAAGTCATATTTCCTGACCAACTGTTCTGCCCTCGCTTGCTGAGCTTCCACATTACTCAGTTTGAGCTGCTTTACCACATCTTTGACTACCGTGATTTTCTTTCCTATGGAATCCACCAAGTGGAAATGCGTGTCAGGAAATAGAATGGCTAATGGAACACCTGGAAATCCTCCTCCTGTCCCAATATCAAGGATTTTGCTGCCTGGCTGAAAAGGCATCACCTTAGCTACACCTAGGGAATGCAAAACATGATGGATATAGAACTGATCCATGTCCTTGCGGGAAATCACGTTGATTTTGGAATTCCAGTCTTCATAGAGTTCCTGGAGCTTGTCAAATTGCTCAAGCTGCTTTTCAGACAGATCCGGGAAATAGAATTGAATTAGCTGAGTGCCAGAGTTCATCAGATGTGTTTTTGTTTGCCTGCGGCAATTTCGTAAAGTAATTCTCTAGAGCGGTGGAGCTGTGCCTTGACGGTACCCAGGGGCTTTTCCAGCTCCTTTGCGATCTCGTCATAGCTCAATTCGTCAAAATACCTAAGCTTCACGAGTTTGCGGTATTTGGCCGGAAGCTTGTCTACGAATATCCGCACCATCTCTATCCGCTGTGACTTGATGTATTCGTCTTGTGGATTGTTGTCATCGTCCTCCACGTCAATATTTACAGAATTACCCCCGTCATCTGACATGGTGGTATTCAAGCTCATGGTTTTGAGTTTCTTCTTTCGGATGAAATCAATGGTATTATTGGTGGCAATGCGAAAAAGCCAAGTGGAAAAAGTGTAGTCTTTTTTAAATCTATGCAGGTTTTTGAACGCCTTGGCAAATGCCTCCATCGTCAGGTCTTCTGCATCATCCGCATCGCGGATCATCTTCAAGATCATATAATAGACGGCTTTTTTGTAGCGCTTCATCAAAGAGGCATAGGCCTGCTGATCTTTTTTTTCTACAGCTTGATCGATCAAGTCAAAATCCTCGAGTGCTTTTTTAGAAAAACCGCGTTCATTTATTTCCATTGAATGTCTTTTGCCTGGTGGGAAATCGTCCCTAAAATCCAAAAATAACCTAAATATAAGAAATCAAGTATCCAGATAGATTTTGGTGGTTTGGTACCTTGGATCTTCTTTGAGGCGGCATTGAATATGCTCACTACAAGGAAAGTCCTCAATAGGATAATACCGAAAACAGCCGAAAAATGTTCCCAGCTTTGATTTATCCCCGTATAAATTAGCATTCCTATGCCGAAAAGCCAGAATAATGCATGAGAAAGCGTGTAAAGTCCAATTTTTCTCTTATCTGCACCATCGTAGTATTTGCCCGCATGAAGGTGGCGTTTCTTTTGAACCAGGTATTCTTTCTTTGTTTCTTTTGGGATAGAAGTAGTGTTGGCTTCAGGGTCAAGGACAATAGCCGTATTTTTGCCAGTGGTGTAGAGGTTGACAAAGAGGTCGTCATCTCCTCCTTCGATATGCCATAGATGCTTAAAAGCTTTTACCTTCATGAAGAAGCTTTTGCGGTAGCACAAATTTCTCCCCACGGCCATGAAAGGCTTTTTCCACAGCCCAAAGGACATATAATATAGTGCTGTCAATAAGGTTTCGAATTGAATCCAGCTGTTCAGAAAGGTGTCTCGCTTCTGATAGCCGGAGAACCCCACCGCAAAGGTTTTGTGCTGATTACGAATCGGGGCGGTCATTTTTCTGATCCATTGATCTGAGTCTGGCAGGCAATCTGCATCAGTGAGCAGTATAATATCGTTTTTGGCCACTTTGATTCCTAGGGTTAGGGCATACTTCTTTGCAGTTACATGTGGCGGGGTGTACTTGATGGTGACGGATCGCAGTTTGGGATAAATTTCCATCATTTTTTCCAGGAGTCTCATAGTCCGATCTGAAGATCGGTCATTTACGATCATGAGGTCAAAACTAGGATAGTCTTGTTCAAACAGTTTGGGAATCAAGGTCTTGAGGTTGCTGTACTCATTGTGCGCACAAACGAGTACGGTGACGCCTTCTTCATTATGAGCGTTAGCTGTAGAAGTGTTGCCTTTATAGAAAGCAGTTTTACCAAAAATAATTAGCAGATAAATTACCTGAATAAGTATTCCGATTCCGAAGAAAAACCAAAGTAAAAATAGGCCCATAGGTCGATTTTGCTTGGCAAATATAAAATCAAAATCAGCAAACCATTTAAGAATAAGCGTATATTTTTGTAGGCTGAACTGGACATTCTGTAGAAGGTCTCTCCAGCAACTAATTAGCGACATGAAGTTTACCCTAGCCCATCAAGATTCCAAAAGTAAAGCCAGAGCCGGCGTAGTCCATACAGATCACGGTGAGGTACAGACCCCGATTTTCATGCCTGTGGGCACAGCTGCCAGTGTGAAAGCGGTGCATACCCGTGAACTTAAGGAAGATATCAAAGCTCAAATCATTCTGGGGAATACCTATCACCTCTATTTGAGGCCAGGACTTGAAATTATGGAAAAGGCCGGAGGGCTGCATCAATTTAATGGCTGGGATAAGCCTATTCTCACCGATAGCGGGGGGTATCAGGTTTTTTCGCTCTCAGGAACCCGGAAAATCAAGGAAGATGGAGTGATGTTCAAATCCCATATCGACGGGTCAAAGCATCATTTTACTCCAGAGAATGTCATGGATATCCAGCGAACAATAGGTGCGGATATCATCATGGCTTTTGACGAGTGTACACCATATCCATGTGAATATGGCTATGCCAGAAACTCCATGGAAATGACCCACCGCTGGTTGAAGAGGTGTATTGATCGATTTGACTCCACAGAAGGAAAGTATGGATACAACCAGACTCTTTTCCCTATAGTCCAAGGTTCGGTTTATAAGGACTTGAGAAAACAAAGTGCGGAATTTATTGCATCCACCAACCAAGAAGGAAATGCAATAGGCGGACTTTCTGTAGGGGAGCCGGCGGAAATGATGTATGAAATGACCGAGTTGGTCACCGCTATTTTACCACAGGACAAACCCCGCTACCTGATGGGAGTAGGCACTCCGGCAAACATCCTGGAGTGCATAGCGCTGGGGGTGGATATGTTTGACTGTGTGATGCCTACACGAAATGCCCGAAACGGAATGCTCTTTACCTCAGAAGGCTTTATTAATATCCGTAATGAGAAATGGAAGGATGACTTTAGCCCCATAGATCCAGCCATTGGAGGTTATGTAAGCACATTTTACTCTAAGGCTTATCTTAGGCATCTGGTGATCAGCAAGGAGATCTTGGCTGCTCAAATTGCAAGCATTCATAATTTGAGTTTTTACCTTTGGCTAGTCAATCAAGCCAGAGAACATATCCTTGCCGGGGATTTTTCCGTTTGGAAGGATCAAATGGTCAAGAAAGTGAGCACAAGACTTTAATATGAAGCTACTCGACAAACTAATCATCAAGGATTTTCTGAAGACCTACTTTTTTGTGGTGGTCATGTTGATCTTGGTGGTATTGGTTTTGGATTTTACCGAGAAGAATGACACGTACATTCGAAATGAGGTGCCTTCAGCGGAGATTTTGAAGTATATGGCCAATTATGGGCTCTATTTGAATAATCTGCTCACGCCGATCACGGTATTTATTTCGGTGATTTTCATAACGTCCAAAATGGCCGGTCGGACAGAGATTATTGCTATTTTGAGCTCAGGTGTCAGCTTTATACGGCTGTTAAGACCATTCTTCTTTGCGGCAGCTATGATTGGAGCTGCGAGTTTTTTGCTCAACGGATGGGTGCTTCCACGGGCTACGGCAGGAGTTACGGAGTTTCGGATGAATTATCTGGATAAGGAAAAGACCGCATCTGAAGCCAATGTTCATATCAGGGTAGGGGCAGAATCTTATGCTTATTTGAGTAGGTTTTACCCGACCAGTAATAGCGGATATCATTTCACTTTGGAAACAATCCGAGATGGGGAGTTAAAGGCGAAGCTTTCGTCGGACCGGATAGATTGGGATACGGCAAAGCGCGTGTGGACTTTGAGGAATTGGAGATTGAGAGAGTTGAAAGACAGGAAAGAAGATTACACCGTAGGTGAAGAATTGGACACCACGCTTTCCATCAGGCCGGAGGACTTTGATCTTCCGCTGAACCATCATGAAACCCTGATGCTACCGGAGCTGGGTAAGCAAATCAGGATTTTGGAGGATAGAGGGGCTGATAATGTGAACTTCTATAAGATCGAGCGCTATGTGCGTTTTATGTCTCCATTTGCAGCTATCATATTGACCTTCATCGGGGTGATCATGTCAGCTCGCAAAACCAGAGGCGGATCCGGATTTCAGATTGCCATGGGCTTCTTGCTGGCATTTATTTATATCATCCTTTTCATTCTATCCAGAACTTTTGCAGAAAACGGGGCTGCTTATCCCATTTTGGCTGTTTGGCTTCCTAACATCGTTTTTGCTGTGACGGGCCTAGTTTTGTACAAAACCGTACCTAGATAAATGAATGCAACGCTGAAGGATTACTTGATGCTTCATTTCATAGTGCTGATCTGGGGTTTCACTGCTATTTTAGGTTTGCTGATAAGTTTGCCGGCTATAGAGCTGGTTTTTTACAGAACTTTGATCGCGTCTGTAGGAGTGGCCGGTTTGTTCTTTTGGAAGAAAAAGAGACTCCTACTTCCAGTTCGGGATATGGTAAAGGTCACTGGAGTTGGGTTTGTCATTGCTGTACATTGGATATTGTTTTTTTGGTCTGCCAGAGTGTCCACTGCCTCGGTGTGTCTGGCGGGTATGGCTACCACTTCCCTTTGGACGGCTTTTGTAGAGCCGATTTTCAACCGTGCAAAAATCAAATGGTACGAAGTAGGTTTGGGCCTGATGGTGATTGTAGGTCTATTGGTGATTTTTAGTTTTGAGTCTGGATATTGGCTGGGGCTGAGTATGGCGCTGGCCTCTTCTCTAATGGCGGCGATTTTTTCTGTTTTGAACGGTAAACTCGCCCATCGGCATAACCCTTATCAGATCACCTTTTATGAGATGGCTGGGGCTTGTTTGTTCACGCTCATTTTTATGCCCATTTATTCGGGATTTATGACCGATAGTGGGCTGAATCTACAATGGGTAGGGTATGACTGGTTTTGGCTTTTCCTGCTTGGTGGAGTATGTACTGTTTATGCTTTTTCCGTGTCTGTGGAATTGATGAAGCGCCTGTCTGTTTTTTCCATTAACCTGACGGTGAATTTAGAACCCGTTTATGGGATTGTGCTGGCAGTATTGATTTTTGGAGAAAGTGAAAAAATGACTCCGCAGTTTTACTTGGGAACAGCCATTATTTTGGTTTCAGTGCTTTCTTATCCTGTGTTGAATTACCTGAATAAAAGGAGAAAGCCTGTCCGGCCACTAGGGTGAAAAGGTGAATTAGTGTCTGGTGATGTCCTGTTAAGTCGCAAATGCCACGTTTAACTCATCATCGGATATTTCTCCTGTTTTCTCAATCTACAAATAGTGAAATCCTGTTGAGAAATTTTGCAACTGATTTAATTTTAGGGGTTTATAGGGTTAATTCTACTTGAAAATATTTTTCATTCCATTTGAAGGAAGGTGGCTTTTGCTCAAAAAGTCCAAAAACGGAGGAACCTGAGCCGGACATAGCTGCATAAAATGCCCCGGCTTCATACATGGTTTGTTTGATTTTTGCAATCTCCGGATGATTGGTGAAAATGCTGGCCTCGAAGTCGTTGACCAGTTCATCTTTCCAGCGGCTTTTGTCACTTAGCACTTCCTCCAGTTTGACTTGTGGAGGAGACGGTTTTACTCCCGCATAAGCTTCTTTGGTGCCTATATGGATTCCCGGATTTACCAATACCAAGTGCATTCCCTTCAAGTCTAAGTTGCTAGGCGCTAAAATCTCGCCTCTGCCAGTTGCGATTTTGGGAGTGTTTTCTATGAAAAATGCACAGTCGCTGCCCAGTTTTGCGGCATACTCCTCGAGGAAGAAATCATCTAAGATCAAATCAAAAAGATTATTCATCAGCTTGAGTGCAAAAGCCGCATCCGCCGAGCCACCACCCAGTCCAGCTCCCATAGGGATGTGTTTGTGCAGATGGATGGCGAGGTTTGGCAAAGCCGGAAAATCTTTTTTCAATAAATTGAAAGCTTTCAAGATCAGGTTATCAGAAGGCTTGCCAGGAATGGGTATCCCTGTGCTTTCAAAGGAAGTACGTTTTTTATCAATAATCATTTCCAAAGCGTCATAAACCGGGATGGGGTACATGCAAGTTTCGATGTCATGAAACCCGTCATTTCGCTTTTTGGTGATGTGTAGACCGAGGTTGATTTTAGCGTTTGGGAAAGTGATCATGGATATTTGGTGTTTGGGCAAAAATAAAATAAAAAGTAAGGTGAAATAGGGTTTTTGCTTTTTAGGAATTTTGTAATTTTTGAGATTCTTTTTGAAGTTACTGTTTCTAAGCTTTTTTATTATTGAAAAAAATAGAACAAGGAATGGTTAAAATTGAAAATTCTTGAAATCAATACAAAATTTTGGAAATCCATTTATTGAACAAATCATTCCCCGAAATACAGGATGATTTTGGCTTTTGATCCATTTAATATTTTGAATATTATTAATTCACATACATTTTTTATCTGAGTAAGATGAAAAATGTAAAATTAAATATTGTAAGTCTGAAAATTCGGTTTTAAGTTTGTCATGTGATTCGTCACCAGTTAATAGAAAACCGACACAAGAACATGTATAAAGTAGTCATTTTGCTAAGCGTCATTATTCTCATTGGATTTTAATGTGAGGCACTAGACTATTATTTATAATGAAATAAAAAACATCTAAAGTGCCTCACTGAGTTGAGGCACTTTTTTTTATACCCCAAAAGATATGACCCTGAAAAAGTACAGCTGGGAAATAAGCGACAATGAAGAGCATCCTGCAGGCAAAGCCATGCTTTATGCCACTGGTTTGAGTGACAAAAAGATGAAACAGCCTTTTGTAGGGATAGCCAGTTGCGGTTATGAGAGCAATCCCTGCAATATGCACCTGAACGACTTTGCCGGTCTGATCAAAGCCTCCTCACAGGAGCACGATCTGACCGGTTTAATTTTTAATACCATAGGAGTCTCTGACGGCACGACTATGGGCACGCTGGGTATGCGCTACTCTCTGGTGTCCAGAGAGATTATCGCTGATTCGATAGAGTCATTTATAATAGGACACTCCTTTGACGGTACTGTGGCAGTGGCTGGATGTGATAAAAACATGCCGGGAGCGCTAATGGGGATGATACGTACCAATAGACCTGCGATTATGGTGTATGGAGGAACTATCGCTTCAGGTAACTATAAAGGAGAGAAACTGAATATTGTTTCAGCCTTTGAAGCTTTCGGTAAGCGAGTCAATGGAAATATTTCTGACGAAGATTATGATGGTGTGATCCGAAATGCATGCCCCGGCAAAGGAGCTTGTGGAGGGATGTATACCGCCAATACCATGTCATCGGCAATTGAGGCGATGGGGATGTCCTTGCCCTACTCCTCGTCCTATCCGGCAAACTCACCAGAGAAACTCAGAGAATGTCGTGAGGTAAACAAGTACATGAAAATCCTACTGGAGAAGGATATCAAACCAAGTGATATCATCACCAGAAAAAGTATAGAAAATGCCGTGGTAGTAGCCATTGCTCTGGGCGGCAGTACTAATGCAGTGATGCATATCATAGCTATCGCGCGTACAGCTGGAATTGACTTTACCATTGAGGATTTCAAAGCTATCAACGCCAGAGTGCCGATGATAGGTGATTTCAAGCCTTCCGGAAAATTCATGATGGAAGACCTTCATGAACAAGGTGGAGTTCCTGCATTTATGAAATACATGCTTCAGAATGGATTCCTGCATGGGGACTGCATGACTGTAACCGGGAAAACTTTAGAAGAAAATCTAAAAGATGTGGAAGCCGTCACCGTTTCTATGGTCAATGTGATTCATCCACTTGAGACCCCGATCAAAGCTACCGGTCACCTTTGTGTGCTTTCTGGTAATCTAGCTCCAGAAGGAGCAGTAGCAAAAATCACCGGTAAGGAAGGTAGTTCATTTACCGGACCTGCTCACGTGTTTGATTCCGAGCAGGCAGCAAATGACGCGATCCGGGATCATCAGATCAATAAGGGCGAGGTGATCGTGATACGGAATATTGGCCCCAAAGGCGGTCCTGGAATGCCGGAAATGCTTAAGCCAACATCGATGATTATTGGTGCGGGTTTAGGCTCTGATGTAGCATTGATCACGGACGGCAGGTTTTCTGGAGGAACTCACGGATTTGTGGTGGGGCATGTCACTCCGGAAGCTTACAATGGCGGGCCAATTGGTCTGGTGAAAAATGGTGATATGATCACTATTGACGCTGATAATCTGCAACTCAAAGTGGATGTGTCTGAGGAAGAGCTGGCAGAAAGAAAAAAATCCTGGAAGCAGCCTGACGTTTCGGGCCTGCAGGGTACCCTTAAAAAATACAATAAACTAGTGTCATCAGCTTCAGAAGGCTGTGTGACAGATAAATTTTAAGCCTATGAAGGAGTCTATGATCAGAGGGGCGGATATTGTAGTTAGATCACTCATTGCTGAGCAAGCTGAGATAATTTTCGGATATCCAGGTGGAGCTATCATGCCGGTTTATGATGCATTGTACGATTATCATGACCAGATCAAGCATGTTTTGACACGCCACGAGCAGGGGGCTATCCATGCCGCGCAGGGGTATGCCAGAGTTTCTGGAAAAGTGGGGGTCTGCCTGGCTACTTCAGGACCTGGAGCTACCAATTTAATCACTGGTATGGCGGATGCTCAGATAGACAGCACCCCACTGGTCTGTATTACAGGTCAGGTAGCCTCACATCTACTCGGAACAGATGCATTTCAGGAAACGGATGTAGTAGGGATCTCCATGCCTGGTACCAAGTGGAATATTCAGGTCAGGAGGATTGAGGATATAGCTCCAGCCATCGCAAAGGGATTTTATATCGCTCGATCGGGAAGACCTGGTCCGGTATTGATTGATATCACCAAGGATGCACAGCAGGATTTTGGCGACTTTTCATATGAACACTGCCTGGGCTTTAGATCCTATCAAGTCAATCTGCCCATAGATAAGTCAGCCATTCAAGAGGCTGCTTTCTTGATCAATATGGCTAAAAGACCATATGTCCTCTTTGGGCAGGGAGTGGTTTTAGGCAAAGCAGAGGCGGAGTTTAAAGCATTTATCGAAAAGACCGGTATTCCGGCAGCATCTACCTTGTTGGGATCTGGAGCATTGTCTGAGGATCATCCAAATTATGTAGGAAAACTTGGGATGCATGGAAATTATGCGCCAAATTTATTGACCAATCAGTGCGATGTGTTGATCGCAGTGGGGATGAGGTTTGATGATCGTGTGACAGGAGACTTGAAGAGATATGCCAAACAAGCCAAGGTAATCCATCTGGAACTTGACCCGGCAGAGATCAACAAGAATGTGAAATGCGAGGTGGCCGTTCTGGGCAATTGTAAAGAAAGCCTTGGATTACTGACTGATGCAGTTTCTGAAAAGTCACATCCAGAATGGATGAATAAGTTTCAAGAATTGAAGGACGAAGAAAATGCCACAGTCATACAACCGGACCTGAAGCCTACCAAGGCTGGGTTGACCATGGGTGAGGTCATTCATCAGATCAATCAATATAAGGCAGACGATGCTATCTTGGTGACAGATGTGGGACAGCATCAGATGATTGCCTGGAGGTATTTCAATTACAAGCAGTCACGTACGCAAGTGACTTCCGGGGGACTGGGGACTATGGGCTTTGCCCTGCCAGCAGCACTGGGGGCACAGATGTATGACTTCTCTAGACAGGTAGTTTGCGTAGTAGGTGATGGGGGTATACAGATGACCATCCAAGAACTAGGGACTATCATGCAGACCAAAGCTCCTGTAAAGGTGGTTTTGCTGAATAATAATTTCCTGGGTATGGTAAGACAGTGGCAGCAGATGTTTTTCGAAAAACGCTATTCTTCTACAGAGCTGGACAATCCTGATTTCATTAAAATTGCGGAAGCTTATGGAATTCAGGCACAGAAAGTCACCGAAAGAGGGGACTTGCAGGAAGCAATCGAAGATATGCTGATTCACGATGGGCCATACTTCTTGGAAGTAGTGGTCGAAAAAGAAGACAATGTATTCCCGATGATAGCCACTGGATGCTCCGTGGAAGAGGTAAGACTTAGCTAATTAAACCACATGAAATCGAGCATGTCGAAAACGACACACATAGGGATGATTATCAACCATGCGAGATTCCATCTGACCTTTAAAAATCAAATTTTAAACAGATGAAACGATATACTATTTTCGTTATTACCGAAAATTTCATCGGTATCTTAAATCGCATCACTATTATTTTTACCCGTAGGGGGATCAATATCGATGCGCTCACTGCCTCTGAAAGTAGACTGGATGGAATCCACAGGATCACTATCGAGGTAACTGCCCATGAAGATACAGTCATCCAGCTGGTCAATCAGATCGAAAAAATCATTGATGTGATCAAGGCCTTTTATCACGAAGACGAAAGCGTGGTCTATCAGGAGATAGCATTGTACAAAATCCCTGTAGCCAATCTACATGGAGGCTTGGAGAAAATCATCCGGCAGCACAATGCAAAAATCATTGCGGCGGAGCCGGACTTTGTAGTCCTAGAGCTCACCGGGCACAAGGAACAAACGCAGGAATTGCTGGAAATTCTCAAAGATTATGGTCTGTTGGAATTTGCACGCTCAGGTAGAGTGGCAGTAGCCAAAAGAATGATGACCATTGATAGTTTTGTCAAATAAAATAAACCATACAGGATCCATTAGGAACCTATTAAACACTAGTAATTAATAATTAAAACTCATGAAATCGAGCATGACTAGAGCATCACACGAAAGTGTAATTGTCAACCATGCGAGATTCCATCTGACCATCTAAAATCAAACAAAAAAACAGATGAAATTAAAATTCGGATCAGTAGAAGAGAACGTAGTGACCAGAGAGGAATTCCCTTTGGAAAAAGCAAGAGAAGTACTCAAAGATGAAGTAATCGCAGTTTTGGGTTACGGAGTACAAGGGCCTGGTCAGGCACTTAACCTGAAAGACAACGGTTTCAACGTGATCGTAGGTCAGCGTAAAAATTCCAAAACATGGGATAAAGCTGTAGCAGACGGTTGGGTTCCAGGTGAGACACTTTTCGAATTGGAAGAGGCATGTGAAAAAGGTACTATCCTACAGTTTTTGCTTTCAGATGCTGGTCAGATCGCCCTTTGGCCCACAGTTAAAAAACACCTGACTCCAGGCAAAGCACTTTATTTCTCTCATGGCTTCGGCGTGACTTATAAGGAAAAAACCGGGATTATTCCTCCGGCAGATGTAGATGTGATCTTGGTAGCACCAAAAGGATCCGGTACTTCCTTGCGAAGAATGTTTGTAGAAGGTAGAGGATTGAACTCTTCTTATGCAATCTACCAAGATGGAACTGGCAAAGCTAAAGATCGTGTTGTTGCTCTTGGAATTGGAGTTGGATCTGGTTACCTATTCGAAACAGATTTCTACCGTGAGGTGACTTCAGATTTGACTGGAGAAAGAGGAACTTTGATGGGAGCTATTCAAGGTATTTTTGCAGCGCAGTATGAAGTGTTGAGATCTAATGGTCACACGCCTTCAGAAGCTTTCAATGAAACAGTGGAAGAATTGACACAGTCATTGATGCCACTAGTAGCCGAAAACGGGATGGACTGGATGTATGCTAACTGTTCTACTACTGCCCAAAGAGGTGCTTTGGATTGGTGGAAGCCTTTCAGAGATGCTACCAAGCCTGTGTTTGAAGATCTTTACAACTCTGTAAAAACCGGTCAAGAGGCCCAAAAGTCAATTGACTCAAACTCTAAAGAAGACTATCGAGTGAAACTGGAAGCTGAATTGAAAGAATTGAGAGATTCTGAAATGTGGCAGGCAGGTGCTGTCGTCCGTCAGTTGAGACCAGAAAATAACTAATACAAAACCCAAAGAATTATGAGTGAGAAGCTATGGATATTTGACACGACCCTGAGAGACGGGGAGCAAGTGCCAGGGTGCCAACTTAATACCCAGGAGAAAATTGTGGTGGCGAAGGCTTTAGAAGAACTGGGAGTAGATATCATTGAAGCTGGATTTCCGATTTCCAGCCCGGGTGATTTCAATTCCGTTGTGGAAATTTCCAAAGCAGTGTCTAACCCGATTATTTGCGCCCTCTCCAGAGCAGTGGAGAAAGACATCGAAGTAGCAGCTCAATCCCTCAAATTCGCCAAAAAAGGACGGATTCATACAGGAATTGGAGTCTCTCCTTATCATATTCAATACAAACTGAGGTCCACACCCGAGGAAATCATTGCTCGTGGTGTGGCCGCAGTGAAGTTTGCTAGACGATTTGTGGACGATGTTGAGTTTTATGCAGAAGATGCCGGACGCTCAGAGCCAGATTTTCTGAATAGAATCATAGAGGAAGTAATCAAAGCCGGAGCTACGGTGGTAAATATTCCTGATACTACAGGATATTGCCTCCCTGAGCAGTATGGCGGAATCATTGCTTCTTTGAAAAACAACGTGCCTAACATCGATAAGGCTATCATAGCCACCCACTGTCATAATGATCTAGGTATGGCTACCGCCAATACCGTAGCAGGTGTGCAGCATGGAGCTAGGCAGGTGGAAGTCACGATCAATGGTATTGGCGAACGTGCTGGAAACACCTCCATGGAGGAAGTAGTGATGGCAATCAAATGCCACAAATCTATTGAGGTGCACTCCGATATCGTCACGCCTAGAATTTATAATACCAGCAGATTGGTGTCCAAATTGATGAATATGCCTGTGCAGCCAAACAAGGCAATAGTCGGCAGAAATGCCTTCGCGCATTCATCTGGAATCCACCAGGATGGGGTGCTCAAGCATAGAGAAAACTATGAAATCATCGATCCTAAGGATGTAGGAGTTGCGGAATCTACCATCGTGCTGACTGCTAGATCAGGAAGAGCCGCGCTGAAACATCACTTAGATGCTCTAGGTGTAGAATTGGAAGGAGAAGCTTTGCGTGAAGTATATGAGGAGTTTTTGATTCTTGCAGATAAAAAGAGAGATATAGGTCGAAAAGACCTGCTCGGCTTAGTTGGGAAATTCATCGAGGAATCCAATTTCATCGAATTGGAAAAAGTAAACTACTCCTCAAGTGATACCATCAACGCTACTGTTTCTTTGAAAATCGGAAACGAATCCCATACCACCACCGCGCATGGCAATGGGCCTGTAGATGCTGTTTTGAAAGCTATAGAAAAGAGCGTCAAGCCCACTGTTGAACTGGAGGAGTTCCTGATTCAGGCCATCACCCATGGCAGTGACGATGTGGCCAAAGTACACATGAGATTGATCAAAGGAGACAAACCTTATTATGGGTTTGCTTCTCATACAGATATAGTATTGGCATCAGCACAGGCTTTTGTGGATGCACTTAACAAAATACCGGTCAAAGAATACGCGACCGCATAATTATGGAAAAGACAACATTATTCGATAAAATCTGGGATTCCCATGTGGTAAAATCTGTTCCTTCAGGCCCAGATGTTTTCTTCATTGATAAGCATTTTATCCATGAAGTTACTTCCCCAGTCGCCTTTCTTAACTTGGAAAAGCGTGGCATAGGTGTAAAAAACCCAAGCAGAACTGTGGCTACTCCTGATCACAATGTGCCTACCGTAGACCAGGACAAAACGATCAAGGATAAGCTCTCCAGAATGCAGGTAGAACGACTTCGTGAAAACTGTGCCAAGTATGGCATAGAGCTTCATGATTTGGGATCGGCTCACCACGGGATTGTCCACGTGATCGGTCCAGAGCTTGGCATCACCCAGCCTGGCATGACTATAGTGTGTGGCGATAGCCATACGTCCACACACGGAGCTTTTGGAGCCATTGCATTTGGAATCGGTACTTCTGAGGTGGAAATGGTTTTGGCTACGCAATGTATCATGCAGTCCAAGCCAAAGAAAATGCGAATCACCATTGATGGAGTAGCAGGGCCAGGAGTGACTTCAAAGGATTTGATCCTATACGTAATATCCCAAATTTCAGCAGCAGGAGCGACTGGCTACTTTGTAGAATATGCTGGATCTGCAATCCAAAGCCTTTCCATGGAAGCCAGAATGACCGTGTGTAACATGTCCATTGAGATGGGAGCACGTGGTGGTTTGATCGCTCCGGATGAGACTACTTTTGAATACTTAAAGGGCAAACAGTACGCACCAGCAGGAGAGGAGTGGGACCAAGCCGTAGCATATTGGAAGACACTGAAAACTGACGAAGGTGCTGTTTTTGATAAGGAGTATCACTTCGATGCAGCGGATATCGAGCCTATGATTACTTACGGTACCAATCCAGGTATGGGGATCAAGGTAAAAGGAAATATTCCAACTACTGCCGGCATGGAAGGAAGCAACAAAGCTTCATACCTAAAGTCTTTGGCTTACATGGGCTTTGAACCAGGAGAAGCGATTAAGGGAAAGAAGGTTGACTTCGTTTTCGTGGGGTCTTGTACCAATGGTAGAATCGAAGATATCCGCTCCGTAGCCTCATTTGTAAAAGGCCATAAAAAAGCGGACAATATCACAGCTTGGATTGTGCCGGGTTCTCGTGAAGTAGAAAAAATGGCACATGAGGAAGGCTTGGTCAAGATTCTAGAAGAAGCAGGATTTGAGCTTCGACAGCCAGGCTGCTCAGCATGTCTTGCGATGAACGATGATAAGATTCCTTCCGGAAAATATGCGGTTTCCACTTCCAACCGAAACTTTGAAGGTCGTCAGGGGCCTGGGGCAAGAACTATGCTCGCTTCTCCTTTGACAGTAGCAGCAGTAGCCATTGCAGGCGAAATTTGTGACCCTAGAGAAGTGTTTCAAAATTAAAAATACGAAGTCAGAAATTTGAAGTAAGAGATTGAATCGGTAAGTAAGTTTTATGCACCGATCAAATCTTTCAATTTTCCAATTTTCCAATCTTTCAATTAAAATAAAATGGCTTACGATAAATTTACTGTTCTCACAAGCACTGCGGTTCCTTTACCGACAGACAATGTGGATACAGACCAAATCATACCCGCTCGTTTCCTGAAGGCTACAGAGCGTGAAGGGTTTGGAGATAATCTTTTCCGTGACTGGAGGTATGATGTAGAAGGTAATCCTAAAAAGGATTTTGTACTCAATGACCCAACTTACAGTGGTAAAATCTTGGTGGCTGGAAGGAATTTTGGCTCTGGTTCCAGTAGAGAACATGCGGTTTGGGCGATCTACGATTACGGATTCCGTTGTGTGGTTTCCAGTTTCTTTGCAGATATTTTCAAGAATAACTGCCTCAACATCGGTGTGCTACCGGTAACGGTTACTCCGGAATTTGCGGATAAATTGCTGGATACTATCACTTCCAATCCTGATGCCACCATTACAGTTGATATTCCTAACCAAAAGATCACACTGGATTCCACTGGAGAATCTGAATCTTTTGACATCAATGAATACAAAAAAGCAAACATGCAAAATGGCTTCGATGACATCGACTATCTGTTGAACATGTCGGACGAAATAGATGCATTTGCAGCGAATAAATAAGTGAAAATGACCGCAGGGAAGCGCATTGAAATAATGGATACTACGCTGAGGGATGGAGAACAGACCTCCAGCGTATCCTTTTTACCTTCAGAAAAACTCCAAATAGCCAAACTATTACTGGATGAGTTGAAGGTAGATCGTATCGAAGTGGCTTCAGCGAGAGTGTCTGAAGGAGAGCTAGAGGGAGTACAGAAAATCACCCAATGGGCTGCAGAAAAAGGCTATCTGGATAGAGTGGAGGTCTTGGGATTTGTAGACACTCCCGCTTCAGTGGATTGGCTGACCAAAGCCGGGGCAAAAGTCATGAATCTATTGACTAAGGGCTCGCTCAATCACCTAACCCATCAACTCAAAAAGACCAAGGAGGAGCACTTTTCGGATATTCAGAGGAGTATTTCTTATGCCCAGGAAAAAGGAATTGATGTAAATGTATACCTGGAAGACTGGTCAAACGGTATGCGCAATTCTCTGGAATATACCCTAGAGTTGATCGCCTTTTTGACTACGTTACCAATTAAGCGAATCATGCTTCCAGACACGCTGGGATTGCTTTCTCCGGAGGAGACTAAAAAGTTTTTCCTTCAGATTTCTGGTAAGTTCCCAGAAGCTCATTTCGATTTTCACGCCCATAATGATTACGATCTATCGGTGGCTAACGTCATGGAAGCGATCATGTATGGCGCCTCCGGGATCCATACTACAGTCAATGGCCTGGGAGAAAGAGCCGGAAACGCACCACTGGAATCTGTGATCGCAGTGATCAAAGACTTTACCGATCTGCAGATTAACGTGCAGGAGCAGAAGATCTACAGGGTGAGTAAGCTTGTAGAGCAGTTTTCTGGTCAGCACATTCCAGCTAATAAACCAGTGGTGGGCGAAAATGTCTTCACCCAGACCGCAGGGATTCATGCTGATGGTGATAATAAGAAGAACCTATACTTCAATGACTTGCTGCCAGAGCGATTTGGTCGCCAACGAAAATATGCACTAGGTAAAACTTCTGGTAAAGCCAATATCCTAAAGAATCTGGAAGAATTAGGGATTTCTTTGGAAAAGGATGAGCTGACCAAAGTAACTCAGCGTATCATCGAACTCGGTGATAAAAAAGAGCGAGTGACTACGGAAGATCTGCCGTACATCATTTCCGATGTATTGCAGAATAATTCTATTTCCAAAGACATTCACATTGAAGGGTATCACATGACCCATTCCCAGGGCCTAAAGCCGTCAGTACAGTTGCGACTGAATATTTATGGGAAATCCTATGATGCCACCGCTACAGGTGATGGACAGTACGATTCCTTTATGAAGGCAGTCAAGAAAATCTATAAAACCAGAAAAAGACAGCTTCCAAAGTTGATAGATTATCATGTTTCTATTCCCCCGGGAGGAAAAACTGATGCCTTTGTGGAAACTGTAGTGACCTGGGATTATGGGAAGATATTTAAAACAAAGGGGCTAGACCCCGATCAAACAGTGGCTGCGATGATGGCCACAGAGAAAATGCTGAACATCGTCGAATCTTTTAATCAAACCCCAACGAAAGAAGAATCCAAATTTTATGGAAATGAATATCGCACTATTGCCGGGTGATGGCATAGGACCAGAAGTTATTGATCAGGCAGTAAAGGTGGTGAAAGCCGTAGGACAAAAATTCGGACACCAAATCAACTTTACAGAAGGAGTAGTAGGCGCTGCGGCTATTGATGCCACAGGAGAACCTTATCCAGATTCAACCCACGAAGTAGCTGCGGCCTCAGATGCGGTACTTTTTGGAGCTATCGGAGATCCTAAATATGACAATGATCCTAAAGCAAAGGTACGTCCTGAGCAAGGTTTATTGTTGATGCGCCAGAAATTGGGCTTGTTTGCCAATGTAAGGCCTACGTTTACTTTTCCTTCTTTGGTACATAAATCTCCCTTGAAACTGGAGCGTGTCGAAGGCGTTGACTTTGTCTTCTTCAGAGAGCTTACCGGCGGAGTTTATTTTGGCGAACCAAGAGGTAGAAACGAGCAAGGAACCAAGGCTTTTGATACTAACATGTACAGCAAGGAAGAGATTACCCGTCTTGCTAGAATGGGTTTCGAAGCTGCGCAAAAAAGAAGAAAACTCCTGACTTGCGTAGACAAAGCCAATGTGATGGCGACTTCCAGACTTTGGAGAGAAACCGTTCAGGAATTGGCCCCGGAATATCCAGATGTGAAAGTAGAATATGAATTTGTAGATGCGGTAGCCATGCGTTTGATTCAGTGGCCAAAAGCCTACGATGTCTTGATTACTGAAAACTTGTTCGGAGATATCTTGACAGATGAGGCTTCTGTAATTTCAGGTTCTATGGGCTTGATGCCATCTGCTTCCTTGGGTACTTCCATCAAATTGTTTGAGCCAATTCACGGTTCTTATCCACAAGCTGCTGGAAAAGACATTGCCAATCCTTTAGCTACAGTGCTTTCTGCAGCAATGATGTTCGAGTATGCGTTTGACCTGAAAGAAGAAGCCCAGGCGATTTCTGATGTAGTGAACCTGTCGCTTTCAGAGGGATACGCAACCGAAGATATCGCTGATGGAGGGCCGTCCTACAAAACTTCTGAAGTGGGTGACTGGCTTGCTGCGAAGATTTTGGCTTAAATCAGTCAGCAGAAAAAATGAAAACCACCTCAGGACTGGGGTGGTTTTTTTGTGCCCAATGTTTATGATAATCTAGAGCTAACCTTTCATTTGCAAGAGCTTGTTATATTTGATGAACACCTAAATATCATGTGCCATGAAAAATCTCCCTCTGCTTTGTGTGCTTTCTGCTTTAATTTTTGTTTCCTGTAAACCTGGAGAGAAAGTTGAGAAACCTTCCAAACAATGGTACAAAGGCAATCTCCACACGCATTCCTATTGGTCGGACGGGGATGATTACCCGGAGATGATCATGGATTGGTATAAGTCGCATGAGTATGATTTTGTGGTTTTATCTGATCATAACACGCTGGCGCAAGGCGAAAAGTGGAAGTTGATTCCGAGATCTCCTTCACATGAAATGGGCTTTGAGAAGTACTTGGATAAATATGGTGATCAAGTCGTTTATCGGGAAGATTCAGCCGGAAGAGTGGAGGTAAAGTTGAAAACCTTGGCAGAGTATGCTCCGATGTTTGAGGAAGAAGGTGAGTTTTTGATCATTCAATCTCAGGAGTTGACAGAGAGTTTTGAGAGCAAACCGCTTCATATGAATGTCACGAATATTCAGCAATTGATTCCGGCGGAAGGAGGGAATTCAATTCCGGAAATCTTGCAAAATGGCTTAGACAGGGTGAAAGCCCAGCGGGATTCTACAGGAATTCCTATGTTTTTGCACCTCAATCACCCGAATTTTATCTGGGCCATTACGCCGGAAGATATCATCCAATTGGAAGGAGAGCGATTTTTTGAAGTTTATAACGGTCATCCCCAGGTAAATAATTACGGAGATTCTCTAAGACCCAGTATGGAGGTGCTTTGGGACAAAGTGCAGGCAGCATATTTACAAGCAGGGAAACCATTGCTTTATGGCTTGGCTGTTGATGATGCGCACAATTACCATGTTTTTGATCAAAATAGCAGTAACCCCGGTCGGGGTTGGGTGATGGTTTTATCTGAAAGTTTGGCCCCTGCTTCTTTAATCGAGGCAATGGAAAAGGGTGATTTTTATTCCACAACTGGCGTTACCATGAATGAGATCAATTTCGATGGTGAGACTTTATCCGTTGCTGTTCAACCGGAAAATGGGGTGGCCTATACCATCCAGTTCTTTGGAACAAAAAAATCTAATCCTTCTGAAAGTGGAGTTCTTTTGAAAGACATTAAAGGTGTGACTGGAGATTATACGCTTGAGGTAGATGATATGTACGTTCGCGCCAAAATCATTTCCTCCAAACCTAAGGAGAACCCCTATCAGATCGGTGATAAAGAAGTTGCCTGGACACAGCCAGTCGTAGCGAATTGATTTCAATTATTGACTACGTGAAAGAATTAAGGGAAATTGGACTTAATTTCAAATTTCAAACTTCAAATCAAATTGCAATCTCGCCCATTTTCCTTCCTTTTTTCCATTTCCTATTTTGGTGCCCGATATAAAGGTTGGGCACCTCAGCCCAATCAGCCCACAGTTCAGCGAAGATTGGAGCGCGTGCTACGGCATGTATTGGGGCATGAGGATTTTTCCTTAATTGGTGCAAGTCGGACTGATTCTGGGGTTTCTTGCGTAGGTGGATTTGTTCAGATTTTCCTTCGTGAAAAGGTTGAGATGGATTCGCTTTTGCTCGAGCTCAATGTGCATTTGCCTCAGGATATTCAGCTTAATTCAGTGCAAGAGGTTCCCATAGACTTCAATTTGATCCAGTCAGTACGGCAGAAAACTTACCGTTTCTATTTCTCGAATTCCAATGATTTTCATCCTTTTGCTTCGGCTTTCCTTCTCAATGTTGCAGGAGATTTGAACTGGGAAAAAATGAAGGAAGCTTGTGAATTATTTATTGGAGAGCATAATTTCAAAGGTTTCTGTAGACCTTCCGAAAACAAGACAGACTATCTCCGAAAAGTAATTTCAGCAAGGATCGCAAGCTCAAATGAATTGCTGGGGCAGTTTTTTCCCGATGAGATTTTTTACTTCGAAATCACTGGGACGGGTTTTTTGCATCACCAGGTTCGCATGATGATGTATGCCATTTGGCAAATAGGAAAAGGAGAGATGGAATTGACTGAGATTGCCAATCGATTTGAATCTCCTGGATCATTTGAAAAATTACCTCCTGCCCCTGCAAATGGATTGGTGCTTTGGGAGACCTTTCTGAATAACCTTTGAGGTGTCATTTTCGAGGAACGACCGAGAAATCTCCTCGAAGGTTTTAAAAATAATTACCCTAAGGTCTTACATTCGGACTATATTATTTTTCTGCTCTTTAGATACAAAAGGCCATATGTGAAACCCAATCAATGTCTTTGGATTCTGATTAGTTGGATGAAATAGGGCTTGAGTTTAAACCTTCGAGGTCTTTGCAACCTCAAAGGTTAATTATTTTAAAGCTTCAACTCAAACACAAAATCATCCATCACATAGCCATTGCCAATGTCGATGACTTCTTCTTTTATTTTCTTAAATCCCAAATACTCGTAAAAGGCGATCGCACCCTCGTTGTATTTATTGACATTCAAAAGTAGACTTTTCTGATCTTTTGCCAGCGCAACTTCTTTGATCTTCTGAATCAATTTCTTTCCTACTCCTTTTCCCTGGGCGCTTGGAAGAATGTAGATTTTATGGATCTTGGTTTTGCCAGGCCCTTGATTGATCTCAATTCCGGTGAATCCCATTTTTTGACCATTTTCCTCAGCCAAATAAAACAGGTGTCCCTTGTTTTGTTGTTTCTCCAGAGTATCCAGGCTATACATCCATTTTAGCATATAATCGATTTGCTCAGGACTTAAAATTTCCCCAAAAGTATCTGGCCAGGTTTGATTGGCGATGCTTTGGACATATTTCAGGTCGTCTTGGGTTGCAGGTGTAATCTCAATCATGGCATTTCAAATAGAGAAGAGAAGCCAAGATATTGGGTTTATCAATAAATTAAAACCGAGTCCCAAAATTCGAGACTCGGTTTATAAGATGTCTTTAAACGCTTTTAGGTTCCGGATGTGTGTATCCTTTTCTGTAAGGCCTCCGGAGGAGTTTCGTAGCCTCTTTGTCTCCGATTACGGTCATGGATTTAGGGTCGTATTCCAACCTTCTTCCACCCAAATCCATGGAAATATTTGCCAAAATACAAGAAGCCGTGGAAATATGCCCTTCTTCAATATCAGCAACAGGCAGGGTGTTATTATCGATTGCCTTTAGCCAATCCTGCATGTGGAGACGTGTGGCTGGTGCAGCATTCAGCTCGATATCCGGTTCAGTCAGATCTTCCGGATAGTTCTCACGCTCAAAAAGACATTCAAAGTGGATTGGTTTTTCATCTTTATCCAAAGGTGTATAGTCCGCTTGCATGGTGCTGCCTGCCAGCATTCCCTTCTCTCCAAATATCTTAAATGCCCAAGGGTACTCTGGATCATCAGGATTACCCCAGGTTCGGTGCTGCCAAACTACGTTCAGTTCCGGGTATTCGAAGATTGCAGATTGCGTGTCAGAAATATTGGATTTGCCGTCTTTTTGAACAAAAATCCCACCGGTAGAACTGATCCCTGTAGGCCAGCCTAATTTCAACATCCACCGAACGGTATCCAGCATGTGGACACACATATCCCCTGTAATGCCATTTCCATATTCCATAAATGTTCTCCACCAGCGGCGGTGTGGCAATCCATCATAAGGCCGGAGTGGGGCTGGTCCAGTCCATAGGTCATAATTGAAAAAATCCGGTATGGGTTCGACTGGAGGATTTCCGTTAGCACGCATGTGATAGTAGCAGCAAACTTCCACATGGGAAATTTTGCCTAGTTTGCCGCTGTCTATAATCTGCTCTTTGGCATCGATTAGATGCGGAGTGCTTTTTCTTTGCGTACCTACCTGAACTACTTTATTGTATTTTCTCGCAGCTGCCACCATCGCTTCGCCTTCTATGACATCTACGGAGATTGGCTTTTGTACATATACATGAGCGCCTGCTTTCAGGGCATCTATGCATTGCAAGGCGTGCCAATGATCTGGGGATCCGATTAAAACAAATTCTGGTTTTTCTTTTTCTAGGAGCTCTTTATAATCTTGATAAAGCGCGGGCACTTTTCCGGATTTTTGTCTAGTTGCCACCATGTCACCGGCGGCTTTCAGCATATTTTGATCTGGGTCGCATAGTCCCACCACTTCCACATCAGCCACTTGGATGAGTCGGAAAAGATCTGACTTTCCATACCATCCAGCGCCGATCAAAGCGACCTGGAGTGGTCCTTCACGATCTTTGAAGTCCATTCCTAATAATCCAAAACTGGCAAGTGTGGCTAAAGCTGAAGAGCCTTTGAGAAAATCTCTACGGTTAAGAGCATTCATTGTGTAAGGGGTTGAGGTTTATTGTAAAGCATAAGTTACAAAAACACAATCCCTTAGCAACAAGATTTGGATAAGTGGAAACGAAGTGGTTAGGAAATTGAAATTTGAAATCTCAAATTTGGTCTGGCTCAGGATGTATATAACCTTCACGGTACGGCCTCCTCAATAGGGCAGTGGCTTCCTCGTCCCCTATGACAGTCCTTGTTTTCGGGTCATACTTCAGAGGTCTACCTCCCAGGTCCATGGACATATTTGCCAGAATACAGGATGCAGTAGAAATATGCCCTTCTAAAACATCTGCCACAGGCAAAGTGTCATTTTCTATTGCCTGAAGCCAGTCTTTCAATTGCTCTCGGGTGGCTGGAGCAGCATGGATTTCTATGTCTTTTTCGGTGACATCTTCTGGGTATTGCTCTTTTTCTAAAACCACCGGATAGTGGATCTGTTCCCCGTTGTTTCGGCCTTCCGGATAAAAATCCGCTCGCATAGGACTTCCTGCCAACATGCCGTTCTCCCCGTAAATCTTGAAAGCCCAAGGGTAATCTTTGTCCACTGGATTTCCCCAACTTCTATGTTGCCAAACCACATTGATTTCATCAAATTCAAAAATGGCAGTTTGGGTGTCCGAAATGTTCGCAATTGAAGCTTTGTCCACATAGATTCCTCCCGTGGAAGTCACCTGAAGTGGCCAGCTCAAGTCTAGCATCCAGCGCACTGAATCCAGCATGTGTACACACATATCACCTACGATTCCATTGCCATATTCCATAAATGCTCTCCAACCTCTGTGCAAAATTCCACGATATGGAAGCTTAGGGGCAGGTCCGGCCCAGAGTTCGTAATTCAGGTTTTCAGGAACAGACATTACATCCGGGTGACTGCTATTGCGCATGTGATAATAGCAGCAAACCTCCGCATGGGAGATTTTGCCAAGTTTACCCGAGTCGATAATTTCCTGCTTGGCCTGAACCAAATGAGGTGTACTTCTCCGTTGTGTTCCTATCTGTACCTTTCGGTCGTATTTTCTGGCTGCAGCCAAAATTGCTTCACCTTCTATCACATCCACGGAAATTGGCTTTTGCAGATAGACATGTGCGCCACTTTCCAAAGCATCAATAGCCATCAAAGCATGCCAGTGGTCTGGTGAACCTATTAGCACATACTCTGGCTTTTCTTTGGCCAAAAGTTCTTTGTAGTTTTCGTAAAGTGCCGGCAACTTGCCTGACTTCTGTCGGGTGGAAACTAATCTGCCGGCCTCTGCTAATTGTTTGGAATCAACATCACAAAGCGCCACTACTTCCACATCTGCAACTTGTATCAATCGAAAAAGATCAGATTTGCCGTACCAGCCTGAACCTATCAAAGCAACCTGAAGAGGTCCTTCACGGTCTTTGAATTCCATGCCGAGCAAGCCAAAACTTGCCAGCGACATCATAGCGGTACTTCCTTTCAAAAATTCTCTTCGATTTAAGGGATTCATAGGTTTTGGGTTGAGATTTTAGGTTTTTGAATTTACAAAAAGCCGGGATTTTGACAAGTCAAATTAGGAGTGGTGGGGTAAAGGGTGGATAAGACTAGGGAGTTTGGGGAATACAGGTAAAGTATGAAGGGTAAATTAGCTTATTTGGCAGTCCAATCGAGCTGTTTTCCTTCTTCTTCTGCTTGCTTATCCTTGTTTGTGCCAATGGCAATACCTATAGCCATGCCGATGGGTAAGCCAATACCTAAAAAGGCCATATTTCCCAGTGAAGCTCCGAAAACCACTCCTAAGGGAATCCCAAATGTTGCCATCCCGATAGCAAGCCATTGGAGTTGGTAGTGGTTTTTGGCAACTAGTCCCAGTTCACTTTCCAAAAGTTTGAGGATAGCCGATTGGGCTGATTTGAGTTGCTTGAGCAGTTGGGGGGGCTGTCCGGGGAAATTATTCACCCCTGCTATAATCACATTGATCTTTATTTCAACTGACTCTGGAATGTTTTTTTTCGCGATAGCCGCCAGTAGCGTACTGAGGTTATGAGCGGCTTTGGCGAGTTTTGGATTGGATTCGTATGAGGGGTGTAGAGTAAGAGTGGATAGGGGCATGTGATAAAGTTAAAAAAAGATATTTTAAAAGATCGTATGTATATCACTCCCTATCTCCATTCTCTTTTTTACTCCATCTCTAATTCGCTCATAAGAGTGGGTGACATGCATCGGTCACCCGACACCCTACATCAGCAATTTGCTGGTCTAAAAAACAGATCAATCGGGGTGGGAGACATGCATCGGTCACCCGACACTCTACATCCCACATTCCTAAAACTTCACCCCAAATCGCTCTCCCAATGCAGTCAAGTCCTTCACTACTGGATCCAGCAATGGTATTCCATCTTTCATTCTGGTAGCTTCCAATTCCCGCTCAGGGTCACCTGGGATCAATACCTTTTCATTTCCGGGAGTTGGTTTTGCAGCACGGAATCGGGTGATCCAGTTATCCATATGGGCTTTGAATTCATCTGCTGGACGGAAAGCATCTACGCGCATTGCTCCAAAGAAGTGACCAATTCCTTCTCCCACCGGATTTGGATCTGGCTCTAAGAAAGCAACAAAGGGTGGAACCCATGGTCCATAGTTGGCGCCGGAAAGCACAGCTGAGAAAATGTCTACAATTGAACCCAAGGCATAACCTTTGTGAGAACCATGCTCTCGGTCTCCACCCAGCGGAAGTAAAGCTCCACCATCTTTTACTCCATTAGCCGAAGTGGTTGGATTCCCTTCTTTGTCCTGCACCCAGCCTGTTGGCGTATCCATCCCTTTTCTTTGAAGGATTTCCAGTTTCCCATTTGCAGCGGTTGTGGTCGCCATATCAGCGACGAATGCAGGCTGTTCCTTTGCTGGAATAGCCACCGAAATTGGATTTGTACCCAAAAGCCTTTCCTGCGAAAAAGTAGGGGCGACTAGCGGACTGGCATTGGTCAGTGAAATACCGATCATATCATGATCCAAAGCCTGCATAGCATGATAGCCTGCAATGCCGTAGTGATTCGAGTTTTTGACAGAAACCCAACCTGTACCAGCAATCTTTGCTTTTTCTATGGCCACTTTCATCGCGTAAGGAGCTACGACCAAACCTAAGCCGCCATCTCCATCGACTACAGCTGTGGATGGGGTTTCGTGGACTACCCGGACATTTGGCGTAGCATTAATTCTCCCTTTCTCCCACAAGCGCACGTAGCCAGAAAGCCTCGCCACACCATGACTATCCACTCCTCTCAGATCTGCCGATAGCAAAACATCGGCTGCTGTTTTCGCCTGATCTGCCGGACAGCCGATTTTCGAAAGCATGCTTAGAGTAAACGTGTGAAGTTGTTTATAAGAATAATTCATAACAATGCGGTTAGTACAGCCGATAGGTTTTGGCCAAAGATAAGAAAGGAAATTTTTTGGAAAGGAACTCAGGCAGTTTGCTCCTGATTCAAAAGCGTGGCAATAGCTCCCTCTTTCAGCGCATAATGCGAGCAGGTGATATAGTCCACTTTCATATACCTCAGGATAAATTCAATCAGACTTGAGGCCACTACGATCATGTCCACGCGCATAGGGATCATGCCAGGTATTACCAGTCGCTCTTCTTTATTTTTGGTGACGAGCTCACGGTGAATCTCTTCAAATTCTTCAACAGGAAGCTCAAATACATGGTGTCCCGTCAGTTTGCACTGCAGCATGGACTCAAAATAAATATCCGTCAAAGTGTCAAAAGTACCTGATGCTCCGACTAGTCCTGTTGGTCTGAACCGTGCTATTGCCTCGATAAGTGGTTGTAGCTTTTCTTCAAGATAGCCCTCCAGTTTATCTATTTCTTCAGGCAGAATGGGGTCATGGTGATGAAACAATTCCAGGAGACGCTGCCCCCCAATTTCAAAACTTTGCTTCCAAAGTGATTGCTGGCTATTACCAATGATAAATTCTACCGAACCGCCTCCTATATCCATCATCAACTCAGTCTGTCCATTCAATGATCCGGAAAGTCGAATTCCTTCATAGATCATCTGGGCTTCCTCAGTGCCAGAAAGCACCTGAATAGCAATACCTATGCTGTCCTTTACAGTATGGACAAACTCTGCACCATTGGCAGCATTGCGAACAGCACTGGTCGCAAAAGCAAAAACCTGATCTATGTGCTCAGCATCGATCAGGTTTTTGAAATGTCTAAGGGTATGATAGGCTCTTTTCAAAGCATCCTTGGCAAGTGTGTTTTGGTTAATGCCGCCTTTTCCCAGCTTCACAGGGATTTTTTCCTTGTAAATAGTTTTGAAGCTTGTTCCGTCAAGTTCTACCAATAGCAAATGAAATGTATTGGTGCCCATGTCAATTACCGCCGTTTTCCGGGTACTCATAGCTTGCCGATTTTTTGGATGGGCGAATATAGAAAGTTATTCGAAATGAGCGCTTTTTGAAGGGGCTTTAATTGATTGAATTTTACAAGGTGCATGAAATCAGGTACGAATGAAATGTGCCCTTTGGTTTTATTTACTAAACCGGCCCTTTGTTTTGGTAGGCTAATACCCTGATTGTTCATTCATCCGGGAAGATTTTTCCATAGCAGCAAAAGCCTGCTATATTTGGAATACTCTAAAAACGATTTCATGAGCGAACAGGATAAACCCAATGACCCGATTATAGCCGATAAAATAAAAACCCTGCAAAGGAAGAATGCAGAGGCACTCCTGGGTGGAGGAGAAAAGCGAATAGAAGCCCAGCATAAAAAAGGCAAGCTAACGGCCCGCGAGCGGGTAGAATTGCTGATGGATGAGGGGACTTTTCAGGAAATTGACAAATTCGTGATGCACCGTGCAAAGGACTTTGGTCTGGATAAAGAGCATTACCTGGGAGATGGTGTGGTCACTGGATATGGAGAGGTGAATGGCAGGTTAGTCTATGTCTTTTCACAGGACTTTACTGTTTTTGGAGGTTCGCTTTCTGAAACTCATGCCGAGAAAATTTGCAAAATCATGGATATGGCCATGAAAAATGGCGCTCCAGTAGTCGGGTTGAATGATTCTGGCGGAGCGAGAATACAAGAAGGAGTTAATTCGCTCGGTGGTTACGCCGATATTTTTTACAGAAATACCCTTGCCTCAGGAGTCGTACCGCAAATTTCTGCGATCATGGGCCCTTGTGCTGGAGGTGCAGTTTATTCACCGGCTATCACTGACTTTATATTAATGGTGGAAAACACCTCTTACATGTTTGTCACTGGACCCAATGTGGTAAAAACTGTGACACAGGAAAATGTCACGGCTGAGGAACTTGGAGGTGCATCTGCGCATAGTACGAAAAGTGGTGTGACTCATTTCGCTTGCGCAAATGAACTGGAATGCATACAGCATATCAAAAAAATCCTGGGTTATATGCCTCAGAATTGTGAGGAAATTGCTCCGGTTTATCCTTATGAGCTATTGGAAGATGAAAGCCGAAAGGAGTTGGATAGCTTGATTCCCGAAAACCCCAATCAACCGTATGATATACGTGATGTTGTGAAAGGGATTGTGGATGAGGATTCTTTTTTGGAGGTGCATGAAGATTTCGCAGACAATATCGTGGTTGGTTTTGCGAGAATAGCTGGTAGAAGCATAGGAGTGGTAGGAAATCAACCGCAGTCCATGGCAGGTGTTTTGGATAATGATGCTTCGGTGAAAGCTGCCCGTTTCGTGCGGACCTGCGATAGCTTTAATGTTCCAATTTTAGTATTAGTTGATGTTCCGGGCTTCTTGCCAGGAACAGATCAAGAGTGGAATGGAATTATCGTCAATGGAGCCAAAGTGCTCTATGCATTTTCGGAGGCAACAGTTCCAAGAATTACTGTGATCACGCGGAAAGCCTACGGAGGAGCCTATGATGTAATGAATTCCAAGCATATCGGAGCTGATCTAAACTTTGCCTGGCCAACAGCAGAAATCGCTGTGATGGGAGCAAAAGGAGCTTCCGAGATTATTTTCAAAAAAGAGATTGCGGAAGCTGAAGATCCAGAGGCTAAGCTTCAGGAAAAAGTGGATGAATACACGGCTAAGTTTGCCAATCCATATCGTGCTGCACACAGAGGCTTTATTGATGAAGTCATTATGCCATCTGAAACTCGCCTCAAACTCATCAAAGCTTTCAAAATGCTAGAAAACAAAGTGGATAAGATTCCGAGGAAGAAGCACGGGAATATACCCTTGTGAGTTAATAGCTACTAGACAATAGCCCATAGTTTTACCCTAAATAGGAGTTATGGCTTTCAAGTTTGAAAAATTAATAGTTTGGCAAAAAGCAATGGATCTTAACGAGGTGATATTTGTTATCACCAAAGATTTCCCTAATGAGGAGCGGTTTAATTTAATTTCGCAAATGAGAAGAGCTGCAGACTCTGTAGCATTGAATATTGCTGAAGGAAGCACTAGCCAATCCAATCTGGAATACAAAAGGTTTTTAAATTACTCAATCCGTTCTATCGTTGAAGTTGTCTCGGCTCTATTTATCGCAAGGAGGAGGGGGTATATTTTAGAAGAGGTATTTCAGTCAACCTATACACAATCCGAAGAACTGTAAAAATGATTCAATCTTTAAAAAATAAATTGTTCTCAAATTAAACCTTCTATGGGCTATGGACTAAAAACTATGGTCTGTAATAACAAATATGAAATGACAAAAGAACCAACAGAAAAACAATTCCTATATAACTACCTCAACAACGCTTCGCCAACCGGCTTCGAAGCATCTGGTCAGCAGATTTGGCTGGATTACATCAAACCTTTTGCAGATGATTATTTCACCGACAACTATGGAACGGCTGTAGCGGTCATTAATCCGAAGGCAGAATATAAGGTCGTGATTGAAGCGCATGCGGATGAGATCAGCTGGTTTGTGAATTACATCAAAGAAGATGGCTATATCTATGTGCGTCGCAATGGTGGTTCGGATCATATGATCGCTCCATCCATGCGGGTAAATATTCATACAGATAAGGGTGTTCTACCAGGAGTTTTTGGCTGGCCGGCAATTCATGTAAGAAAGGACGGAAAAGAAGATGCGCCTACTTTGGACAATATCTTTATCGACGTGGGAGCCAGATCCAAAGAAGAAGTAGAAGAAATGGGAATTCACGTGGGATGTGTGATCACATTCAAGGATGAATTGACCGAGTTGAATGGCAAGTTTTATTCGGGAAGAGCACTGGATAATAGAATCGGGGGTTACATGATAGCCCAGGTTGCTAGGAAAATCAAAGAGAATAAGAAGAAACTTCCTTTTGGACTCTATATAGTAAATGCCGTGCAAGAGGAAATTGGCCTTCGTGGAGCGCAGATGATCGCTGCTAACATCAAGCCTAATGCGGCTATTATCACAGATGTTTGTCATGATACTACAGCACCTTTATATAATAAGGTGACCAGTGGGGATTTTACTGCGGGCAAAGGTCCCGTATTGCCAGTCGGTGCTTCAGTTCATAAGAAGTTACTTGATTTGATAATTGCGACAGCGAAAAAGAACGACATTCCATTTCAGAGAGCAACTGCATCCAGAGGAACTGGAACGGATACAGATGCTTTTGCCTATTCAAATGAGGGCGTGCCATCAGCATTGATTTCACTTCCATTAAAATACATGCATACTACAGTCGAGACTGCCAGCAAAGATGACATCGAGCAAGTGATCAATTTGATGTATGAGTTCTTGGTGGATTTTGGTCCGACTTTTGACTTCAGGTATATAAAATAAGTCCACAGTCCGCGGTCCACAGCCTACAGCTGTGGTCCGTCGATCGTCGACAGTTGACTAAAAATGCACTTCACCGACCAGCTCAAGCGTAGCGTTTCACTTCCTACTCCTCCCCAGCGGATTATTTCTCTCGTTCCGTCGCAGACTGAGCTATTGGTTGATCTAGGTTTGGAGGAAAGGATAGTCGGAGTGACGAAATTCTGTGTGCATCCCGAAGGTCTTCGCAAAGCAAAAACTATTGTAGGCGGAACGAAGAATTACCGTATGGATGTGATTGATTCTTTAAAACCTGATCTGATTATTGGCAACAAGGAGGAAAATGAGCAAGCTGGGATGGAAGAGTTGATGGGAAAGTATCCGGTTTGGATGAGTGATATCTATAATTTGCAAGATAGCTTGGAGATGATAGCGTGTTTTGGGCAAATGCTTGGTGCAGAAACCAAAGCGGAAAAGATTGCGGGGCAGTTGAGAATAGACTTTACGAAGCCTTTACCTAGAAAAGGAACGGCTATCTATTTGATTTGGAAGGATCCTATCATGGTAGCTGGAAGGGATACCTTTATAAATGAAATGTTGGGCTTTGCTGGATTTGAGAATTTGATCAGCACTTCACGCTACCCGCAGTTGTCAGAAAAGGAGATGGCTGAGTTGAATCCTGAATACCTGTTGCTCAGTTCGGAGCCATTTCCATTTAAGGATATTCATATGGATTATTTTCATTCACTTTTGCCCAGAGCTAGAATCAGACTTGTGGATGGAGAAATCTTCTCTTGGTATGGTAGCAGGCTGCTGAGAGCCAACACGTATTTCCAAAATTTAAAACTGGATTGCGGATAAGAGGATTTCTGGACTTGTGAAAAAATTTATTTAGCTAAGCTACTTTCTTAAAAAAATCAATTAACTTTTGAATTCAAATAATTTGGAATCAAGCATGACGGAAAACGTCACACGCTGGGATGATTACAAACCATGCGAGATTCTCCCGATCTGCCACCGCGGACGGGACCGGTTATCTGACCTTTTAAAAATATATTATAAACAGATGAAACTAACAATACTATGAAAAATGCAAGATATGCCTGGGTAGCTTTATTTGCCCTAGCTTGGTCCTGTGGACCTAAACCTGCTGAGGACTCGGTGACAGAAACAGTGGTAGAGGAAGTCCTGGTAGCAGAAAACACCCTTACAGAAGAAGAAAAGAATGAAGGTTGGATGCTGCTATTTGACGGCACCAATACTGATGGCTGGAGAGCATTTAACGGGGATAGCTTCCCATCGGATGGCTGGACTGTGGAGGATGGAGCATTGAAAGCCCTAGGCAAAGGAGGAGATATCGGCGGAGATATTGTTTTTGGGCCTATGGAATTTGAGGAGTTTGAGATGGAATGGACATGGAAGATTGCCCCTGGTGGTAACAGTGGGGTGCTCTATCATGTGGTAGAAGATCCAAAATATGACGCTCCTTACGAAACAGGACCGGAATACCAGATGATTGACCAACTGGGATTTCCAGATCCATTGGAAAAGTGGCAGTCAATTGGTGCAGATTATGCGATGACAGAGCCAGACTATGAAGGAGCAGTAAAACCTGCTGGGGAATGGAACACTTCAAGGATTGTTTTCTCAGAGGAAGGCTCGAGTTATTACCTTAATGGTAAGAAAACCGTTGAATTTGTTCCTTATTCTGAAGCGTGGACCGCTGCCAGGAATTCTGGCAAGTGGGAGGAGTATCCGGATTATGCTATTGCCAAGTCTGGCCTCATTTCTCTTCAGGACCACGGAGCTGAAACTTGGTTTAAGAATATAAAGATAAGAAAGCTGTAAAATCGGGACATTCTGAGACCAGCAGACAGGTATTAAATTTGAATGACAAATTATAAACACATGAAATCGAGCATGTCGGAAGCGACACACAGAGGGATGATTATCTCCCAGGCGAGATTCCATATGGCCTTTAAAAGACAAATTATAAACACATGAAAAACGTATTAGTAATGGTGCTCTTGTTGGCATCTGTGAATTTTGCCCATGCGCAGAAAAAAGTAAAGCTCTTTAATGGAAAAGATCTTTCAGGTTGGACTATTTATGGGACCGAAAAGTGGTACGTTGAGGATGGCTTGTTGATTTCAGAGAGTGGTCCAGATAAAGGATATGGCTATTTAGGAACAGACGAGCACTACAAGGATTTTGAGATCACTTTGGAATTCAAGCAGGAAGCAAACGGAAACTCAGGGGTATTCATTAGGTCTACCGTGGATGGGACTAAAGTATCAGGCTGGCAAGTAGAGGTAGCGCCTCCAGGTCATG